>JAWKNJ010000016.1:0-156703 GCA_041391765.1 Flavobacteriales bacterium | reverse complement strand
GAAAACCTCTTCCCAAAAAGACTTATCCTGCCCCATCTCAACAAGTAGTTTCCCGACCTCCTGGTGAAACATAATTCGATCAGGAATTGCTTGATTGAGATGGATTACTTTTTGGACAAAAGGATTGGTTTTCATTGTTACAATCAAATTGAATTAATGAGTCGACAGGCACTGAATCCAAATTAGCTCACATTTATCGCAAAACATAATGCTCAGATTGCCTTATGCTAGTTTCACAAGACAAAGAAACGACCAAAAAAACATCTATGCGTACATGAACTGAGTCAATCAATTCTGCCATTGACATTTCCGAACGCCTCCTCATTTAATCTCTTATTAAGATGGAATAGCATATCTCAATCCTAAACGAGAATTCTATGAAGTTTTTTAGCGAGCTTTTCAATTGTATACTTTGACCAATCATATTCATCATTGAAATTGGGATCATTATCAATTCCCGACAATATGATATCCACTTCTTCTAAAGGAGTATTATCAGTAAAAACATACCCGATATTATTCCTAATTATTTCTTCGCTAACCAGACCGTCCAAAGTGTAAACAATAATAGGCCTCCTTGACTTTATATAATCAAAGAACTTTGAAGCGAAAGAATTTGGAAGTTCATCACGTTTAAACATCAGCAAAGCATCTGCCTCAAGTAAAATATGTTCCAAATCTTGCTCCGGTACTCTATCAAAAAAAAACACTTCAGTCATTTTTCTGCGAGTTACTTCATCAATGAACTCCCTATTCGAGTTTCCATATATCCTAACTTCAATTTTAGATGTAGAAAACTCTAGGTAGTCGAGAAACCTTTTCCAATATTTTGAAGTTTCGTTCCCGATTGTTCCGATATGAGTTAATATGATACCATCACGATTTGTTCTTTTTTGTATGAGTTTGGAGACGCGTGATTCGATTCCATTCATCAATAGCAACGATTTTTCAGTCTGTCCAGCCAACGTGAGTTTTGCGTCAATGTATTCCTTCACGTCATAAGAGGCACTAGTTATATAATCTGCCTTCTGAAAAACCAAGCTTTCCCTATTCTTTTCAATCAGCATTCTTCTACCTGAAATACTCCTCATACCGTAACCTTTCCCCCATGTCCAAGGATCACGAAAGTCACATATCAAATTCACGCTTGGATTTTCAGCTTTAAGCTCTGCCATAAAATATAGAAAGCTAAATGGTGCACCAGATACGATAACACTCGGGTAATTCGATGATTCTAATATGGCCCTCACCCGTTTCTTCGTAACATCACCCAATCGAGATCCGACATCGTAAATTGTACCATTCACAACTATGGACAAAAAAAATACAGCAAACCTGTAGCGAATTTTATCCCAAATACTTTCAGGATATTGATCCAATACACTCGGGTAATTTGCTTTAAAAAAATGGCACTCGATACTAGGATCTAACTCTTCAGGGTCAAAGTGATTTTGTGCAGTCAACACAGAAACTTGATAACCATCCTTACTTAGCTGATTAGCAAACTTAAGCCACCTTCTTCCGCCAACGCCTTTTCTAGTGGATAGCAAATAAGAAACAATCAACACTTTTTTCATGCAGTGCAGATATCCCTAACTAATCGATTTAGCCGGATTCCCAACTAATGTGGAATTGGGAGGTACATTTTTGGTAACAACTGTTCCCATACCAAGGGTAGCGTTTGCCCCAATGGTTACCTTATTTCTAACGGTGACCCCAATGGAAACATATACATTTTCTTCGATAACGGTGCTTCCCGCTATCACGGAGTTTGCTAAAATCATTGAATTTCTGCCTATCTTAACGTTGTGTCCAATACAGCAGGAAAGGCCTATCTTAACATTTTCACCGATAAAGGTATCCACCAAGGCACCCTTATTCACATACGTATTTGAGCCTATTTCAACATTATCCCTAATGATCAACGCCCCTAATTGCGGAAACTCCTCCCAATCTCCCTTCGGATTCTTGACAAAACCGCTGCCAGCGCTTCCCAAAACGGTGTTCGCATGAACTCTCACGTTTTTACCAATGAAAACGTTGTCATATATATAATTATGCCCATCGAGTACAGTTCCCTGAGATATTTCACAACGACCGACATAAGTATGAGGACCAATAAAGGTTTCATCATGAATAATTGCCTCTGGATGGATAATCGCAGAGGAATGAACTCCCCACTCAGGTTGTTCAATAAAGAACTTTTTTATTACACGAGCAACGACCCATTTAGGGTGGTCAACAGCAATAACCGCGTTTCCATTCACATTTGAACTTGGCTCGAAATTCAAGGGAACAATCAAAATACTCCCAGAAGTTTCACCCATCACACGCTGAAACACCAATTCATCTGAAACCCAGATAAGTTGGTTGTTTTTGACCGAACTGGGGTTACCCACTGAAGAAACCTTGATATTCTCCGATAACGCAAACCCATGACAAACAGCTATGGTCTGCACATAGGCATATACATCAGACACGCCCACTTTATCACCTTGAGCCATCTATTTCTTTTTTGCAGGAATACCAACATACAAGCTATTTGAGTCACAGTCTTTATTAACAAAAGCCATAGACCCAATCACAGTATTATTCTTAATGGTTATGCCATGTTGAATAACTGCATTTGTTCCAATAAAGCAGTTTGCGCCAATATGCGCTCCACCTATTTGATCCTTGCCCGTATTTAAATTATTCGTCATCACCCTAGGACAGACATAGGTGTTATCTCCAATACTCACACCTCTTGCGATGATCGTATCATAACGCAATGTAACTCCATCACCAATGGAACAGTTTCCTGATGAACTAACACGTGAATCAATCACGCAGTTGCGCCCAATAACAGTACCATTCCTTAATTCCACATAATCCTTGATCTCGGTGTTATCCCCAATAACCACACCTTCGTGTATATGACAAAAACTGCCGATTGTCACGTTCTCACCCAATTGAACATCCTCATGGACAATGGTGTATTTTCCAATAACTGGTTGTGATTTCATATGCTGTAATTTGGCCTTGAGCTTTTTAGATCTTGAGATTTATCAATAATGCCTGTGAAGGTATACCACAAACTTATCAACTCAGTTCAAACGGACGACTTCAATCATTTTTCATTCATGAGAAGAGCGTTGATTCAACTCTACAACAAAGGAGCGATAGTTTTTCTCAGCCACAAAATGATTTTGCCAAAACCTCCTTACATCATTGCGTTTTTCGGGTGTGTCAAATTCGTCTCGCACTTGATTGAGCGCATGGATTATTTCATTGACGTCTGGTTCTGAAGAAATCAATACTCCTGTCTCTTTATTGACAATCTCCCGTGTTCCTCCCACATCGGTAGCCACAATGGGAATGCCAAAGCTGGCTGCCTCCATAATGCTCACAGGCAATCCTTCCGATGAAGACACGTTGATGAAGACACTGACTGGATTTTTTTCATAGTAGCGCATCACATCCACATTTTTCACATGCCCCTTAAATGTAATGTGAATGGAAGGGTTTCGCTGCATGGCTTCCTGTGCCATCTGTTCCAATGCTGGACGAAGTTTTCCATCGCCAAAATGAGTCCATCGCACATTTTGCATTTTCTTTACGGCACTCACAATAAGCTCAACCCTCTTGACAGGCACCAAATTGGAGCAACTAACCACATGAAAAACTTCTTTATCGAGGGGGTTTTCACCGCAATCCTCCGTGCCTAGGTATGCAGTCTCGAATTTATGCGCGTATCTTGGATATTTATTTTTCAGGTACTGCGTTCCCACCTCCGATACCGAATACACTTGAGTAACATGCTTTAACTGGAAACCCCTGAATGGAATTCGAGCCATGGGTCGCAGCTCTTCAAAAAGGTCAAAACGATGGACACGTGAAATGAAAGAATGGACCAATCCTTTGTCTTTTAGAATTGCCAACACCGTAGCCCAATCATCAAACCAATAGCTATAAAAAATGGAATCGTTAATCTGCTCTGAGGAAATAAATGCTGCCACTTTGGAGGCCAACTTAAACTTGTCTTTCAACAAGGCAGTGTTCTCGCGTATTGATGCCCATGGGGTTTGTCCTGAAATCACATCTAGCACTAACAGCCACCACATCTGTCCATAAGAAATGGCACCACCTGCTTTTAAGTCTCTTGCACGCACCACTACTGCATTATCTGGCACTTGCCAATATTGGCCACTTCCTCGGGCTGAACAGACCACATAAACCCGGTCATACTCCTGAGACAACACATGCACTTCATTTGCTAAAAAGGTCTCCCCTTTCTCAAACGGATAACTGCCTGAAAAGATGATAATAGAAGTTCCCACATCAAATAATCATTGAAATAGCAAAAACAAATTCCTAGAAAACTCACCAAAACCAGCTCTTGTTGAATTCATCTCAACCTTGATATTATCTTATTGAAAACAGAGGGGCGAGTATTTAGTGTGTTTTCTGGAAAATCGAGGGATTTGACAATTTCCATCACATCGGGATATATGTGTTCGAACCCTTTTGGATAAGTCGCTGCTTGAAAATAACCGAAGGCTCGGAGATACTTAAAAAATGCCTCGAAATCTTGTTGAGAATAGACGCCTTCTCCACCTAGGGCGGTTATGGAATGCGGATTTAGAACCCGCATGTAAATCGGACCTTCCTTTGAGGTGTATTCGATCTGCTTTTCCTGATAATAGTTGATCCAACTTTTGGCGTGATCATAGTCAAACAAAAGCCCTGTTCCATTTTCGGGGTCGATGATCTGCATGGCATGTTCATACTTATGAAATGCGGTGTTTGCCACCCATTCTCTCCGCTGCTGACCATAACGACCGCTGGTAATATCGAGAAAAGTGTGATATCGATCCATGATCAAGTCAGCCGCAGAATGAGCATATTTCTCTAAAACAGATATAGACAAAATATCGTCATCGTCCAATCGAGAGATGTAGTCAAACTGTTTTGAAGTTTGTTTCAATCGTTCATACACCTCACGCAAACGATCACCCTTTGTTTTTTTGTCCGTATCAAAAAAACGAATATTCAGGTTTTTGACCTTCGACTGGTTTTCAGGCACTTCTCCAATAATCCAGAATTCCACATTGGGGTAGGTGATTTCAGCAATACGTTTAAAAAACAATCGATTATACAGCTGATTTCTCAACGAATCGATTTTACAAGACTTTGGGGAAGTTGTTGTAATAAATAAGAATCTATTCATTTATCACTTAGTATTTTCATCAACTTTATCCTAATTTATTGAATTATAGACTTTTAGGAAAACAAGACGTAAATAACATATTTTAATCGTTGAACAACTTTTTCGAATTTTCCGCCATTTGGTTGAATCAATTGAAAATCTGAAAGTGAAAGAAACGGAATGAGTTTAAGGCTCTCTCGTTTAAAGAACTCAGCCTCCTTTGAGTCAAAACCCTGATGTCCTGCTAATTTCGCATAACTTGAAGTAACATACTTCACATAAGTATTAATGGACATGTTGTGTTTATTCTTCAACAAAAACAGAACCTGTGAAGAAACATCCTGATTACGGTACTCTCCTTTTCGCCAATGTATAATACTTGTAGGGTCTTGTGACGGCAGAAAACTAAACGTCCTGAAAAACTGCGCAAAGAAATCATAATCTTGATGTCGTCTTAAATTTTCATCCCAATCGACTTTCTTGGCACTATTAGCAACAAAAAAATAAGATGATGTTTGTGCGCTCCCATCTCCAAGAATATAATCTAATGGCAATTCACCTTCTAAAAAATCACGACTTAACTTTAATCTTTTGGACTCTCCATCATCGATGAATGCACTCCCAAAAACCCCGTCACAACCATGTGTTTTAACAAAGTTAATTTTGGATTCCAAGTGAATAGGGAGCCACTCATCGTCCGAATCCAACATGGCAATGTATTCGCCCCGCGCTTCCTTTACTCCAATATTGCGGCAAACATTGGCGTTTGACACCTGTGTTGTATTATCTAAATACTTAACTCGTTCGTCATCAAAATCTACCACCACACCCTTGATATCCTCCTCTGACTGATCATCTACTACCAGTACTTCAAAATGTTGATGTGTTTGTTTCAACACAGAATTGATTGCGCGTCTTAGTTCAACACTTCTATTTTTGGTCGGAATCACCACACTCACCAATGCATTTTCCTTCATTTCAAGCAATCAGTTTGGCGTTAATTTGTTTCCAAGCCTGATTGACAATCGCTGCACTAAGGGTGTTATGCTTGTATGCATGCTCCAGTGAGTGCTTTACCTCACCTTGCGTATGACTTAATGCCCAGTCTTTCAAATAACGATTAAACCAAGTTTCCATCGGACTGCTAATCCCCACCTTATAGGTTCTGGTGCGTAGGCTCTCATCCATTTTTCCGCGCATGGCCTCACGCAAAACCAATTTGGTGAAGCCCTGTCCAATTTTGGAAGCTTGTGGTAACCCAAACACCATCTTGACAAGGCGATAGTCCATAAATGGCATTCTGATTTCCACACTGTTCATCATACCTGCACGATCAAAATTGCGAAGCAACGCAGGAAGGGTGTTTTGGAAAAACTCAAAGTAAAGCATTCGCTCCGGATAGGGATAATCTTCAAACCGATAAGGCCGATCACTTAATTCGGGTAAGTGCACCGGAACAAACTCATCCCCACCATATCCATTGCCTTTCAGCACGCTTTTCAGAATCGCCTTCACCTTATAATTCCATTGCCGCTCACTCCTTTGTTTTTGCTGTAGTTCCTTTTCAAAACGCGACTTCACAGAATCACGGTCATTACTGTAATACATGTTAAGCAAAACATCCGCATAAGGCTGCGGATTCATCCCTCGAGTGTAAAGGCTGTGATTGTACAATCCGTAAACCATATTCCGGTATCCGTAAAGCATTTCATCCACCCCGTGCCCGTCCATGGAAACCGAAATCCCATCGGACTTCATTCCGCGATAAACCGCTGAAATAGATGAAATAGGTCGCCCCAGATAATCTCCCATTTGAGTTTCATATTCTAAACGCTCAATCAACGCTTCAGGCTCGACCTGAATCTGATGTGTTTTGGAACCGACAAATGCTGCTGCTATTGTAGCATATTCCAACTCATCGACTTTCAAACCCGGAAAAACAGCCGTGTATGCGCGCTGGGAATTGGCATTGACCCGTTCTAGGGATTCAGTTCGTAAAAGATCAGAAACCGTACTATAGACCGATGTGGAATCCAAACCTCCACTCAGGGCCGTGGCCAATGGAACATCACTTTGCAAACGGATCTTACACGCATCGCGAAACAAACTGTAAAACGCCTGTGCCTGATCACCCAAAGTGTCTTTGGTTTCAACGTGTTGTTCGCGGATATCCCACCATCGCTTTTGTTGTATTTGCATCGTACCTGCGCGAACAATCATGTAATGTCCGGGCAGCAATTGGTAGATGTGATCAAAAATGGTATAACCAATTCCCTCCAGTGCATACTCATTATCAGTACATAGGTCTACCATATGGGCATTAACAGAGCGTTCAAAGCCATCCAAAAACTTAAACGATCGTGTTTCCGAAGCAAATGCAAATTGACGCCCCGGCTGCAGCATGTAATATAAAGGCTTGATCCCGAAACGATCGCGCGCCATAAACAGCGATTTCTCCCGATCGTCCCAAATAGCAATGGCCCACATACCATTAAACTTTTCTAAACATTCTGCCCCCCATTCGGCATAAGCCGCCAAAACCACTTCGGAATCGGAACTTGATCGAAAGACATGGCCTTTAGTCTCTAACTCCCTTTTTATATCCGAAAAATTAAACACCTCTCCGTTATACGTCAGCCAATAACGCTGACCGGCATAGGACACGGGCTGCTTTCCTAACTCGGACAAATCAAGGATACTCAACCTGCGGTGACCCAAGCCCAACGAGCCTTCGTACAATAGCTCATACCCAGCGCCATCAGGTCCGCGATGACTAAGTGAGTCGGTAAACCGCTGCAACGTGTTCAGCGACACACGTTGCTGAAAATCCCATATTCCGGCTATTCCGCACATGCACTAATCCGGATATCCGATTTTTGCGTTTGTTTCTTTTAATAGAACATCAAAAGTGTGAAGGTCAGCGTCACTCAGCTCCGACTTCCATCGCTCATCCAAAACTAATCCCGAAGCCTTTTTTGCGTAGAAATCGCGATTGCCCACTTCAAGATTAGTCAAGTTCTGCTTCAATCCAAGCCCCTTCTTATTTTGTTCTGTGACCGTTTGATTTCCCGAACTGATATGATGAACCTTTAACTCATAGTCCATCATTGTATTTTCAAATCCAACACCTAAAAGATCAGTAATCCTGCTTAAATGAATCCGTGGTTCTTTTATTAGCGCTTCATAATTTAAACTAAGCTTGTGTGTTTCTGGAATTGTCTGAGAAAATTTAATAATTGGATGTACCCATGCTTTGAGTGTTTTTAAATATGACTCTCCATGCCTCTCCTTTCCAAATTTTCTTTGTTTTGATGCCCAAATTGCTCGTAGGTCTCTGTATAGAAAAAGGTAGAAGTATTCATAGTCACGATTCAACGCATTGAATCGTGACCAAGGAATCGACTTCGTAGAGTCAACCATAATATCGAAATCCAACATTGGGTTGTCAAATACTTTACTATAAACCTCAGCTGAACGGTATTGGCGAAATACACTTTTCAACCTTCCAATCAAACTAAGCTGATCCAATTGATATTGTTGATAGGAGGCATTGATTCCATCCAAAAATTCGTCATTAAAGGTTTTATCCCAAACAGGGCATTCATTTTCTTGACAGACATGACATACACGCCTGTCCTTTCGCATACAGGCAGTTCCTATTTGACCTAAATGAATCGCTCTGGTATGACTCCCTATAATGTTTCCCAAAACGGTCGAACCAGAATGGGAAATACACATTATGTAGAGTATTTTTTTTTTCATTCACCAATTGATTTCAAATCCCAACAAGTCGAAAAGATCTCGGTTGTGGGGTTCATAAAATTCGCTTAGGGTATCAAGAATTTCATTTGGATAGGGTTCCTCATACGTTCTTTTATGAATTTGTTCATTGTCTACTTTATTTGGGGCAATCGACAAAAAATCACAAACTTTTTCTACCACACCCTGAGCATTGTTTTTCAATTCCTTTTGATTCAAGACCAATAACTGGGTTCGATCAAAAAAAGTTAAAAACAATTTCAATTGCCTTGCATATAGTCCACGCCTAACATAGCCTCGAGGGTCATCGTACCAACCTTCATTTTCAACAACCTTCATTTCGTCCGAAATTGCTAAACCAAAACTCCGCGTTTCAAATTGATGAGAATAAAGTTTATGATTTTCGTAGGATCGATACATATTCCAACCAGAATAGGCTCTTTGCGATGGATCTCTAAGAACAACGATCAGTTTAATGTTCGGGTTATACGCAAATATTCTTTCAGCAGCTTTTGGGTGATATAAATAATCAGGCGTTGACTCAAAAGTTAATTGACCATTGTCAGTGGTGTATTTTAAGCCCAATTTTTTAAAAATTGGTCTTCTTGGAAAAAAGGAATGGTAATAGTCAACCCCCATTGAATTATAAAGTTCATCAACGTCAAAATAATGAACCTCCTTCCTCATTGGTTGTTCGATTGATTCGTTTTTCGAAAGCATTGCGTGTAAGGCTGAGGTTCCTGCTTTTTGCGCTCCAATAATCATGAAAGAGGGTTTAACACACCCCCCTAATTGAGCAATGAATCGTGTTTTTTTCGACTCCGCACCATTGGCTCCAAGTCTTGGCAAATAATCATAGTAATTACGTGCAGTGAGCTTCTCCATATCAATACTTAAACCGCTTTTTTAATGAGATCGTCATATGCTGTTTCGCGTACAACCTTTCCATTTTCCAGCTCAATAATGCGATCACAATACTTTAAGGTAGTTATGCGGTGTGCAACAATGACCAAGGTCAAATCATCATTGGACAATTTGTGAATAGCTTCCGTAACTTCTTTTTCTGTTTCATTGTCCAAGGCAGAGGTGGCTTCATCAAAAAACAACACTTGAGCGCCACCGTAAATCGCTCTCGCGATTCCTACTCGCTGCCGTTGACCACCTGAAAGCCTGCCCCCCCTTTCCCCCACTTGACTGAAAATTCCTTCAGGGAGGTTTCTCACAAATTCCGCCAAACTTGCGCGTTGAACAGCTTTCAATACACGCTCATCATCAATGTCGGCTTCATTTATCCCAAAGGCAATGTTTTGGCGCAATGAAGCATCCATCAAAAAAACATCTTGTTGAACATACCCAATAAGATTCCTCCACAATGCCACATTGTTTCCAGTCAGCTCTGTTCCATCAATTTTCACACTACCTTGTTGTGGGTATAAAAATCCGAGCATCATGTTCATTAAGGTTGACTTTCCACTCCCCGAATTTCCAACAACGCCTATCACTTCCCCCCTCTTCACACTCAAATTCAAATGATTGAGAACAGGGCTCGCATCTCCGAAGTTGTAGGAAAACACCACGTTTTCCAAATTGATACTCTCATTAAATAAAATATGACCTTGTGATTCGTTTTTTGAAATCACCTGCTTATTTGCACTTTCACGCTCAATCATTTTTAATGTATACTTATAAGCATTTAAAGACATTATACTTGTCATAATTCGATTTACTGAAGGCAGTACCCGATATGATGAAACTGCAAAGACGCTGAGTAAGGTAACCAGCTTCGTTCTATCATCATAGGCATAAACCCCATAGGCAATTATGGAAGTCACACCGAGAAACATGGCAGTTTCCATAATTTTTGTAGGCGCTGTTTTCAAAACCTGAGTGGCCGTTTGATATCCCATCAGTTTTTGCTGTAATTCATTGTGCCGTGCAAAAAAGAATTTTTCTGTATTAGAAACTTTCACGTCAATGTAACCATAAATCGCTTCCATGATATTGCGAAGTAATGGTGGTGTAAGCTTATCTTGATCTTCAGCAATTTGTTGTGCCTTCTTCCTTGTTGCATAATAGAATATCAAAAATGTGGGTCCTACAACGACAGCCAATAAGCCCACAACCAAAGCATCATACCACAACAACCCGATTGCGACAGACACCAAAATGACCATTTCATTCAGAACGGTCATAAGCGGAATTAGCACATTCGAGGCAAACACATTGGGGATTGATTGAATATAGCGATTGAGTTTTGAGCTGCTGGTAGCTTTAAAAAAAGTAAGGTCCTTTGCATAGTATGCCCTAAAGAGGTTCAAAGAAAAATAACGCTGCAGGGCGAAAAAAAATCTTGATTGAAAATAATGAATCGCAAGGGATACCAAGTTTTTCAGTACAATCAACAAAAAAACCAAAACACATATCAAAATGATGAAGCGACTCTCATTAGCTACTCCAGAAAATTTATAGAATGTATGAAGTGCACCATTGGTTTGAATGGCGTCTTCTTCTAACACAATGGCTATTAAAGGAATCATTGCCCCCAACCCTAAAAGGTCGAATGCTGAGTTCACAAACAGCAATAAAAAGCTAATTATACCGCTCAATCGAAATGAACGAGGCAAAAGCCTAATGAGCCTCATCAAGGTTTTGATGACAATTCCCGATTCCGGGTTTTTCATTGCAATCATGACCGTCCCAAATCACTTAGTCGAATCAGTATAGGACCCGTAGCCATAGCCTCCGTAGCCATAGCCTCCGTAGCCATATCTGTTGTAATAATAATTCAATCGCGAAACCTGCTCCTCATTCAAGATTAACGCGCACCCATCAATGCCTTTGCTTTCGATCAATTGCTCGATGTAATCAATTGAGGTTTTAGAAGTAGACTTTGAGTTTAACACAAACAGCTTTACATCGGCCTTGGCCATCAACCAAACTCCATCTGTTATTAGGGAAACAGGTGGGGAATCAAAGAAAATGTAGTCATAAGACTTTTCCAAGGTTTCAATAAGTGAATCAACCTGTGGTCGCATGATCAATTCCGAGGCGTTGGGCGGAACAGGCCCTGAAGTGATTACATCCAACGTCTTAATGTCCGTGTGCTGAATAATATCACTAGCCCCCACCTGACCAATCAGATAAGAACTCACCCCAACATGATTTTCCATTTCCAACGCTTTCGCCAAGCGGGGTTTGTGCAGGTCGAAGTCGATGACCAACACCCGCTTTTCTGCCATGGCCAATATAGTAGCCAAATTAACCGATGTAAATGTTTTGCCCTCACCGGGCAACAAGGACATAACCAACACGCGACAACAGGATTTATCCGGAGCCAAAAACTGCAAATTCGTTCTAAGCGATCTAAATGATTGAACAACCTGATTCTGTCCCTCTATCTGAGAAATCCTATAAGTGGTGGAAAAGTTTTTAATCTTGGGTACACTGCCTAAAATCGGAATTTCCGTTACCGTTTGCAATTGCCCAACACTTGTGATTTTAGTAAAGAAAAACACCCTAAGCACAACAATCAATATACCGATGCCTAAGCCCACTATTGCGTTGGTCAGGTTCATTTTATTCTTATCCGGATAAACCACTCCTGCGGAGCGTGCTTGTTCTATGATCTTCGTTTCAGGGATCAAACCTGCCTTGGCAATCACTGTTTCCGCTCGTTTGCTTAATAAAAAGCTATACAATTCCTCGTTCACCGCTAACCTTCGTTCGATATTCAGAATTTGGCGCTGGGTTTTTGGAATGTTCATTATCTTTCCTTCATAGCGAGCTCGCTCGTCCACCAACTCGGATTTCTTTTGCGTCAGAACTCTATTCTGACCGTCCAGATACGACATAATGTCTTCCTTAATAGATTGGATGTGTTCAAGCAGCCCGGAAATCTTAGGATTAGAAGAAGTTCCTGATTCCAACAATGAAATATACTCTGTCCTAAGGGTATACAATGTTGACACTTGATTGCTAAGACGGGGATCCTCGTAATTCACAAAGATACTGGGAGGCAACAACGATTGAACATCTTCATTTTGCAGCAAATAATCAGTTAGATCATCAATGGCACTCTGCTCCATTTCAATAGAATGAATTTCGTTTTCGACATCTACCATACGTTTATAATAGGTATCTTCTTCCTTGGTCAAATTCAGTACTGCTTTTTGCTCCTTGTATGATTCAAGCTCTGCTTCGATGTCATTGATAATTCTTGTAACCTCTACCAACTGTTTGTTAATGTAGTTCAAAGTATTTTCGTTGACCTCGCTTTGATTCTGTACCGTGTTCCATACGTATATGTTAGCAAGCGTATCCAGTACTTCTTCCGCACGTTTTGCAATCTCATCCTGAAGTGATACTTCTACGATACTGGTATATGGAATATTTTTGACTTCAATGGCCGCTTTATACTTTGAAACCAATGCATTTTTGGGATGAACTTCAAACTCATAATTGATTTTTGCTAAATTCTCGATAGAGGCTTCATTGAGATTGGGTGATTTTTGAATTCGAAAATATAGCCCGTCATTTACCACGAGTTTTCCAAACCCCAGTGTCATATCTTTACTCACACCTCGAACCTCGTATCGCAGTCTACAATTATTTTCATCTAGAATATTCACCGAAAAGCGCATACCATAGGCACTGGATGAGCGATCCTCGGCAACTACACGAAAGGGCATGTGCTGGTATATCTCTGTCACTTTCAAACGTCCTACAATGAAGTATGAGACTTCTAAGGGAATGCGACCCAACACTTCTTCAAGAATATTAGAAGACTTGATAACCCGCATCTGACTAGCCGTCTCCTCATACGATGCATATTTCGAACCAAACCCGAGCCCTCTGTAGATCTGTTGTTGGTAATCATACGTCTCGTTGGATTTCAAAAGTATTTGACACTTTGCTGCATATACCTCAGGTATGCGGTGTGTGTAAACGTACGATGTTAAATACGCTAAAATCGGGAGGGTAACCAGCCAATACCAATTGGCTAAAATGATCGAAACGATATTGACAATATCCTTACGAGAAACAATGTCTTTTGTCTTATTAATGGCCACAGAGTTGTAAAACTGGCTACGAATCTAAGTAGTTATTCCAACCCTTTGGATCAAATCTACGTAGGTATGGTTTGTATTTTCTATTTTCGCAACTTATTCAATGGATTTATGAGGAACTTCAAAATACCATTTTATTCTCTTCTGGCAACAGTTGTCTTACATAATGGCGTTCAGGCACAAACGGGGCCTGGGGGTGTGGGCTCTTCGAGTGACAACGTAGTTTGGTACGATGTTGAACGGATGTCTTCAGCAAATGGAACTTCCGTTTCCAGTTTGACCGATTTTTCGGGAAATAATAACAACGTTACTCAAGCCAACTCGAATGAGAGGCCAACCATTGTTGCGAATAGTATCAATGGTAAGGACGCAATTGCATTTGATGGCACAGATGATCAATTATCATTGGGTGGGATTTCTGATTTAGACAATCCAAACGGATTTACCTTTTTCGCTGTCCTAGAAGGCAATGACGGAAATGTCTTTGGGCTGAAGTACAGTAATTTCGCCCCTGCTTTTTCATATCGTTTAAGTAGTGCATTAAACATATTTGTTGGTTATGCTCCTCGCTCAACCAATTCAACCTCAAGCGTTACTACAGCGTTGAATACTTCATGGAACATTCATTCTTTGACATGGGTGAATAGCTCGAACAATGTTAGAGGTTTTATGAATGGAACTAACTACCATACTAAGACCAACGCCTCCGGTGTTCCAACCACTCACACAGACTTCGTCATTGGTAAAGTTACATACAGCAATGTTGGTTTCTTTGATGGTTCCTTCGGAGAACTGATCATTTTCAATACAAATCTCAACACTACACAGCGCACCATTATTGACAACTACCTCTCTGCCAAGTATGCTATAGCTGTTTCAACAGACAAGTACATCTATGAGGGTAGTCACCCGAATGAAGTAGCTGGCATTGGTCAAGAGTCTCTGACGGACAATCACACCACAGCTCAAGGTACAGGGATCGTTCAGATTAGCGGTGCGACAGATCTTGAGAATGGTGAGTACGCCATTTGGGGGCATGATGGCGCCAGCACCGGAAGTGGAAGCTCCGAAATACCTACTTCATTCACTGCTTCAGGGCTTAAGCTCAATCGTGAGTGGCGAATCGATATGAGTGGTGGTGATGGGTCAGTTGGAAATGTGGACGTACGTTTCACAATGACAGGTATCAATTTTGGTGCAGACAAGACCAAGTATGTAATCATTTCGGATGCAGATGGTGATTTCAGTGATGGAAATGCCACGGTTCATGCAATTGCTCCCGGTGTAAACGGAGACTTAATTACCTTTTCCAGCGTTCCTTTGGCGGATGGTGACTTCTTCACCATTGCTAACACAAATGATTTGGATGAATGTGCATCCTTCAACACCAATTCATGGGGAAGCGCAACATGGATTCCTTGCTTTGTTACACCTGACAGTTTAACAAATGCAACAATCTCTGATGGAACTACTATCACGGTGACAACTACTCAGTCTGTAAATGACCTGACCATTGAAGAAGATTTGGGTTCGGGGGGAGGAAATTTAGTAATTAACGCAAATCAAACGCTTATTATCACGGGTAATTTGACCATTGGAAACAGCGGTTCACTTACAATGAATTCTGGTAGCACGATTATATTCAGAGGAACAACTGCTCAGTCACTCACTAATAATTCTGGTTCAACCGTGACTCTTTTCAATCTTGCGGTAAACAACACCAATGGATTAACATTGGATGGAAGTGATTTCCTTGAACTAAGCAATGGACTTACACTAACTAATGGTGATCTGACGGTGAATGACACACTGACTTTTCTTTCGGACGCGACTAGAACGGCTCATGTGAATGCAGTGCCGAACGGATCGATTATTGGTGGTTCAGGAGCCGTAATTATTCAGCGATTCAGGTCAGGACGAGCCAGTTATTGGGGAGATATTGCGTCATCTGGAGTTGATTGTGCAATTGAAGAGTTAGACGATGATATCTTCATTTCAGGGATTCCAGGTGGCGATGGATATGCAGGTTCATCGAATGGAGGTTCATTCATCTCAATTTATTATTGGGATGAAACAATTGATGACTATGCCTCACCCGCATCCACTAATGATAATTTTGAACTCGGAAGGGGTTATGAGGTTTGGTTAGCTGATAACAATACGACCTGGGATGCTAAGGCTTGGGATTTAACTGGAGCTATCAATCTTGATCCCGTTTCTATTTCCGTAAGCTCATCTGGAAGCAATTGGAACTTAATCGGAAACCCGTATCCTGGTTATCTGGATTGGGATAATATCATTGCTAATCATCCGGGCATTGACAATGGTGAATTTTATTTCATGGATGCAACCGGTGGAGCATATACGCTGGCATCCGGTGCGGGGCTTGTGATTGCTCCTGGTGAAGCCATGTGGATTCAAACCACGGGATTGACCACGATTGATTTGGATCCTGCCAATGATCTTCTATCTAATCAAAGCACAAGTAGTTATAGAAAGAGAAGTGCCGCGGATGCTCTAGAAATTCAGTTGAGAAATACGGAAGCACCCTTTGGCAGCAATGCTTATATAATCAAGGATGATATGTCGTTTGTTGGTAAGGATGATCGAGACGTATCTCCTCTTAGAATTCCTGATCCAAGATCATGTTTGGTGAGTATCGTTTCGGGCGCTGATGAGTCAATGGTTAATTACGTTCCAACCACAGAGTCATCTATCGAATTACCTGTGAAAGTAGAGTCTGGAGTGGCCGGGAAATTCACTCTAAACTTTAATGGTTTGGAGTCGTTTAACAAGTATCAATGTGTCCAATTGATTGACCAAAGAACTGGCGAACAATATCCAATTTCAGATAATTACACATTGGACATTGATTTGAATGAGGGCAGTTTGAGCAAGGATTACACGTTGATTCTGCAAGAAGAAGATGGCATTGATTGCGTAAACCCTCAAAACGCAGAATCTAATTCGCCATTCAAGATTTGGAGCAACGGTGATGACATTACTATTGACTTCTACTTATCTCAATCTACTTTGTCAAGCATAACCATTTACGATGCTCTTGGAGATATAGTTTCTTCGCAAAGCAAAAATGTCAGCTACACCAGAACCAGCATTTCTGGTTCGACTCTGAGTCGTGGTATTTACTTTGTGAATGTTTCCGCGAACGGTTATTCTGAAACTCAACGAATTATTCTGAACTAATGAAAGTCTATCTGAAAGGAATTTTAGCAACGTTAGCACTATCACTAACATTAATGGTTTCCGACTCATTTGCGCCACCTCCAGATCCTGGTAGTGCTGTTGGAGGTGGTGGTTCTGCATCATGCTGGCCCCCACCTTGTGTGCCTATAGACGGGGGAGTTGTATTGCTGGCCATTGCCGGAGCCGCTATTGGATTAAAGCGATTTATATAAGCGCCAACCGTGCTTAAAAAATATTGGCATGATCCTGTGTACCGCTTTCTTTTGAAGGCGGTTTTTCTTTATGTCATTTGGTATCTACTTTACCAACAATGGCTACACCCAAAAAGTTCGATCGACTTATGGGTAATTCGAAACATCGAACAGCTGTCGAGCTGGATTTTGCAGTCCATTGGATTCTCTCTTATCTCCGAAAGTGAAATTGCATCGATCAGAACGATTGGCATTGACGGAACTCATGGTATTTGGATTGGCGACCCGTGCAATGGCCTCACCCTTTTTGCGCTCTTTACCGGATTTATTTTGGCATTTCCCGGACCATGGAAAAAGAGACTTTGGTTTATCCCCTTGGGAATTTTCACCATCCATGCCTTAAATGTGTTGAGAGTCGTTGCACTTGCTCTCATAGTTCATTATTTCCCTGACCCTGAGGTGCTCGACTTTAACCACACATATACATTCACGATGCTTGTTTACGCATATGTATTATTCCTTTGGTATGTGTGGGCTAACAAACTGTCTGGGATAAAACTGACAAACTCACATGAACAGGCAGCGGACAGCTAGAATACTGGCCATCGTTTCAAGTCTAGCAATCGTTGTGATTACCGGGTTCATCCGCGAATTCACCTTTGTAAACATCAATGAGCAACTCGCTTACTTATACTACGATCATGATGTTTCAGGCATGTCGCAAATTTTGGGATTCCTTGATGGATTGAGTTACAATCAATTGTATTGGTTCAAATGGATATTGACTCCGGCTTTTGCGGCCGTTTTCTGGTTAGAAACGATGCATTGTCTCAAACAGCTCTTCGGAGACTACTCGTTTAAAGAGGTTTCATTCCTCTTTATTGTTTTATTTTCTGCAGCCATCATTCTATTTGGATCACTTTGGATACTTGATTCAGCTGCCAATGGTTATACGCAAGCTTTATTCATCATGCACTTAGCTCAATCTCCATTTCCGCTCATGTTGTTGATTCCAGCCATGCTCTTAAAAGGGCAAAAAATCAATATTTGATTGATCTTCCGAGCCCCTGGATTGGACAGAAAGATCACATAAAGACCAATCATCACAATTCCAAAGTCAGTGATTCCGAGTAAGAAAATGACCCCAAGGTGAAACATCAAACCAACCGGAATGAGTATCCAGTGTAATCGCCTGAACCAAATCAAGGGCATGAACGAGAGTTGATAACCAAGTGTTATCCAAGTAACGAGCTTTAGCCACCAAGAATTATGCTCAATACTTTTGAATATGATTGGTAGGCTGTATTCTTCAATCGAAAGCACCAGCGCCATAGCATTTCCATCAATCCATTGATTACCCAGGAGTTTGTTTGATCCGGCTACCAGATATAGCAGTCCAATCTGAAACCATATTCCGTAATAGGAAAGGTTATGCACCAATCTTTTTAAAGAATCTATTCTGCTCCTTGCGCTGCTAGGAACTTCAAACAGAAAGATGGAAAAGAATAAACATTGCTTTAAAATTGCCCACCCAGCATTTGCAATTTCCGGGTTTCCGTGACTTAAATTCAAGAACAGAAACCAAAGCATGGCTCTTGTCCAAACTGATGTAAATCCAACGATTCCTAAAAGCGACAAAAACAATGTGCCATAAAAGAACAGCCAATAATTCTCGCGCCAAAATGGAAAACTCATCATCAATGCAGGAGCCTCAAACCAATTAGCAGCTTTATGCAGGATGACAAAGTGATCAACTCCCCAAGTTGAATCGGCAATTCCAATCATTTGAATGAGAAGCAAAAATGTCAATAGACTAAGCGTACGATTAAACAGTTTTGAAACCTCATTAGTCGGAAGGTGCAACTGCCAATTTTCAAGTATTAAAAGCAGCTTTTTGATCATTCCCAAGCATATTTTGGTATGACAATCATCGAGTCAGTCACTGTAATCTGATTTCCCACAACCTCTTTCATTCCCAGGTAAATGACCACCTGAAACGAATCAACAGAACTCACATCATTCGTCAATCGGATAAACGCCTGTGCTGATTTCATTGTCGGAGTGCTTAACCATCGAGGCTTTGAATCCAACTCTTGGGATACGAAATACCGCTCAGTCTCTAAAAAATTAAGCGCCATTCGTTCCAATTGATCCGCCATCTTCACAGAAGGATGAAAGCGGTATTTCCATTGGTTTTGCAAGTGAGGATAAATAGGATATTTCCAACGTGTCCATCCAGACGGCTCATGCAAGCGATATAAGAACACGCAGCGGACATTCATGGGTTCAGGAGCAAACACCATAAAATTCTGCCCAAACCATGGCTTTACATAGAAAGCTGGGAAATAGCCATATTTCCTTGGTAAGATTTCAAAGCTGAAATGATAAAGTGTCAGAATAGCAAAGTGTCCTACAAACAATCCGGCAATGACCAATGTCAGCCAACTAGGGAGTTTGGAATTAAAGTTTTGTTGAGAGCCCATTGACTACATTTGCGAACCCGATAAAATTACACTTTATGACCCGCGACACAGAGGTATTTGACATCATAAACCAAGAGAAACAGAGACAAGAACATGGCATTGAGTTGATTGCCTCTGAAAACTTTGTGAGCAATCAGGTCATGGAAGCCATGGGATCGGTGATGACCAATAAATACGCTGAAGGTTATCCTGGAAAGCGATACTATGGCGGATGCCAATTCGTTGATCAAACAGAACAACTCGCAATCGACCGAGCTTGCGACCTTTTTGATGCGGAGTGGGCGAACGTACAACCTCACAGCGGTGCACAAGCAAATGCCGCGGTTATGCTAGCCTGTTTACAACCGGGTGATTCGATTTTAGGATTTGACCTTAGCCACGGAGGCCACCTGACACACGGAAGTCCGGTGAATTTCAGTGGAAAGCTTTACCAAAGTCATTTTTACGGTGTTGAGCCAGATACCGGAACCATCGATTGGGACAAGGTTGAAGTGAAGGCTAAAGACACGAAACCGAAACTGATCATCTGCGGTGCATCTGCATATAGTCGCGACTGGGACTACGAACGGCTTCGCGAGATCGCTGACAAGGTTGGTGCTCTTCTATTAGCGGACGTTTCACACCCCTCTGGTTTAATAGCAAAGGGAATCTTAAACGACCCCATGCCCCACTGTCACATTGTGACCACTACAACGCATAAAACATTGCGCGGACCTCGAGGAGGAATGATCATGATGGGTGAGGATTTCGAGAACCCTTGGGGGTTGAAAACTCCAAAAGGCGAGCCTCGAATGATGAGCGCCATTTTGGACAGTGGTGTTTTCCCGGGAACGCAGGGCGGACCACTCGAACATGTTATCGCAGCTAAAGCTGTGGCGTTTGGTGAAGCGTTAACCGATTCTTATATGGACTATTGCGTTAGGGTAATTAACAATGCAAAAGCCATGGCTGATGCACTGGTTGATAAAGGCTACAAGGTTATTTCAGGTGGAACGGATAATCACCTGATGTTGATTGACCTTCGAAACAAAGACATCACAGGCAAGGCAGCTGAAGCTGCATTAGTAGCCTCTGATATCACCGTGAACAAGAACATGGTTCCATTTGACGACAAATCACCATTTGTGACTTCTGGAATTCGCCTCGGGACTGCCGCTATCACAACCAGAGGTGTAGGTGTTGATCAAATCAACTGGATTGTGAATTTGATTGACCGAGTGATCGCCAGCAAGGGTGACGAAACGATAATTGAAAAAGTTAGAAAAGAAGTAAACGCAGAAATGAAAGACTTGCCATTATTCGCAAGCTAATGACAACATGACCAAACTAAAATCAAACGACCCAAACAGAAAGTCATGGTTGGATATTCCGGCCAACTCCGACTTCTCCATTCAAAACCTGCCTTTCGGAATCTTCACTTACAACAAGAATCCGAAGAGAGTTGGTGTTGCTATTGGAGAGTATGTGCTCGATCTGGCTGTGTTATTTGACCTTAATTTCCTTGACCTTGAGTCATACGCTCGAGAATATTTTGAGGCAGAATTCCTAAACCCCCTGATGTCACTGGGAAAAAATAAAAACACAGAACTTCGAGAACGAATCAGCTTTTTGCTTTCTAATGAATGTGACGAACTAAAACTCAGCACCAAAAGAGATCTTTTCTTGATTCCCGCGAATCAAGCGACCATGCACATGCCTGTTCAAGTTGGTGATTATACCGACTTTTATTCCAGTGAAGATCATGCGCGAAATGTGGGTACCATGTTCCGTGACCCGAACAATGCTCTACTTCCAAACTGGAAGCACATTCCCGTGGGTTATCATGGTCGTTCTTCATCGATCGTATTGAGCGGAACTTCAATCCATCGACCAAAAGGACAAATGAAACCTGCCGATGCTGAGCAACCAGTATTTGGTCCTTGCAAACTACTAGACTTTGAACTAGAAATGGCCTTCATCACCTTTGACGGAAAGCCTATGGGAGAATCCATCTCCACCGCTGAGGCAGAGGATTTCATTTACGGCATGGTCATATTCAATGACTGGAGTGCTCGCGATATTCAGACATGGGAATATGTGCCACTAGGACCATTCTTGGCTAAGAATTTCGCTTCGTCCATTTCACCTTGGGTGGTAACGCTTGATGCTCTGCAAGCGTTCAAAGTTCCGGGTGCGAAGCAAGAACCAAAGGTTTTCCCGTACTTGGAATATAGCGGCAACAAGAACATTGACATCGATTTGCAAGTGTTCATTCAGCCCGATGGTAAAGGCGAAACGATGGTCTCTCATTCTAACTACAGATACATGTATTGGAACATGGCTCAGCAATTGGCCCATCACACCATTAACGGATGTCCAATAAGGGTAGGTGATATGATGGCTTCTGGTACCATAAGTGGACCTGAACCAACTTCCTATGGCTCAATGCTTGAAATATCATGGCGTGGCACCAAGCCTGTGAAAATGAACGATGGTTCTGAACGCAAGTTCATCCAGGACGGAGACACGGTAGTCATGCGGGCTTTTTGTGAAAAAGAGGGCGTTCGTGTGGGCTTTGGAGAAGTTTCTTCCAAAGTCTTGCCGGCCATTTAAGTTTTTTTCATTCCACAGTTTAACAATTCATCACCGCCTTCTTACCTTAGTCAAAGCATGACAGAGGAGGAATTAGTAGCAGAGCGAAAAGCCATGTTGCGCGAATACCGCGCGATTCTCAAGAACACGAGAAGGGAAATCAGCGATGCGGACAAATTAATGATCCGCAAAGCGTTTGACTTGGCCGTGGACGCGCACAAGGATACGCGAAGAAAATCAGGGGAAGCTTACATATTTCATCCCATTGCCGTTGCTCGCATTGTTTCCGAAGAAATTGGCCTTGGCACCACTTCGATTGTTTGCGCTTTACTCCACGATGTTGTAGAAGACACGGAAATCAATCTCGATGACATCGAGAGCATGTTTGGCAACAAAGTCAGGCGTATTGTTGATGGGCTGACTAAAATAACCGGAGCCCACTTCGGTGAAGATGTTTCGTTGCAGGCTGAGAATTTCCGAAAAATGCTGCTAACCCTCAGCGATGACGTTCGAGTCATTCTGATCAAGCTGGCAGACAGGTTACACAACATGCGAACATTGGACTCGATGCGCCATGAGAAGCAGCAGAAAATTGCATCGGAAACACTTTACTTATATGCCCCCCTCGCCCACCGCCTTGGACTTTACAATCTGAAATCCGAGTTCGAGGATCTGTGTCTGAAGTACAAAGAACCTGAGGTTTACCAGAGCATTGAACAGTCCCTCGAAAAAAGTAAAGCGGTGCGCACCCGATTCATCAATCGGTTTACTGTTCCAATAAAGCGCGGACTGGAAGAATTGGGATTAACATTTGAAGTGAAGACCAGAACCAAGTCAGTCTATTCCATCTACAACAAGATGGTCAACAAGAATATTCCATTCGAGGAGGTTTATGATGTCTTTGCTATTAGAATCATCATTGATTCAAGGCCTGAAACAGAAAAAAGCGACTGCTGGCAGGCCTACAGTATTGTAACTGACTACTACAAACCAAATCCTGACCGCCTCCGCGACTGGATCAGCACCCCCAAAAGCAACGGTTATGAGTCATTACATACAACCGTAATGAGTCCAACGGGCAAATGGGTGGAAGTTCAAATCCGAACTCGAAGAATGGATGACATAGCAGAAATGGGCTATGCCGCACATTGGAAATATAAGGAGTCTGCAAGTGAAAATGCGCTCGATGAATGGATTACCAGAATTCGTGAGACGCTTGAAAATCCAGATCCAAGCGCGTTGGATTTCATAGACGACTTTAAACTCAACCTGTTCTCTGACGAGATCTTTGTTTTCACGCCTAAAGGAGAACTTAAAAACCTTCCAACTGGCTCCACTGCTTTGGATTTTGCATTTGAAATTCACACCGCCATTGGTGTAAAATGCATTGGCGCTAAAGTGAACCACAAGCTCGTTCCGCTGAGTACCAAATTAAAAAGTGGTGATCAGGTGGAAGTTTTAACTTCTGACAAGCAAATTCCAAAGGAGGATTGGCTTCGATTTGTGGTCACCGCCAAAGCAAAGTCGAATATCAAGAGTGCTCTAAAAGAAACCAAGAAGCGCATTTCTGAAGATGGCAAAGAAATCTTAGAACGTAAACTCCGTCACCTCAAAATCAATTTCAATGAAGAGAATATTAAGCGCATTCAGACCTATTACAAGCAACCCACTCCGCTAGAGCTTTATTTCAAGATTGCAACGGAACATATCAACTTGAACAAGTTGGCCACCCTGAAAAAAGAAGGAGGCGAGTTAAAATACAGGCGTACAGGTAAGAAGAAGCGTCAAGGAATAACCGACATCGTTCGCAAATTTGAAAAGACTTCAGACATCGTCATAGGCGAAAACATGGATCATTTCGACTACAAGTTGGCGCCATGTTGCAACCCCATTCCGGGAGACAATGTATTTGGATTCCTCACGGCACAGGATGGAATCAAGATTCACCGCGAGAATTGTCCCAATGCGATTCGCTTAATGTCCGAGCAAGATTACCGTATCATCAAAGCCAAATGGACGAATCAAGAAAGTCTGGCATTCTTGGCAGGAATCAAGATCAGCGGCATTGATCAGGTTGGATTGGTGAACGATGTTACCAAAGTGATTTCGAGCGAGTATCACGTGAATATGCGCAGCATTTCATTTGATACTGACGATGGTATTTTCGAGGGAACAATCATGGTATATGTGAACGACACTACGCATCTGACGGAACTCATGCGAAAACTTCGAAACATCAGCGGTGTGAGCACGGTCAGTCGGATGAAAGGAGATATGATTGAGCCTTCGCTTACCAACCCGAATTGATACTTTTGCGCCTTCAATGAAAAACACAGATCTCAAGCTTCAGGTGCGAAGCGTGTTTAAGAGTTATCTCGAAGAACACGGACATCGCAAAACACCCGAACGGTTTGCCATTCTGGATGAGATCTATACCTCCACCGGACACTTCGATGTAGAATCGTTGTACGTCCAAATGAAAAACAAAAAATACCGCGTCAGCCGAGCTACGCTGTACAACACCATTGAATTACTTCTCGCTTGCAATCTCATTCGCAAACACCAGTTTGGAAAGGCGCAAGCACAGTTTGAAAAGAGCTTCGCAAACCGACAGCATGATCACATCATTTTCACTGACAGTGGCGAGGTGAAGGAGTTTTGCGACCCTCGACTTCAACTCATCAAGAAGTCATTGGAGGATACATTGGGAATCAAAATATTACACCATTCGCTGAACTTTTATGCGGTCAAGGAAACGGACGCGGTCGAATAGTTCAGCAACAACATAGTTATCGATATGCAAGTAGATGTTTTATTGGGCATGCAATGGGGAGATGAAGGCAAAGGCAAGATTGTCGATGTTTTGACTCCGAATTATGACATCATCGCCCGATTCCAAGGTGGTCCGAATGCCGGGCATACATTGGAGTTTGACGGCAAGAAATTCGTGCTTCACACCATTCCATCAGGGATTTTCCACGAAGGAAAAATGAATGTGATTGGAAATGGAGTCGTGATTGATCCCGTAATTTTTAGAAAAGAGATCGACAACCTTATTGCGCAAGAGGTTCCTTACAAAGAACGCTTGATCATTTCCAGCAAGGCGCATTTAATTCTGCCAACACATCGATTGCTAGATGCGGCCTCGGAAGCAGCAAAAGGAAAGGACAAGATAGGCTCTACATTGAAAGGTATTGGACCAACTTACATGGACAAAACAGGCCGAAACGGCTTGAGAGTGGGAGACTTGGAATCGCCACACTTCAGGGAAAAGTACAATTCACTGAAGGAGAAGCACCTACACATGCTGGAGCGTCTAAACTACACCGTTGAGGGCCTGGATGAAATGGAGAAGACTTGGATGGAGGCTGCCGAGTTCATGAAAGGCATTCCATTTGCCAATACAGAATACTACATCAACAACGCATTGAAGGATGGAAAGCGCATCCTGGCAGAAGGAGCGCAAGGTTCTTTGTTAGACATTGAATTTGGTTCATATCCATTCGTCACATCATCCAATACTATTTGCGCTGGAGCATGCACAGGACTTGGCATCGCCCCAAATAAAATTGGTGAGGTGTATGGAATATTCAAGGCTTATTGCACCAGAGTTGGAAGTGGCCCCTTCCCTACTGAATTAGAAAACGAAGTAGGTCAACGACTCAGAGACATCGGTCACGAATATGGCGCCACCACAGGCAGACCACGCAGATGCGGTTGGTTGGACATGGTGGCTTTGAACTATGCTGTGATGTTGAACGGAGTCACCAAACTAATCATGACCAAGGCGGATGTATTGAATGAGTTTGAGAACATCAAGGTCTGCACAGAATACGAATTGGAAGGAAAGTCTACCACCGAACTTCCTTTTGATCACGCTGATGAGCGAATCAATACACGATTTATTTCAAAACCGGGATGGAAATGTGAATTAAAGGCGAACCAACCGCTTCCGGAAGCGCTCAACGACTACATCGGGTTTATTGAGCGTGAAACCGGATGCCCGATTTCGATTGTATCACTAGGTCCTGACAGGACTCAAACATTGGTTCGCGATCTTCAAATCGCATAGCATGCGCCATACGCGTGGATTTTTCCTTTCGCTCTTTGTTATCTGTTCTTTTCTTAGCCAAGCACAGGAGAAACAGGAAGAGATTGAGCTATTGCACGCGGATAAATTCACCGTTGACAAATACACACCAAAAGGAGCGAACAAACTGAAGGGCAACGTGCGCCTGAAACATCAGGATGCGTTAATGTTTTGCGACAGCGCGCTGTTGTTCGATAACAACAGCATGAAGGCGACAGGTCACGTACGCATTGTAGAAAGCGACTCACTGACCTTGAAAGGAGATTCACTGCGCTATAACGGCAACACCAAAATAGCTCATTTCCGAGGTAATGTGATCATCGACAACAGGTCGTCTATTCTCAAAACAAACTACCTCGATTACAATCGAGAAACTGGGGTCGGAATCTACTACAACGGTGGTGAGATTGACAGCAAAAAGGAAAAGACTCACCTAGTGAGCAAGCGAGGCTACTACTACAGCGAGGCTAAGCTGTTCCACTTTAAGGACAAAGTGGTCATGAAGCATCCCGATTACACGATCTATACGGACACAATGCACTACTCTACTGATCGGGAGAAGACATGGTTCTATGGACCAACTCACATTGAATTTGAAGATCGTGACATCTTTTGCGAATACGGATGGTTTGATCAACTAGCTGACCGTGCCAACTTCATCCGAAATGCAAAGATTCTCAGCGGTGAACAGATTCTGATTGGCGACACTATCGACTACGACCAAAAGAAGCAAATCGGGATTTCGAAATGCAATGTGGTGTTGATTGATACCAGCGAGAAATTTGAAGTTAACGGTGACTATGCGATCTATTATGAAGCCGATAGCATCAGCATGGTGACCAAAAACATGATGATGAAACAGGATATGAGCGGTGACACATTTTACCTCGTAGCCGATACACTCTATTCATTTGTTGATTCATGCACACATGAAAGAGTCATCAAAACCTATCACCACACGCGCTTCCTAAAGTCTGACATGCAAGGCAAGTGCGATTCGTTAGTGTACATGACCAAAGACAGCGTGATTTTCATGTATCGCGATCCGATTCTATGGTCGGAGGAAAATCAAATCACAGCCGATTCAATCAAGCTAACGATGAAAAACGGAGACTTGGATAAGATGTACATGGATAAAAACGCATTCATCATTGCTCGGGACGACAGCACCTACTTTAATCAAATCAAGGGCAGAAATATGATTGGTTACTTCGTGGAATCTGAACTCACAAAAGTGGACGTATTTGGCAATGGACAAACGATCTATTATCCAAAGGAAGAGGATGGTTCTTTGATTGGCGTCAATGAGACCAAGTGTTCAAATATGACCATCCGAATTGATAGCAGTCAAATCAAGAAAATCTCATTCTATGATCGTCCAACTGCTAAACTCACTCCATCGGATGATATGCCGAACGGGGGAATGAAGCTAGACGCCTTCAACTGGCGCTCGAAAGAAAGGCCAAGAACTTTGTCTGAACTTATGACTCCTGATGAAACTCCGGTAGTTCGGGCTCCAAAAGAGGATGCAAAGCCAGCAAAGTCCTCGAAGCGCGGTGGAGCAACCCGAACAAGTGCGGATTAAAGTGCGTTGATCAACCAGCTTTGGTTGACGGGCACCAGCCAACCACTTTCCAATTCGGCTAATGTGCTAATGGTGTTATTAAATATTCGAGTTTCTCCATTCACACGTCCCGAACCCCACATTTCCCTGAATTGCTGGATGCCTGCCTCTTTAACTTCTGCACCGTCAAGGTAAGCCACTTTCATGCGATCAAGTAAGTTCAGTTGATAATCTGCATCCACTTGCTGCACACAGCGCATCATGCTATCAATCGAACATCCACTAGCTGCCTCATGGTTCTGATCCACCCCGATGACGATGAATCGATCGTGTTTAATCTCAAATCCAGCAAATAGCTGTCTGCCGTGAGCTGCCCATTGAGAAATAAACTCATCCAATGTCCCACTGACATGATCAAACAGAGAATCTGTAATCAAATGGGAACTCTGAAAAATCCAAATTCTCGAAGTTTTTGGAAGAACATCTAAACCATAAGCCTTCATTACATCACTCATAAATCCGCTGCTTCTGCTATTAGTTCAGCTAAGTCCTTCACCACAACTTCTCCTTCCTTGTTAAAGTGTTTCACACCGTCCGTCATCATTGTATTGCAGAAAGGACAACCCGCTGCGATAATGTCTGGTTTAACTTCCAACGCATCTTCGGTGCGCTCAACATTCACCTCTTTATTTCCCTTTTCCGCTTCCTTGAACATTTGAGCACCGCCCGCTCCGCAGCACAACCCTCGAGACTTGCAACGTTTCATCTCAACTAACTCCACATCAAGCTTTTCCAGCAATTCACGCGGAGCTTCATAAATTCCATTTGCCCGACCTAAGTAGCAAGGATCGTGGAAAGTAATTTTTTTACCTTTAAATGTCCCACCTTGAACCGTGATCTTTCCTCCATTCAAAAGATTCTGAAGGAATTGAGAATGATGTAATACTTCGAAGTTCCCTCCAAGTTCAGGATATTCATTCTTTAGAATGTTGAAGCAATGAGGACAAGTCGTAACAATACGCTTCACCTCATATGCATTCAATGTCTGGATGTTTGTGAATGCCTGCATTTGATACAGGAACTCATTTCCTGCGCGTTTTGCCGGATCTCCGGTGCATGATTCTTCTGCGCCTAGTACAGCAAACTTTACGTTCGCCTTCAGAAGAATTTTTGCAAACGCCTTGGTAATCTTCTTTGCACGATCATCAAAGCTTCCCATGCATCCTACCCAAAACAGCACATCCGGTTGCTCACCCGCAGCTGTCATCTCAGCCATTGTTCTGATCGTCATTGTCTTATTCTCCATTTTAATTCGGGTTATGCCTCTGACGTCCAATTTCCACGGTCAGCCTGAGCAAACTGCCAAGGCGCTCCGTTGTTTTCAATGTTCGTAAACATGGTATTCAGCTCATTTGGCGCTGCCGATTGCTCCATGACTAAAAACCTTCTCAAGTCCACAATGATAGAAAGAGGCTCAATGTTTACCGGACATGCCTGAACGCACGCATTACAGGTTGTACAAGCCCAAAGCTCTTCTGCAGAGATGTAATCACCCAACAAGCTCTTTCCATCATCGGCATCGTTTCCCTGTGTACGTTTCAATTTTCCTACTTCCTCCAAGCGATCACGGGTGTCCATCATGATCTTTCTGGGTGAAAGGAGTTTACCTGTTTGGTTGGCGGGACACTCGGAGGTACAACGGCCACACTCGGTGCAGGAATAAGCATCCATAAGCTGCTTCCAACTCAAATCAGTAACATCCTTAGCTCCAAATCGCTTTGGTTCTGCATTTGCACCCTCTGCCGGTGCGGCATAAGGATCGGCACTTGGATCCATCATCAACTCGACTTCCTTTTTGACAGCCTCAAGGTTATTGAAGTCTCCCATAGGGGTTAGTCTTGAAAAGAAGGTGTTCGGAAAAGCAATGAAAATGTGGAAATGCTTTGAATAGAGCACGTAAATCGAAAACACAAATACCCCCACAATGTGAAACCACCAACAAAACCTTTCCACAAAGACTAGAAGTGCGACTTTATTAGGAAACAACCCGGTCAAGTAGCCGCTCACCCAAAACCAGTCTGGAAAATCAAAGCCTAAGTACTTTTCATAACCCTGCTCCAGCAAAAAACCATCCGGGGCATGCATGAGAATGCTGTCTGTTGCATTCATGGTAAGGAACGCCAACATCAACAGTGTTTCGGTAATCAAAATGATGTTTGCATCGCTGGTTGGCCATTTGGTCATTTCCTTACCGGTAAAACGTTTGACTTTACCAATGTTTCTTCGAACTAAGAACGTAACACAAGCTACAATTACCAGTAACGCAAGCACCTCAAAAATGCCGATGAATGAGTAATAAGCCTGGGTTCCTATCAAACCATGCAGCGCTCGGTGCGTTCCGAAAATTCCATCAATGACGATTTCCAGAATTTCGATGTTGATGATGACAAAACCGAGATAGATGAAAACGTGCATAATCCCAGCCAATGGTCGCACGACAATTTTACTTTGACCCAGAGCCACGCGGGTCATTATCCTTAGTCGTTCACTGAAATTGCCGCTCAAATCTAGATCTCGTCCCAAAAGGATGTTTGATCTGATCTCCATAATCCTGCGAATGAAAATAGCTGTCGTAGCCAGCAGGAGCACGACAAAAATGATGCTTGAGATCATAGGTTGATTTTAGCGTTATTCGGGCTCGACCACCTGCCCACCCTCGTCTCGCTGCTTTTTCTTAGGCTTATCTGCCGGTTTCTCCTTACGGCCAAAAACAGAAACGTGAACGTAGCGCTCGGGATTCACCCTTAAGTCCTCAGCAAGTTTATCAATTTCAAGTGAGGCCTGCTCCAAATTACGATACAGTTTGTCATCGGTCACCAACATTCCCATGGAGCCTTGACCATTGTTGATGCTTGTAATCAACGAATCAAATTGACCTAAGGCACTGGTTGCTCGCTCAATAGCAGCTGCATAGTTCGCACGAGTCAGCGAGTCGCTGATGGTCGCGATATTCGCCAATATATCACTAATGTTATCGCTGTTCGCTTTTAAATTATTTGTGATGGACGCTACGTTGCCAAGGATTTGTCTGATCCTTTCATTAGATTGGGTGATCAGCGTATCTACAGTGACAGTTGCGTGCTCTATGCTTCCAATGGCTGTCTCCGCAGTGTGAACAGTCTCATTAATGGTCGATACAGTGATCTTAACGTGCGCGATGAGATCCTGAGTTTCCTCAACCAAAACTTCAATTTTAGCCTGAATTGGAGCCAGGCGCTCTTCAACTACTTGGGATATTTCCTTTTCAATACCGGAAATCAACGTATCACCATCCTCGTGAAAGTATTCGGTGACTGGAAATTCAAGGTTAATGGCTTTTGAACCTAACAAGTCTTGATTAATAATAATAGCCCTAGTGCTATCTGGAATCTTCAAATCCGGAATCAGGATCTCCATTTTGACCAGGATTTTATTTCCTCGACTAGGTAAAAGTTCTGCCGAAGAAACTCGACCAACACGCGCCCCATTCAGCATGACGAAATTGTCTCTCGTCAAACCATCAATCTGATCATAAAGTGCGTAATAGTAACGAGTCTTGATGAAGATGTCGGAACCTTTCAAGTAGTTCAATCCGAAGTAGAGTAACGCAAGCGCTACAAGGATGACAACGCCAACCTTTATTTCATTTCTAACTTTCAATCGATTACTTGTTGCTCTTTGCTTTTGAGAGTTCAAGTGCCTGAGCTATGGGAATCCGTTCACCCTCGTAAAATGCGATGATAAACGCTCCCGGAAACGCCTTTTCACGCACCGTTACTTGCAAAGAAACAGCTTTTTTATAATCCGTTACTTCCCCCACCGTGTACTTGTAGAGGCCGTCTGCTTGGTATTCTTTCACATCCTCTAACCCGCTAAAGTTCTCAGGTTTCAGCTCAATTTGAGTTGAAGAAGAAGCCAATTGTATCTTATAAATTACCTCCGAAGAAGGCTCCTCCTTTGTCGGACTATCTTTCTTGGGTGCGATTTCCTCAACCGCAGATTCGGGCTTCGATATCACTTCCGCGCTGGGTTCAGGAAGATCTTTCTCAAAATCGGGAACGGATATTTCTACACCCTCTATCTCCGCCTTATACTCCTTAAAAGCCCGGTAAATGGCAGAAGCCATATAGACTCGGCCGTTCTCACTGTTGAGAAAGTCTTCTTCTTCTTTGTTCGTTAAAAACCCCAATTCCGTCAATATACTTGGCATGGTCGTAAAGCTGATCACCCAATATGGCGCTTGCTTTACACCTCGGTCTCGTCTGCTAACCCGTTCGCGATATTGTTCCTGAATCTTCGCGCTCAAACTAAGGCTCTGATCCATAAACACGGACTGGGCGATGGAACGCGCAATCAAACCTTCAGGGTCGTTGGGGTCAAAACCTTCGTAGGTCTGTTCGTAGTTTTCTTCCAACAGAATGACCGAATTTTCTTTCTGAGCCAACTCCAAATTTGCCTTCACCTTGGTCATGGACATCACAAAAGTTTCCGTACCGTGTGCATCCTTGCTGGGCGCTGAGTTGCAATGAATGGAGATGAACAGATCGGCTCCTGCCTTATTCGCGATCTCAGTGCGTCCCTTCAGCGTTACGAACTTATCTTCTTTTCGGGTGTAGACCACGTCCACTTCAGGGAAAGCTCGTTGAATGTAATCTCCCAACTTCATCGCCACGTCCAATGAAATATCTTTTTCGGTCTTTTTGTAGCGTCCGGTTCCGAGGTTACCGGGATCGGTTCCTCCGTGACCGGCATCAATCACCACCTTCATCACACCCAAGCTGGACATTTTTGGTCCACGATGGTTGAACACAAAGGATGAAAACAATGGCAGGACCAAAATGGCCGCCAGTATTAACAATCCACCTTTTGCTTTGTTAAGAAGCTCTTCTGATTTGCCTCCGCGATTCATGCTTAGATTTGCCCGCAATTTTCTACCCAAACAAATGTAGAATCATCCCCGACCAAGAATTTTGAGGCTTTCACGATTATTTCACCTGTTTCTGTTAATTGTTTTCACTGCATTTCAAGGTGTGTCTCAGGGATTAGACAACTATGAAACCACGGGGCGCGACACGGGAACATTCTTGATCGACTCAACTCTGGCGACAAACCCGATCGAAGATTCACTTACGCTCGATTCGCTCGCACAGGATTCATTGGCACAAGATACAACGCCACCAAAACGAAAATCCACGCTGGATTATGAAGTGACCTATGAGGCTGAAGACTCCATGTTAATTGATTTAGAACACGAGAAAGTCTACCTCTACGGCAATGCCATTGCCGAGTATGGCGACATCAAGCTGGAGGCAGACTTTATTGAAATATCATTGGCCACCAGCGAACTGCACGCCACGGGACTACCTGATAGTACGGGAAAAATGGCCGGTCAACCTATCTTTCATCAGGGCGATCAAAACTTTGATGCCGGGGAAATGCGCTACAATTTCAAAACGCAGCGCGGACTCAGCAAGAAGGTGATCACACAGGAGGCTGAAGGGTTCCTTCATGGAGAGGTAGTGAAGAAGGACACGGGTAACGTGATCTATATTTCTGAGGGCAAATACACCACCTGTGATTATGTAGAACCTCACTTTCACATTCATGCAAAGCGCCTAAAGGTGATCACACAAGACAAGATCATCACAGGTCCGGCTTACTTGAGCATTGCCGACATTCCAACTCCACTCGTAGTGCCCTTTGGCTATTTCCCGAACTCAGAGAGCAGATCAAACGGAATTATTATTCCAAGTTATGATCAAACCAAAGGACTCGGGTTTTCGCTGAATGGCGGTGGTTATTATTTCGGGATTGGTGATCGAGCAGACTTTGCCTTGCGCGCAGATGTTTACACCCGTGGTAGTTGGAGTGGTTATGTAGATTCTCAATATGCCAAGCGCTACCGCCATAGCGGAAATGTGGGGCTGGAGGTCATCAAACGGGTTTATAGCGAACCTGAATTCCCTGACTACAACAGCTCACCTATCGCTCACCGCGTTGTTTGGAATCACAAAGAAGACCCAAAAGCAAAACCCGGACGAAGCTTCAGCGCGGCTGTGGATTTCGGAACCCCAAATTCGCAGCGACTGAATGTGCAATCCAGCGCATCCAATTATACCCGAGCCAGCGTGAAGTCAAACATTCGTTATACAAAGTCTTTTGCTAATACCCCGTTCACTTTCTCGGCCGCAGCAGCAGGAAACCAGAACCCTAGTAGCGAGCAGGTCAATCTTCAAGTTCCGGATGCGGCTTTGACTATGACCAGGATCTATCCGCTGAAACGAAAGGAACTGATCGGAGAAGAAAAGCCTTGGGAAAAGGTGGGTATCAGCGCAGACTTGAGCGCAAAAAACCAAGTCACCGCCCCCTACTCCAAAATGTTCACAGACAGCACATTCAATGAAATGAAGAATGGCGCACAATTGAATGTTCCGATTCAGGGTTACAAAGTGTTTCGCTATGTGACCATGACTCCATCCGTTACCAACAGATTCGTTGGAGTTCGGCAAACTACTGAAGGAATACAACTTGATAGTGCAGTAGATGAAACCCGGATTAATAAAGCCAACGGGTTCTGGGAAGGCTCTGCCGGATTGAATTTCAGCACCGTGATTTATGGTATTTATCAGTACAAAAGCGATGTTATACGAGCCATGCGCCATCAAATGACGCCCGCAGCCGGCATCAGCTACAAGCCCGATTACAGCGATCCGAATTGGGGATATTATCAAACCATTCAAGGGGACAGCCTGGGCAATGAACTGCAGTATTCCATTTTTGAAGGCGGAGTATATGGTACACCGGGAGCCCAAGAAAATGGTGTTTTGAACTTTTCGCTTCAGAACACATTCGAATTAAAGGTTCGCGACTTAAAGGACACCACAGACAAGGCTACTGGAGAAAAGAAGCTTAAACTCCTGGATGCATTTGGTTTTTCAACTGCGTACAATCTATCTAAAGACTCATTAAAATGGAGTCCACTGAGTATTTCAGTGCGAACATCTGTTGTTCCGGGATTTACATTCAATGGTTCTGCCTCCCTGAACCCATATGCCATGGATCCGACAACCGGAAAGTTCTATGATGTTTTCCTGTTTGAAAAGAACGGAAAGATTGGCCGCTGGACTGCCGCTCAAGGCGCGCTGAGCTATCGCATCACCCCAAAACAATCGAAAGCTATGGTGGAACAAAAGCGTGAACGACTGTCGGAACAGGGCTTCTATTACGATGACTTCGTAGACTTCGAAGTTCCCTGGAGTGCCAATATCACTTACAACATACGCTATGCGCGGTCCGGACTAAAGGAAACTGTAACGCAGAACCTGGATTTCAATGGCGACATCAACATCACTCAAAACTGGAAGATTGGTGTAAGAACATCTTATGACATCACTAATCAAGACTTTGGCTATACCAACTTCGACATCTATCGTAACCTCCACTGCTGGGAAATGCGTTTGGGCGTAACCCCATTTGGTCAGCGACAGCAATACAATTTTGCCATTAATGTAAAGGCATCAACACTGCAAGATTTAAAGTTAAACAGAGACCGCCAGTTTAGCGTGCCTCAGCGATAGATTACTCGACCAAACAATGGCAACCCAGCAGGATGGTGCACGCTTTCGAAGTAATTTGAAGGGTACTCAAAAACAGCCAGATCGATCATTTTGCCCCGGCCACCTCACCAACCCTAAGGATATCTGTGATGTAGGACACCACATCGAATTGGGGTGAGGTTTAATAGTCTTCCAGCTCAAATGAACCAGAGGTCTTCGCATGGCGAGAGCACAAGGGAACAATCATTTCATGTGTGTCGTCTGCGGTTAGTTTTACAATGTAGGCCCGAAGCCCTTTCGTTTGCAAGCAGCCCTTGGCAAAGCAATAGGTAGCCTTTCTCTGGCGATCCTTTTCCCAGTCGCCCAGCAGCTTCTCCGGCTCGACCTTCTGCTGCTTTTCGTTGTGTAATAGTTTGACCCTCTTCATAGTAGCATGGCAATATTATTGGCTAAGAAAACTCCGCGCAATAGCTAGTTCTAGCCATTTTTTAGGCGTAGCCCTGCTCCTTTGCCCAAGCAATGAGCTCAACCGGTGTCTTGCATTTGGACTTGCGCAGCAAGGCCTTTCTATGGCTATTGACGGTGTGTATGGATATGTGGAGCATTTCGGCCACCTCTTGTGAATTCAATCCCTGGGATACCAATCGGAGCACCTGAATTTCGCGATCTCCCAATAGTTTCACGCCTCCTTCAGATGCTGCACTTTCTATACTGGATTCAATTTCAGCACTCACGATGGTTTCGTCCTCGAATACCACCTTTTCAAAGGCATCAATAAACTCCTGTCCGTTGGTTGACTTCAGCAGGTATCCATTCGCTCCCAAGTCCATCATGGTGTTGAAGTATTTGGCATCGGAAAACTGACTCAACACAATCACCTTCACCTCAGGCCAATCCGCTTTGATCTGCTGAATGCATTGAAGGCCATTCATTAAAGGCATGCTTATGTCAAGAAAAACCACATCTACGTGGACGTTCAATAAATGCTTGATGCAATGCACCCCATTATCAGCTTCCAAAACCCGCTCAACGTATGGCAATTCCATAATCAGCGAACTAATGGCACTGCGCATCATCGGATGGTCGTCTGTAACAATGACACTAATCTTGCGCTTCATAGGGAATGATTATTTTGACGGTGGTTCCCTTCGAAACTACGCTTTGAATGTCAATGGTTCCTGATAAAAATTCCACACGGCTGTTCAGAATGTGCCTTCCGTTTCCCTCAGTAGAGTCCTTTGCGTTAAAGCCTTTGCCATTATCATAGTAAAGCAGCTGGATCTCCTTGTCGCTTAGGTTTAACTCTAAACCGATTTCCGAACCTTCACTGTATTTCAAGCCATTGTTGATCAGCTCTTGGACGATGCGGTAGATGGATATTTCAGCGCTCTCACTCAACTTGACATGATCTGTGTCTGAAAAGAAGCTAACCTCTATTTCCGAAGAGCGGTTAGAGCGGTTAATAAAATCATCAATCGTGGCGATCAAGCCGAGGTGGCTTAAGGTGGTGGGAAGCATGTCGCGGGCAATGCGCTTCACATCGCGCGCAATTTCATCCATAGCACCATCCGCTTCCCTTATATGACCTTGAAGACTTTCATCGCTGGTTCGCTTCATCACCTGTGAGAGTTTCATTCTGGCTGCGCTTGCCAGAGCGCCAATGCCATCATGTAAGTCCATGGCCGCGCGCTTACGCTCTAGTTCAAGGGTCTCCAAAGCGGTGTGCATGGCCACCAATTCCGTCTCTTTTTTATGGCGTTTCTTAGTTTCAATAGCCAATTGACGCGCGTTCATCAAGCGTTTTCGGTTGGTGTAAAATAGTCCCGACAATCCCGAAATAACCAGCGCGGCACTTATACCTCCCCATAGCTTGAGCTGTTCATCAGTCTCACTTTTGAATTCCAAGCGTTGAAGCTCATTATCACGCTCAAGGTCTTGGTATTTGAGTTCGAGTTCGCGCGTGTTTTTAGCAAATTCCGCATTTCGAAACTTCTCATCTATGGTATTCATGGAATCGAGAAAAAGGAAGGCCTCCCTATAATCACCCACTTGATTCTTTAGGTAAGCGATGTTATACAAGGCGAGTGTCAGATCAAATGAGTCATTTTCAATTTGAGCATTTTCAAGTGCCGAGAAATAGTATGCAAATGCGGAATCGAATTCAATCTTCTTTTCCATTAGAAGCCCACAATTCAGCAGCAATCCAAAATAGTCTATTGTCGGAGAATCTTTTATTCGAAACCCTTGCTTAAGGTACTTCATTGCACTATCTAACTCATTTTGTTGAATGAAAATTGGTGCAAGGTCAATTTGCAATTCTTCGGCTTTAAAAGAACTTCTGCGATCATTTGATAATTTGATTGCATGCCTTTGATGTAATAGAGATTGGTCATAAAGTCCTAAATCATGTTCAAATGAGGAAATATTGACCAGATCCCTAATCTGTCTAGGTAAATCATCCAACGATGAGTCAATTGAATATACCTTCTTCAATCGCGACAAAGCGCCTGCCACATCACCTGACTCATATTCAATTTTTACTAGTAATTCTTGGCTAAGGGCATTGACATAAGGATCAGTTGTTTTGATTGCAAGGATTCGTTCTAGCAACGGAGTTGCTTTCTCCTTGTCTAAACTATAAAAGTTAATATTGGCTTGTAAAAAAAGGCTTCGGACAAATTCGTGAGCTGAAACCATGGATGGATTTTCGGAGATCCATTCGAGCTCATTGATCATATCCGTGGAAATCTTATTGCCAGCTGATATCTCCAGTAGGATCGAATCGAATGAATTCGAGGCTACCAATCTTCTAGTGTTGTCGAAAGCTGAGGTAGTCGGTGTTCTTGACTCACAAGAGAACAAGAACAACAACCCCAAGCTAAACAAATACTTTCTTTTTGGTTTTACCACCCGCTTTGACGCTAGAACTATCTGACAAATCAACCGCGTATATAATGAGATATGCTCCATTCGGATCTTCACTGTAGTTCAATGTTATTTGAAGCAATTGTGGAGTGTTTCCCTGGCACCCGCTTCGCTGATTCAGGTTAATGCAGTTTTGCAAGTCTCCGGGGTCACCACACGGTCCGCCAGCAGGGGCAGCGGCTGAATCGCTGGCAATGTAATAACATTCGCTCGGCACTTTTACAAATACTTGAATAGAGGTGCAATCATCCGGAACCTCAAAGTAGGGTTGGAATAGCTCCATGCTTGGAAACGATGGAACGCTGTTTACTTCAATGACGGACTGACAATAATTGGGCATTTCCTTGGGGGTTTTAGAGTTTATAAACAGTGACAAATCAATGCGTCCTGAATATAGGTAACAATAGCTAGTTCTAGCTATTTTGACCAAATATTATTTGGTCAAAAGCAAAGAAATAAAATTCCTGTATGCCAACAAATCCACAAGTCGCTGAAAATCAGAAACTCACGAATTTCGATAAAAAAGGGTCTAAAAAGCCGCTAAAAGCAACTTCAGATCCTTGTAAGGCAGCTTCAGCGATTCGCCCAAGTACATATTGGTCAGAGTGCCATTGTAGAGGTAGACGCCATTCTGAATTCCTTTGTGGTAGCGGCGAATCATATTTTCAATCCCCCCTTCTTCGCGCTCACTTACTGCAAGGCGATAGGGGCCATTACATTGCTCAACGCGTGAGAAGCCGTTCGGCTGGCTCTGGATGCAATGTTGGGAACGCAGTAATGGATCACATCATGTACGGTATATGTAGGTTCATCATGGGTGGTGATGCGCGATGTTTCGAAGCAACCACCTTGATCAATACTCACATCCACCACCACTGAAGCCGGCTTCATATTGCGCACCATTTCTTCGGTCACATAACACGGAGTGCGTCCACTGATACTGCGAATGGCGCCAATGGCCACATCAGCCCTCATCAGAGCCTTGGCCATCACTTTTGGCTGGATGGTAGAGGTAGAAACCCGCTGACCAATGCTGTTTTGAAGTCTTCGCAATTTGGAAATTGAGTTGTCAAACACCCTTACATCGGCTCCTAACCCCAGTGCTGCTCGTGCAGCAAATTCCCCAACGGTTCCGGCTCCAATGATTGCCACTTGAGTGGGAGGAACACCCGTGATTCCACCGAGCATGATCCCCTGCCCTTTTATGTTGCTGAGGTATTCGGCTGCAATCAAGATCGATGTGGTACCTGCGATTTCTCCCATGCTTCGCACAATGGGCAGAATTCCATCCTCATCGGATATGTAGTCCCAAGCAATGGCCGTCACCTTCTTGACCATCAGATTTTTGATATAGTTCTTGGGTTGTACACTCAATTGCATGGCAGAAATCAACACCTGCTTTGGTTTTAGAAACTCCATTTCTTCATCCGAAATGGGCTCGACCTTGAGGATCAAATCTGCTTCGTAAACCTCCTTGGTGCTATATGCGATCTGCGCTCCTGCTTCGCTGTATTCGTTGTCCTCAAAATGCGATGCTTTGCCCGCACCGGTTTCCACCACCACCTCATGGCCATTGTTTACCAATAGCTGGACAGCTTCCGGAACAAGCGCTACACGATTCTCCTGAAGCGAAATCTCTTTAGGAATTCCTATGAACAATTTCTTCTGCTTGCGACCAACGGGTTGCAACATCTCTTTAGGCAGCATCATGGCTGATTCGCTCAACTCGCGCTGTGTTTCCTTTGAAAAACTCATGAGGTTGGTTGTTTTATGGTTATGCTTCGAGAGCCGTCTTGCATGGCTTCGATAAAGAGATGAACTGCATCATCAGGAATGAGTCCTTCGGCCATTTCCGGCCATTCTACAAGAATGGGGTGGTTCGAATACAAGTAATCTTCCCAGCCGATGTCCATCAATTCAACCGGATTTTTGAGTCGATACAGGTCGAAATGATACAACACACTGCTGTCGGCTAATTCGTATTCATTCACAATCGAAAAGGAAGGACTACTCGTATCAGACTTCACCCCCAGATCGCGACAAATGGCCTTAATAAAAGTGGTCTTCCCTGCTCCCAATTCACCATGAAAACAGAACACTTGGTGATCGCGCATCAAGAGTTTGACAGCGTCAGAAACCAATGACGATGAATCTGGTGTAGGCACGGTTAGGGTTTGCAGCATCGGTTCGTTGCTCTAAGATACTGCAAATATCCGGTGAATAAATTCAAGCTCAATTTCAAACTCAAATTCAGACCACTTTGAATTTGCAATTGAGTTTACTTCGGTGAACAAATCACAAACGGAATGATCATCTCTTCCAACGAAATTCCACCGTGTTGAAACGTGTCGCGGTAATAGTTGACGTAGTAGTTGTAGTTATTGGGATAAGCAAAGAATTCATTGGTCTTCGCGAAAATGTAACGGCTGCTCACGTTCGTTTTGGGCAAGTATGCGTCTCCCGGGTTTTTCACTTCAAACACTTCATCCGCATCGTAGTTCAAGTTTCGACCTGTTTTGTAGCGCAAGTTGGTGTTGGTGTTACGATCCCCGATCACCTTTATCGGATGCTTCACATGAACTGTTCCGTGGTCGGTGGTGATGATCATCTTGGCTCCCATGCCTCGAATTTCTTTCATCATTTCTCGCAGTGGTGAGTGCTCAAACCAGCTTGCCGTTAGCGATCGATATGCCGGCTCATCGTCTGCCAACTCCCGAATCACTTCCATCTCAGTGCGTGCATGGCTCAGCATGTCCACGAAGTTGTAAACGATCACATTTAGGTCACTTTTCGAAAGCGAGTGGATGTTATCCAATACCTTTTTTCCAAAATTGTGATTTGTAATTTTTGAATAGCTGTACTTCAGCGGCTTTCCAAGTCGCTTCAACTGTGCCACAAGCAGTTCTTCTTCATGGTTATTCTTACCGCCCTCGTCCTCATCATTCAACCAAAGATTCGGATGTTGCTTTTGGATCTCGCTCGGCATCAAACCTGCGAAAAGTGCATTTCTAGCGTATTGGGTTGCGGTAGGTAAAATACTCATGAACGTTCGTTCCTCATCAATCCTGAAATCCTCGCTCACCAGCTGTTGGATAGTTTTCCACTGATCTATCCGAAGGTTGTCGATAACGATCAAAAACAATGGTTGCCCGGGATTCACCTCCGGCATCACCCAATTTTTGAAAACTGTGTGCGACATTTCAGGCCGGTCATCTGAATGCTTCAACCAGTCGATGTAGCTATCCTCAACGAACCGCGCAAACTGATTGTTCGCCTCATCCTTTTGCATGCTCAATATTTCTTGCATACTTGGGTCTCCACCGCGCTGAAGTTCAAGATCCCAAAAGACGATTTGCTTGTACAAATCCATCCACTCTTCCCAATCCAAGCGGTCGTTCAATCGCATACCAATTTGTCGAAACTCCTGCTGATAACCCGAGGTGGTTTTCTCACTCACCAATCGCTTGCTATCCAAGTTCTTCTTCAGACTCAGCAGGATTTGATTCGGGTTCACCGGCTTGATCAGGTAGTCCTGAATTTTCGACCCAATAGCATCTTCCATGATCGACTCTTCTTCATTCTTGGTGATCATGATGATGGGCATGTTTGGTTCCAGCGCTTTTATCCTATTCAGCGCCTCCAACCCCGCAATTCCGGGCATGTTTTCATCCAAGAACACGATGTCGAAGTCATTTTCTTTGACTTCGTCAATCGCCTCAACACCCGAACTCACTGCCGTCACATTGTAGCCCTTACCTTCCAAAAACATAATGTGCGGCTTCAACAAATCAATCTCATCATCAGCCCAAAGAATCCTAACCTGGTCGTTGCTCATATCTTGCGTTTATCTTCGTGGTCAAACCTACATGAATTTTTCAGAGGGATAAGGCAGAGCGCGGTGACCCAACCTTCCAAATCAAAATCAATAAAGGCATTCAACGATCCAGTCTATGGATTTATTACGATCGAGGACGATTTGATTTTTCGTCTGATCGAACATCCTGATTTTCAGCGCCTCAGAAGAATCAGTCAATTAGGTCTGACCACCCTTGTTTATTCAGGAGCCAACCATAGCCGCTTTCAACATGCGCTTGGAGCCATGAATCTGATGAAAAATGCCATTTCTGTTTTGCGAAGCAAGGGAGTGGAAATTTCATCGGAAGAGGAACGTGGTGCCAAGATTGCCATCCTGCTGCACGACATTGGGCACGGCCCCTTTTCTCACGCTTTGGAAAACACAATCGTGAAAGGTGTGAATCACGAGCAGATCAGCCTGATGATCATGAACATGCTCAATGATGAATTCGATGGTCAACTGTCATTAGCGATTGAAATCTATACAGGAAAATACCCTGTCAAATTCTTGCATCAATTGGTGAGCAGCCAGCTCGATACAGATCGCCTGGATTACTTGAAGCGCGACAGCTTTTTCACCGGAGTTTCTGAAGGTGTGATTGGCTCTGAACGTCTCATCAAAATGATGACGGTTCATGAGGACAACCTCGCGGTTGAAGCCAAAGGAATCTATTCACTGGAGAAATTCTTGCTTGCCCGAAGGCTGATGTATTGGCAAGTCTACCTGCACAAAACAGTCGTGAGCGCAGAATTTTTGCTGATGAACATCCTGCTTCGGTCCAGAGAGCTAATCCGAAGCGGCAAGAAAGTAACGGGTAGTGAAAGCCTGCTTTACTTCCTTTCGAGGGACTCCGAATTGAGCGAGGGGAATCGCGCGGAATGGCTCCCACACTTCTTAAAACTGGATGATTTTGATGTCATGTCAGCCGTGAAACAGTGGGCATTTGAAGACAATGTCGTGCTTCGAAGTATGTGTGAGCGATTGATAAACCGCGATTTACTCAAGATCAAAATACTGGACGCACCATTGTCGCGCGAAGCGTTGAATGACATGAGAGCTAAACTGGCGGCCCAATTGGGTTGGAAAGCCGATGATGCGGCCTATCTCATCTTCCAAAAATCATTGACTAATACGGCTTACGATCCTGAAAACGAACGGATCACGGTGTTGTTTAAAGACGGGACTGCTAAAGACATCCGCGAAGCAGCCACCATATTCCGATTCACCTCTTTGGAATCCGCTGAAACAAAGCACTTTCTCTACTATCCCGCAGGATTTGATGCTTAAGGATGTTTGTTGATAACTACAAAAACTGTTAGCAACACGGCCATTATAGCCCATTACTTTTGGTTTAGCGCAAGCCCCAAGTAGTACTTTTGCGCCATCGCTGACTATATGGAGTTTTCGGCCAAAATCATAGCAGAGTTGCTATCAGGATCTGTGGAAGGTTCTGAACAGGAAGTGGTGACCGGCCTTTCGAAAATCGAGGAAGGTAAGAAAGGAACGCTGACATTTTTGGCCAATCCCGCCTACACGGAATACATCTACTCCACCGGGGCTTCTATTGCGATCGTATCCAACGACTTTGTTGCTGAAAAGGCAATTCCAAACACACTGACGTTAGTACGCGTGCAGGATGCTCGAATGGCTTTCGCAAAGCTTTTGGAAGCCTATTCCAACATGACTAAGCCTGCGCCAGGAATTCACTCATCTGCAGTTGTCGACTCCTCAGCCAGTGTTTCACCAAAAGCCTATATCGGCCCGATGGTGGTCATCGAAGCCGGAGCCAAGATTGGAGATGGAGCTCAAATCCATGCCCAAGCCTTTATAGGTTCCAACGTTAAAATCGGAGATGAGTCCATCATCCACAGCAGAGTTTCCATAGGACACAACTGTGTAATAGGAAGTAACTGCATGATTCAACCGGGAGCCATCATTGGTGGTGACGGTTTTGGCTTTGCGCCAAACAGTGAAAATCAATACCAAAAGGTGGTTCACGTTGGCAATGTGATCGTGGAGGATCAGGTCGAAATTGGTGCTAACACTACCATTGACAGGGCGACTTTGGGAAGTACGATTATCCGAAAGGGTGTCAAATTGGACAACCTTATTCAAATTGCTCATAACGTTGAGATTGGCGAGAACACTGTCATCGCAGCACAAACCGGCGTTGCAGGATCAACGAAAATTGGCAAAAACTGCATGATTGGCGGTCAAGTGGGCATTGTTGGCCATTTGGTGATCGCGGACGAAGTTAAAATCGCTGCTCAATCAGGCATTGGCAACAACATCAACAGCGAAATCTCGGAACTATTGAACCAGGGATCACCAGCAATGCCAATCCGCGACTTTAAAAAAGCATACGTTCACTTCCGAAAGCTGGATGAATTGGCTGATCGGGTGAATAATTTGGAATCGAACCTGAAACAAGAATCTCATGGCTGAAAAGCAAAAAACACTCAAATCGTCTTTTACCATTGAAGGTGTTGGATTGCACACAGGCAAGCACACCAAAATGACGGTACACCCTGCACCGGAAGATCATTGGTATGTTTTTAAAAGAACCGATTTGGACGGACAGCCGACCGTCAAAGCAGATGCAGACAACGTCATCCACACCCGTAGAGGCACTACGCTTGGATCTTCAAACGGAGCGGAAGTACACACCACAGAACACCTGTTGGCTGCGCTGTATGGAATGGGCATTGACAACGCAATGATCGAATTGGATGGACCAGAAGTTCCCATTCTCGATGGTAGTTCCAAAATGTATGTCGATGCCATCGAAAGCGTAGGCATCGTTGATCAGCAAGCGATCAAAGACTTCTTTGTTCTTAAGGAAAATATCACGTTTGAGGACCCTGAGCGCGAGGTTGAAATGCTCGCAGTTCCTTCACCGGATTACCGCATAACGGTAATGGTTGACTATCGCTCTCCGCTTTTGGGGACACAGCACGCTAGTATGTATAAGCTGAGTGAGTTTAAGGACGAATTCAGCCGATGCAGAACGTTCGTTTTCCTTCGGGAGTTGATGCAATTGGTGAACGCAGGATTGGTGAAAGGCGGTGATGTGGACAATGCCATCGTCATGGTTGACACACTCGATTTTTCGGATGAGGAAATCGAACGACTGGCCGCAGCATTTGGTCGTGATCGCTCAGAATTGCAATCCGTTGGAATAGGGATACTTAACAACGTCAAACTCAATTTCCAAAACGAACCCGCTCGGCACAAGCTCTTGGACATTGTAGGCGACCTCGCCCTGGTTGGCAAGCCGATACAAGGTCACATTTTGGCTGCTCGGCCAGGTCATACCACAAATGTGGCTTTCGCTAAAATCCTGAAAGATCTGATCAAAAAAGAGCAGCGCAGCGCACCACAATTTGATCTGAACGCAGATTCGATTTTCGGCATCACCGAGATTTCCGACATGTTGCCCCATCGCTACCCCTTCTTGTTGGTTGACAAGATCATTGAGATTGGTGAAGATCACGTGGTTGGCGTAAAAAATGTGACCATGAACGAAGAGTTTTTTCAAGGACATTTCCCTGGAAATCCGGTCATGCCCGGTGTTCTTCAAATCGAAGCAATGGCTCAAACGGGAGGCATTTTGATCATGAGTCAGATTGAGGATCCTTGGAACTATGAAACTCTATTTGTCAAAATTGACAAGGTGAAATTCAAGCGAAAGGTTGTTCCCGGTGACACATTGGTGTTTAAGCTCTCTTTGCTTGGACCCGTGAGACGCGGAATGGTCAATATGAAAGGTGAAGCATACGTCAGAAATCAAATGGTATCAGAAGGTGAGCTGATGGCTCAAATCATTAAGGTCAGAAACGATGAGCGAGTTAAGAGCGAACATTCATCCTGATGCGCGCATCGGTGAGAACGTGACAATCGAACCGTTCTCAACCATTTACGGAGACGTTGAAATTGGCGATGGCACTTGGATAGGTCCAAATGTCACCATCATGGATGGGGCGCGAATCGGTAAAAACTGTAAAATATTCCCAGGTGCAGTCATTTCTGCCATCCCACAGGATTTAAAATACGCGGGTGAAAAAACCATCACAGAGATTGGCGACAACACCACGATTCGAGAATGCGTTACCGTGAATAAAGGCACCACGGACCGCATGAAGACTTCCGTAGGCAGCAACTGTTTGTTGATGGCTTATGTTCACATAGCGCACGACTGTGTCGTAGGAAACAATGTAATTCTAGCCAATTGCGTCAACCTGGCTGGCCATATTAATATTGATGATTTTGCGATATTGGAAGGTATGGTTGCCGTACAACAATTTGTGCGCATTGGTGCTCACTCTTTCATTGCCGGAGGCTCGCTGGTTCGAAAAAATGTCCCACCATACGTGAGGGCAGCCCGCGAGCCGCTCAGTTATGTTGGGATCAACAGTATTGGCTTGAGGAGAAGAGGTTTTGACGATGAGCAGGTGCGCGAAGTTGAAAACATTTATCGCCTGCTTTACGTGATGAATGAGAATACCGCCAAGGGTGTCGCAGCCATTGAATGCAATGTTGGTGACAGTGAGATTCGCTCAGAAATTCTCAAATTCATCAAGGCCAGCGACAAAGGAATCATGCGTGGTACAGGTTCTTAATGGAGATTGCTCTTCATAACATTGGCAAACGTTACGAAACCAATTGGATTTTCAGAGGAATAAGCACCTCATTCCAATCTGGAAATATTTATGGAATAACAGGACATAACGGAAGCGGAAAATCCACTCTGCTTCAGATTATCAGCGGATTTGTTACCCCGACCGAGGGAACCATCAACTATGACAATGGTTCGATAGCGGTCGAAGAGATTTACAAGTACTGCTCTATAGCTACACCATATTTGGAGCTACCACACGAATTCACGGTCAAAGAAACGGTTGTGCTTCAGGAAAAATTCAAGCCGTTTCAACCCGGAATGGATAGTCAAACCGTAATCTCATTATGCGGACTGGAAGCGCATCAAAACAAGTCGCTTCAAAAGCTCAGTTCTGGTATGTTGCAACGCCTAAAACTTGCACTGGCCATTGCCGCTGATTCCCAAGTCTTGTTGCTAGACGAGCCTTGTGCTAACCTAGACTCGACTTGGACAGCATGGTTTAATAACACGCTGAATCAAACGCGACAAAACAGAATTGTGGTAATTTGCTCCAACGACCCTGAACGAGAACTAAAGTCAGCAATCCAAATCCTCGATTTGGAATCGGTCAAATACTAGTCTTTGATGATGGTCATGTCTCCCCGAATTTCAGGGAAGCTCTCCGAAAGCAAGATGTAGAAATAGGTACCCGCAGAAATGTCGTTCGGTTCCCAATCATTCAAATACGGTTGCACATCCAGAACCTTTGTTCCCCAACGATTATATATCCTAAGGTGAGCATCTCCGAAGGCTTCGATATTCTTGATAATGAAAGCATCATTTTTTCCATCACCATTGGGAGTGATTACGTTAGGAATAAACAAACAATGATCAATTATGATCTCTGTTGAGTCAGTAAAAGACGTTCCACAACGGTCAACTACTGTGAAGAGGTAAGTATTGTTCTGAGTTCCCGTAATCAAAAAGTGTCCTTCTCCAAGATCCTCAACATTCTCCACACCAACTGGTGCCTTTTTCCAGCTCCAATCGTACGTGTAGTCTCCCGCACCGCCTCTTCCTGAAACATAAAAATCTGTTTCATCACCATAGCAGATTCTTCCATCTCCATTGATAAAGAGCGAAAGTGCTGAATGCTGTTCCACCTGAACCAATGCCTGCGCTGTGTCTCGATTCTTGCAAAAATCAGTGACTGTTACAAGAAACTCTACATCCTTCTTGAATACACCGGTTACCGTACTTGTGTCCTCGCCAGATTCCCACTTATATGCATAGGGCTCAACCCCTCCGATGACCACAGGCTTCATTTCAAAGTCCAAGCCCGGACATGCCACATATCCGTTCCTCAAGCTCGCCTTAAGTGTATCAAACTTGATGGTGCTTATATCAATCGTGTCCAGTGTTATGCGCTTGCAGAAATCCTCCACCCAGATCAGGATCGAAGTATCCTCGTTGATCATAAAGACTTGAGTGCTGTCTTCCCCTAAAAAATCCGGATCGAGAGACCAGTCATAAACATACGGTCCATCGCCACCGCTAGCTTTTGCAGTGAGTTTAATTTCAAATCCCGGACATGGATCTTTCAAATCATTTACGGAAACAACAAAATTCTCGGATGGTTTAACGCCTACCAGCAACGAATCCGGAACATGCCAACCACATGTGTCTGTGACTGTCACAATAATCAGTTCGGTTCCGTTCACAGTAACAACTGAACCAGAGGTGGTATCGCCATTTGGCCACTCGTAGGAATATGGCGGTGCACCTGACCCTACAACAGCTTTTAAATGGAGTGTGTCTCCTGAGCAATTCACTAATGAGTCTCCAAGTAAGTCAACCCTCGGTTTGGGCGTAAAATACTTCAGAATCATAACCGTATCGAACGTTGAGAACAACTGGCAGCTATCCGAAACTTCAACGATCAACGTATCAATCAACTTATCTGGATCTATGGGAATTGTTATTGAGCTCGTGGTTTCGCCAGTGCTCCATTGGTAATGATATGGAGGTGGTCCACCACTCATAACGTTACAATGAACAGCAAAGCTGTCAATTGGACAGCCGTTGAGTATGGTATCTTGGGTAATATCTAAATGAAGATCTGGCACATCGTAGAAGTAGAGTGTGCCTTCGGAAATAAACGTGTCATTGCAAACGCTGATTGAAAGTGCGCGAATGGTTATGTACTCAACTCCCTCCGCAATTCCGTCATAAAATGGAAGAATAGTAATGGTGGTATCAAACACCCCTGGAAGAAGCATAATGGTATCCGGGAGTAAACTAAAGTCTACTCCATTAGTGGCTGTTCCAACGAACTCTAGAAATGAAATTGAAGTGTCGGTAGTATCACCTCTAGAAAAAAGAATATCCGCAGAACCGCAACCTTCGTTGATAGTGCTATCCCCATTCACCGAGGCAATGTTAATCTCGATGATGTTAGAACTGAAACTTCCACCTTCAAGGAAAACACCCGAGTCAAGAACTGGGTCTCCACCGTCTCCGATGGCTAATTTAATGTGATATGTATCACCACAGTTGACAGAGTACTCTGCGCGCATTAAAACCGTAAGCCCGTCATATTCTATTGTCCCTTGACCAAGGGTATCATTGTTAACGTAATATGTTCCATAGGATCCCAAATTGATGGTATTGATACTCACAGGAACAGCAGTCCCCGGAACTATTGCTAAGTTGACGGCACCATTGGAAAATGTTCCACTAATGCCTGGTCCGCTCAAGAAAAAACCAAATGCATCGTTAACCCCGCCACCTACATATTCATTGTATTCTTCACTGGCAAATACGTAGTTGAATCCTAGCGAATCTCCAGCAGGAACAAAGTCAAACTCGAGGATTGCAGCATCGTAAATCGAAACCCCTGATATTGTTACAAGATCGGGGTCAGAACCGCCACCAACAGCTGAAGTAAAACCAGTACTGGTATTGGGTCCCGGACTATCCTCTACATTACCAGAGCTCAATCCGACTCCCCACGGTATGTCAATCGATGTATTTGAAGACCAAAATTCCGCAATCTGCACAGAATCGCCTGTGAACTGAACGTTGAACGCTGAAACTCCAGTTCCAAGCAATACATTCTGAACATAAAAATCAGCCCAATTGCTTGAAGTTTGTGCATTTTGAACCGTTAATTGGGCTTTCAGCCCTAAGGCTGAAATGAACAACAACATGCACAACAATAATCGAGGGAGTAACTTTTCAGACATTATATAACAAGACGCTTAACTAGACTCTCACGTTGTTCACTTTCTAACCTCTCTCGACATATCTTCCACCTTCGCTTTCAAATCAGCCTTGTAGTTGATCAGCTTGGCCATAATATCAGGTGAAGACGCACCTATGATCTGTGTAGCGAGAATTCCCGCATTCTTGGCTCCGTCAAGTGCAACAGTGGCCACCGGAACACCTCCAGGCATTTGAAGTATACTAAGCACAGAATCCCAACCATCTATGGAATTGGAGGATTTTACCGGAACTCCGATAACAGGTAATGGAGTAACGGAGGCAACCATACCCGGTAAATGAGCAGCTCCTCCGGCACCCGCAATGACGACTTTCAAACCTCGCTCATGCGCGGTTTTCGCATAATGCATCATTTTCTCTGGTGTGCGATGTGCAGAGACGATATCCATTTCATAGGGAATTCCAAATTCACTCAACATATCTGCTGCTGCCTGCATCACCGGAAGGTCACTTTTACTTCCCATGATGATGCCTACCAAAGGGTTATTTACCATGCGGCTAAGGTAATGCAGATTGGGTGATAAGTTGATTTGATGATGAAGAGATCGAGCCAAAAACCATTCTACTCTGCGATCTTAGCGATTACTTGGCGCCCTTTGCGGTTAAGCTCTTACCGCAAAGAACACTGAGACTTTCGCAAAGAGCGCAAAGGATTTACGAAACCACCTTGATTATCTCCTTGGTGCGTCTGGCTTTGTGAAGTGCCTCATCCGAAGTGTTGTCTAACACGGTGACGTGTCCCATTTTTCTAAAGCTCTTGGTCAGCGCCTTGCCATAGATGTGAGGATAAACACCGGGTTCATTGATCGCGTCTTCCAAACCTTGGTATTTCACCGGTCCTTCAAAGCCCTTTTCCCCTAATAAGTTGATCATTGCAGCCGCACTGCGCAACACTGTATTACCAAGCGGCCAGTTCAAAATGGCTCTTAAATGCTGATCATATTGACTTGTGAAGCATGCTTCGATGGTGTGATGCCCACTATTGTGCGGTCTTGGGGCAATTTCGTTGATCAATACCTGACCATCCTGCGTCAAAAACATTTCCACGGCAAGCAAACCAACCATTTCCATCCTCTTGATCAAATCTTCTGCTAGGGTTCGCGCCTTGGATTCTACTTCCACATCCACTCTTGCAGGGCTAACGAGATAATCCACCAAGTTAGCTTCTGGGTTAAACACCAATTCAACCACGGGAAATGACTTTACTTCTCCACTTTCATTTCTGGCAACCAAAACGGCAATTTCCAAGGCATTTTCCACCCACTGTTCCAACACGGAAGGTGCATCGAATGCCGCATTAAGGTCATCCGTGGACTTAAGCGGAGTGACGCCTTTTCCATCATAACCACCTACACGCATCTTTTGCATCACGGGTAACAAGCCAAGATGATTATGGATATCCTCCTTCCCGTTGACCAACGCAAAGTCTGCCGTTGGAAGCCCGTGATCTCGATAGAATTGCTTCTGCAATCCTTTGTCGCGAATCATCTCCAGAATTTCGGGTTGCGGGTAAACTTTTATTCCTTCATTGCGCAATCGCTTCAAGGCTGAAATAGAGACATTTTCAATCTCAATGGTCACTACGTCACAGCGCTTTCCAAGATTGTAGACCGCCTCTTCATCATTGCGATCGGCACACACAAACTCATGTGAAATGGAACTACAAGGAGCCTCAGGGTCAGGATCTAACACTAGGAACTCGTGTCCGTAGTTCAATCCATTTTGAATAAACATGCGTCCTAACTGTCCTCCACCAATGATTCCAATTTTCATTCCGCGAAGATATTCCAGCTGAAAAAAGAAGGTCCATCATGTTCATAAGTGCAGGAAAGAGCAACGCCAAATTCTACCTTTGTGCCACCTTAGGCTATGATAACTGTCCGAGACAAGCAATTTCGTCCTTACATCAACCGCGACCAAATAGAGGAAGCCGTGGAACGGATTGGACGAGAACTCATAGTAAGCCATTCCGATAAAGACCCATTTTTTCTAGGTGTTTTGAATGGTTCATTCATGTTCTTTTCAGACCTGATGAAGCAGTTCAATGCGCATTGCGAAATTGGTTTTGTGAAGGCCGCTTCTTACTTGGGAATGGAGACGACTGGGGTTGTCAAATTTCATGAAGCAGGCGAACTCCCAATTAAAGGAAGGGATGTTGTAATCGTAGAAGACATTATTGACACGGGCAACACGCTCGATGCCTTGTTTCAGTTTCTCGGAAAGTATGACCCTAAGTCCATCAAGGTTTGCACACTATTGTTCAAGCGAGATGCTTATTTGCACTCTCACCCGATTGACTATGTTTGCTTTGAAGTCGAAAACAAGTTTCTTCTCGGATACGGACTCGACTACAATGGTTATGGCCGAAACATCCCCGAGGTTTACATTTTAAACGAAAAATAAATGATCAACATTGTCATATTCGGACCTCCAGGTGCCGGCAAGGGCACACAGAGCGAACTTCTGCTCAAAAAATATGACTTGGTTCACATTTCTACAGGCGACTTGTTCCGTGCCAACATCAAAAACGGCACTGAACTGGGAATGAAAGCCAAGGCGATCATCGATCGTGGTGAATTGGTTCCTGATGAAATAACAGTGGACATGCTTCGACAGAAGGTGGAAGAAAATCCGAGCGCAAATGGGTTCATTTTTGACGGCTTCCCAAGAACATCTCCTCAAGCTGAAGCACTTGACAAGCTATTGAGTGAAAACAGAACGTCCATAACATCTTGTCTCAGCATGAGCGTTCCAGAAGATGAATTAGTATCCAGATTATTAAACCGAGGCAAAACAAGCGGCAGAGCTGATGACACAAATGAAGATGTGATCAGAAACAGACTGGGTGTTTATCATCGAGAAACCGCTCCATTAAAAGACTTTTACCAACAGCAAGGAAAATTGAGCGAAGTGGATGGTGTTGGAACCATCGATGAAATATTCAATCGACTTTGCGGAGCCATTGAGCAATACGCCTAACCATAGGTTCATTTTAGCGTGTCAAAAAACAGAAAAGAACAAGGTAGCAACTTTGTTGACTATGTAAAAATCTTTTGCGCCAGCGGCAATGGCGGGCCAGGATTTGTGCATTTCCGTAGAGAGAAATTCGTTGAGAAAGGCGGGCCTGATGGAGGCGATGGCGGACGTGGCGGACATATTATCCTCAGAGCTAACGAACAACTGTGGACACTTCTTCACCTGAAATATCGAAAACACATCAAGGCCGATTCCGGTCAAGGGGGTGGAAAACAAAGAAGCACGGGTACCAGCGGAAAAGATGTGATACTAGAGGTTCCGCTTGGAACCGTAGCGCGCGATGCTGAAACCGGAGATCAATTGTTTGAGCTGACAGAAAACGGGCAAGAAATTGTGTTGGCTGTGGGTGGACAGGGCGGCCTCGGAAATTGGCATTTCAAGAATTCTACGCAGCAAACACCACGCTATGCGCAACCGGGTATTCCGGGAAAAGAAGGTTGGTACATCCTTGAACTAAAGGTGCTGGCAGATGTAGGTTTGGTGGGTTTTCCGAATGCGGGTAAGTCAACACTGTTGAGTTCAGTCACTGCTGCAAAGCCGGAAATTGCCGATTATGCCTTTACCACATTAGTACCGAATCTGGGAATTGTTCCGTATCGCGATGAACGCTCTTTCGTCATGGCCGACATCCCCGGAATCATTGAGGGCGCCAGTGAAGGAAGGGGACTTGGGCATCGATTTTTGAGACACATTGAGCGTAACTCAGTGTTGCTGTTTTTGATTCCTGCCGATAGCGAGGACCACTTGAAAGAGTATCATATTCTTGAAAACGAGTTGGAACAATACAATCCCGAGCTCATGCATAAAGATCGGGTTGTGGTAATTTCAAAATCGGACATGCTGGATGCGGAATTGAGAAAGGAAGTGGCAAAAACATTCCCTAAAGGACTGCCGCATTTGTTCATTTCATCGGTGACCAACGAAAATCTTGATCAACTCAAGGACTTGCTTTGGAACACAATCACCAAGGACATTAAGGAAGAATAAGTGTTCAGAAGGCTTAGAATATACTTCACAGGTTTTGGCATCGGACTGATCATTGTGGTCATCATGTTTTGGCGTGATGATTCACGCGACATGGACATTTGGACACCTGAGCAACGCATACTAGAAGACATTCGATTGGATTCAATATTTCTGGACGGAAAAACATTGCATTGTTATCAGGAGTGTCTCGGATTAACCGATGACCAGCTAAGCTCACTTTGGACAAATTCAAAAACAAAGAGTTTGAATCCGGGTGGAAATCCATACATTTATTTGATATCACTCTCAGAGGATGAGTTGAGGCTTGAAGCCGAAATCGAATGGGATAAAAAGCGCAGGAAATTGCTCGCGATGAGGGATATGACCAACCCTAAAAGCTGTTCCTGTGAATGAACACTACAATCTAATCTATCCGGAACAATGGTCGGAATTACGCGCCCGCTTGGGAGCAGTGTCCAGCTGGGTTGTCATTTGTGACGAAAACACTTCAATTCATTGCCTACCCTATTTTCAAAAGAACTATTTGACGGATATAAATCCGATCGTGTTGCAAATACAGGCAGGTGAATCACACAAGGATTTGACGCAATGCCAATTCATCTGGCAGCGTATGTTAGAGTTAGGCATTGACCGCGATTCGATTCTCATTTCATTGGGAGGCGGCCAAGTGAGCGACTTAAGCGGATTTGCTGCCAGCACATTTAAGCGCGGGATTCGATTAATCAATGTTCCCACCACGAATCTCGCCATGTGTGATGCTGCTTTGGGTGGTAAAACAGGAATAAACCTGCTGGATGTTAAAAACCAGATCGGCACCTTCTACCCTGCTGTGGCAGTATTGATTGATGCGCACTTTCTAAATACACTTCCTGAAAATCAACTGCGAAGCGGTTTTGCTGAAACAATAAAACACGCACTCATTGCGGATCCAAAACTCTGGAGCGAATTGATCACCGGTAATTGGAAATCATACGCAAAAGATCAGCGAATTATTGATCAGAGCGCACAGATCAAACTGAAGATTGTTCAATCGGATCCCAATGACCTCAATGAGCGTCATGCCCTCAACTTTGGCCACACCGTTGGCCATGCCTTAGAAACTGAGTCTCACCTACAAAACCTTCCATTGTTACACGGAGAAGCCATTGCCTTTGGAATGGTTGCCGAGGCCTACCTTTCTGTGAAATTGCGAGCGCTATCAGAGCGAAATTTGAAACAAATCTCCGCTTACATCCGATCGATTTTTGCGATTTCAAATCGCATTCATGCTGAATCGATTGTAAAACACGCGCAAAGCGACAAAAAGAACTCCGGAGGAAAAATAAGATGCTCGCTGATTGCTAATATTGGTGAACCTAAGGTCAAAGTTGAGGTGAGTGAAGTGCAAATCTTCGAAGCCGTTGACTTTGCCCAAAGGCAATTCGCTGCATGAAATTTACCCTACGAGCCAAAACCCACTCCCTGAAAGGCAGCATAGACTTGCCGGCATCGAAGAGTATCAGCAATAGGGTTCTAATCATTCAGGCTTTAGCCCAGAAGCCGTTTAAGATCGAAAATCTCAGCAAAGCTGATGACACGATCATCATGCAACAAGCGTTGGAGCGAAACGACCTCATCACCGATGTCGGTCCGGCAGGAACCGCTATGCGCTTTCTGACAGCGTATTATGCTTCTCAACCCGGAGAAAAAATATTGACAGGTTCGGATCGCATGAAAGAGCGCCCCATCAAAATTCTGGTAGACGCTTTGCGCGATTTGGGAGCTTCCATCACTTATTTGGAAAAAGAAGGATATCCTCCGTTGCACATTGAAGGACGCAGACTTCAGGGCGGAACGGTGAAAGTAGCCGGCAATATCAGTAGTCAATTCATCACAGCGCTCATGCTGGTCGGCCCTACCCTGCCCCAACCTTTGATCATTGAAATCCAAGGCGACTCGCTAAGTCGGCCTTACATCAAAATGACCCAGTCATTGATGGAAAGCTGTGGGGCTCAGGTAAAAATCGAAAGCGATCGCATTGAAATCAAGCCCGGCAGATATCGTTCAAATGGATACTACGTAGAGCAAGATTGGAGCGCAGCCGCGTTTTGGATGGCTTTTGCATCGCTGGCACGTAAATCCAATTTGGTGCTGAAAAACCTAACTGATAAAAGCATTCAAGGGGACAGGGCCGCGCTGGACTTGTTCGCTCAATTTGGAATAAAAGGTCAGTTTACAGAAGCTGGCTTAGAAGTCACGAAAGGCGGATCGAAACAAGAGCACATCGAATGGAACTTCAGGAACCATCCCGACTTGGTGCAGCCCGCAGCATTTGCAGCAGCTGCTTCGCAAATCAAGTTCATGTTCAACGGCCTCGACAACCTCCGTTTGAAAGAGACCGACCGTATTTCTGCCTTGCAAAATGAACTTGCGAAACTGGGAACCTTTTGCCGCGTAATGGGTCATTCCATGGAAATAGAACCTACCCAACGACCTGAGTCAATTGAACCGATTGAAACATATTCAGATCATAGAATGGCAATGTCGGCCGCTTGCTTGAGCCTAGTAGTGAACGAACTTACCATTCTCGACCCTATGGTGGTTTCGAAGTCCTATCCAGGATTTTGGTCACAGGTGGAAAAGTATGTGGATTTGAAGCCGGGGAAGTGACTATCAGTCTTGCTTCACTATTTTTTCCGAGTACTCTCCTTGATCCGTAATGATTGAAATAAAATAAACTCCCATAGACAGAGTCCCAAGATCAATTTGACCTGTTTCATCGATGATCCAACTATTCTCCCGCAACCGTTGACCTGAAAGGTTATAAAGCTCAACCCGACCTATTATCCCAGTCGTATGAATTCTCAGCAGACCAGTCGTTGGGTTCGGGCTTACCATAATGTCGTGTTCATTTATTTCATCTATCCCGATAGGTGCTGATGGCTTACCATACTCTGCATTTTGACCTTTGTAATAGAGCAGTTTTCGGCTGCGAGTCTGATACCATGTAACGGGAAACCCACTAAACTCCCATTTAGAGTTATTCTTTTCCCCTATTCCCGCAAGGATGGTCATTTGTGATCCAAAGCGTCCTTCAAAAACACTCTGCACAAGAGGACAGATCGAATCGGAGTAATCACCGTGGTCAAAATCTTCCCAATGAACCAATAGGCTATCAACACTATTCGAAAGCGCTGTGCTCTTCTTGATATTCACTGGTTCAAAATAATACAAGGCTTCCGAGTCCCAGTTCCCATAAATGGATGAAGACGAATGCGCCAGCCAGTAGTCACTTTGAGAAACGGTCGTCCAAGTCGTGTCAGGCAATGAACCATCGCCTTTGCTCAAATACTGAGTGATTGTTTTTTCAACCACGCAGTCTAGTTTGAAGCGATTGAACTCTCCTTCTTCGATTTCCGAAACAACGCACTGCCTGAGCTCTTTCTTTTTATATGAATCACCTCCCTGTCCCCCATCTACCCATTCGAGTTCCTGGTGCATGATGTCCCCAACCTGATACGAATAGACTCCATTGAAGGAAATATCCGTGTGTAAATTGTATTCGGACAAATTGAACCAAGCTTCATATCCAGGAAATAAATACCACGATGGCATTCGAACAAATCCATACGATTTGCTGAGGGTCAACGTATCATTTTGCCACTTATTAGAAGCGAGCGCAATTGAGTCAACATATGCACTTATAGTGTATGTAATGATCGAATCCTGAATTCCAAAAAGAGTAGCTTCTTCGACTGACACTTTGTGAATCATATAAGCAGTATCATTCTGAATCAATATCGTGTCGAATTGTGGCAAGCCATTTAGAAAACGAATGGTATCATCTCGGTGGTTTACAAACCTCCACCCAGCGGCATTCTTGATCAGCGGAAAACCAGCCCAGGAAAAAGTATCGGAGCACGTTCCGCTGTGTCCTTCTTGAAAACATGATGAATTCTTGTCTCGTATGTCACAGCCATTCATCGTGAGTGGCCACAAGAGGGTATCAGTCAAGTTTTCCTCGATTCTGGAAATTTCCATTGGAAGAAGCTCTCCCGATCTGAAACTAACCATTGGTTCAGGTGTTGCAATGGTGGATTCCGACATGTAAAGCTGTCCTGAGTTGAGCACCAACGGCTGCCAGCTTTGCCCGAAAGTCACATTGGCCATGAGCCATACTGCTGAGATCATATAAAGTCGAAATGTTCTCATCTTTTCAATTCGGGTAAATACCAGCCGGTTCAAAGTATAACCGACCAAACTCCATGTCAACGGACATTTCGTATTGTTCGGAGACAAATTTGAAGTCGGTGTAAACTTCGTTCGATCTCAAATCAACGGGGAATGCCGGCAGCAACTGCATATTGACCTCTTCTGCGACTATGCGATCGGAAGAGCTGTCGATCACTAATTGATAGTATCCAACATTCATGACCAACTCAGACATAGGAGTGACATCCCTGTGAGAAATTGTATCCTCAGACACGGGGCCAGCTATAGAGAGAAATCGCCCTTTGCGAATCGCAGAGCCACTGGCAATCACTGAACTATCGGATGTCAACTTGACGTATTTCAAGCCATAACTCAATTGCTTTCCGTCAATCTTGAATGAATTGACCCTAATCGATTTTAGGCCAATCTTGGCCACTCGAAGCTCCGTTGACAATTCATCCTCTTTGTCACCATTTTCTACTCGAATTTCAGGGTAAAACACCCCGGCTCGATCATAAATGTGTGATTTACCTCCCTCCTCGGCCGTGCCATCTCCATAAACCAAAGTATAACCTTTGTCATGATCCGAACAGTTGAAAAACATAACTGTTTCGCCCTTTATGGGTTCATTCGGTAAAATATCAAAACAGGCAGTTGGGGTTTGGTGACATGAGTGTATGAATGGAAGAGCCAAAACTATCCACAGGCTACTTCGCATCTTGACCATAGTCGTAAGGTTTTGTTAACCCAATGGACGTTGGTTCTTGTGATTTGGTTAGTCGATCAAATCAGGTCTGATCATTTATCCAACCGCTCCACAATCTCCTTCGGAGTCTCGAGCTTCTTAAGCTCTTTCTCCAAATCCTTTGATTCTTTACCTATCCAGCCCGTAGTTTTGGTTTGGAAGCTCAATGCGGAAACTAAGTCTGATTCATAGGCTTCGAGCTCCGATATCTCAATGTTGTCGATCAGGTTGTTTGAGATGTTCGACTGAACTTTGGAGTGATCACCTCTAAGCTTTCGATTCAGGTAGTCATAACCCAAGCCATAAGCCTCGAATAGGTGCTTCTGTTTCTTGGCAAATTCCTCGTTCGCCATGATTTTCTTGTTTTCGCTATCCCACTTCTCCGCCTTTTCGTTCACCGATTCCACCAGCTTGTTTCTGCGGTTTCGAACCTTGATCATGTCTTCCACTACCTTCACTTGCTCACCCGGATAGGTTTCGTCTTTCTTAATAGTAGAAGCGAGTCGATACAAACGGAGAGACTCTTCCAATTGCTTGCCAGCTAAAGCTGCATCAGCCTCTTTGATCTTAGCGTTATATTCCTTCAATATTCTTTGCTGCTCTTCCCACTCGGCCTTTCCTTTTGGCGTTTCTTTCCAATCAATGATCTCCGCCTCCGCCATCAAATAAGCAGGATCCGCCACTTCGCCTTTGTTAATAATCGCTGTCGGGATAGATGCCGCATAGGTATTTCCCAGCATCGGCTTATCCGTTTCGATCCACGCCTTCATCAGGGGAACAATGATTTCATGCTTCGTTGCTTTTGCTCGAATGCCGTATTTCTTATCATCCACAATTGAACTTGAATCTAACTTGTTCATGTTGGCGAAGAATGCTGTCGCCAGCTTGTCATCTTCAAATCGTTCGAGTTCCTTGCCTGAGTCAACAGCTCGCTTCACTCGAAACGTCATTACTCCGTGTTGAAACCGAAGAACATCTTCGAATTGTGCTCCGTTCATATCAGCATATGAAACCTTCCACTCTCCGTCAAACTTTCCTTTGTCGTCAAAACTTCCAGTCACGTCCAACACCTTATGATCAGCGATGGGTTCTGTTGGACCATAGTGATAGGCAAAAGCAGCCTTGAAAATACCTCGATTAAATGACGCACTAGCCGTTTTTATGTCCACCTCACCAACTGTTAATCGGTGTGTCCACAAACCTGATTTTTGACCGTTTAAATACGGTCCAGTAACCGTCTCATTGCTCGAGTTGTCTAACGCTTTCACGGAGGCTACCCATGGCCCCATTTTCTTGTCATCACGAAACCCACCGCTCATCTTAAAATCACACTCTCCTCGACCTTCAACGGTAATCGTATCCGCAAAAGAAAATCGCCCGTTCATCAAGCGCTGCAGCTGCGCGTTTTCGGTGTATGTGTATTCAGCAAAGCCCGTGGAATATGGTCCTTTATATGTTTGAGCGGTTTGGGAAACAGCGACCAGGGAAACGAAGGCGCTGACGATACTTAGGTAGGTTGTCTTCATGTTTCAATTATAAGACATATTGGATGTTCATTGCAAACAATCTACGGTGCTCATTCAAACATGTTTCACAAGGCAAGCTTGAGGCTAAAGCATAAATTCGCGCCATGGCCAAGCGAATCCTATTGGTGGAAGATGAAGAGCAACTGCTTGAGGTAGTGAAATTGAACCTTGAGTTAGAAGGTCATTCTGTGATCTCGGCCATCAACGGAAAGGAAGCGCTTGATAAATTTCATCAGGGTAGATTTGACTTGATTTTGTTGGATGTCATGCTTCCGCAAATGGATGGATTTGCAGTGTGTCGAGCGATTCGATTGGAAAACCGAAAAGTTCCGATCCTCTTTTTGACGGCAAAAAATTCTGCTCAAGATCGGGTAATGGGGCTTAAAATTGGTGGCGATGACTACTTAGTGAAACCCTTCGATCTAGAGGAATTACTGCTTAGGGTTCAGCGTCTGTTGGAACGTTCTGATAACGAATCCAAAGTGGGATTGACTGAATTTGAATTTGGTGGGAACACACTCTACTTTGAAAAGCATCAAGCGCGAACGTTCGATGGCAAAACCATTGACTTAGGTAAAAAGGAAGTTATGATCCTTCGCCTATTATGCGAAAGAGATGGAGAAACCGTAAGCCGAGATGAGATTCTTGACCTCGTTTGGGGTATGGATGTTTATCCAAGTTCGCGCACCATCGACAATTTCATCGTCACGTTCAGGAAGCATTTTGAGCGAGACCAGCGAAAACCGATTCACTTTGATAGTATTCGAGGTGTGGGTTATCGCTTTGTCAGTTCGCCTGTGGACGTCTAAGCTTCCGATTCGCTCCTCACTCCTGCAAAGTAGTTTTCCAATTCTCGCAACGTAGCCGAAGAGGTTTGAATGTCGTTAATGACTTTACCCTTTTCAAGCAACACGATTCGTTCGCACACTTCGGTGACGTGGTTCAAGTCGTGACTGCTGATCAGCATTGTCACTCCTCGATCTGACTTCAGCTTTTTAAGCAGTTCCTTCAAGCGAATCTGTGTAGATGGATCAAGGTTGGCAAAAGGCTCGTCCAAGACCAAAACTTTAGGATCAAATAGAAGCGCAGCCGCTATTCCGACTTTTTTCTGATTGCCCTTGCTGAGGTCACGAATCAGTTTCTTGTTTCCCAATATTTCGCCATTAAACAGCGATTCAAACTCAGCCAGCTTCGCCTTCAAATCCGACTCACTGATTCCATGAATGGATGCAATGAAGTCAAAGTATTCCTCCGGCAGCAAGTGGCCTACTAGAAAGTTCTCATCCAAATAACTTCCTGTGTTGTGCTTCCAATCCTCGCCTGAATTAGTCGGCTGTCCATCAATTGAAACAAAACCACTGTCAGGCTCGATCAAGTCTAGAAGGCAGCGAAATAATGTTGTTTTACCAGCTCCGTTGTTCCCCACCAGTCCGAAACTCTGCCCGGAAGGAATACTAAGGTTATCGATGCCGACAGCCACATAACTTCCATAGCGTTTTTCGAGGTTTTCAATCTTTACTTCCATAGTTATTGATTTCTAAAATCAGATGAAATTTCATGACGCTGACGCTTGAGCCAAGCGGCAAGCAGCGATATCCAAAAACGCGTTCCGGCCAATCCTGCTAATCCGACCACACCGAGCAAAATCACCGCGCCTGTTGATCCCCAAAGAAGGATTCCAAGCCCATAAAGCGCTAATGGAAAACCTAGAATTGGAATGGCCACCAAAAACTGAGCTGCACCTGCACCTTGCATGTTAAAGGCCGTTCGTTGCGTCAAGTCCACTTTCTTGGGATTCAGCGATCCGAAGAACATCACTATGTGGCTATTGACCCCCATGTTAAACAGAAACACGCAGAATAACACAAACAGGACTTCCCACCCAAAATACGCATAGGGAATACTGAGGATCATGGCAGCCATGCTTATCAATACGAAAAGCAGAAACTTGCTCATGTAGTAGTTTTTGAAGGAAACATTCCTCGTCAGTATATGATCGAAGTGACCGCCTTCCCAGCCGAGCAAGTACTGACCGTAATTCAACATGAACATTCCCGTAATGATGATGCTGAACAGGATGTACATCAGCGTGTTACCGGCATAATCCGGATTTGGAAATACGATGAGGCCGTACCCTAAGAACAAGATCGTAAGTAACAACACGGAACGAGGACGCTTGTTTCTCCAAATGAATTTGAACTCCAGTTCTGTCAACCTTCCAATCAATCCAAATCGGGACAGAATACCTGAACCTACGTAAGATATTTCACTCGTCTTCGATTTTGAAATGCGACTGAGGTACATATTGTGCCTCAAGTAGTTGTAGTTGATCCAATAGCAACCCGCAGCTACAATAATCGGCACCATCATGGCCCAAGGTTGAAGAAAGAGTTGATTGAAAATTAGTCCCGAAACAGACTGGAAATCGACCAGGTCAAACCAGTCCAACCCGAGGACAATGACCAAGGTTCCGAGCAAGGCCAAGTAAACTCGGGTGTCAACTTCAGAGGTTCGTTTCAAGTAGTTCAACCCAAAATTGTTAGCGTAAACGATCGCGACAAAACCAACGGACCATCCCAATGCGGGCGCGAAGTCAAGGTTGTTGAACACCTCGAACATGAATGGAATGAAAATCAAGAAGTGAAATAGATTAAATGGACTCCACACCGTTTTGACCAAAAGGAAATTCACCAGGGATGAACGCTTTATAGGCAAGTGCAGGTATGGCCTGATGGACATTGCCGGTAGCTTTTGCATGAAGTAACGCAGAACAAAGTCGAAGAAGAAATAGTAGAGTAAAAAACTGTCGAGTCTCCTGAGCACAAAACTTGGCCCATAGGTATTATAGTCAATCCCGTCCATCGGAACCTTTAGGAGTATATCATCTAATGCCACTCCAAGGGCAACGAATATTCCGGCCAAATAAAGAAAGCCGGCTCCCATGAAAATGTTGATCAACAGCTTTCGGCTCCAAAGGGGGGAGCGAAGCGATTCTCGCCAATCGATGTGAAGGATGGTCAGAAGGTTTTTCATTAGTCAATGCGAATGAAGCACAATTTGCACATTCACTTATTTGGTTTTGTATGAGCGGTCAATGATTCTTACGAATTGAGCGGGTGCGTTTTCAACAGGTTTTCGAAGTAATCCACAGGTTATCAAAACGGGGCAAATATTCCATCCGCAGAACATACCTTCGCCCGCAATTTGACCAATTGTAATTTTCCCACCCAAGAATGCCGAAAGACAATAGCATAAAATCCGTTCTCATCATCGGGAGCGGACCGATCATCATTGGCCAAGCCTGCGAGTTTGACTACAGTGGATCACAAGCATCTAAATCGCTTCGTGAAGAAGGAATCGAAGTTACGCTGATCAACAGTAATCCCGCAACGATCATGACCGATCCGGTCACTGCGGACAATGTTTATCTGCTTCCGTTGGAGCCAAAATCGATCAGAAAAATACTTCAGGAGCATCCTCAAATTGACGCTGTGTTACCCACCATGGGAGGACAGACTGCATTGAACCTGGCCATTGAGTGTGACAAGGATGGCATTTGGGAAGAATTTGGTGTTCGAATGATCGGTGTTGATATCGATGCGATTGAGATTACCGAAGACCGTGAAAAGTTTAGAAACTTACTTGATAAAATAGAGATCGGATACGCACCTTCAGGAATTGCTCGTTCGTTTTTGGAAGGAAAGGAATTAGCCCAAGAATTTGGGTTTCCATTAGTTATTCGACCCTCGTTTACACTTGGAGGCACGGGAGCATCTTTTGTTCATAAAAGGGAAGACTTCGACAAGTTACTGGAGCGTGGTCTGCATGCCTCTCCAATTCACGAGGTGATGATCGACAAAGCGGTTATCGGCTGGAAGGAATTCGAGTTGGAATTGCTGCGAGACAACAATGACAACGTGGTGATTATCTGCTCAGTGGAGAACATGGACCCGATGGGAATTCATACCGGAGACTCAATTACGGTGGCCCCGGCAATGACACTCAGCGATAAAACATATCAAAAGATGCGCGACATGGCCATCAAAATGATGCGCTCCATTGGTGATTTCGCGGGTGGTTGTAACGTTCAGTTTGCGGTAAGTCCTGACAATGCTGAAGACATCATTGCGATTGAGATCAATCCTCGCGTAAGCCGTTCATCAGCACTAGCATCAAAGGCTACTGGTTATCCAATTGCGAAAGTGGCAGCGAAGCTTGCCATCGGTTACAACCTTGATGAGCTGAAAAACCAGATTACTGGTAATACTTCAGCATTCTTTGAGCCAACACTAGATTACGTCATTGTAAAGATCCCACGCTGGAACTTTGACAAATTCAAAGGAGCAGAACGCGAATTGGGGCTTCAAATGAAGTCAGTAGGTGAAGTGATGGGCATTGGCCGGTCATTTCAAGAGGCATTGCAAAAAGCATGTCAGTCACTGGAAATCCGAAGAAACGGTTTGGGCGCTGATGGCAAGGAATTGAAGGATCAAGACAAGATCATTGAAAGTTTGTCGCACCCTAGTTGGAATCGATTGTTTCATATCTATGATGCTATAAAGCTTGGTATTCCGTTCAAAACAATCAACGAAAAAACCAAGATCGATCCCTGGTTTTTACACCAGATCGATGAGCTGATTAGCATTGAACGTCAAATCGAAAAGCACAGTATTGAGAGCATTCCAAGAGAATTGCTCTGGGATGCCAAGCAGCGAGGGTATGCTGACCGCCAAATTGCGCACGTTATGAACTGTCTCGAAAGTCAGGTTCGCGCAAAGCGAATGGAAATGGGGATTAAGCGTGTCTATAAACTCGTGGATACTTGCGCTGCAGAATTTCCAGCTCAAACACCATATTACTACTCATCATTCGAAGGTGAAAATGAGAGTGCTAAGTCTGACAAAAAGAAGATTGTCGTATTAGGATCAGGACCAAACCGAATTGGTCAAGGTATTGAGTTCGACTATTGCTGCGTACATGGAGTGTTGGCAGCAAAGGAGTGCGGTTATGAGACAATTATGATCAACTGCAACCCTGAAACGGTTTCTACGGATTTTGACACCGCTGACAAGCTCTACTTTGAGCCTGTTTTCTGGGAACACATTTATGACATTATTGAGCACGAACAGCCGCTGGGAGTTATTGTTCAACTAGGTGGTCAAACCGCGCTAAAGCTTGCTGAAAAACTTGACCGATATGGCATCAACGTGATCGGAACAAGCTATGAAGCATTGGACTTGGCAGAAGACCGCGGTCGTTTCTCCGACACGCTAAAATCACTTGGCATTCCTTATCCGGAATACGGAGCGGTTGAAACTGCCGAAGAAGCTATTGAGTTGAGTCGAAAGCTGGGGTATCCCCTTCTCGTCCGTCCAAGTTATGTTTTGGGAGGACAGGGTATGAAGATCGTGATCAATGAGGATGAACTGGAAAAACACGTAGTGAACATATTCCGCGACATGCCTGACAATCGAGTTCTTCTTGATCATTTCCTTGAAGGTGCCATCGAAGCCGAAGCTGATGCCATATGTGATGGTGAGGATACCTACATCATCGGCATAATGGAACACATTGAACCTGCAGGAATTCACTCCGGTGACTCAAGCGCTGTTCTCCCTGCTTTCGATTTGAGTGAAAACGCAATTCGACAAATTGAAGAATACACCAGGAAGATTGCTGTCGAGTTAAGAACTGTAGGCTTGATTAACATACAATTCGCGGTGAAGGATGACAAAGTCTATGTAATAGAAGCGAATCCAAGAGCATCTCGAACAGTTCCATTCATCGCCAAGGCTTACCGAGAACCCTACGTCAACTACGCTACCAAAGTCATGTTGGGTGAGAAGAAAGTAAAGGATTTTGATTTTAAGCCTCATAAAGAGGGATACGCCATCAAACTTCCAGTCTTCTCATTTGACAAATTCCCAAATGTTTCAAAGGAGCTCGGGCCTGAAATGAAGTCAACCGGAGAAGCCATTTACTTCATAAAAGACCTTAAAGACGAGTACTTTAAGAAGGTCTACTCCGAGAGAAACCTATACTTGTCGCGATAATGTTTTTGAAGGTTTTAGCGATCATCGTTTTGGTAGTTTTAGGGTTTCGAATGTTGGTCAGGGTCTTCTTACCAATTTTGGGTAGATATGCCATCAAAAAGGTCAGCCAAAACTTTGAAGAGCAGATGAAGTCACAATCTCAAGGCCAGCGCGTTTACGAAGATGGTAAAGTCGAAATTCGAAAGTCTGAGTCCTCGCAGAAGCAAAATCATAGCGCTGACAACATGGATGAGTACATCGACTTTGAGGAAGTAAAATGAAAATACTTTCGCGGGCGCTAACGTTGAAGTTGCCGTTGCAACCTTAAATTCGCTGACCTAACAGTACTTCATGACAAATTTTAAGTGTGCGAATTGCGGAAGCACTGAATTTCAATTCCATTCTTCTTATAAAAACAATTGGCAGCGATGTTCAACATGCAACACTGCCTTTCGACAGACACGGGACAGATTCCCAATCCAAAATTACTTTCCTGACTTTCTGTTGCTTCTATTGCCAAGAGCACTGCAGGAACTGCTCCTTCCCAATCGATTGATCAAAAAATCGGAATCTGATCAATATGCCTATTACGAGAAGGTTGTGAAGAATGGAATTAAGAACACGAAATGGGAAAAAGACATAGAACAATTTCTGAAGACTGGGCAGGGGTTCGGTTTGAGCTACAGTGGAAAATCAATTCTTGATATTAGCGGTGGACCCGGATTCAGGGGAAAACAATTGACGGAATTGGGAGCCCATGTTTGTGTTACTGAGTTCAATGCGGAAGCATCGGCTGCCATGGCTCGCGCTTTAGATTTAGATGTGCGAAAGTTTGACTATGCCAATGATTTCATTCACGAAGTCTTTATGGACAAGGTATTTGACCTTGTTATCGTTCGATTTTCAATAGGCTACTGCGACAATCTCAGCGAATTCATTGATTCCTTGAAAAAACGATTGAATCCCAAAGCTCAGGTGATGATATCGTTTCCTGAACCATCTGTTCCCTATTTCATTCGGCACCAGCTTCAGGAGTACAACTATTCCACCCTTCATTCTTGTCAAGCAATTAAATCCGCCTTTCAGGAAAAAGGATTTACAATTCAAGCGGAAAAGAATAACAAAAGAGAATTGTTTGAGGACTATCCAAGGCGCCCAAACCAACCATCGTATAAACGACTATTGTTGAGCTGGACAAGAGATTATCTAGGAAAGAAATATCTCCAAAAGAACTTCGCTGGTCCTAATCAGGTAGCTAAATCAACCTTAGAAAACTACGACTTAATATTGCAGTTAAACTAGGTTTCTCTGATTGAGCAGCCTGCATGAATATATTCCGACCATGAGCTTTCCAATAAACATTAAGTCTATCCTTCCGCACATCATCGCAGTTGTTTCGATCATTATCGCAGCATTTCTTTATTGTGCTCCTGTTTTGAAAGGAAAGGAGATTGTTCAAAACGACATTATCAACCACAAGGCACAAAGCCATGAGCTTAAGACCCTCAAGGACGAGGGAATTAAAACACTATGGACATCCAGGGTCTTTGGTGGGATGACCGTATTCAATATTGGGGCGGAGTTTGACTATGATATTATGAATGGTATCAGAGTGTCCTTATTAAGACCATTTCCTGCGGGTGTGAACATCATCATTCTATCATGCCTTGGGTTTTATATACTCCTAATCATGTTTGGAGTTAATCCATACGTGGCCTTGATTTCGGCTATTGCATATGGCCTTTCATCCAATCTGCTTTCGTCCATTGCCGCTGGGCATAACACAAAGATTATTTCAATAGCCTTCATGGCTCCTGCTATCGGAGCAACTATATTGGCATATAGAGGAAAGTTGTTTATGGGAGCTTTGCTCACCGCCCTTTTTTCGGGGTTGCTGGTAAGTGCCTCCCATTATCAAATAGTTTACTACTTCATTCTCATATCTGTAGTTGGTGGAATTACTCATTTGGTTTATGCTATAAAGCAACATGAATTGAACAGATTCATAAAAACCGCAGGGATATTGATTGTCGCAGGAATTATAGGCTTTCTGCCAAGTTTCAGTAAGGTCTATAATATTTACGAGCATAACAAGGAGACGATTAGAGGTAGCAAAAAGTTCTTGGCAGAAGAGTCCAGCACGAAGCCTGGCGGTTTGGATAAGAGCTATGCTATGAGTTGGTCACATGGAATTTTAGAGTCCTTCAGTGTCGTGATTCCAACTTTCATGGGGGGTGCAAGTGCGGAAGAATTGCCTGACAATGGTGAAGTATCAAAGTTAGTTGGCGGCCCCAAGAAAGGCAGGCCACTTGTTGCACCAACCTACATTGGTGATCAACCATTTCTTCAAGGTGTTATTTACTTCGGTGCGGCATTCATATTCCTATTCTTCCTGTCTCTTTTCGTTGTTGATCAGCGAATTAAAATATGGATGCTATCGATCATCGCCCTTTCATTCTTCATGGCATGGGGAAGACATTTCTCTGTATTCACCGATCTCTTGTTCGATTATCTTCCGATGTATAACAAGTTTCGAACTCCTTCAATGGCCTTATGCATTGCCGGAATTGCAATTCCATTCATGGGTATTCTTGGTCTTAATGAAATTATTTCCGGAAAAGTAGATGAGCTGGCTTTCAAAAAGGCATTTAAGAACACTTTATACATAACCGGGGGATTGATTACAATGCTACTCCTGTATGGACTGGTGAATGACTGGATTGGGCCAAAAGATGCTGCGTTGCAAGCAAAGGCACCGTGGAATAATCCTTCACTTTTCGAAGCCTTATTGGCTGATAGAAAAGCGCTATATCTGCGTGACTGGGGTGTTGGGGCAACCATAATGGTCATCATGGCTTCGTTAATATGGTTTCAAAGAAAGGGTAGGCTCAGTTTGACTGTCATGTTACCTGTGTTGATTCTGATATTCGTAGGCGACATGTGGCGAGTGAGCAAGCGATACATGAATGATGACACGTTTGTAACGCCAAAGGAGTTTAAAGGTCAATTTGAACCTAACCCGGCAGACAAGGTGGTTTTACAAGACCCGGATCCTCATCATAGAGTAATCAATCTAACTCGCAATCCTTGGACGGATGCTATGACGAGCTATCACCATGAAAACGTGGGAGGACATCACCCGGCCAAAATTCAACGTTATCAAGACATGATTGAAAATCATCTTAGCACGCAAGTTCAGATGATTAATCAAGCTATAGTGCAAACACCTGACGGAAGGCTATCGATGAATCCTCAGATAAGCAAGCAAATGACCGCCTATAATATGCTCAACGCGAAATACCTGATCGTAAAAAATGAGGCAGGTGGAGTCGTTTCAAACCCTACGGCCTGCGGCAATGCATGGTTTGTATCAGAGATTAAAAAAGTTTCGACCGATAGAGAAGAAATGGACGCTGTTGGTCAAATTGATCCGATGCAAACAGCCATTGTTCATCAGCAATTTGCCGATGATCTATATAGCTACGAATTTGGCAAAGACGCATCTGCAAATGTTCGACTAACGAGCTTCGACAGACCTGATGTATTGAAGTACGAGTCAAACAATGCACAAGCCGGATTGGCGGTATTTTCAGAAGTCATATACACCAATGGATGGAAGGCGTTCATAGATGATAATCCGGCCGAAATCTATCGTGTAAATTATTTGCTGCGAGCAATGAAAGTACCAGCCGGTAAGCATGTGATTGAAATGAGGTTTGAGCCCGACTCCTATGCGCTAGGGGAGCGTGTTTCATTAGCCGGCACAAGTATGTTTTTACTGTTGGTTGGTGGCTTTATTTTCATGATTTACAGAAATCAAAAGTCCCTTGCCTCATCAGAAAATGCCTGAAATATTTGACTATTTCCTATCAAATTTTGCTCTTACCAACAACACTGGAAGAATTCCGATTAGCTATGGCTTAGAGTCCGATGGCCTCATACGCGTCAATGACTCATCCGCTAGCATTTTCGCATCCGACTCGGAGATCACCGTCAATTCCTTTGTTTGGAAGGAGTGGAACGGACAGAGCATTCCCCTTCTTTCTGCATCAACGGAATTTGACATTATAACCGAACATTTCGAAGGCTACATCCAGATCAATTATGATATAGTAGCCAGTGCCTTTTTCTTTCTGAGTGGTTGGAATGAAAAATTTGGTTCTAATAGGGATGCGTTGGGCCGGGTAACATTTGCCGGGAGCATCATTGAAAAGTTAGGGATCAGGGAATTACCTGTTGTTGACTACTACTATGATATACTACGCAGTGCATTGACAAAAAAAGGTGTTGTTGCATTAAGTAAGAAATGGGCAGGAAAGAGCTTTGCAATGACCCTTACACATGACATTGACACATGTAAAAGCGCATGGATTCAGGGCTCAGTGAGTGAGTTTAAGCAAGGTCGCCTTCATAACATACCTAAACTTATCCTGAGCCGATTTCTAGGGGAAGATGAATGGTTTAACTTTCGTGAAATCTCAGAAATTGAAAGGCTCAACAATGCGCGATCAACCTTTTTCTTTTTACCTCGAAAAGGAGTCATTGAAGGCATAAAAAACGCTGACTATTCAATTAGAAGTACCGAAATCCAAACGGCAATTGACCAATTATATAGCGAGGGACATGAGATTGGCGTGCACGGCAGCTATGGCAGTTCGATAGATGGCGAAAAGTTCACCCAAGATATAAAAGCACTCAATCGTCAGGCTGTCTGTGGAAACAGGTTTCATTTCTTGATGTTCGACTTGTTTGAAACCGTAACCGTGTTGGAATCTTCAGGTATTAAATATGATGCTTCACTAGGGTTTGCCGACCACATTGGATTCAGGCGCAGCACGTGTTCGCCTTTTTACCTTTTCAACTTCGCTTCCAACAGGACATCTCATGTTATTGAGATTCCACTAATAGTAATGGATCGAACACTACAGCATAGAAAGTATCTCAATCTAAAGCCTTCGGAGGCGATCAATTTCATTACTCCAATCCTGGAGGAAGTAAAAAAGAACAACGGAGTGTTGTGCATTCTTTGGCACAATATATTCTTTTCCGCCTATAAGTACGGTGGATGGAAAAGCGTCTATCTCAAGCTTCTTGCGCTAGGCTCGAATGAAGGTGCTCTTCTTACCAATGGCAGTCACATTGTTGATGTCATAACTGAAACGTCAAACATCGAGGAACGGTGAAGCGCGCGCTAGTCATTACATACTACTGGCCTCCCGGTTCAGGACCAGGAGTTCAGCGTTGGCTCAAGTTCTGCAAATACATGCCTGAATTCGGTTGGGAGCCGATTGTGATCACGGTTAAAAATGGTAGCTACCCATACACCGATCCATCTTTGGAAAAAGACATCCCTGCAAATATCACCGTAATCAGAACCAGAACCATTGAACCATTTAGTCTTTACAACCTTCTCAGAGGACGAAAGGGAAAAACTGTGGAAGTGGGCATGGGGAGTATCCGGGGGAAAAAGAATCTCCTGACTAGTATTTCAAAATTCATCCGCGGAAACTATTTCATTCCGGATGCTCGGGTCGGTTGGAACCGCTTCAGCCTCAAAGCAGCTCGTAAATTGATATCCGAACAGGCCATTGACGCCATCATAACATCTGGCCCACCGCATAGCACCCATCTCGTGGGGATGCAACTGAAAAAGGAGTTTGGCCTTCCCTGGTTTGCCGACCTAAGAGATCCATGGACAAACGTCTTCTACTATTCTGATTTTGACAGGACTCAACGAAGCATAAGAAAAGATCAGGAATTGGAAGATCTGGTAGCAAATGGGGCAACCTGCATCATTACCACAACATTCGGACTTGAGGACGAGTTTCGTTCCAGAGCAAAGAAGATTGCGACCATTCCGAATGGATATGATGATGAAGACTTTCAAGGGATTAATAACCCGGATGGCAATGCTGACAAATTCACTCTTTCGTATATCGGTAATCTAAAACCTAATCAAAACCCAGCAGCCCTATGGAAAGCACTCGAAGAGTTGCTTGATAACCCTGAATTCAAAAAGCAATTCGAACTTCGATTGACTGGCAATGTTCACTCGAGCATTTTAGAAGAACTGAACCGGCATAACCTGACCGAAAACACTCGAATCTCAGACTTTGTCAAACACCATGAAGCAATAAGCCAAATGGCGGTTAGTCACTTGCTCCTTTTGCCCGTCCCTAACAGTCCGGGGAATTCAGTAATCCTTACCGGAAAAATATTTGAATATCTGGCTTCGCGCAGACCCATACTTTCCATAGGACCCGTGCATGGAAATGCAGCCCAAGTGATTGATGAATGTGGAAAGGACAAAATGATAGACTACCAGGATAAAGAGGCAATTAAAAAACAGATAATCCAATATTTCGAGCTGTTCAAGAATGATCGTAAACCGGTCACAAATGGTAACTCGCAGTTTCAAAATTTTGGCAGGAAGGGTCTAACACGTAAGCTTGCCCACCTACTTGATCAGTGCATTGGGCCATGAGAGCATTCGTAATAGGAAGTAAAAACCTGAGTGTTAACATCCTAAACTCATTGCTGAACGGTGGCCATGAGGTACTAGGAGTCATTACACGTGACAATGAGCCCGGAATGAGAGTCTGGCTGGACAAACTAGGCCATCAGTCACTTGCATTAGAAGCTCAATCGCATGGTATTCCGGTATATGAAGGATGGAGTGTAAATTCAGAGAAAGCAATTGAGCTATTGCGTGGCTTGAATCTCGACTTTATTTTCAGTTGCTTTTGGGGTGAAATTTTCAAACCCAATACGCTTGCGATACCCAAGCATGGAATATATAATCTTCACACCGCTTACCTGCCGCTGAATCGTGGATCACGCCCAATTCCTTGGGCAATAATTGAAGGCGAGTCATTCTCAGGAATTACTATCCATAAAATGGATTCTGGTGTGGACAGTGGTCCGATTGTAGCCCAAACCAAGGTGAACATTGAACTTACCGACAATGCCAAAAGCCTCTATAAAAAAATCACCCAGGCCGGTGCGGAACTATTCGAGGAAACACTTCCGAGTTTTGCAGACAATAGCTTTAAACTAATTGATCAAGATTCCAGCAATGCGACCTATCATCCCAGAGGTGAGCCCTTTGGAAGGCAACTCAATTCGTTTTGGGATTCGGACAAACGAGAACGCTTTATACGCGCCTTTGATTTTAAGCCGTTTGCAGCGCATATCGAAACTCCAGGCTTCTATGACAATGCTACCCCATCGGTTTATTGGGTGTTGGACAACGAAACCACTTGGCTTCAACTACCAAAGCATCCTGACAATTGGAGGACCCAATCAATTGGAAACCCTGAGGAGCGAAAACTGATAAGACAAGTTGTTTCAAAAATTGGCATCAATAAATCAATTGCCTTTAATCAGAATCTGGAATACTGCTACGCAGTTCACGATGTTTTGATGAATCTCGGAATTAAACATATCTCATCCTCAATCTATATAGTTGAGGAATGGAATAACGCCTACCCCGAAAACCAACCTTTTCGACATCACAATGGGCTTTTGGAAATTCCTTCAGTCACAATCTCAGAATTTTCTGACCTAAATACGCTTTGGCAAACCGGGCAGCAGATGAAGGATGAATATCAAAAGGATATCTTCATACCCTTGGTTTTAGATTCCAAGACTGATGCTCTATCGCTGTCCGAAGAGCTTCAGAAAAGAAATCAACCAATTTTGTCAAGGCAAACAATACAAAGACACTACGATTTCAAATATGAAAACTAACGCCCTTGATGCATACAACACCATTCTCGTTCTTGCTCCACATACAGATGATGGGGAACTAGGGTGTGGCGGAACCATCAACAAGCTTACATCTGTTGGGAAACAAGTGATTTACGTAGCTTTTTCAACCTGCGAAGAATCCGTGCCTGAGGGTTTTCCGAAGGATGTCCTTTCACATGAAGTAAAAGCCGCTACCCAAAAGCTTGGAATCAATTCAGAGAACCTAATTATTCTAAACTATCGTGTTCGGCACTTCCCTAGCTCCCGACAAGAAATTTTAGAAGAGATGGTGCGCCTGAACAAACAATTTAAACCTGATTTGGTGTTCTGCCCATCCTCCTATGATATTCATCAGGATCACGGCACTATCAGCATGGAAGCGAAGCGTGCATTCAAAAACACAACATTGCTTGGCTATGAATTCATTTGGAACAACTTCCAATTTAGTTCTCAGTGCTTTGTAGAGTTAGACGAAGACGACATCGCGGCTAAAGTTGCTGCAATGGAGCAGTACAAGTCTCAATCAAAGCGATTGTATGCAAAAGATAAGCTCATAAGAGGCATTGCAAATTATAGGGGTCTTCAAGTAGGCGTTGAGTACGCTGAAGCATTTGAAGTAATTCGATTGATCATTTAGATTGAGTCAACCAAAGGTCATATTCGTTTCCGGGTCAGGACGTTCTGGCACAAATATTTTGAAAGAGCTGTTGAGCTTGCATAGTCAGATAGCCTCACTCCCTTTTGAACTTAGATTTTTTGTGGATCCACGCGGGGTTCTAGATTTTTACAATACTTACTCGAGTTATTGGACGCCATATTGGTCTGACTATAAGATCAAAGAATTAGAGAAATTTCTTCTTTCATTATCGACTAAATCGGAAATTTCACAAGTTGATTCTGAGTTAACACCAACCCCTTACGCAGATTGGGAATTGAGCAAGTGCATTCCCGGTTACGACAACTATGTCCATGAACTAATTGAAAAGCTAACTGAATTCAAATACCTCGGACGTTGGCCGGGTTCGGAAGGAGGAATTCGAAACAATGAAATGTATTTCAGCGCTCCGCATTCCAAATCAGAGCTAAGAAACCCGATTGGGACCTTCCTTTCACAGTGCTATTCAGCAATTCAACGTGAGATGGACTATCAATGGTTCATTGATGACGATACACATTCATTTCTATTTGCGGCAGACCTGCTTGATCTAATGCCACAATCGAAGCTGATCCACATGGTTCGAGACCCTCGAGATGTTGTAGCCTCCTTGATACAGCAACGATGGGCTCCATCTGACATCAAGCATGCAGCTTTTTGGCTTGTCTCCGTGATGTCAAGATGGAAATCACAACGAGAGGAATTGAAGATTGGTCAATTTGTTGAGGTCAAATTTGAAGACCTAGTTCAGAAAAGGTCGGAAACCTTGACTTATTTATCTGATTTCATCGGCTTTCAAATCGAAAAATCTCTTCTGAGTCTCGATATGAGCAGACATAACATAGGCCGATATAAACAAGACCTTAGCCCCGAGCAAATCAAAATAGTCGAAGAAGTATTAGCTGATCTTCTTAGTGAGTATGGCTATGTCTAGTTCGGTTGCCCAGCTCTTCGATGGCGTCAATGATTCTGAATCTTGTTCGACCATCAATCGCCACCAATCTTTTTGAACGATACTCAGCTCGATTGGAGCTCAGGTTTGGCAGCTTTCCAGAAAACAATCCTGAAACAGTCGACTTAAGCTCATCATAAGTGGCACACGGGTGCCCTACTCCTTCCGCAACATATCTAGCGCTATCAACCTTATTGTAATCCAAAACAATCAGTTCCTTGTCAAAATATACCGCCTCTGCTCCTGCAGTGCTGTAAAATGTAATGGCCGCATCACAGCCTGCCAACAATCCATATAGGTCATCAAATCTCATATCAGCTTCAACCCCGACTTCTCTTGCAATCGATTTAATCATTTCAACATCCTTGCTCTCATTTGGATGTGGCTTCACTATTACGGAGTAATCTGAAAGATCCTTTTGAAGTTGGAATACATCTCTGAACATTTTTTGCCTGATCTCTGGCAAATGATAAATAGGTTGACTCAGAAACAGTATAACCTTTCGATCATCGGTAATGCCTGATATTAACTTTTCACGTGGCATGGCTTTGAGAACAGGAATAACATCCGTTCTCACTTGGCCTACCATCTTTACCCTATGCTTCGGATATGATGATTCTCGACAAAGACGTGTGAATGTGTGCTCTCCCCAAATCATGGTAAGATCTGGAAAGGGATCATATGGAAGATCTTGTTCCGTAAAACTGTAATTGGCATTCATCGCACTTATCCCTCCATGTTGTAAGCCGTAAGTGGGAATACCCAGTTTTTTAGCTGCCGCAATTATTGGATACTTACTATGAATCCACTCATCATCACAGCCTACTGTTTTGGGACTCATCCTTTTTAGCAGCCTCAAGGCTGCCTCGTATCTAATACCAGCCAGACTGATATGGCTCAGTTGGTTTCGAATTTGCTTGAGAAGTGCTTTTTCATAGCCAATGGATTGTGTGATTCTCACGCTAAGCCATTTATGCAATTCTTTTTGTCTCCGAAAGGCTTGAATTAAACTTAGAGGATTGATAATCAGATATCCTACTAAGGAACTTTCGAAGTAAGAATAAAAGCGAATATTAGATAACGGCTTGACCCATTTTGAAAAATTCGGTTGCACACTAGCTCCATAGTTTTTTAATACCATCAAATTATGATAGGCCTTATCCTTCCCAATTTCATCTTGCAAGTAGCCAAAGTAGAAATCGCCCATTCTATTTATTCCTTGCCCGCTGAGCTCATATATTGGTTGAGGATTCGTGGTTCCGTTTAGAAAAACGTGTTTCTGCCTTGGAGCCTTAGCGAATACACCCATACAGGCACGCAGTAGAAAGATCAACCCGTATTTAACTTTTCCACCTAGGCTAAATCGCTTGTCTGATTGAGCGGTATTATTAGAAACCCTCACATTTTCTCGCTCAAAGTCTGACAAGTGTGTTGAGTGAACAATCAACGATGCTTCACTACCCAAATGTTCTAAGCATAATTCAACCAACTTATACTCTTGAAACACAGCAATGCCATCGTGAACAAGCTTATGCTTGATTAAATACCACGGATGGAAACCATGGTACGGACTTAATTTGTCAATGAGGTTCGCCCCGAACTCATCCTTGACGCCATATGGAATTTCTAATATTGAGTTCAGCAATAGTCTGGAAACTTCATTTCCAGGAATTGCCGTCAACACCAAATAATCAATTCCCGCTTGCTCTTTGATTGACTTTCCAATTTCCTCGCTAGTTACAAAAACCTTTGGATGAGGATCCGCCATTAATGCATCAACAACGCCCTGCAGGCTGGTATGGAGCACGAGATGGTTCAACCCCTGTTCAATATTAATTTTCTAATCTTTTTCACTTGCTTATCCACCACCACATTAATGTCTTCAGAAATGTTGAAATAATAAAACATCAGTGCCATAAACGAACCAATGATCAAAGACTTAACCGCAATAGATAGAATGACCCCTAAGTTATCAAGCTTGATCATCTCACCGGCCCAAAAAGCAATTGTGAGTATGATGAACCCTTTAAAATTCTGAATAGTAAATGGGTCGAGACCATCATTCAATTTTAGAAACAGGTACTTAATCACATTGAATACGATCTTCGAAAGCAGCGTGCCGAAGGCAGCACCCACGAATCCATAAAGTGGAATGAAAATCCAGTTGAAGATTACCATGAGAATGACTAAAATAAGGCCGGACAACGTATTGAACCAGTAGTTTTTAGAAACTAAGATGATATCACCATTCAAACCAAAGGCAAGGTCAACAACGCGCGTTAGCATCAGGAATAATATTATCGTAACCCCGGAAATATATTCCTCATCAAGAAACGTGAGCAATTCATTGATATTGGACCATACAAGCACAAACAGACTCCCAGCCACAACGAGGTTAATGGACGTACTTTGTTTGTAGAGCTGTTCCACCTTACCCCATTCTTTGCGTTTCCAGTGTGTGGCTAAGAGTGGAACCACAATTCTGTTCATGGATGCGGATGGAATACTGATGGCTGTGCTCAAATAACTAGCCACTGTGTATATAGCAACGCTTTTCAAATCCATCATAAAACCGATCATCAACTTGTCGATGTTATTCATCATTACTGTATTCGTATCATCAAGAATCGAATAGGCACCGTACCGCACAATATGCTTCAACATTCTCCACCGATAATAAAGCGCGTTGATCCTAAATTTTAACTGACCTTGACGCACTAAGTATATCACCAAAATGAGAATTGCTGGCAAGTAGGCGGTGCTGTAAACCACCACAAAGGCATCCAAATCGAGGAATCCGTAGTAATAAGCTATGGCGCTGGACAGCCAGAGGATTTTAAGTAGAACGTTGTTCACGAACGAGGTTAAACTGGTCTTGTATTGCGCCCTTAAATAACTTTCCAAAACCCAATAGATAATGTTTAGAAATCCAAGCCAAGGGATAATGAAGACATAACGGGTAAAAAGTGGATCGCCTTGTGTTTCTATAATCCAATCTTCAAGTAAATAAAATAATACAAGGGTCACCCCGAACGCAATTAAAACAAGCAGAGAAACTAGCGTCAAGAACCCATTATCAGAGCCCTTAGGCCCTTTGAAAGATGGAAAAAACTTAATAATTACCCTTTGACTACCAAAGGATGAAAGTTGTGCAAAGAGCAAAGAAGCCGATGCCATTAATCGAGTAAGTCCGAACTCATCCGGAGTCAACAGTATGGGGAAGAGCAAGGCTATGTTCACATAGCCGATTGCCTGCCCCAGATAATTGAAAACTGAATTTTGAAACGCTTGCTGTTTAACTATTCCCACGCAGCCTAATTAGCTCCAAATGTCATAGAAATTTATTTTCTCCATCTATTTTCGCCTTCTTCGTAACATCTGTTTTGAATAACGAAATCATATTCGTCCTAGGTGATAGCCACGCACGAGCCTTCAGCTATCATGATTGCTTTCTGCCAATTTCAATAGGCCCTGGCTATCACAGCTGTTTTCATACAAATGAAAAAAGTCAGATTTCGAGGCAAAAGCTTATTAACCATTTGAGTCGAATCGAGACAGATGCAAAGGTTCTCATTGTACTAGGCGAGCCAGACATTCGGCATGTTTTAGAGCTGAAAGGTTCGGAGCAAGAGACAGAAAAGACCCTCGGTTTCGCGGCTTCAAATTTTGCACACATACTGCTCGAAATGGCCGCCACATTTGATCATGAGTTGTTTGTGATGATGACCGTTCCAACAGAAAGACCAGAACACAACAAATGGGCACGTTATTACAATTCTATTCTGGAGAAATCGCTATCTGAATCCAAGGTCAAATACATTGACTTTTGGATGGACATTGTTGATGAACTTGGCTTAGTCCAGCGGATGTACATGGCCGATCATATCCATCTCAATTCGTTGATCGTTCCGTTGGTGGCACCAAAGCTGGAAATTAAAAACCCTACTGAGAATTTTGAATGGTCATTTTTTTACAAATTCATACTCGATAAACATATTACAGGAATTTGGGGTGACGTTTCTACTTCAAACCTTAACCCTGAGTTACGAAAACGCCAATTCGACAAATTCCCAAAAACCGCTCAGAACCATCTGATAGTCGACTTTTTGAAAAAAGTAGTCTCTATACCATATTCATCCAAAATATTGGTTTCCGGTGCTCGTGAAGGATGGTTTTATTATGCGTTACTTATGGCTGGTTATCGTAACATCTATTTGCACGAGCCAAATAGCAGTGCTCGAAAATTGGGCAATAGACTTTATACATTCATTCGATCTAGGTCAATGGAGTTACCATATATAGAACCAACGAGTAGTGTTGACTTCGATCTACACCTGATGGATCATCGAATATTGGATTCCGATAATGCTCTGGATAAATTTTCAGCAGATAGAACCATCAACATATACACGGACTTAACAGGATCAAATAATGCAGCAGCCACATACAGATTGCCATTTGCATCACTCACTCTTATCGACAGTCATCAAAAAACTATCCTGAAGGGTATCAAACACATGACACTGAACAAGATCAAATCCAACACTTATAGATTCAAGCAAAATCACGAGTCAAAGAAGGTTTTGTTCATCGCAGATTAAAGGTCAAAACACCTTGAAATCACACTGAAATTCGCGCATGACACGTTGAACATATGATACATTTGCGCCATGCAGGAAACGAAAAGCTTAGTGAGACTTAACCGCAGTAATTCAGCCGAAGATGTCAGTCGTCAGGTAAAACAACATGGCGTTGTTGTTATCGATGATTTCTGCGAAGATTTGGAGAGCTTGAAAAAAGAAGCGAACCGTATGCTCGACAATCTGTCTCATCGCGAACAATATAGTTTTGGTCGAGCTGCTTCAATGAGAAACCCAAAGGAGTTTAAGGACTATCCATTTCTGGTCAAATACTTTACACAACCTTTTATGGAGTCTACAACAAAAGACTACCTAGGTGAAAACTATTTGATGCTCGACTCTTTGTACGTAACCCACGAGACAAAAGCCACTGAAGATATTGCTAGAAATGCCTACCCGCATTTTGATCGCGATATGACATTTAAGTTTTTTATCTACCTCTCTGATGTCACGGCTGACGATGGAGCATTTGTTTGTATTCCTGGCACTCACCTTCTAGGAAAGGAACTCAGAGAAAAAGCTTGGAAAGAGACTGGTGATTATAGAAAAGTTAGAAACCGAATTTTTCATGATTATGACAATCTAGATTTCAAGGAGTCGGACTTGTTACCTGTGGAAGGCAAAGCAGGCACCCTAATCGTATTCGACAGCGATACATTTCATGCAGGTGGGAATATCAAACCTGGACATGAGAGATTCATCATACGCTCTCACAATTCAGTTTCAAAAACCTCAACGCTATTCACACGAATAAAAAATAGGGTATATCGAGCACTAAATTAGTCACCATCGAAAGGGACAAGCTAAACTTGTTTGAAAACTCATCTCCAAAAGATTTCTGAATATAATGTCAACCAAAAGATGTGTCTGTATAATCCCTGCTAGAGGAGGGTCTAAACGGATACCAAGAAAGAACATACTACCGCTTAATGGTATACCGCTCATTGCGTACACTATCCGTGCGGCTAAGAACTCAGATAAGTTCGCCAAAATTGTCGTATCTACCGAGGATAAGGAAATTGCCGCCATTGCAATAAGCGAAGGTGTAGAGGTTGACAAGCGTCCCGAGAACATGGCAGGTGACACAGTGACCAAAGTTCAAGTTGTTGAAGAATATTTAATGCGAACCAATGCTGCACAATCATTTGAGCATGTTGCCGCGTTGCTTCCTACTTGCCCGTTTCGCTCTACAGAAGATGTAGTGAATGCAGTCGATCTGTTTAATCAGTTCCCAGAGAAGAATTATCTCATCGGGGTTGTTGAGTATGAGTTTCCCGTACAACTGGCACTGGAAAAAATTTCCGACCATGAAATGAAAATGGTTGATTCAAGCGGCTATAAAACAACCCGTAGCCAAAATATTTCAAAGCGATTCCATCCAAACGGCTCAATTTATATGGCCACGATAGATGCGTTTTTGAAAACAAGGACATTCTTCAATGACACAATGCTTACTTATGAAATGCCAGCGATTCGCTCATTTGACATCGACTATCCTTATCAATTCGAAATTGCCGAAATAATGGCAAGAAAACTTTCTAATGGAAATGAATAAAAATATTGACGAAGTAAAAGGGCCGGTAATTCCATTGCCGGTGCCATTTAATCAAGACTATACGGTCGACTACAAAGGATTAGAAAAATACGTTGACTTTCTTGCAACCTCAGGTATTCCCAATGTGATGACAACGGTTGGAACCAGCAGGTTCAACCTGCTCTCTTGGGATGAAATCAAAAAGGTGAATGAAGCTGTGGTCAGAGGAGCATCAAAGCGTTGTGTAACCATTGTGGCTAATCCAACCACGGGTGGAGTTGCATCTGCTATCGATTTTGGGAAACACGCAGCGGAAATCGGTGCAGACTTTTATCTTCTCTATTTTCCAGAGCGGCATTATGGTGAGGAAAATACTTTCACCTTCTTTAAGGAAGTTGCATCAGCAATCAACATTGACATTTTGATTCACGAAATGCCAATGCGAAATGGTTTGGGACCAGGATCTGTACAATATTCAATCGATCTGCTTCATAGGCTTTTAGCCATTGATAATATCGTAGGCTTCAAAGAAGAAGCACTGGACAAAGACTATAGCAGCAAGATACTTTCAGAAGTAGCTGACAAATCCATAATCATTGGTGCCGGAGGAGGTATGAGCCGATACCTAACCCGTGATTTCGACTACGGAGTAAGAGCATTTCTTGGGGGAATTGGGAACTTTCAACCGGAACTTGAGCTTGAGTTCTATAACAGCTTAACAAGTGGCAATCGGGAGCGTGCTGAACAGATTGTGAATACAATAGAATTACCCTACTTTGAATCGGTCGTCCCCATGGGATGGCATCCATCACTCAAGGGTGCGCTTGCCCTGAAAGGACTATTGACAAAATATGAGAGGCCTCCAATGAAGCAAATGTCTGAAGAGGAAATTAGCGCGTTAAGAATCGTCATGACTCAGAATAAATGGCTTTAAATAAAGAAATTAGAATTGGCAATAAGGTAATTGGTCCGGGACACGAGCCATATATTATTGCCGAAATGGCTTGCGCTCATGATGGAGACCTAAAAAAGGCAAAATTGTTAGTGGACTCTGCGCGTGATGCTGAAGCGGATGCTATACAGTTGCAATTTTTCGTCTCAGATGAAACCGTAACACCACACCACGAGGCGTACGGGATTCTTAAACAAATCGAATTCACCGAAGCTCAATGGACGGAATTGTTCGAATACGCCAAACAATTTAATATTGATGTATTCGTATGCACCTATGACTTACCTTCAGTGAGATTGGCCGAAAAACTTGGCGCCAAGGGCATAAAACTGAATTCCGCTGACCTGGTCAACCCTGAGGTAGTTGCTGCGGTGTCGGCCTCCGGAATTCCATTTACACTGGGCACAGGAGCTTCAACCTTGGAAGAAATCAGAAGAGGTCTGGAAACAGCATCTAACCACGGAGCGAAAGATGTGATCCTGATGCAGGGGGTTCAAAATTTTCCGACTGCCACAGAAGACCTTAACATTTCCAAGATCAACCTCTTGAGAAAGGAATTTGGCGTACCCGTAGGTTATGCCGACCACACGGCCGGGGATGACCCGTTTGGAAAAATCGTTGACTTGATTGCGGTTGGAATGGGAGCTAATGTTTTGGAGAAACACGTAACTGTAGACCGGTCCGAGAAGGGCATTGACTATCAGGCAGCACTTGAGCCTGAAGAGTTCAAGCTATATGTCCAAAACATACGAAGAGCGTTTGTGGCGGTGGGAAGTGGCGAAATTAAAGCCTTCAACGAGAGTGATTTGAAGTATCGCAAGTTTCAGAAGAAAAGTGTCGTTGCCATCAGAGACATTCCTGCCGGCACAAAGATCACGCGCGAAGATGTTTCCTTCATTCGAAACGTGAATCCGGGCGTACCTCCAATTGACTTTGACAAACTGAGCGGTCGTCAAACTAAGCGAGACATCCGTAAATTCGAAAACATTCAAGACGAGGATTTACAATGAAGTTTAACCCCATAATCCACATCGGCTCAAAAATCATTTCTAAGGATTCTCCGACCTTTATAATTGCGGAGGCAGGAGTTAACCACGGAGGTGACACCGCGGTTGCAAAACAGCTCATTGATATAGCCCATGAATGTGGAGCGGACGCAGTTAAATTTCAGGCATTTAGAACCGAAAATCTGATCCTGAAAAGTGTTGAAAAGGCACCCTATCAGCAAAAAACCACGGACAAGAGAGAATCGCAGTTTGACATGCTCAAGCGCTTGGAACTTAAAACTCAGCACTATCAAGAACTCAAAGACTACTGTGACGCAAAGGGAATAGTATTTCTAATCACACCTTTTGATGATGCGAGCTTGACCGAATTGGAGTCTATCAAAGTTGATGCTTATAAGGTTGCATCAACCGACACTACCAACCTACCGTTTTTGAAGCAAATTGCCGCCACCGGAAAACCGATGCTCTTATCAACAGGGATGTCATATATGGAAGAGGTAGAGCTTGCTATGGAGGAAATACATGCCCTCAATAAGGATGTCATCTTACTTCAATGCACCGCCAATTATCCCATTAATGATAATGAAGCCAACCTCAATGTTATTGAAACTTACAAAGCGAAGTTCAATGCCATTATAGGATATTCAGACCACTCAGTCGGTCTTGGTGCTGCTCTCTATGCTGTGCCCATGGGTGCTAAGGTTTTGGAGAAGCATTTTACCATTGACAAGTCTCAGGACGGTCCAGATCACCTGGCATCGTTGGATCCATCCGAGCTTAAGGAGTTTGTTCAAACTGTTAGGAGAATAGAAACTTACATGGGTGGTTTCATCAAAGAGCCAACACTATCAGAATTGAAAACTCGCGCTTCTCTTCAAAAATGTTTGGTTGCCTCATCCGATATTCCTCAGGGAGAATTCTTCTCAGAGTCAAATATTACAGCAAAAAGAACGGGGGGGCGAGGCATTTCTCCAATAAAGTACAGGGAAATCATAGGTAAACCTGCAACGCGTCATTACTCCAAGGATGAAATCATTGAAGAATGATAAACTAGTTGTCTTGGGCTCTGGTGGACATGCCAGGGCTGTGATCGCACTTGCCCACGATTCTGGATTTCAAATTTCTGGTATCTACGATGATTCATTTAAGAAAGGGAGTCATGAAACCATCCTGAGTGTTCCACTCAAAGGCCTCCCATCTGAAATTCCCGCAGTTCAAAAACTGATTCTGGCGATCGGTAACAATCATCAACGCAAGGAAGCATTTGAACGCTTTTCGAATCAGCTTTTCGAGCCCAATTTGGTGCATCAAACCGCATTCATCCAATCGTCCGTAAAGTTCGGACGCTCGAATCTTGTCTTTCCGAAAGCATCAATAAATGCAGAGACACATATTGGCAGCAACAACATCATTAACTCTGGATGTATCGTTGAACATGAGTGTATGGTGAAAGACCACACGCACATTTCAATCGGAGCAATTTTAGGTGGGCGAGTGAACATCGGGAATGGTTGTTTCATTGGAGCGGGTGCAGTGGTCAAGGACCAAATATCAATTTGCGATAACGTCACAGTTGGAGCCGGTAGCGTAGTCGTCCGTTCCATTACAGAACCCGGAACTTATGTTGGAAACCCTCTAAGAAAGATCAGATGATCTACGTTTCCAGTTCATGTGTAAAAGCCTCAACTGTTGCCGAAGCCGTTGAGAAATTAGTAGCCGAGGGCTATAATAACATCGAACTTTCGGGAGGTACCAAGAATTATCCAAACTTGGTTAGCGATCTACTTTCTCTAAAAGACAAATATTCCCTGAACTATTTGTGCCACAATTACTTTCCTCCACCTGAAAGTGACTTTGTGCTCAACCTTGCCTCGTTAGATGAAGAAATAAATCAGCTCAGTTTAAATCATGTCAAAAGAGCCATTGAGCTTTCAAAAAAATTAGGTGGTAATAAGTTCGCCTTTCATGCCGGATTTCGGATTAATATTCCGGTAAATGAAATTGGAAAAGTCATTCAAAAACGACCTCTTTTTGATCGAAAGCAAGCCTTGGATCGATTTAACACAAACTTGAAGCACATTCACCTCGAGGCCGGTTCCGTTGACATCTATGTCGAAAACAACGTGTTGTCATCTGCCAACTTCGAGAGTTATGATCGGGAAAATCCGTTTTTCCTCACCGACTCATCCGGATTGGATGAAATACAGATTCGCCCGCTTTTGGATGTCGCTCATCTTTACGTAAGCTGCAATACATTGGGACTCAACCTGGCTAATGAGCTTGAAAAATTCATTAAGCGAACGGATTACATTCACATCAGTGGTAATGATGGAAAGTCTGACAGCAATCAAGCGATTGATGTTCAATCTGAATTGTTTCGCGAACTTAATAATCACAATTTGGCAGGAAAGACGATAACATTGGAAGTCTATTCAGGTCTAAAGGATTTGAGAACCAGTTTTGAAAATATAGAAAGGATCAATGGGGGAATTTGAGGATAGTATATGCCGCATAGGTGCATCAATGAGGGATGTTTTGATTGCCATCAACAGTGTTCCTGCAGGTATTGCATTCATGATCGACAATGATGAGGTCTTGAATGGCATTGTCACGGACGGAGACTTTAGACGGCTACTTCTAGGTGGTAAGACCTTAGATGAGAAGCTGACGAAGGACGACTTAGGTGATTTCGTGTTTGCCAAAAAAGGAGAAAGCATCCAGGAACTATTGCATAAATCAAGCAGGAAAGTGCGCATCATTCCTATAGTTGATGAGCAAATGCACCTCGTTGATTTTTTCCAATACGAGCACCGTGTTCGTATGATTCCAGTTGCAGAGCCTGACCTTCGAGGAAAAGAGTTCGAATACCTTTCAGATGCTTTCTTGTCAACTTGGATTTCGAGTGCAGGCAAGTACATCAACGACCTTGAAAGCGGCTTTTCATCTTATTGTGAAACAAAACACGGAATCGCAGTTTCGAATGGAACAGTTGCTCTGCATCTTGCTTTGGTAGCACTTGGAATAGGGGAAGGAGACGAAGTTATCGTACCCGATCTCACGTTTGCGGCCACAATCAATACGGTGCTGCATGCAAATGCCACTCCAGTGATTGTAGACATTGATGAATCAAGCTGGTGCATTGACCCAGTAGAAATTGAAAAGGCCATAGGCCCTAAAACCAAAGCAATCATTCCAGTTCACCTCTATGGTCAACCCTGTGACATGGATGCCATAATGAGCATCGCTCGAAAACATAATCTTTATGTGATAGAAGATGCCGCAGAGGCACATGGAGCAAGATATAAAGGTCATCCTGTTGGGTCTTTTGGAGACATAGCTTGCTTCTCATTTTTCGGAAACAAAATCATCACCACGGGTGAAGGCGGAATGTGTCTTACAAATTCGGATGCGCTGAATGATCGCATGCGAACACTTCGAGACCATGGAATGAACAAGCAAAAAAAGTACTGGCACGATGAGGTTGGCTTCAACTATAGAATGACGAACCTTCAAGCAGCAATTGGATGTGCTCAACTTGAGCGAATCGACAAAATATTGGATGACAGAAAGGGCATTGAGCAAAGCTATCGTCAGTTGCTTTCAAGCTTCAACTTTGTGCGTTGGCAAGAAGATATAGCGGATCGAGATAGGGTGACATGGCTCGTATGCGCCACGGTTGATCATGGCATTAGAGAATTGGTGATGAACACCCTTAGAAACAACGGAGTTGATGTTCGGCCCTTCTTCTACCCTCTTAGTGAAATGGACATTTATAAACCGTACATACTCTCAAACAAAGTTTCATCCTCAGTGGCATACCAGGGCATTAGCCTACCAACCATTAACAACATCGACTTCGATACAGTCAAAAAAGCTTTCAGCTTGATACAAGAACATTTGAGTCAATGAAATCTCTGCCGCTTTCCGATCAAATTGATAATAGAATGACACAGACCCTAAATCACGCAATAACCCGAGGAGGTGACGAGCGCATTGAGTTAAAGTCTAACGGACTTAACAAGTATTTAGTTGATCCAACGGATGCGGCTGGCATGCTCAACCGGGGATCATGCACATGCTCCGCGCTTTCCACTGACGTTAGGTTGAAGGTTGAGGGTGTTTTCAACAAATTGAATTCATCCGAAGTCTCAGTTGAAGACATTCGAATCAAGCAACGATTTCGAATCAAGGCTTTGTTGCAGGACATGTACACTTACGACTTCAACATTTTCTTCGCTCCATCCGGAAGTGATTTATGCTACTACCCTCTTCTATTTTCAAAAATCATATCCCCAAACAAGCCTATTATCAGCTTGATAACGTGTCCAGAAGAATTAGGCACGGGATCAATCTTGGCAAACCGAGGAATGTACTTTTCAGAGAAAACCCAGGTTCTAACTTCTGTTGAGAAGGGTAACCCATTAAACGAGGAGCTTCAGGTTGACTATTTGTTATTTCCCGCACGAGCCGAAGATGGCAGCATCATGGATCACAAACGGGAAATTTACGATGCTATAAGTAAATACAAGGACACACATACTGTAATCGTGAATCTGGTAATTGGTAGTAAATCAGGAATCGAAGACAATGTGTCGATTATTCAAGACGGCCCTAAGGACGTTACCTGGGTGGTAGACTTATGCCAGATGAGGGCAACCCCGAAGCTATTCAATGAACTATTAGCAGCCAATTGTCTTCTGATGATCACAGGGTCGAAGTTCTATCAAAGCCCCCCATTCTGCGGAGCGTTATTAGTACCCGAAACCTACGCCAAAGATGTTGTCTCTTCAGAGGTGAGCAAGGAAATGGTAAAGGGATTCGATTCCATTTATGGCCGGTTTGACATTCCTCCATCGTATAAAAAACTCCGCGCTTTATTCGAACCAATTGAAAATATTGGATTGACACTGCGCTGGGAAGCTGCCATTTGCGAGTCGGAAAACCTCACCAAGTATACCGAGCGCGAAGCAACATTTGCCATCAGCCTTTGGAACAAAAATGTGGTAGACTACCTGAAGTCAAAAAAGACTTTCTCTTTGATGCGTGATCAAAACAAGACCAACCGATCCATCATATCGTTTATGGTCAATGGCAAAAACGGACTGTTAGACATTGTTCAACTCAAGAAACTCTATGAGAGGCTCCTGCTTCATGGGCACGAGTACCAAACCAAGTATAGAAAGCTCATGATCGGCCAACCAGTTGAATATGAATCGCACTCGTTTATTCGACTCGCATTGGGTTCTACAAACGTCAGGAAGCTGATCGAAACGGATATTGATCTGAGCGATGACTTCATGTTGATAGACATTATCGAAAAGATTGCTCAGGAAATCGAGAGCGGTGAGGATTAGTCACGAAGGCATCAGCGACATTTTCAGACAAGCGTGCTCTCAAGGCTTTGTCGAACGGGAAGACACCGTCCTTCATTTTATATCTTCCAATGTGTTAAGGCAAAAACTGGAGTCCGTTAAGAAAGCCTTTCCATCAAATTCCATTCACACGGTAGCCATCAAGGCAAATCCACTAACTGAAGTCCTTCGCGAAATTTCACTGCTGGGTTTTGGGCTGGAAGCAGCTTCGTTCGAAGAGGTTGTCCATGCTAAAAATGTTGATTGTTCGAATATCGGATGGGACTCGCCTGCGAAAACCAAGAGTGAAATTGACGAGGTAATGTCTCGCATGCCAGAGGTGATCATTAACTGTGACAGTTTAAACGAAGCTGCCTATTGTTCCGCACTTAATTCCAAAAACAAACTGCTGCTAAGGATCAATCCGCAAATGGCGGGGACAGCTCATGCTAGCATGAGTGTTGCAGGTCACCACTCAAAGTTTGGTGAGCCCATTTCAAATCGGGATAAAATCGTTGATGAGCTGACAATAAATGAGTCTGTTTCAGGACTTCACGTTCATACAAGCTCTCAAACAGAGAACTTCCAAGAATTGAGTGCATCTGTTCGAGCGGTGATTGACTTGGCAAAGGAAATCAATCAAAAACGAACCATTCCATTATCTATCATCAACATTGGCGGTGGTTTTCCTGTAAATTATAAAGGCGAGGTCGAGCTGGATATTCTGGCCTATTCAGAAATCTTGCGCAACGACTGTCCTGAATTATTTAATGGCACGTTTCAGGTGATTACTGAGTTTGGAAGGTATTATCATGCACATGCTGGATTCTCTGTTACTCAAGTAGCACAGGTTAAGAATTTCGAAGATCATCAGGTTCTAATTTGTCACGCGGGTGCCGATATGTTTCTGAGAGAAGCCTATCAACCGGGACAGTGGCCACACAACATCTTGCTGCTAGATAAATCAGGGATGGTTAAGGAATCAGAGAAAGTTGCCACGGATATAGCTGGCCCATTGTGCTTTGGAGGAGACTATATTCAAAAAAGCATCGAATTTAAAAGCGCAAATGCAGAAGACTGGGTGGCTATTTCCGATACGGGTGCAAACTCTATAGCGCTGTGGTCAAAACACTGTAGTCGCGCTTTTCCAAAGTGCATTCTATACGATGATAATGATATGCGCATTATCCGCGAACGCGACTCTATTGACCGCTGTCTGGCATTTTGGTCGTAGTAATCAGAAGGCCCTATCGATCGCAATTAACCATCTGAACTGAAAATACTCCTCAGCAGCAGGAGGTCTGTTGACAAACAACGGAAGGTCAGCTCGAATGGTTGTTGGCCTCAAATCACTGTATCTTCCCCATTGCTTAATTTCCAACGCCAGCCCAACACCGGCATCAGCTCGCAGAGAAGAAAGTCCAAAGGTCTCTCTCGGTCGATTGATGTTGATGACACCTGCGTCAGCGAAGATGTAAGTCTTTAGTTCCAAGTAGCGCTTGAGCCTTGAAGCCACCTTAACCAAATCGTCAAATTCAAGTTCCGTGTTGAACGCCAATCCGCTCATACCTGCATATGCCATTCGGACCAAGCTATCGTTATTGGTTTCCGGTAACAAATAGTTATTATAGCCTCTCAAATTCAGCCCGCCACCCGTTTGGAAATTGCCGGTCGCTGCACCGTATCCAAAAGTGTTCACCGGAATCACCCCAACAGATCTTGTGAATGGATTATCCATCATCGTTTCAGGATTTCCTGTGGCGGCATAAAGCTGTGATTCAGGTGCCCAGTTGTTACCCACACCTATTTGACCAAATGCTCTGGTTCGCCAATTCAGCTTGTATATGCGATTGTCATTTACCGATTCGAGGTTCAGATAACCACAGTCGTAATCGCTGGCGAGGAATGGACTTCGGAGGCGGGAAACTATATGACCTGAACTTCTGTTCCCGTAGCTGTAGATGTGATCGACTCTCAGCTGGGTAAAGTTGTTCCAGCGATCCAAATTCCACAGGTCAGCATAAATAAGGTAATTCAAGCCGATCAGGTCGGGCCGCCAAAGGCTCGTAAATTCTTGAGAAATCCATGTTTTGTTATTCGGCAGAGCCTTTTTCCAACCTACGCTATTCCAAGCTAAACCATCAATCCAGCGACTTTTTGCGATCAAGTCCAATTGCTTGGCAATGCCGCGCATTGGCGTTTCGTATTCGATTCGATAATTGAACCGATAAAAATCAGATTCTAAAGCTGAATACTCGAGAATAGAACCCTGTTGACCGATACCTGAATTGAACCAAATTCCGGCATCAATTTGATGAAGCTTGTTGAAATAGCTTCCATGAGCGATGACTCCGAGTTTGAGGCCATCGTATCCATTGTACCAAAGACTGGGCAACCACTCCACTTCATACTTCCTGGAAGGATACGAGCGACTGAGGTTATCCAACTTTACATGAATTGGAGTTGGAGTTGAGTTGTTGAGATAATTGATATCTGCCAGCCGATTCGAGGCATCGATGCGTACTTCCTTCACATCGGCTTCTGTTTCGATGATAGCCTCGTAAGTTGTGTTATACTCTCCCCAACTCATCCACTTTGGAAGCACCGTGGCGTCTGTTTTCTTAGTGTAATAGGTGTTCGGAATCCAGAATTTCTCCTCCGAACCATCCTTGGCGATCAATGAAATTTCCAATGGCATTTCCATTTCACCTTTGCGCTTTAGCTTTAATTCATACTTATTCTCCCCCGCCTTTTTGAATGATCTAATGCTGTAGTCAATCTTCTTATCGGTTTCCAACCATTGATCAAAAAACCAATTCAGGTCAACTCCTGTGAACTGAATGATACTCGCTCGGAAGTCTTCAAAGTATGGGTGGCAAAACTTCCACTGGTTAAAATAATGCTGCATGGCCGCCAAAAACAATGAGTCGCCCAAAACGTATTGGAGGTTATAAAGCATCACTCCAGTCTTGGAATATACCTGACCATATTGTCTTCTGTCGTCAAACTTATCGCTATGAGTGTTGAGCTGTGGATCATTGTCATAAATCACACTTGAGTAGTAGTATCCCGCATAAACTGAAACATCTCTTTGAGCTACCTTTTGTTCATATGACTTCTTCAAGCTGAACAGTGGTGTCCCAACTCCCACAGAGTCTCCCTCTAACTCTGTCATCGCCCATGATGTGAGGAACTGAGTGAAGCCTTCATCAAGCGAAGCTCGATATGTTTCGTTATTTCCTACCATGCCATAAAACCAGTTATGACCAATTTCATGCGCCAACAAAGACCTGTAGCCTGGGTCACTTCCTCCATCAAGAGTTAGCATCGGATATTCCATTCCGTCACGAGCATCGGCCACGATCATCTTTGGATAATGGTATTCACCAAAGTCTCGAGAATACAATTCAATAATTCTAGCATTGTATTCCGCGGCATTTTGCCATCCGCTCGCGTGCTGTTCCTGAGCCAGTGCCACACATAAGATTTCTCGACCGTTTTCAAGTTTTGCCGCAGCAGTTCCAATTCGATACGTTGGATCAGCTGTCCATGCGAAATCATGAACGTTTTCTGCCTCGAATTTCCAGACCTTCGTTTTTCCTGATTTCGAAATTACTTCTGAAGGAGCCTCATTCCATGGCTTGTTCTTGAAGTTTTTGATGTCTAGCTTCGTCATTAATGAGGGAGGTAATGTCTCGTCTCGATTCGTCATTCGGCCAGTTCCATCTAAAATATACTGCTCAGGCAACGTCAGCTCTACACGATAGGTTCCATAATCACCATAGAATTCGTGACCCAGATGCTGATCAGTTGTCCATCCAAACTTTCGATCGTAAACAGAAATCCGAGGATACCAATGAACCACATTGAAGTGCTTGTAGCCGAATTGAGAATAGGACTTCATTCGACCATTATCCGGCCCAAACTGAGTCACAAAATCACATGTAATTGTAGCAGTCGCTCCACTTTTTAAAGGCGATTTCAGATCGACAATAAGGATCGTGTTGTCCTTAATGAAATCATACGATTGTCCATCGACAATTAAAGCAGAAACCTCAGTATGTTGATGCGGGTCTGTTTCTTCATTATGCACACCAGAGTAAAGATTTTTATACGATCCGGGCTCAAACGCATTCTGGTAAACATGAAAATACAACTGCGTTAAATCGTCCGGGCTATTATTAGTGTAGGTCAGTTTTAATTTTCCGCTCACTTTTTCAGCCTCATCGTCCAATGTGGCTTCGATTTCATAGCTCACATCCTGCTGCCAATAACCTTCATGAGGCTTTCGATTTTTCCAATGAAGCGAATTCTGGGAATAGCCAAAAAAGGCACAAGCCAGGAAAACCGCAACAGCTATACTTTTCATTTAGACAACTTTAAACTTAAATCCAGCGATTTTACCGAATGGGTCAAGGCACCCACGGAAATGTAGTCGACCCCTGTCTCGGCATAGGCCACAATCGTTTCCAGGGTTATGCCTCCCGAAGACTCCAATTCACATCGACCATTGACCATTTCAACCGCTTGGACGGTTTGTTCGACCGAAAAATTGTCCAGCATGATTCGATCTATTCCCTCACATTTGAGCGCCTCCCCCAATTCTCTGAGAGAACGGACTTCCACTTCAATATTCAAACTCAGTCCTTTTTCGGTTAAATATGCCTTCGATCGATTTACCGCCTGATTGATTCCTCCAGCAGCGTCCACATGATTGTCTTTGATTAAAATCATATCATACAACCCAAATCGATGGTTCTGACCTCCCCCAATCAACACGGCCTGCTTTTCAAACATCCGAATCCCGGGAGTCGTCTTGCGTGTATCCAGCACCTTGGCTTTAGTGTGAGCTATAGCTTTAGCATACATTGCTGTAACCGTGGCTATGCCCGACATGCGCTGCATCAGATTGAGAACCAATCTTTCTGCTGTTAGTATTGAGAGGGTCGGTCCTTGAACTTCAAACGCAATGTCACCAGATTTAACTAGTTCACCATCGAACAAATGAGGAATAAACTTTAGCGATGGGTCAACCTTTTGAAAGACTTTCTCTGCGATTTGCATGCCTGCTAAAATTCCGGGTTCTTTTACCAAAAGGTAGGCACTACCAAGTTGGTAATTCGAGATACAAGCAAGGGAAGTATGATCACCATCACGAACGTCCTCGAACAAAGCTCGATCAAGGAAATCGCTTAACAACAATTCATCAATCAACGTTAATCAGCTTCTAGTTCCAGACTTTGAATAAGATAATTTTCTCCTGACTTATGCAAGTAAACCGTAGCTCGGTATGAACCGCTGGAAGTGGCCAACTCCCCGATCAAATAGTGAAGATCGTTTTGCGAAACACCTTTATGCACCACTGAAAAGTTCCTTGGTGTATGGCTCATGAAAAATGAGCGGAGCTTGTTTTCAGCATCACCCCGTCCTAGAGACTGCTCCTTACCATCAGATGTGTATTCAACTTTGGCGTCAAACATCTTTCCCAAGACACTTGCATTACCTTGAGAAAAAGCCGATGATATTTGATCGTAATCCTGTGAAAAACCGAATAGCGGAAGCATCAGCAGAAAAGTCATTATGATTTTATTCATTTGGCTGTTAAGTTGAATTTGATCAAAGATAACGTACAACATGCGCATCAGGGTAATATCTATTGGAAAAACCAACATGTCATTTGTCAAGGCTGGCATTGATGAATACTTAAGCCGCCTTCAGCGTTACATCAAGGTGAGTTGGGAGGAATTGCCTGATGTTAAAAATGGTGGCAAACTTGACCACATGGCTCTCAAAGAAAAAGAATGCGAATTGATTTTCTCTAAAGTCACTAAGTATGACACGTTAGTTCTTTTAGATGAAGGCGGCCAGCAATACTCGAGCGTTGACTTCTCTAAATGGCTGGAAAAACAGATGCTTCATCTGAATGGTGATTTGTGTTTTATCATTGGTGGAGCGTACGGGTTTTCAGAGCGCGTTTACGCTGAGACGAGCTATAAAATTTCACTCTCCCAGATGACGTTTAGTCATCAAATTATACGTGCAATTTTCGCAGAACAGCTGTATCGAGCCTTTACGATTCAACGTGGTGAACCGTATCACCATGCCTGACGGCATTCAGTCGCTGTTGCCATTTCCAGGCAGAGCTCATCGCATCTTCGATGGTATAGTTGGTGTGCCAACCCAACTCTTTCACAGCCTTTGAGTTATCGGCATAGATGCTTTGAACATCGCCTGCCCTTCGAGGACCTAGTTTGAAATTTACCTTGATGTCGTTGACTTTTTCGAAGGCTTTAATCGCTTCCAATACAGTGACACCGTTACCGGTTCCTAAATTGAAGACATCATAAGCTTTCTTGCCACTTCCGCTGGCCAAAGACTCCAAGGCTAATACATGAGCATGAGCTACGTCTGAAACATGAATATAATCGCGAATCGGTGTGCCGTCACGCGTTTCGTAATCATCCCCGTAAATGTGCAGTTGGTCAATCCATCCGGATACAAACTGGGTAATGATTGGCACTAGATTATTGGGTTTACCTTTCGGTAGCTCACCATTCATACCACTCATGTGCGCGCCCACAGGATTAAAATATCGAAGAGAAACCGAATTGAAATTTGATTTTGTTTTCGTGAAGTCCTGAAGTATTTTCTCACCTACTAATTTTGTGTATCCGTAAGGTGATTCTGTCTGTTGAAGCGGTGTACTTTCTGTGACAGGCTGCTGTACAGCGTTCCCATACACTGTACATGAAGATGAAAATATGAAGTGCTTGACATCATATTTCTCAACACACTTTAAAAGATTGATTAATCCATTGAGGTTGTTGTGGTAGTACAATACGGGCTTTTCAACTGATTCTCCTACGGCCTTAAGAGCGGCAAAGTGAATGATCCCATCTATTCGGCCTTCCTCGTCAAAAAACATCTCCTTCAATGATTTATATGCCGTGAGGTCTAGGTCATAGTTTTTGACTCGTTTTCCCGTGATCGCTTCTATTCGATCAAAGGTCTCTGCATCTGAATTTGAATAGTTGTCAATGGAAACAACCTCGTGGTCGGTGTTTTCCAAAATGTCGATAATCGTGTGTGAACCAATATATCCTGCTCCTCCCGTAACTAGAATCTTCATGACGACTTTGCCGCAAAGGTATCTCGATTTAAGAAATTGATTGTTCCTTCGTGATAATTCAATAAGGCTTGATCAACGTTGAAATTTGGGAGTGGTTTTTAGCTCCGCTGTACATCCTAGTGAGCGTCCCATTCATTTGGAAGTTAAGCAATTCAAATACACGTAAGTACCTGATTACAGGGGTTGCCGCGAGAATTGTAGGGGCATTCTCATTTTTTCTCATCTATGTGTTCTATTACAACGGTGGAGATACTGTTGCCTACTACACTACAGCTGTTTCGATTACCAATCTTTTTTCAGAGGATTTCACAAAAGCACTTGAAGTGCTCTTCTCCGGCTTTTCAGAAGAGAGATACTCATACTTTTCATCCACAACGGGTTTTCCGCATGCTTACATCATGCAAGATCCCTCAACATTCATGGTTTCTAAAATTATCGTGCCCATTTTGTTGATTTCAATGAAAAGCTATTTGCTGGCAACATTATTAATTGCACAATTGTCGATTATCGGACCATGGTATTTGTTCAAATTTTTGCGAACAATAACCAATGGAAACTCAAGGATTGCTGCGATATCAGTTCTGCTCTTCCCTAGTGTGCTCTTTTGGGGGTGCGGTATTTCGAAAGACACGATCACCTATTCATCTTTATGTTTTTTGATCTACACAATTCATCAGATTTTAAGCAAGAACTCGGTTAATTTCTTCACTGCAACCTTTGCTTCAATTTCAGCTTATTTCATCTTGATTATCAAACCATATATCTTTATTGCGGTTGTCCCATCCCTGCTATTGTGGGTCTTCAGTTCCCGAATCAAAAAAATCCGCAACAAATTCATTCGGATCAGCATTACACCGGCTACTATACTGTTGTCCATTCTCCTCTTTTCATATGTATTTGTTGCGATTTCACCATATCTCGGTGACTATTCCGTAGACAAGATCATTGACAAGGCACTCATTACACAGGAGGATTTAACAAGAGATGTCTATGGGGAAAACTCATTTAATATCGGAACCATCGAACCAACGTTTTTTGGAATTCTGAGTAAATTTCCAATCGCCACGTTCTATGGTTTTTTCGGCCCGACCCTACTGCATGTGAACAACATTGTAATGCTCTTTTCAGCCCTTGAGAATACATTTCTACTATTGTTAACAATGCGGATTTTTGTTTTTAGAAACCCAATGAATACGTTTCAGCGCATAGAAGCAAGTCCTTTCTTGACCTTCTGTTTCACTTTTGCTATTCTATTGGGATTTTCAATCGGGCTGAGCACACCAAATTTTGGTGCATTGGTTAGGTTCAAAATTCCTATGATTCCATTTTTTGTCTTTATGCTTCTTTCGATTAGCTACAAGATTGATCTAAAGGAAAAATAAACATGAAGAGTCTGATTTTCGCTACAGGAAATGAACATAAACTGGAGGAAATTCGCGAGAAATTACCCAATGGATTTGCAGTCACTTCCATGCGAGAAATTGGGTTTGATGGGGATATTCCAGAAACAGGAAAAACCCTATCTGAGAATGCCAGTATTAAGGCTGATTTCATTCATAGCAAATACAATGTTGACTGTTTTGCAGACGACACCGGACTTGAAATTGAAGCTCTTGGCGGTGAACCGGGAGTTTTTTCAGCACGTTATGCTGGTGAAAATTGCTCCTTTGAAGACAATACGCGTAAGGTTCTGGATAAGCTAAGTGGCATATCAAATCGCCAAGCTCGATTCGTTACTGTGATTCATCTGATCCTTGGGAATAAGCATTATTCATTTAATGGCTTAATTAACGGAACAATTACTTCAGAGCCTCGAGGTGAAAAAGGCTTTGGATATGATCCAATATTTATCCCAAGTGGACAAACACGAACCTTTGCAGAAATGAGCTTGGATGAAAAAAATCAGATCAGTCACCGAGCAATTGCTGTGAAAAAGCTTGCCGATTTTCTCAACACGAGAAATGGCTAGGAGCGGAACATTTCCAAAATCGAGAGTTTGAAAAACTCTTCCAAGGAATAACCTGAATGGATGGCCTGCTGGGGAATAATGCTTGCCTCACTCAAGCCAGGAGTAGTGTTAACCTCAATCAAGTAAATTCCATTTGAGCATAACATGTAATCAACGCGAATCATGCCTTTGCAGTGTAGCCAACCATAAATTCTCTCAGTAAGGTTTGCTACAGCATTATAGAGGTCTTTGTCAATTCGGGCAGGCGTAATTTCCTGCGTATCCTGATTCAAGTACTTTGAATCGAAATCAAAAAATTCATTGGCTGGAACAATCTCCGTTACACCGGTTGATTTCGGCACTCCATTCACACTCACGCATCCACACGAAACCTCTATTCCTTCAAGAAATGACTCAATCAATGCATCCACACCTTCCGCTTGTGCATTCATTATTGCCTGACTTAATTCCTCTATGTGTTTCACCTTAGTAACACCAATGCTAGATCCTCCATCATTGGGTTTTACGAAGCATGGTAATCCAACTCTAGCCACAATTTCTTGCTCATTAAATCTTTCATCCAATCTTGCAATGTAGGACTTGGCAATGTTTACACCAGAAGCGCCCAAATAGCGATTACAGGCTGCTTTATTAAATGTGATGGCAGATGCTAAAACTCCGCAATTGTTATAAGGAACGCCAAGAATATCGAAATACCCTTGAATTTTTCCATCTTCTCCAGGAGTGCCATGAATGGCACAAAAAACACCCTCGAACTTTATCTTAACTCCATCTTGCATGATGCTAAAGTCATCCTTCGATACTGGCACCTGAGGTTGAACTGACGTACATATCCAATCATCCACGCCTATATCAACTAAGTGACAATTGAACTCATTGCTCTGCAAGTATTTATATACCACAGCCGCACTTTTTTCTGATATGACCCTTTCGCCCGAGAAACCGCCATATATGATCGCGATGTTGCGCATCGTTAATTCTTTTCCCAAAGAAAGGGAGGATGCTTCATTGACGGAAATTGGCGATTGGATATTATGAACAATGGGAGATTAGTTGATCGAATCCTTACACAGAATCTCTAATCCATCCTCCAATCGGGTGGAGGGTTTGTAGTTCACATGCTTCATGAGCTTTTCACTACTGCCAAACCTACGGCCCACTTCATAGTCATACCTTTTCTTTGGCGCATCGATGTATTCAACAGGTGAAGCAGATTGGGTCATCGTTTTAATCAATTCGGCCAAATGACCAATTGTAGCCTCCTTCTCATTGGCAACATTGAAGATTTCGAAGCCGTTTATATTTTGGGCAAGCAACAAGGTAGCATGAATCGCATCATCAACATATGTAAAGTCTCTTGTCTGCTCTCCGGTACCATATACAGTGATAGGTTTATTGGATCTGGCCTGCTCAATGAATCTTGGAACCACCATCCGATTGTCTTGGCGTAGTCCATAAACATTAAAAAACCTAAGTGCGATCGAATTAATGCCTTTCTCTTCAAATAGGGATGCCAGATAAATCTCATTATAACGCTTCGCCATAGCATAACTGGTTCGAGGATCTACCAAGATTTGCTCATCAACGCTCTTTTCCAGCGCCAAGTGACCATAAACTCCGCTGGTGGAAGCATACACTATTTTGGAAACTCCATTTTCAATCGCTGCACGCGCCACGCTTTGCATACCATTAACTTCCGTCTCCATCGTCTCAATGGGATTGTCCGCCACAATGTCTACTCCCAAAATAGCAGCAAAATGAAAAATTATATCAACACCTTTTGCCAACTCAATCATTCGCGATGAATCACAAACATCCAATTTGTGAAACTCAATCTTGGCTAAAACCTCCTTCGGCAGTTTGTTTCCCCTAAGAAGCGTATCCACCACTATCACCTCATTATCTGATTTCACCAAACTGGATACCAAGTGGGAACCAATGAATCCTGCTCCGCCAGTTACAATAATCCGCTTACCCTGCATAAAGTCACTTTGCCGCAAAAGTGATAATACTCTTTACATTATCGCGGACCATTATCTATCTCAAGGTGTGAAACAGCGTTTATCTTTGGCTGCAATGTTCAAATTCCTGTTATCAAAATCCTTTGTGCAGCAGCTTGCCATTGCTGTATTTGTTGTCGTTTTAACGATCATTTCCACTTACTACTACCTTAAAAACTATGCCCGAACTGGTGAAGCGATTGAGGTACCGGATTTAACGGGCTATGACATCATTGAAGCCGAAGGCCTGCTCAAGCAAAGTGACCTAGTAGCCGAAGTGATTGACTCGCTATTCATTGAAGGCAAAAGAGGAGGTGAAATTGTCGACCAAGAGCCACGTGGAACTTCGCTGGTCAAGTCAGGTCGAAAAATATACTTGACCGTTACACGTTACATTGTCCCACAAACAAAACTTCCAAACGTGATTAACCAAGGCCTTCCTTTAGCACAAGCAAAACTCACCTCATATGGATTCAAAATAGGCAAGCTGATTCCGAGACCTGATCCATGCACCAATTGCGCCATCGGATTTGAGGTAAAGGGAAAACCCGTGAAAGTCGGATCCAACCTACCTAAGGGTGTTACCATTGACATTGTGGTTGGTCAAAAGGAAGACGGGGCAGTCGTTTCTGTTCCAATTCTTTATGGTTTGACTTTGGATGAGGCAAAGGAAATGCTGTTGAACCACAGTCTGAACCTAGGCGCGACTGTCATTCATGATGCCGTTTCAAAAGAAGACTCCACTGCTTCCCTAGTTTACTGGCAATCAAACAATCAGAATGAACACATTCCAATGGGCTCGTCCGTCAACGTTTATTTATCGTCTGATCATTCGAAGGTGCCAGAGGTTAATTCAGACTCATTGAAGGCGCTACTAAAGTGAGAATTTCAGAGACCATATTGCTTTTGATCTGCGCCACAGGGCTGTCCTTGAAGTCAACGGCACAGGATCAACTTGTTGATCTTCGTTTTAATGAGGCACTAAAGCAACGTCAAGAAGCGATTCAGGCTGATCAGCCAAATGAGCGCATGATCAGAAGACATCATTTCATCTACGAAATCGACACACTTAACCTTCCGTTCTTCGATGACTTTTCATCGGATAAAATCAAGCGGTACAAGGCTAAAATCTCCGATGCAAACATTTCGCTTGAGTTTGTATATAAGTTTACGGTCAACGGCAATCATCCGGATACGCTTCAACTTGTATATGATACGACCTATACTTACACCAAAGCCGGGGCAAGCAATTGGAAAGAAGCGAATGAATTGCAGCTTGTAAGCTTTTATGATACGCTGGGCGAGATCATTGGCGGTGATACAGGTTGGTTAAATATTGAAACCACTATCGATTTAGGCACAGGAGCGGTTACGCAACAAAAGATTCAGCCGGAAACCACGCTGGTTAACACCGTGGACACGTTTTACGTTGTTGATGATGACCCTACGCTTTGGGTGACTCCGGCCGATGAGGCAGGTAGCGGAGCACCATATGTTAACCGATCATTCGCCATCAACCCACCGACCATTGGAACGGTGACATTGGATGGAACCGATGCCCTGGGAACACCATACGATTACAGCTCTGAATCAACATTTGGGGCAGCCGACACGTTGGAGTCAAAGCCGATTTGGATAGAGCCTGAAACACCCAACGTCTATATGAGTTTCTTTTACCAACCAGGTGGTTATGGTAACAACCCCGAAACTAGCGATTCACTGGTTCTTGAGTTTCTGGACCCAACGGAAGGCACATGGACATGGGCCTGGGGAAGGAAAGGTGAGTTGGATGAAACAGACAAATGGAATCACGTTTGGGTGGCTATCGACAAACCTGAACACAAGCAACCCGGTTTCCGATTTCGTTTCCGAAACTATGCTTCTCTCTATGGCAGCCTCGATCACTGGCACATTGACTATGTGCGCATAGACCAGAATCGCAATCCAATCACCTCAGATTCCATTTCCGATATTGCATTTGTTTCTGGAATGTCTTCCTTTACCTATCCATACAGCAGTGTTCCATATGAACACTATTTGGATTACCCCGCTCAGCTTCAAGCGGCATCAACTGACGTGAACGTGCGAAATTTAGGTGCATCCTCATCTTTCATCAATTACATCGAATATCAAATTGAAGACCCACAAGGCAATGTGGTTGATCTCTTCACCTCGAATCAGATTCCTAATGTGCCCCCGAAGGTGACCAACAAGTACTTGTTTGAGCAATCTTCTGCTCAGTTGTTCCCGGATGTGCTCGAAAGCGTGGCCACTTTCAAAACCAAGACTTATTTCAGTGTGAGCGGTGGAAATGATCAAACTACCAATGACACTGTGGTTACCAACCAAACGTTTTGGAATTACTATGCTTATGATGACGGTGTTGCCGAGAAAGCATATACGTTAACTGGCGCGGGAACATACCTGGCTTATCAATTCACATCTCCGGGTGCTGATTCCCTGAAGGCCATTCACATCAATTTTCCGAGAGTTGTAGGAGAGGACATTGAACAACTTGAAATTGATCTGTATGTTTGGGAAGACACTGGTGCGGCTCCGTCCTATGAATCATCTATTCCACTGAATCCTAAGTATTCTTTTGCCAACAAATTTGCCCGGTTCGAATTAGAAGAACCTATAGTGGTTTCCGGTACGTTCTACATCGGATTTCGCACGCTAAGCCCTGACAAGATTTACATGGGATTTGACGTGAACAACAAAGTTGAAAATCGATTGTTCTATAAGACCGGGACCCACTGGGAACCGGCATCTTTTGAAGGTTCACTTCTTATGCGACCTGACTTTGGTAATGAGTTGGATCCCACAGGCTTCATTGAGCCGAGTTCAAAATCGGTGAGCGACATTAAACTCTACCCAAATCCAACCCCAGGTGAGGTCAGATTGAATGGAATTGATGAGCGTGCACAACTGGAAATCTACAACCTCAGTGGACAGTTAGTTTCCACCAGTTTCACAACGCCTGGTGAGTCAATCTATGTAAGTCATTTGAGCAATGGCATTTACATGGTGCGCGTGGTTTCGCCTGAAAACAAGCTGATCGACACTACGAAGCTTATCATTGCAAAATAGTTTAGGACGATGTCTGACCACGAATTGTTTTCTGAAGAAGACGATCAAGAAGAAATTTACGAGCATTTCAACATTGTTGCCGATGATGGACAAGCGGTTTTACGCATCGATAAGTTCCTCTTCGACAGACTTCCTAACGCCTCCAGAAACAAAATAGCCGCAGCTGCTAAAAACGGCAATGTCCTGGTCAATGGACAGGAGGTAAAACAGAATTACAAGGTCAAACCCGGAGATCAGATCTCCATTGTGTTTCCACATCCAAAGCGAGATCTGGAATTGATTCCTCAAAACATTCCGATCAACATATTGTATGAGGACGATGATGTAGTGGTCGTTGACAAGCCCGCCAATTTTGTAGTGCATCCGGGCCACGGAAACTACACAGGAACACTCGTCAATGCGCTGATTTATCATTTCCAAAACCTTCCGAAAAATCCGAAAAGTGAAACCGCCTGGCCGGGTCTTGCCCATCGAATTGATAAAGACACGACCGGTTTGCTTGTAGTGGCAAAAACGGAAGACGCACTAACGAAGCTTGCTCATATGTTTTTTCATCGAACCATTGACCGGCATTACATTGCCCTGGTTTGGGGTGATATAGAGTCTGATTCAGGAACGATAGAAGGAAACATTGCTCGCTCGAAAAACGACCGAAAACAAATGGCTGTTTATCCCGAAGGCGATCAGGGAAAACACGCGGTGACTCACTACGAAGTGCTCGAACGGTTGGGTTATGTAACGCTCGTTCGATGCAAACTGGATACCGGTCGCACGCACCAGATTAGGGTGCATATGAAACACATCGGCCATCCTATTTTTGGTGACAAGCGCTATGGCGGTGATAAGATCGTGAAAGGAACAACCTTTACCAAGTATCGACAATTCATTGATAATTGCTTCGCAATCCTTCCTCGTCAAGCACTTCACGCACAAACCTTGGGTTTCAAGCATCCTTCGACAGGTGAATTCATGATGTTTGAAAGCCCAATACCTGACGACATGACGCAAGTGCTTGAAAAGTGGAGAACGTACGCAAAGGCACAGACCCAGGCTGACTAATCCACTCTGCGATAAACTGTCGCGTAAGAAGCTCCAATGGTATCGCTGAATACCATTTCATAGCCCGAAGATTCTAATTCGGAAGGAGAAGTTGTTTTGCATCCCCCGCTCGTCTTAGTGTATATCACGTATTCGGCATCGTGACAATTGTCGCAAATGTCTGAAAAGCTCCCAAACTTGAAATTGTCGATGTCCACATAACCTGAGTACTGGTTGCTTAGGTAGTTTGAAGTGACGAAATTGGTGCAAATAGACACACTGCGATGTGTGTTTTCTACCATCCAATTCACCATGTTTTGCTGAACACGGAGGTCGTCATAGAGGCCCAGGTTAAGCCTCCGGAATAACGCTCTGTGAGCAAAGAATACCCGCTCAAACTAATCCCAACAACGGAAAGAATAATCTTACCAAAAACTTGGTATCCATCCCACGTTCCAAACAATCGTCATGCTGGCACAGCTTGCAAAGCAATTGCACAAAGCATGTAGCGCGGAGTGTAAAAGTTCATGGAAGAAAAAATTACAAAGCCTATGAGCAAGAGGTATGATATCCCAATCAAATGGTGGATCGAATTGAGGGTTTTTCCTCTATTGCTCCATTGCCAAAGTATCAGAGGACTGAATATTCCGATCAGCATGATGACTATATAAAGCCAGGTAGGAACCACCCACTTCCAAACGAAAACTTTGTAGACCGAAAACCCAATGCCGATGAGCAAGAGGTTGAACCAGATTTTTCTCAATCGAAGGCTTAGCACGCCAAGCACTATGGCAGGATATACTATCCAGCCTCTGTTCTGTTTTTCGAATAAAAATGCAAACACCCCTCGAGCATTCCATTTAATATCCTGAATATTAAATGTGATATAGCCAGTGTGTCCGGGAAATAAAAACCAACCGTGATACAAATACAACAGTGCCGGATGAGAGAGCATCACCAGCACCGGAACGAGGTATTTTGCAAATGATTTTAAACCACTCCTTGATGACATTAGCAGCAAAAAATCCCAGGCCATGAATGCGACAAAAAACACGATTGCCGTTTCTTTGCTATAAATGGCTATACTCAATCCGATAGCGAACAACCAATTCTGTAATTCAATGTATCCCTTCAAGGCCAGTATCAAACCCAATGTCATCATCATCTCCGGATAAAGCATGGCGGATTGTGCAACGAAAATGGGTTGAATCGCGACCAGCGCAGATGCGAAAAAGGCTGCCATTTGCCCAAAGGACTTTTCGAGTAGCCAATACACAGCGAGTGTGCACAACACTGTGACCAACAGAGCGTATAAGTGTGCGCTTGCATTGGAAAGGCCAACACTTTCATCCACAGACCACCTAAGAATTGAAAAAGCAATGGGTGACTCTACTCAAATCCACTGGCAGTGCATCCGGTAAAAATGGAAGGAATATCATTTCCAAGTGAACGAATACCCGGTGCGTAAACCCAAGCTTCATCCTTAAAAAATGGGGTAGTTCAATATTGGACAATCCATAGATTATTATTGAACTAAGTATAGTCAGTAATGGAACTACTCTAAACTTCTTAAACGATCAATGCACAAAGACCTTTTTACATGAACCCTATTATCGAATGTAATCACAACCAGATTGAGCCCCTTGACCTAATGTCAAGCCTAACATTATTGTATCCTTGGCAGACTTGGGATGAAATTCTACCCTGACAATCCAATGAATTTGCGACTAAAAGCCTATCACCGGAAGTTCGAATCTCAACCAGGTTATTCCGTTGGTAAAAATCGAAACTGAAGACTTTATAACTTACCCATTTTGGACATGCAAGATTGTATCACCCACAACTATAGTCTGATATTCCAATGAAATGATTGTTTGGTTGTAATCGAACGAATCTCTCCTCCAAAATAATGCATCTTCAGAACCCAAGGCTTTATACTCAGTGAAGCCAAGACCGATCAAACTTTTTCCATCCTAAGAATCACTCTAGATTGATCGCTAGTTGTGCCAAACGTTGTTGATCCATGCAATATTTTTAGGTCTGCACTCAATACAGTCATAAAGGCTTCCTTTCCTCCGTGACCATAAGTTTCAGTGTAACCCGTGATGTAGACTGTATCGTTTTCTTCAATAATATCAAGTGGTCTATCGTTTCTATTGTCAATCCCCACATTGTATCCTTGTATCAGTGTATCCAACAATTGACCGTATTGTGTCAGCTTAAACACCATGATGTCCTCGTCTTTTCATTGAAACCATCCGAATAACCTATGACCACAATTGATGAATCACTAGTTTCAATAAACCCTGATACGCATCATTTCCGGAGAGCGTCATCGTATGTGACCACTCAATATTGAAGGATTTGTCAAGTTTAACCAAGAATCCATCCAACGAATCGCCTTTGAAAACTACCGCAAGCCTTCAAAAACCAGATTGGACTGATGATTTGGATTTCCGTAAAATGATACCCATTAAGACCACAAGTTGCCTCTTGTCCGTGCAGTAGGTTGCCCTTCAGGTCGAATCGATATAACCAGGGAGCAACTTTGCCATCAACACTTTCCAGAATACCATAAACCATATCCTCGTCAATAAGCACTCTAGAGAATTTTGCCCAGCCAATATCGACACTGAAGTAGTGTTCGCCCACTAGTTGCCAGTTCGTTAGAAAATAGACAAATCCCAGATAAGATCCTGTTTCTAGAGAGTTTGATAGCCCACAGACTACTATAAGCGAATTCCACTGACAAAATCAATTGCTTCTTCAGAACCTGACCCACCGATTGAAACTACGTTCAGAATTTCACCAGTCCTGCTTTTAACTCAATTAATTGGGCGTTCGAATTACCTCGCCATGAACTATTTCCAAGAATTGACACGTAATGAAACGTAGAATCAGAATGCCATTTCATTTCTATCCCTTCTTCTGAAAACTCGCTACCCAGTGAAATAACTTCTGATCATGTCCTGGACCTACCCCGCTCAGGGAGCACAGGAACGCGATAAATATGAGGGCCAGTATTCTCATAGCATGTATCTCAGGCTTAGGCTTGCTCCTCCCCCTGCGTATTGCGTGGGCACGACCAACGTTTCTAAATTAGTGATCCTTGCAGCAAGGGCAAGGTGCTCGTATTCAAACGAAGCCTGAACACCAATTTGCAATGCTGCATAACCGCCATAGCCGGCAGTCCCATGCATGGCAATGTGGTCGTTGAAGCGGTATCCGCCAACTAAATATCCGTATGGTTTGTATCCGGCCTTCCATCGAATGGCCATTCCTCCACCAAACTCAGCACCCTGATTTCGATAGCGCATTAGCTCAGCATGGGCCCAGCCCGGAATCACTTCGTTCGTGTATCCCTTGTGATACAATTTCGTGAGGCTCTGGCCGAGACTATCCTCCAACGTACCTCCTGAAAATTGTTCATCTACTTTGGTCACGTCATTGATCTTGACTCCTGTCCATTCCAGGTTCGTATCCGCTGCAAAGTGTACTGTTTTTGGGTTCCACTGAACCATTCCTAAATTGTAAACAGCCGCCTTGAGGCGCCAACCTCCAACTTCGCTCTTAAAATCACGAGCGAAACCGAAATCCAGCGCAGCTCCGTAACCATTTGGCTTTGCGAACCCAACAGATCCGGTATCCGACTGTGCATACCCTCCATTCAACCCGGCACTTAAGGTGTCGCCCAAAGTCGATGTGTACAACCAAAGCCTGTCGACCTTGGCATCGAGGTATTGCTCACCATTGATGTAGGAAGCCATCACAAAATAAGATGTACCCGGTGAAGGTTCATATTGCCAACCCATACCAACCTGCTGATATCTCCAAAGGGAGGCTTCCATTTCCGAAGCTACGACCGTATCACCAAGAAATGGTTTGTTTCCAATCAACAAAAGTTGAGCGGATGCGAGCGGAACAGAGCCGTGTAAGTGAGCAACATCTGCGAGCCGAAACAGAATGGAATGGGCACTATGAGCAACATTAAGCTTCGCCATCAGAGCAACATCATAATCTCCTCCGATGCGGTTTGCAAACGGGTCTAAGTGCTTCAACCCGGAGGCAATGGCAGCTGAATCTATATGATCTGCACTGAGAAAGTCTTTGACGAAAGCGTTTCCAAAGTCGGATGACGCTGCAACACCGGATGCATTGAGCCCGATGAATGAAGCACCCGTTCTGTGGCTTGACCAATGCTGAAACGTTGGTTGTTGGGCTGTTACTGAAGCCGAAAGCAACATGCCGAAACAGAACGGTATGTATCGCAGGCCTATCATTTGATTTTACCTGCTTTTATACTCAAATCCGTAACAACCTTGAAATCAATGTATCCATCAGTTCGAATGTGAACTGAATCCGTTCCAACCGTATTCAACCTAACATCCGCCTTTAGCAACGAGGCTACATCCAGATTGTCAATACGAGTTTGATCGATCGGAATTTCCACGATGGATTGAACCGGAGCGTCTACCAAACCCTTTTCATTTTCAAATGCACCATCAACCCACGCGCGACCATTCATTAAGCTGTCTATCAGAACCCCGGATTGATCCAATAAATAGAATTGCAAACCCGCTTCAAATGGATAGGCATTCTGGATAATGAACCGTAGATTTCCGCTATTCAACCGCTGGGTTGGGTCGTCTTCCTCGGGACGATCAAATTCGAAAGCCACGGTATCGATCAACCTCAGCCCCTTGGCACTCACAACCAATGGAATATCCAAGTCCATCAATGCCGTGAGGTTGTGCCCATAATAAGCAAAGTCATTACCTCTCGAAATATTGCCCAACGGATTCACTTCTATACTCAGATCTGCAGTAAACTGATCAGGTTTGATTTCCAACAGCTCGTCCAAATTGCTGTTTTCATCTGTGAACGAAATTGTTTTTCGAATGTGTTTTACGGGGTTTTGATCATCGTATAAATTGATCGCCCGAGTAAATTGTTGTGTCGAGCCGATGATGTCATGCTTTAATGCAGATGCCCTACCAATTGTTGTGTTTTGTGACCCCAAAGCATTGATCACAAGGCCCAAATCAGCGCCAATTCCATTGTCTACGGTCATCACGATATCAAAATCGGTGATGTTCATTTCCTCAAACGGTAATTCCGAAAATTGAGTCAACGACTGTTTCTCATCATACTTCGCAATCTGGTTGCCAAAATATCCGACAACATATTGCGGAATGATATCGGCAACCGTGCTTTTAATATCCACACTCTCACCGGCCGTGAACATGTGTGAAGTCGCTTCATCAGGATGAATCATCACTTGCATTTTGGTGGACACGGTATTGTAGGACTTATTTTCAGATCCCCTGAGGTTAAGTGTGTATCCATCAAGGTGATAATCTTCCTTAAGCGAGGAATTTGCTTCGATTCGCTTTTCAATTCGAAACGTATCTCCATTCAAAGTGGCACTCGCGATTTCATAGATGAAAAGGACTGGTGCCTTGATTTTGTTAACCATCGAGATTTTGATGGTAGATTCTCGAATAATGGCATGCGTCAATCGAACGTCTTTTAAAGGAAACTTAGTTTCCTTTATACTAGATAGGAATGGAAGTCCGGGTGGAAGTGAAGTCCCACCAATGGGGATTAAAAATGAGGTGTCAACGCTGTAATCCGGAATACCAATGATCGTATCAAGTCCGAGATTGATTAGTGTGTCGCTGGCGATAAAGTGGACTAACCGCTCGTTGTCGACAGCAATGTACTCTTCAGGCGCGTAGTCTGCCAAATTGATCCGACCATATGCCAATGGAGCCACTATTTCCGGACTCCAACTCGCTAAATCCCGCTTCTTGCGACAGCCACCAAGTGTAGTAATCACTAGTACCAAAGAAATCAGGAGAAGGTGGGCTATCCTCATAGAACCGATCAAAGGTGTCAAAAAAATGTGATGATATTGATTAGACGAAAACCGTCTGATTTGCGCAAGTGAAACGGTTCTAATTGATTCTGCGTATTGCCTTTTAAACTCAGTGAAATGAGTTTATTTCTTAACGCATTTACACTTGATAAAAACTTAAGGGCGAGTAATTTTGCAGTGCTAAATTAAGATGAGTCAGATTATTCCAAAACCGGATTTAAAGTTCTTTCTCTCATGGTTGATGTGCGCATTGGCTATGTTCGGAGTGTCATACGTTTGGCATGGGATCGTTTTAAACGATTTGGTGAGAATTTCATATTCTATCGACATCTATCTTTCAGTTGCGGCCCTTGTTTATTTGGGAATAGCTCTGTTCATCGCAGTGCTTACTTATGTCCTTAAAAAGATCAAGGATTCCTTCAAGTACGGAATTGCAGTTGGTGCTGCTGCGGGAGTGTTCATCTATGCGGTCGCGTTCATTCTAGGCATTAGTTTCTACACAATCATCGACCCGAAAATGATCCTGTTTGATCTGGGATGGCAAATATTTGAGCAAGCATTTGGTGGATTGGTTTGCGGCTGGGTCTATCGCTTTCTTTATATGCGTCAAAAACGCATGCAGTTTAGCCAATAATTTGAAGGTCATTCAGGTATTTGTAGTAACCGTTATCTGACGACATTAACTCTTCATGTGTTCCCTGTTCCCTTACTCTTCCGTGTTCAAGAACTATAATGTTATCTGCCTTGCGAATCGTGCTGAGTCTATGTGCGATTACAACACTGGTTCTTCCTTCCATTAGTCGATCCAAAGCTTCTTGCACCACACGCTCACTTTCTGCATCTAATGCAGAGGTGGCTTCATCCAATATGAGAATTTTCGGGTCCTTCAATATTGCACGAGCTATAGCCACTCGTTGTCGCTGACCACCACTCAGTTGAATTCCACGCTCACCCACAACCGTATCAAATCCGTCAGGAAAAGATTCAATAAACTCCAATGCATTTGCTCTGGCAGCTGCCTCTTTGATCTCCGATTCTGAGGCGGATGGTTTCCCATAGGCAATGTTTTCACGAATACTTCCTCCAAATAACAGCACCTCTTGGGGAACCAGTGCCATTGCGCTTCTTAGTTCATGCAAAGGCAAATCAGCAAGGTTATTACCATCTACTCGAATTTCACCCGAACCGACATCATAAAACTTCAGAAGCAATGCTGCAATGGTTGATTTGCCGGCACCGCTTGCTCCCACGATGGCAACGCGTTCTCCAGGCTTTACTCTAAATGAAAGACCGGAAAGCACAGATTTGTCCTTTCTGGAGGGATAGTGAAATCGAACATTATCAAATTCGATATTTCCAGTGGGTGTCAGCTGTTGCTCAGCTCTGGTGTCAAGCTCCTCACCCTCTTCCTCCATCAGGTCAAATAAATTTTCAGTAGCCCCGATCGCTTTCTGGAGCTTGCCAAAAACATCTGCTACACCACCGACTGAACCGCCAACGAACATACTATATAGAATAAAGGACATGAGAACGTCCATACCAATTTCACCTGCATTTTTGAGTCGCACTCCATACCAAATAACCAGGACAATGGCCCCGAACAAACCAACAATGATGAAGGATGCGAATGCTCCTCTCCAAATCGCTCCCTTCATAGCAACTTGCCGCACATCTTCTGTAATACTGTTGTAGCGATTGATCTCGAATTGCTCCATAGCATAGGATTTTACACTCTGAATTCCCTGCAATGTTTCATCGACCACAATCTGAGACTTTGCCAGTTCGTCCTGGGTCTTCTTGCTCAGCTTTCGAATAAACTTGCCAAAGAAAAACGCCACCAACATCATCACGGGAAACGAACCCAACATTACCAATGTCAGCTCGATGCTGTAAAAAAACAGTAGGCCGGTTCCAAATAAAATGATCACCAACTGCCGCACCAATTCAGCCAACGTGGTCATGAACAGTTCTTGAAGTTGTGAGATATCATTGCTAATCCTGCTGTTCAGCTCGCCTACTCTTTGGGCTGAAAAAAAGGTCATCGGCAGCTTGACTACGTGGCGATATGTATCCTGTCGAATCGCTGCAATCGCCCTCTCCGTCACATCAGCAAAGAGATAGATCCGGAAAAATGAAAACACAGCCTGCATGACAAACGCGCCCAACAACAAGAAAGCCACCTGATCAATGTTTTCAATGTTGAGAAACTGATCAATCGGATTATCCGAGTTCTTGTTTTCACCCATCAAGCGGCCTATGAGCCCTGGAAACAACATGAACGTAAAGGCACTCAGAAACAAAAAGATCAGGCCAAAGGTGAATTTAAGCTTATAGGGCAACACATATCTGAACATCCTCACCAATCGGCCAATGGACCCTTTTTTCATCTTTCGTTTGCCGTTCTCACCTCCATTCATGAGCGCAAAGTTGCGCATTGGTTAGTTAGCACTGTAACTTCATCGAATACAATGCGATATTGTTTTCGCGTGCCTATTTTTGGCTGCTATGAAAAACCTAAACCTGACCGTTTTTGCATCGATTTTGGCTATAATCTCAATGGCGCAAACTATTGATACAGCGAACTATCCAATATGGATCGAAATGATGCAAGACCCAAATGCGAACTTTTTCGAAACTCAGCGTGCTTTTGAAATCTATTGGGATGGCAGGGAAAGACAGCCCGGTGATGGATGGAAGGTTTTTAAACGTTGGGAAAACCACGTTGCCGCTCGTGTCAATGAGGATGGATCAATTCCACAGCCTGGAGAGGTTGCAGATGCCTTCAATCAGGCACGAATCGCATTCAATCAGAATCAATCTGGGAGCGAATCGTTAAATGGCGATTGGGTGGAAATCGGACCGATCGCGAAACCTAACAATGGCACCGGTCAGCCAAATGGAAATGGACGTTTGATAACAATTTGCTTTCATCCAACAACAGCTACAACGTTCTGGGTCGGTGCGCCTGCAGGCGGACTTTGGAAAACAACTGATGGTGGGGCTTCATGGACATCAAATACGGACAACCTTCCAACGCTGGGCGTATCGAGCATGTTAGTTGATCCGACAAATACCAATGTCCTATACATAGGAACAGGCGACAGAGATGCTGGTGACGCGCCAGGTTTAGGGGTTTACAAATCGACAGATGGAGGCAGCACATGGTTTGTGTCTAACTCCGGCATGGGAAACAAGACAGTGGGAGCGATGTTGATGCACCCAAGTAATTCAAGCATTCTGCTTGCTGCTACTAGTGGAGGGATATATCGCAGCACGAACTCAGGGTCGTCATGGACGCTTGTCTCGGCAGGTGATAATTTCAAAGACATCAAATTCAAGCCGGGAGATCCGAATACGGTGTATGCAACTGAAACGAGTTCAGCAGCAGGATTTTATAAAAGCACCAATAATGGCATTAGCTGGACGCAAATCACGAGCGGATTACCTACCAGTCCACAACGCTATGTTATTGGAGTTACACCGGCCAACTCCTCTGTAGTTTATCTTTTAACTTCGATCAGTTCTCAATTCGAAGGCCTCTACAAGTCAACGGATTCCGGAAATAGTTTCACCCAACAATCAAATTCACCCAACCTTCTTGGCTGGAATGAATCGGGAAATGATGCGGGAGGGCAAGGCTGGTATGACTTGGCAATCGCGGTGGATCCAACGAACGCAAACGTGGTCTACACGGGTGGCGTCAACATATGGAAATCGACAAACTCAGGGGTGAATTGGGATTGTGTTGCACACTGGGTTGGGAGTTCAACTGCAGCCTCTGTTCACGCTGATCAGCACTGGTTTGCCTATTCTCCTTTGAACGGTAATTTATACGCTTGCAATGACGGAGGTATCTACGTTACAAGCGATGGCGGAAATACATGGCCAGAATTAAGTTCAGGATTGGGAATATCTCAATTATACAAGCTTGGTGTAAGCCAGCAAACAAATGAACTTGTAATCAATGGATATCAGGACAACGGCACAGCTATATGGGACGATACCATATTCAGAACGGAACGCGGTGGAGATGGCATGGAATGCATCATCGATCACTCAAACGATGATGTAATGTATGCCTCCGTGTATTATGGAAATATTGCACGGTCACTTAATAATGGATACGGCTTTGGCGGTTTTGCTGCAAATGGCACGAATGGCATCACCGAATCCGGGGCGTGGGTGACACCATACATCTTGGACAAGGATAACTCCAACATCATGTTCATCGGATATAAGAATGTTTGGCGCACTGAGTCGGCAAAAAGTGCCACGGTTTCATTTGACCCAATTTCTAATAGCCTTGCAGGGTCAAATTCTTCCAATATGCGTCAATTGAGACAAGGAAAAGTGAATGGCAATCGCCTTTTTGCAATTAGAAGTGACAATAAGTTCTTTAGATCTGATAATGCTCTTAGCGCTTCACCTTCATGGATTGACCTGAGTTCAAGTTTACCAGGCTCCGGAACTCTTAGAGATGTGGAAACAAGCCCGTTCAACAACAATACACTTTGGATTGCCCGGGGAAATAAGGTTTGGAAGTCAACCAATGGAGGCTCTTCTTGGACCGATATCACTGGCTCACTTCCGAATATCGCTGCTCTCACAATATGCGCTGATCCACTGAGCGATGGTGGACTTTATGTTGGTATGGATGGAGGTATTTATTACATCGACAATAGTTTGACAAACTGGATAACTTTCGATGATAACTTCCCTGTGAACGTTTCCGTTGAAGAACTTGAAATCTATCATCCGCAGGGCAATTGGCTTGCAAGCCGAATAAGAGCGGCTACTTACGGTCGTGGATTATGGGAAAGTGATTTGTACTATCCACTTAACATCGCGCCACTGGCATTTATTGGCTTGAGCGCCAACGAAACTGACCTTTGCGATCCGGACACCATTTCGCTATACAACAACTCGGCTTATGGAGTTTCAACTTCCAGTTGGACCATTACTCCATCCACTGGGGTGACATTCGTTGGTGGCACGAGCAGCGTCTCTATGAATCCCAAAATTGTAATCACAAATTCGGGGCAGTATAACGTGAAGCTTGTTGTTACTAATGGGAACGGAGCAGATTCACTCACAATTCAGAACGCTATTAATGTCAGCGGTGGATTACCCTTTCCTTGGTATGACAATTTTGAATCAAACATTCAGTGTGGCACTGGAGGTTGCGTGACCAATTGTGATATCAATAACTGGATCAACGCAGAAAATGGAGTTGACGATGATGTTGATTGGAGAGTTGATGCCGGAGGTACGCCATCAGGCGGAACAGGGCCGTCTGTAGACTATGATCCGGGAACAGACTCCACCAACTATATTTACATCGAAGGATCTAGCTGTTTCAATCAAGTTGCCTTGCTCGAAAGCCCTTGTTTGTTAGTCGATAATGTGACCAATCCGAAGTTCAAATTCGGTTATCATATGTATGGCTCAAATATGAAGGATTTGAAGGTCGAAGTATTGACAAGTGGATCTTGGTCAACCCTTTGGAATCAAACCGGAACAAACATGGGCGATCAATGGAATCCTGTGAGTATATCACTTAATTCATACATAGGCCAGTCGATCAAAGTTCGCTTTAGAGGAGAGACCGGTACAAATTATCAAAGCGATGTAGCCCTTGATGGCATCGAGTTCGTGGCTGCTCCCAAGGCTGATTTTTATGCTAATGACACAACACCATGCATTGGACAAATTGTTATTATCAATGATGTGAGCAGCCAGTCGCCTACAAGCTGGTTATGGACAATTAATCCAAATACATTCACTTACGCTAACGGAACTTCGAATACAAGCCAACATCCACATATCAATTTCACCGCGAACGGCAGTTACACCGTGCAATTGAAGGCAACGAACAGTTATGGAAACAACACCAAAAGCAAGCTGTTTTATATGACCGTTAACGACCCGGTATTTTCAATTGACCCAAACAAAACAAATGCGGAGTATTGTATTGAAGACTCAGTCCTTCTGGCTGTTAATTATCCCGGAATTGACTACAAGTTTTATCGCAATGCCGTTTTGAGTCAATTCGGGTCATCCAATTCAACCTATTACCCTAACTGGGAAACAGGCGATTATGTAACTGTGATATTGACAGATTCCAACGGTTGTGTGGGTGTAAGCGATACCCTTTTGCTTACTAAACTTCCACCAGCCCAAGGGGAAATGACATCATCTGATGATGATAACACCATCTGTGATGGAGACGAAGTGACATTTACGGTTGTTGGCACAAATCTATCCAACTATGACTTCTTGTTAAATGGGAACTCAGTTCAGAATGATTCATCGAATGCATGGACCACAACTAGTCTTGTCAGTGGAGATGATGTTTGGGCAGACTTGATCAGTGATGCTGGTTGCGTAGGAATTTCTGACACAATCTCTACTACGGTTTTACCAATTCCTCTTCCTCCGGGAATTGCTGTGATCATAGACAGTTTGCAATGCACAGTCGTTGCCGATTTGTATATGTGGACAGTAGACAGCATAGTTCAGCCAGACTCCGGTCAATCGATCGCCAAACAAGGGGATGGATACTATCGTGTAAGAATTTCTCAAGACGGATGTTGGAGCGACTGGTCTGATCCTTTGATTATAACGGACATTAACGATGTAGCGAATGCACAAATTCGAGTTTTCCCTTCTCCCACGCGCGACATCATCAATATTGAGTACGATGGCAAAACAGTTTCGCTCTCGAACATTAACCTATACGACATGAATGGAAGACTGGTGAAGACATACAATGACCAGTCCAAAAATAGGACAACACTCAATGTTGCTGAACTTCCAACCGGAGTCTACACCTTGGTTATGACAATGGGCGGAGAAAATTTTGCTATTCCTATCGTAAAAGAGTAGAATAATATTTGATTCTTTAGTAAATGCAATTACATTTGCAGCCCTTTTAGAAGAAAGACTATGAAACGGACATTTCAACCTTCGAAACGCAAGCGAGTAAATAAGCACGGATTCCGTGAGAGAATGGCTACTAAGGATGGTCGCAAGGTATTAGCGCGCAGAAGAGCACGCGGTCGCAAGAGATTGACGGTTTCGGATGAAATGCCGTTCAAGAAATAAGATTTAGCATCTAGCAGAAAGGTCTCGAAGTTTCGAGACCTTTTTTTTTGCACAAACTATTCCTTCTTGAGTCTGCCGGACTCCTTGAGTTTTTGATACAGCATCCACTCAATCTGCCCGTTGACTGATCGGAATTCAGCCGCTGCCCATTGCTCTATCGCCTTCATCATTTCTTCGTCCACTCGAAGCGCAAATGGTTTCTTAGCCATAACTTAAGATTCCATTGTAAAGTCTATTGATATAGCGAACCAGTGTTGACCACTGGTGTTACTTCCTTATCGCTGCACAGTACTACCATAAGATTGCTCACCATCGTGGCCTTCTTGTCTTCGTCAAACTTTACTAAGTCTTTCTCAGTAATTTTCTCCAACGCGTTCTCTACCATTCCGACTGCCCCTTCCACGATCTTTTCCCGTGCCGCAATTATGGCGGTGGCTTGTTGGCGCTTTAACATGGCACTGGCGATTTCTTCCGCGTAAGCCAAGTAACCAATACGCGCTTCCATTACGCTGATTCCGGCAATTTCCAATCGCTCACCCAACTCCTTTTCCAAGGCTTCATTGACTTCGTTCATTCCTGAACGCAATGTGATGCGATAATCATCGTGATCTTCCCAATCGTCATAGGGATAGGACCCGGCCATTTTCCTTACAGCAGCATCAGTTTGCACTCGAACGAAGTGCTGATAATCATCAACGTCAAACGCAGCCTTGAAGGTGTTCTCAACCTTCCACACTAAGATTACGCTGATCATAATTGGATTGCCTAGTTTGTCATTCACTTTAACTCGTTCTGAATCAAAGTTTCGAGCTCGCAATGAGATGCGCTTTTTAGTGTAAAATGGATTGGCCCAATAAAATCCGTTCTTCTTAACGGTGCCTTTGTATTCACCGAAAAGCGTGAGCACCATCGACCCGTTGGGATTGATAAAGAAAAAGCCCGGAGCGATCAGTGCCCCAACAACCAACAATGGAACGGCAACCATAGGCATCTTTAAAGTAAACCCATATGTCGCAGCTCCAAAAAACAAGATGGAGACAATCAGCATAAGGTAGCCATTTGCAGCACCAACGTTTTTTTCTTGATTCATGATGTGATGTTTTTAAATTACATCACAATGATATCAATTTAATATCATATGAGACAAAAAATTTGATCAGCGGTCGACACCGCTGCGCACTGGAATTAATAATCATACCTATTCTTCCAGAGCCCTTGCAACCAATCCTTGATTGCCGATTCCCTCTTGTTGCTTCCGGGTCGATAAAATGTTGTTCCCGAAATTTCCTCTGGCAGGAATTCCTGATCAACAAAATTTCCTTCAAAACTGTGTGCGTACTTGTAGTTATCACCGTAGCCCAGCTCCTTCATCAATTTGGTGGGAGCGTTTCTAATATGCAGTGGCACACTTAAATCTCCCGTTTCACGGACCTTTGCCTGAGCCTCTCCAATGGCCGCATAGCTTGCATTACTCTTGGCTGAAGTGGCCAAATAAATCGTGCATTGACTCAATGTAATTCTACACTCAGGATATCCAATCGAATGCACCGCTTGATAACATGCATTCGCAACAACAAGGGCTTGAGGATTGGCATTCCCAACATCTTCACTGGCAAGAATGAGTAACCTCCTTGCAATGAATAGTGGATCTTCTCCCCCTTCAATCATCCTCGCCAACCAATACACAGCTCCATTTGGATCGCTGCCACGGATGCTTTTGATAAACGCGGAAATGATATCGTAGTGTTGTTCGCCCGTTTTGTCATATCGAGCCATACGGGTTTTCACAACACTTTTGACTACCTCATCAGTGACTCTGGTTCCTTTTCCGACTGATTGAACAACAAGTTCTAATGTGTTCAATAGCTTTCGTCCGTCTCCCCCGCTTAGTTGAAACAACGCAGTGGTTTCCGTTATCTTGACCTTTTGCGACTTCAACCAGTCATCGAGCTTGAATGCGCGATCAAGCATAGCCTGCAGCTCCTTAACACCAAAAGCTTCTAGCACATAAACCTGCGATCGGGAAAGTAAGGCAGGAATAACTTCGAACGATGGATTTTCAGTAGTCGCTCCGATCAAGGTAATCGTTCCTTTCTCGACTGCACCAAGCAGACTATCCTGTTGACTCTTGCTGAATCGATGAATTTCATCAATGAACAGAATCGGTTTTTCCTGACTCATTAAATCTTTGCGAGAAGCCCGATCAATCACTTCGCGCACGTCCTTCACTCCGCTGTTGATTGCGCTGAGCGAAAACATTGGCCGATTTAACTCATCGGCTAAAATTTGCGCAAGCGTGGTTTTCCCAACACCTGGAGGTCCCCAGAAAATTATTGACGGTAATGAGCCAGCCTTAATGGCCAAGCGCAACGGCCCATCTGGACCGACAATCTGATCCTGACCGATGTACTCCTCCAAGGTACTTGGGCGAAGTCTTTCTGCTAAAGGAGTTTGTAAATCCGGTGTTGCCATCGAGGGCAAACTTACCTCACGTGTCCTTTAAACCATAGCGCGAAATCCGAAGAAATTTGAACACTAAGTATGACTGTACATCAACTTCAGATGAATGCATTTTTGCACTGAAATACTGCTTCGCACCCGTTCCGCTCAGTGTAAGGTGATTACCCGTCTTTGCAGAGAACTCGGGACTAAACTCTTTTCCGTTCAATTCGAAATAAGGGTTATCGTCCACAAAGTGCAGTTTGACTAATCCATCGGTTGTATCAGCTGGAATGAGCTGCTCTATGATAGGAACAAGGTTTAAATCCAACTCCAGATTCTTGTAATAAAGGCTTATCCAGAGTTCGACTCCGCTGTTTGCCTTGTATTCACTGAAGGTGAACTCAAAGGTCAACTCATCCCAACCATGGGTAGAAATTTCATCGGTCTTAAAGTCAGAAGTCAGGCTTACCTCAACCTCGCACGATGTGGTATCCGGAGTCAAATTGATGGTCGCAAATCCACGCTCATAATCCAACTTCTGGTATGCCAAATTACCAATTGGCAAATTCGGATTGCATCCATCGGCACTTTGCATAGGGACCCAGTTTTCACCATCTGAAATCACTCTCTGAGTTTCGGTTATCCAAGATGGATCAACGTCCTGCGGATCCTCAGGATATTCAAATGGTTCATCTCGTTTACAGTGTGTGGAAATAAAAAGAACTAGAAAAATCGGAAGGACCAACTTAAAATACTTCATTAACCAAAAATATAAACCGCGAATCAATAGCAGTTCAAATACATCCACGCGGTTGGTTTTAGTGAGAATATGGCACCATGAATGAATAAAGCGCGAACGAGCGTAACTAGAGAATGATAGATTTGCCGCCCGATGGCTAAGAAAAACCTTGTTAAGGTGTACACCACACATATCAGCGAACCCTTCTCAAAGGATTTGTTTGATCGTATGATGGATACCATTCCTTTGGAACTACAGGAGAAAGTTTTGGAGGAAGAAGGGTGGGAAAATCAGCACGGAAGCCTGGCACGAAAGCTCATGCTGTGGCATGGAATGAATGATTTTGGAGCGAATATGAATGACCTTTTTGAATCGTTACAATACACCAAAACTGGTAAACCATTCATCATTGATTCACCCAATTTCAGCCTGGCAAATGACGGAGCCGTAGCGGTTTGCGCTATCAGCGAAACGAGTGTCATGGGTGTAGATGTTGCTCGTCTCAAGCCCATAAATTTGAACGATTATCAAGAAGACTTTACCTACCTAGAATGGCGTGAAATCTATTCACACATGATACCATTAAGGCGATTCTATGAATTTTGGACTATAAAGGAGAGTGTAATCAAGGCGGATGGCGAGTCCAACAAGCCTGACCTTAAGGAGATATATATACAACCAGATGTGGCGTTTAGTAATGGCAAAAACTGGTATGTATATCCGGTGGAAATAGATTATTACGGATACGTTTCTTATATCGTCACCTCCAACCCGCATGCCGATGTGGAAGTGGTCGATATTGACTTGAGCAAGTTGTTCTGATCAGGTCACTATTTGGCTCGCGGCAATAAGCAACGCCATCAAGAAAGCAGTAAGAGCGAGCTGCTTCAACCATGGATCCAAAAGCTCAGAATCTCTTGTTGTATACACCTTGAACATGTTGAGTAGAAATAACGGGTAAGCAGCAATGAACAGCCAATCAAGCCAAGCGTCAAAATTTACCCAAGCATAAATCAGCATAGCGTCCAATCCCACGGCAAGCACCAGAACATGATATAGCCGTGCTCTATCGGGACCTAATTTCACAGCCAAGGTCATCTTTCCGCTTGCCCTGTCACTGTCTATATCGCGAGTGTTGTTTACGTTGAGAACTCCTGCACTTAATGCCCCAATTCCAATTGCCGGCAGAAGTATCCATGGATCAAATGCGCCTGTCTGCAAATAATGCGCGCCTACCACACCCAGAATCCCAAAGAACAGCAGCACGGAAACATCGCCAAGGCCTCGATAGCCATAAGGGTTCTTTCCAGCGGTATATTTGATTGAAGCATAAATGGCTGCAAGTCCCATAAAAAGTAACACCAGTTTTGAAATCATTGAAAGGTCGGATATCCACAAGAGAATGCAACCGCTAACCAAAGAAAGCCCGCTGAAAAGGCCAATCGCTCGCCTCATTTCCATTTTGGTAATCGCTCCGGACTGCATCGCTCTTTGGGGCCCGATTCGAGTTTCATTATCTACTCCCTGCTCAAAATCACCGTAGTCGTTTGCTAGGTTGCTGTTGATCTGCAGCAGAATGGTTGTCAAGGCGGTCAATGCAAAAACCAACCAATCCATCTGAATATGGTTGATCGCTAAAAACGCACCTGTGATGGTTGAAGCCAAGGCCAATGGCAATGTCCTCAACCTCATGGCGCTCAACCATGCTTTTGGCTTTGAAACTTGTGTTTTACGTGTTTCTACATTCATTCACAGACCTACATTTGCGACCGAATGCCGCAGCGTTATTTTATTCGACTTTCTTACGATGGCACGCCATTTCACGGATGGCAAATTCAACCGAACGCCAAATCTATTCAGCAATCGCTGAACGAGGTGCTTTCAACCATCACAAGACACGAAATTTATGTGGTAGGCTGTGGAAGAACAGACACAGGTGTGCACGCCCGAAAGTTTTACGCGCATTTCGAGTCAGATCGGCTGACCAGTTTAGGCGACATTACGTTTCATGCAAACTGTATGCTACCAAAGGAAATAGCCATACAGAGCATTTTTGAGGTGGATGGCGAAACACATGCGCGGTTTTCTGCGACATTAAGAACCTATGAATATCTGATCAACACTGAAAAGGATCCTTTTGCAGTGAACCGATCATACGAGTACCGGGAGCCGTTGGACATGGATGCAATGAACGTGGCATGTCGGAACCTGATGGAATACGAGGATTTTACCAGCTTTTCGAAATTGCACACCGATACAGAAACCAACCTTTGCAACGTGACCAAAGCAGAATGGATTAGAACTGAGATAGGCTTGAAATTCGAGATCAGCGCCAATCGATTTTTGCGCAACATGGTGAGGGCAATTGTTGGCACCATGATAGAAGTCGGAAGAGGAAAATTGACATTAGAAGATTTCAGAAAAATCATTGAGGCACAAGATAGATCCACAGCGGGCTTTAGCGCTCCTGCTCACGGTCTTTATTTAATTGACATCGGCTATCCTGAAGGATTATTGAAGCATGAGTGAGGAAAAGAAAAAATCGGTAAGCGGAAATGCCTTTGATTTAGGGCTTTTCATGCGGGTCATGCGCTATGTCAAACCATACAAGGCCATGTTCATTTACACCGGTATCTTGGTCCTCATATCTGCAGCACTAGCTCCCATTCGACCTTGGCTTATACAATACACACTGGATGAAACCATCATTATCCCAAAACCAGAGATGCTCAAGCTCCTCACCATCGCCATCATTGGTTTGTTGGTGTTGGAAGCATTGGTTCAATTTGCCCAAACCTACTTTGCCAATTGGCTCGGTCAATCCGTAATTCGGGACCTGAGAGCAGATGTTTACCGGAAAATCTCAAACTTCCGATTAAAGTATTTTGACAACACTCCGATTGGAACTCTAGTTACGCGTGCAGTCTCAGATATTGAAACGATTGCCGACATTTTCTCAGAAGGAGTTCTCATTATTCTTGGTGAAATCCTGAAGCTGATCGTGGTCCTAGCGGTGATGTTTTATTTGGATTGGAGGCTCACGCTGATTTGCGTTATCCCCATTCCGCTAGTGCTCTGGGCAACGAATATTTTCAAAAACTACATAAAGGACGCTTTCCAAGATGTGAGAACCGAGGTTGCAAAGCTCAACGCCTTCGTTCAAGAACACATTACCGGAATGTTTATCGTTCAGATATTCAATCGAGAAAAACAGGAAATGGACAAGTTTCGTGGGATCAACGCACGTCACCGCGATGCACACCTCAGAACGGTTACTGCTAACTCCATCTTCTTTCCGGTAGTTGAAATTCTGAGCGCCATGTCTATCGCATTGCTGATCTGGTGGGGCAGCAAGGAAGTATTAAAGGGTACCGTGGAATATGGTGATTTGGTCGCCTTCATTCTTTATATCTACATGATTTTCAGACCAATTCGACAGTTAGCCGACCGTTTCAACACATTGCAAATGGGTATGGTAGCCAGCGAGCGCGTGTTTAAGGTATTGGACACCGAAGCTCAGATTGAGGGAACCGGTAAAAACCTGCGCCCGGCCATTGAAGGCAGCATATCATTCAAGAACGTTTGGTTCGCCTACAACGATGAAGATTGGGTGCTGCGAGATGTTTCTTTCGATGTCAAAAAGGGGCAACGTATTGCCATAGTTGGTGCCACAGGGGCTGGAAAAACCAGCATCATCAACTTGCTAAGCCGCTTCTATGAATACAACAAAGGCAGCATACAAGTTGACCAGACTGACCTTCGCGACTTTGACCCAACATACTTGAGCAGACAGGTCGGTGTGGTGCTTCAGGATGTTTTCCTGTTTAGCGACTCCATTTACAACAACATCACACTGAACAACCCTGAAATAAGTCTTGATCGCGTGAAAGAAGCGGCCAAAAAAGTTGGTGCGCACAAATTCATCGAACGACTTGCTGAGTCTTACGATTACAATGTGAAAGAGCGCGGAGGAATGCTGAGCGTGGGTCAACGTCAGCTTCTGGCGTTTATCCGAGCTTATATCTACAACCCCGCAGTGCTCGTATTGGATGAAGCTACTTCCTCAGTCGACACGGAAACAGAAAGCATGATCCAAGAGGCTATTGAGCAAATCACGAAAGATCGTACTTCCATCATCATTGCGCATCGTTTAGCCACCGTTCAACACGCTGACTTGATCATGGTAATGGAAAAAGGCCAGGTTATCGAGACTGGTAATCATCAGGAATTGCTGCGAAAGGATGGAGCTTACAAGAAGCTCTATGACTTGCAGTTCGTTTAAACCCCTAAACCGCAAAGAGTGCAAAGTAGACGTAGAGATAGCAAAGATTTGCGCTTCGCGAAGGCCTTTGCGCTCTCTGCGGTTAAATTTTTCCTTTCAAGTACTTTCCAGTGTATCCTTCACCGCTCATAACCAAATCCTCAGGTGTTCCTTCAAACACAATGTGACCACCTTCATCACCACCTTCGGGGCCCAAATCCACAATCCAATCGGCTTGTTTGATGATCTCTAAATTGTGTTCGATCACTAAAATTGTGTGACCCAGTTCCACCAACTTGTTGAAGCTGGTAATCAACTTTCGAATATCATGTGTGTGAAGTCCGGTAGTTGGCTCATCAAACAGAAAGAATGTTCCCCCTGATTCTCCACTGTGTCCTCGACCGATAAACGAAGCCAGTTTGATTCGTTGCGCCTCTCCTCCACTGAGCGTGTTCGAGCTCTGTCCAAGCGCAACATACCCCAACCCTACTTCCTGCAATGGAACCAGTTTCGCGATGATCTTTTTCTCAGCCGCAGTTCGGGCATGCATTTCAAAAAACGCAATGGCTTCATCCACGGACATGTCCAGCACATCAGAAATACCCTTCCCGTGATACTGAACCTCTAAGACTTCTTCTTTGAAGCGCTTTCCACCGCAGGTCTCACATGTCAAGTGAATGTCTGGCATAAACTGCATTTCAACTGTAGTCTCGCCTTCTCCCTGACAAACCTCGCATCTACCACCATCCACATTGAAGGAAAAGTGTGCCGGCTTCATACCGCGTTGTTTCGCCAACGGCAATGAGGAAAACAGATTTCGAATGTCATCGAATGCCTTGGTGAACGTCACCGGATTACTTCTGGACGATCGACCTATTGGGTTCTGGTCGATAAACTCAACTGATTCGATTCGATTCAAATGACCTTCCAACGACTGAAAATGGCCACTTTGCTCTGAACTGTGTCCTCCTATCCGTTTCGTCAATGCCGGGAAAAGTACTTTTTTGATCAGTGATGACTTGCCGGAACCACTCACTCCAGTAACAACCGTCAAAATGCCCAGTGGAATTTTGACATCCACATTTTTCAAATTGTTCTCGCGCGCGCCTTGGAGCTCGATGTAGTACTTCCAAGGTCTGCGTTTTTCAGGCGTTGGAATATGATCCTTGCTATTTAAGTATCGCGTGGTGATGCTCTTGTCATCCCTGTCGATGGCCGCTTGATCACCTTGAAAAACTAGCTTTCCTCCGTTGACTCCAGCTTCTGGCCCCAAGTCTATCAGCTCATCTGCCGAGCGCATGATCTCTTCATCATGTTCAACGACTACGAGTGTGTTTCCACCTTGCTTCAGTGATTTCAACACATGAATCAATCGCTCGGTATCCCGTGGATGCAACCCAATGCTAGGTTCGTCTAGGATGTACATTGAACCGACCAATGCGCTACCGAGTGAAGTGGCCAGCTGAATGCGTTGTGATTCACCACCACTTAATGAATTCGACAACCGGTTAAGTGTCAAATAACTCAAGCCCACATCACACAAAAAGTTGAGTCGACTGTTGATCTCGATCAATAGCCGCTTTGCCACCTTGGAATCATGTTCATCCAACTCTATCTGTGCAAATCGATCCCGCAACTTTCCTACAGGAAGCAACATATAGTCGGTGATCGAGTTGCCATCAACTTTCACGTAGTTGGCATCCTTTCTCAATCTGGTTCCCTGACAATCAGGACATGTCGTTTTCCCTCGATAGCGACTGAGCATCACCCGATATTGAATCTTATAGGATTGCTCCTCCAAAAAGGCGAAAAACTGATCAAGTCCGCGAACGTTTCCTTTACCGCACCATACCAAGTCACGTTCTTTCTGCGTCAACTCAATATAAGGTCGATGAATGGGGAAGTCATATTTCGATGAATTTCGAATAAATGCATCCTTCCACTCACCCATCTTTTCGCCTTTCCAGCACACAACGGCTTCGTGAAAGATGCTGAGCGATTGATCTGGAATGACTAAATCAGGGTCAATTCCAATGACGCTACCAAAACCTTCGCATCGCTGACACGCTCCACGCGGATTGTTGAAGCTCAAAAAGTGAATATCCGGTTCTTCAAAGCGAATTCCGTCCAACTCAAAGAGGTTAGAAAACTGCTGCACCTTTTCGGGATGATCGAATTCCCTCAGGCTCACGATACCGTGGCCTTCAAAAAATGCCAGCTCGACTGAATCTGCCAGTCGATTTCTAAACCCTTCATCATTATCAGCGACCACCACACGATCAATCACTAAGTGAACCTCGGAATCATTGTCAAACTCAGCCTCGTTGGAGCGAACCACCTTATTGTCCACCAATAATCGTGTGAACCCGTTCTGTTCTAAAACGCCAATACGTTTCTTCAGATCCTTGGCGTTCTCAAAATCAACTTGTACAGTAATCAGAAGTCTAGCGCCTTCACCATGATTGAAAACAGCGTTAATCACATCCTCAACATTGTGCTTTTTCACCAACTCGCCTGAAACCGGAGAATATGTTTTGCCAATGCGTGCAAAAAGAAGCTTCATGTAGTCATAGATCTCCGTGGTCGTCCCTACCGTAGATCGCGGATTTCGTGTATTGACCTTCTGTTCGATGGCGATGGCCGGAGAAATTCCGCGGATGTAATCGACCTTCGGCTTTTCAATCTTTCCTAGGAATTGGCGAGCATAAGCGCTTAAACTTTCGATGTACCTGCGCTGCCCCTCCGCATAAAGCGTGTCAAAAGCTAGGGAAGACTTTCCGGAACCCGATAGACCGGAAACAACCGTAAAGCTATTTCGCTTGATCGCTACGTCTACATTCTTCAAGTTGTGCATCTGCGCACCCTTAATAATGATGTAGTCTTTCGCACTTAAATCGTCAACCTTGGTCTTGCCCACTTATGTTAAAATTTTGTCTTCGGCTGGCAAATGTAAATTTGTGTTGCTACATTCGTTTTCATATTCTTTTTGCCTCTGATACAATAATTACTCAAATCATACGTTTTCGCTAAAGCGTTTTTTGTATCATTTTTTGTTGTTCACTTACTAGTCTAATTTAAACCGATCTACTGCCTATTGCTGTATATCTACCTTGAAACACTTGTACCTGTTAATCTAATTAAAGGTGGATATTATGATGAATGCAATGGACAACGACCGCCAGTTGGTGAGTCAGTACTTAGCAGGAGATGAAAGCGCTTTCGAAACCCTGCTTCGAAGACATAAAGATCGAGTTTACGGATACATCCGAACCATGGTCAGAGACCGTCAGCTTGCCGAAGACATCTTTCAGGATGTTTTTGTGAAGGCTGTCACTACCATGAAACGTGGACAGTATAATGAAGAAGGAAAATTTCTCCCGTGGATTCTTCGAATATCCCACAACCTGATCATCGACACCTTCCGAAAGAACAAGCGTTTCCCAACCGTTGATGGCGGCCCCGACTTTGACGTGTTTGACGTTATAAAGGATGAGGATAAGAACATCGATCAACGGATCATTGAAAGTCAGATTCATGGCGACCTCCGTAAAGTAATCGAGTTCTTACCAGATGAGCAGAAGGAAGTCTTGAAACTTCGTTTGTATAGCGGAATCAGCTTTAAGGAAATTGCTGAGGACACCGGAGTAAGCATCAACACTGCCTTGGGTAGAATGAGATACGCGTTGATCAATCTAAGAAGATTGATTGAAGAGCATGAAATTGTGCTGACACAATAATTTTTTTGCTGCTCACACAATAATGTAAAAGTCGCCTCGTTTTTGTGGCATGTTTAACCAATTCATGTCATACATAGATGAAGCACTCCTACTCTCAAGACTTACTCGTAGACCTTTTAAATTCAGAAGAACATAAGCTCCAAGAGGAGATTGAAATGACGAATAAAGAGGTTGGTCCGTCCGAATGGACGATTCAAAAAATCTTAGGTTTTTCAAAGGCTTTTTCCGTTCAAACCTCAAGTTCATTGGGAAGGTTTGAGCAAATTAAGAACTGATTTAGCCCTTCGGCAACCTTGATTTTAATCCAATAGCCTGATCGATTGGACTGTTTGCCAATCTGAATCCACGAGCAGGACTATATTCTCTCCCATAGTAGATTATCTGCAAGTGCAGCTTGTTCCACAAATGTTCCGGAAATAGAGCCTTGGCATCGCGCTCAGTTTGTTCAACACTGTTTCCATTGGACAAACCCCATCGGAACATTAGCCGATGAATGTGTGTATCCACTGGAAATGCTGCGAAACCAAAAGCTTGACTCATCACCACTGATGCTGTTTTGTGTCCAACTCCTGGCAACGCTTCTAATTCTTCAAATGTTTGAGGAACTTCCCCATTGTGCTTGTCCAGCAAGATTTGAGATAGACTCCAAATGGCCTTTGACTTTGCCGGAGACAATCCACAGGGCCGAATAATTTCTCTGATTTCTTCGATGCTCAATTTGACCATATCCTTTGGGTTATCAGCCTTTCCGAATAGTATTGGTGTAATCTGATTGACGCGCTCATCCGTGCATTGAGCGCTCAGCAAAACAGCAATACACAGCGTATATGAATCCGAATGATTAAGCGGAATGGGAACTTGAGGATAAAGTTCTTCCAGCTTTTCAATGACAAAGTCAGCCTTTTCCTTTTTGGTCATGGGTCAAAACTACCGTTGGATTTGAAAACCGGCCCAGTTCTTCGATTGGATTTCCGATGCAATGACTTGCGCAACCTTTGATTCCGGTGAACCAACGTAACACCACTGAATAAATTCATCCATTGCAGCTGCTTCACCTTCGGCCTCCATGTAAACAGATCCGTCACGTTCATTTCTGACAAATCCCGAAATGGCCAATTCATCGGCTTTTTGTTTGGTATACTTTCTAAACCAAACACCCTGAACCCTTCCGATCACACGAATTTTAAAGGCTTTTTTCATTTTCTAATATCAATGTAAATAGATTACGTTCTAGTCGCGGTTTCTTTGTTGCATGATTGAAACATATGAACAATTCCTTGGTTTTGGGGTCGAACAAAATTACTTTGCAGAATGAAGAAAGCAGAAGAGGGAAAAGCGGCTCCGAAGTTTGTTGGGAAGGATCAAAACGGGAAGGATGTGAGTTTAGAATCGTACAAGGGCAAGAAGCTCATTGTTTATTTCTATCCTCAAGACAACACGCCAACCTGCACTGTTGAATCCTGCAATTTGAGGGATAACTATAAGGAACTGAAAAAGAAAGGATTTGAAGTAATTGGTATTAGTGCCGATTCGATGAAAAAGCATCAAAATTTTATTCGAAAATTCGATTTACCTTTCGATCTAATAGCCGACACGGAGCTTGAAATTATCAAATCGTTTGGGGTTTGGGGTGAAAAGACAACGTTCGGAAAGACCTATGACGGAATTCACCGTACCACATTCATTATCGATGAAGATGGAAGGGTGATCAAACGAATTGATGACGTAAAATCTAAAGAACACGCTCAGCAGATTTTGGATGAGCTTAACATGAACTGATTATGGCAGAAGTATCAAAAGAAAAGCTCAAAGCGCTGAACCTCACGCTTGAGCGATTGGAAAAGACATATGGCAAAGGAGCCATCATGCGCATGGGTGACAATGCGGTGGAGTCCGTTGATGTGATTCCTTCCGGCTCACTATCGCTGGACTTGGCATTAGGAGTTGGAGGTTATCCACGTGGAAGAATCGTTGAAATCTACGGACCTGAATCTTCGGGTAAAACAACTCTCGCAATTCATGCAATGGCTGAAGTGCAGAAAAAAGGTGGTATTGCTGCCATCATCGATGCCGAACACGCCTTTGATCGCTTCTATGCAGAAGCCCTTGGTGTAGACACTGACAATTTATTAATCTCTCAACCGGACAATGGAGAGCAAGCGCTTGAAATTGCAGATAATCTGATTCGTTCAGGTGCAGTGGACTTGATTGTAGTTGACTCGGTTGCGGCCCTGACGCCAAAGGCAGAAATTGAAGGCGAAATGGGCGATAGTAAAGTTGGGCTTCAGGCTCGATTGATGTCGCAGGCCATGAGAAAGCTGACCGCGTCTATCGCTAAAACGAATTGCACGTGCATTTTCATCAACCAGCTCCGAGAGAAGATTGGAGTGATGTTCGGTAATCCAGAAACTACTACAGGTGGTAATGCGCTAAAATTCTACGCTTCGATTCGCCTCGATATCCGAAGATCCTCACAAATCAAGGTAGGAGAAGACGTAACTGGAAATAATGTGAAGGTTAAGGTCGTGAAGAACAAGGTCGCACCACCATTCAAACGTGCTGAATTCGACATCATGTATGGCGAAGGGATTTCAAAGGCCGGAGAAATCGTTGACCTTGGTGTACAACAAGGAATTCTGAAAAAGAGCGGATCGTGGTTCAGCTATGGCGACACCAAGCTTGGTCAAGGACGCGATGCTGTCAAACAACTCTTCGAAGATAATCCGGATTTGGCCGAAGAAATCGAACATAAGGTATTCGATTCTTTCAGACCTGAGAAAAAGGCAAAGGCTGAAGTTGCACCACAGGAGAACTAATCTTCCCAAAATCTAATTTCAAAAAGGTCGGGTCATTGACTCGACCTTTTTCCATTTAAGTTTGACCCATGAAATGGACGCTGTTCTTGGTCGTTACTCTAGCCGTAATAAGTATTGGCTGTCAACAGAACAATACACCAAAGCTCAACGCTGGTAAGCAATTCGAAAACCCTGCTGATAGTATCAATGAGCTGATCAAAGAATCACCAAATGATGCGCAGCTATACTTCGAACGAGCTCAATTGCACTATGCGAACAGAGATGTTGCCTCCAGTCTGAGTGATGTTGGTCGTGCTTTGAAGCTCGATAGCGGCAATGTCGAATTCTACATACTACTCGCAAATTTGAAATTGATCAACAAACAAAGCAGAGATTCAAAAGATGCGCTGCTTAAGGCATATAGAATCAATCCGACCGACACACGCGTACTCCTTAAGCTTGGTGAACTTTACATGATTGTCAATGATTATGACGCTTCATTCCGATATCTAAACGAAGCCCTACAGCAAGACATTCACTTAGCCGAAGCATATAGACTTAAAGGCTTTAATTATAAATACTCGGGTGACACAACCAATGCTGTATCAAGCTTTCAAACAGCTATCGAACAAGACCCAGACGACTACGATTCATACCTACAACTTGGCTTGATTTACAGTTCAATTCTGAACCCTTTGGCTCTGAACTATTACGATAATGCATTGCGAGTACGACCCGCCAGCCTTGAGGCTATGTATGCCAAAGCGCTTCATCTTCAAAATATTGGGGAATCAAGATTGGCTATCCGTCTTTACGATCAAATCATCGAGGCTAATCCTAACTTCTTCAATGCCCACTACAACAAGGGATTTGTTTACTTGGAACAGCTCGAGAAATACGATAGCGCTGCCGTTGCATTTACGCAAGCTATCAACTATGGCCCGGAGAATTATTTTCAAGCTGTATACAACCGTGGCTTAGCCAATGAGCGTATGGGAAATAAGACTTCCGCGAAGGAGGATTACAAACTGGCACTGAAGCAAAATCCACAGTATGACCTTGCAGCTCATGGATTGAGCAGAGTTGGGCAATAAAAAAGCCGCTAAAAGCGGCTTTCATAATTATTCTCGATGTCGATTATTCTGAGTCCTTTCCGACATAGAACTCAACCGTCTTTTCACTTTCGTTACCAAGCTTATCCTTGGCTACAACTTTCACCGTGTACTTCTTGTTCTTCTTGAAGCGGTTCAGCTCAGAAGCGTCCAATGTTTGAGGAGATGAATAGAGCGAGAGTGGAGCACCATCCATAGAATATAGAATTTGCTCCGTACCCACTTTCTTATCGGTGGCCGCAACATACATCCGCGTGTAGTTTGGATAGATCGCCAATCCTTTCTTGTTGCCTATCGGCTCAATGCTAAACTTGATGAAAATTTCAGGCGCACTGTTATCAATGTAACAGCTGCTTTCCTTCTCAGTTTCCTTGTTATTTACATTATCTGTTGAACGAAACTTGATGGTGTGATACCCTTCGCTTGGTAAAGTAAATTGACTATACGTTTTGAAGCCTCCACCATCAGTGGCATACTCCACTGATTGCACTCCGGATGCGTCATCGCGAGTTTTTAAGCTGATGTTGCTTTTGCTTGTGATGAACAACGTGTCGCGATCCATAAACTGTGGATTCGCATATATGATACCTGTTTCAGGAGCCGAATTATCCATAAATACATTGATCCAGTGGTTTCCGCTCAGGTTTTCAACTTGATCGTTTGCATCATACTTCACATTGTGCGTACCTCTTTCATTTGGCATCTTGAACTCCGATCCATAGGTAGAACGCTCACCACCATCAATTCGGTAGTAGATGTTCTTTACACCTGCTTTGTTGTCCGTTGCTGCCAATGCAATCGTTGTCCGCGGTGATATATAGAGATAGTTGCCTTTGTATTGGTCACCTTTCACTTCATGCGTTGGAACAGGCGGTGTTTTGTCAAGGTAAAAACTAAAGGTAGATGCACTAGCACCGCCTTCTCCACCTTCCATGTTCTTCACGTTATCCACAGCATAATACTTAATGGTGTGTTCGCCATCACTTAATCCACTGGTTGATACCGGATAAGAATACGCGTGCGATGAACCACCATCATAGCCGTAAAACGTAGTTCGAACACCACTCAAATTATCCGAACTAGTCAATTTAATTGTCGCAGATGGAGCTAGAATATTACCTCCCTTGTTGATTCCAACAACCTCGTAGTTTGTTTTCGGAGCCGTTAGGTCAACAGTAAATGATGATGACTTAGTATTTTCTGCATTGCCCACAAAATCCACAGAATAGTAAAACAATGTTTGAGCACCTTCCTTGCTTACGCTAACATTCGTACTGTAATCGGAATATCCACCACCCAGGGCATATTGAGTTTGCTTAACTCCAGAAACACCATCGCGTGGTGTAAGCCCAAATGATAGGTTCTTTCCAAAATAGGTTGTTCCGCCACTCACATACTTTGGTGCATTGTCAAACTTCAAACTTGTAACAGGAGCTAGCCCATCCGCATTCAATTCATACAACACCTCGCGTGGTGGCTGAACGGTCTGTTTTGTTTCTGGATCCACTGCGTACTTACTTCGGATGTAATTTGGTCCCTCTGTGTCGAGATACATTGGCTCTGAATACTTCGGATCCTCTCCTTTCAAATTGTAATTCTTACCGTCTGGAGTGGTAGAAAACTTTAGATAAAGCGGAAGCTCCTTTTGAACGAATATATCTCCATCACCATTCACATACACCTGCTTTTCATAGCTAGGCTTGCTCGGTTCGCTTTGAGCAACGCCTAAAACAGGTGCCATTACCGTAGCGCACAATAAAATAATGGCAGTCTTTTTCATCGATAGTTAATTGGGGTAACAAGTATAGCAATAAAAAAGGGAGCTAATTCGCTCCCTCCCTAGTCTGTAGCCGATTTGGCTATTTTACCTTTTCGCAAACCGCTTTGAATGCATCCGGATGATTCATTGCTAAGTCAGCTAAAACTTTTCGGTTTAACTCGATTTCCGCTTTGTGCAGTTTGCCCATCAACTCGCTGTATGACATTCCGTTCAAACGGGCACCGGCATTGATTCGCTGAATCCAAAGCGCACGGAAATTTCTTTTCTTGTGTTTACGTCCAACGTAGCTGTATTGAAGTCCTTTTTCAACGGCATTCTTTGCTACTGTCCAGACATTTTTTCTTCGGCCAAAGTACCCTTTGGCATGTTTCATCACTTTCTTTCTTCTCTCTCGTGATGCGACACTGTTTACTGATCGTGGCATTTCTGTTTGTTTTTTGGTCGTAAGCGCCTCATTTCTGAGATCTTTTAGTGCTCACGCCCGGGTTTTACACTGTGCCCCGGTTTTCCGGGACGAACCATTTTACTTCAGCCCAAGCATATGTTTAACATTCGCTTCATCGGCCGGATGCACTAATGCATCTTGTCCAAGGCGCTTCTTCTGGACGGTCTCCTTCTTTGTAAGGATATGCCTTTTGTAAGCGCGCTTTCTTTTGATCTTTCCTGAGCCTGTAAGCTTGAATCGCTTTTTGGCGCTGGAATTCGTCTTCGTTTTTGGCATTGCTTCCTGTTTACTTATCTATTTTTAACTACTTCTTCTTACGGGGGGCCAGCATCATAATCATGCGTTTACCTTCCAGCTTAGGCATGCTTTCAACAATTCCCAAATCTTCCAATTCAGTGGCCAACCTTAAGAGTAGAATTTCACCCTTGTCTTTAAACAAGATGGTCCTCCCTCTAAAGAATACAAACGCCTTGATTTTGAAACCATCTTCAAGAAACTTGTGTGCATGTTTCTTTTTGAATTCAAAATCGTGTTCGTCCGTATTTGGTCCGAATCGAATCTCTTTAACTACAACCTTCTGAGCTTTGTTTTTGATCTCCTTTTGCTTCTTCTTTTGATCATACAAGAACTTCTTGTAATCCAAAATTTTCGCAATCGGTGGATCGGCCTTTTCAGAAATCAGAACTAAGTCAAGTCCTGCTAACTGTGCTTTCGCTAATGCAGAAGAGGTGGTCATCACCTTAGGCTCTTCGCCTTCCCCTACTACTCTCACTTGAGGGACTCTTATGAACTCATTGATCTTGTGTTCAGCTTCCCTAGTTTGCGGTTTACGAAAAGGTTTTCTAATTACTCAACAGTTTTAGTTAAACAGATAAAATTTCATTCACTTCTCGCTGAACAAATTCAGCGAACTCCTTGACGTCCATTGACCCTTCATCTCCTTCCCCTTGCTTTCTGACGGAAACTTTCCCCTCATTCAGCTCTTTTTCTCCGATGATCAACATGTAGGGAACCTTTGCTAATTCAGCATCCCGTATCTTTTTGCCGATCTTCTCGTTACGGTCGTCAAAAGAGGCGCGAATATCGTAATTTTCAAGGGATTGCAAAATGTTTTTGCAGCCTTCGTTAAACTTATCCGAAATAGGTAAAATGCGCACTTGTTCAGGCGCTAACCAAAGCGGGAATTTTCCAGCGTAATGTTCTATCAAAAATCCGATGAATCGCTCGTGCGTACCCAGCGGGGCGCGGTGTATGCAAATCGGATGCTCGCTTTCGTTGTTCTGATTAGTAAAGGTCAGATTGAATCGAAGCGGCTGCGCAAAATCAACCTGATTCGTAGCCAGCGTGAACTCACGTCCGATCACACTGTAAATCTGAACATCGATTTTCGGTCCATAAAACGCGGCTTCATCCGGCACTTCTTTGTAAGGAATTCCGGACTCGATCAACACCCTCCGAACCATGTCTTCCGTTTCTTTCCAAAGCTCGGGCTCATCAACATATTTCTGCCCCAACTTCTCCGGGGCGTGCGTTGAGAACCGCATGATGTACTTATCGATTCCGAAAACCTTGAAGTACTTCAGATACATGTCGTTCACCGCCTTGAACTCCTGCTCAAACTGCTCTCGTGTGCAATAAATGTGGGCATCATTCATTTGAAGTGAACGGACACGCATCAATCCAAACAGCTCCCCAGATTTCTCATACCGGTAGCAGGTTCCATACTCGGCATATCGCAATGGCAGGTCTTTGTAGCTCTTTGGGGTTGCATCAAAAATTTTGTGGTGATGCGGACAATTCATCGCCTTCAAATAGTAGGTGACACCATCCAACTCCATCGGAGGGAACATACTATCCTTGTAATAAGGAAGATGTCCGCTGGTCTTATAAAGATTTTCCTTCGCAATATGTGGTGACTTGACACGCTGATAACCGGCTTTGCGCTCTGTTCTTTTCGCTAACTCTTCTAGCTGCTCAATCAAGAAAGCACCTTTTGGTAACCAAAGTGGAAGACCGGGCCCAACATCATCATCGAAAGCGAATAATTCCAGCTCTTTACCCAGCTTTCTATGGTCGCGCTTCTTGGCCTCTTCTAATAGTTGCAGGTAATCATCCAGTTCAGACTGCTTCGGAAAAGTTATTCCATAAATTCTAGTGAGCATTGGGTTTTTTTCGCTTCCTCTCCAATATGCTCCCGCCACGCTCAGCAGTTTTACTGCCTTGATGTATCCGGTGTGTGGAATATGAGGCCCGCGACACAAGTCTGTAAAGTTTCCTTGGGTGTAGAATGTTATTTCACCATCATTCAGCTCGCTGATTAGTTCGAGCTTATATTGATCTTGCTTTTCAGTAAAGTATTTGATCGCATCAGCCTTAGAAATCTCTTGACGAACGTAGCCGTTCTTTTCTCGGGCTAACTCGATCATCTTCTTCTCAACCTTAGGAAGGTCCGCTTCTGAAAATTCGTGCGGTCCAAAGTCAATATCGTAGTAAAATCCATTTTCGATGGGCGGGCCTATTGCCAACTTAATCCCTGGATACAAGAATTCCAACGCTTCAGCCATCAAGTGAGCCGAACTGTGCCACATGGTTGATTTGCCGTCCTCGTCACTCCAAGTCAACAAACTCAATGTTGCATCCTCGTTGATCGGGCGATTTGCATCCCAAACACTTCCATTCACTTTGGCCGAAAGCACGTTTCTGGCCAGTCCTTCGCTAATGCTCAAGGCAATATCCATTGATGTTGTTCCGGCTTCGACAGCTTTCACCGATCCATCAGGAAGCGTGATGTTGATTTTACTCATTCCTACTCACAAATTGGGCGGCAAATGTATGATGTTAAATCTGTGTTTTTATTTAATAGGAATACACACTAAAAACCTTCATAAAATCAAAACGCTCGTTCATCAATTTTAATTGAATTAATCTACGCGGAATGGATTTATTTATCAGCTTAGACCCCCTATCATGTTTCGATTAGTTATTCTGACAGCGTTTTTTCTATCAAGCCAATTATGCGGAAATGCACAAGAATGGCAACCAATTCAAATTTCATATGGTGTTGAAGATGGTCTTCCATCCATGTTTGTCACCGATTTGTTTCAATCCGATGATGGCCTTATTTGGATAGCCACTTCACATGGCGTTTGCACATTCGATGGCCGGACTTTTCGAAAAATCCCAAATGACAATCTGATTGCGGAGCTCATAATTGACATTGATCAAGCACCAGATGGAAAAGTTTGGTGCATGTCATCAGACAAGCGACTCTATTATTATGATGTCGAATGGCAGCCTCATCCGCTTAACGATTCTCTTTCGTATCCCAATGGCAAGTTCCGACTGGCTCCGCGGATGGCATTTGATGATCGGGGCGTAATGTTAAACAGTCAATATGGGGCGTTCATTGCAACAGAAAATGGTTTCGAAATCGTTTGGGATAGTGACACAGCTTTGGATGGGCATTTGATTCAGATAAAAGACAAATTATTTGGAAGGGTTGAAACGACATCTGATGACGATTCACCCAGAAGAATTCTATTGCAAAGAGGCAACAACCAAACCCAAATAGTCGGCCTTCCACCAAATGCAGGGCGTGGTCCGGTGACTTACACGGTCGCCATGAATGAGCACTGCGCATACGGCAGAGCAACTGAGGCCGTTTTTTTTAATCAAAATCGTCAAAGAATCTACCGAACCGAATCTATTATAACCAACTGCTTATTCATTGCCAGCGACAGCACTCTTTGGGTTGGCACAGAATCAGACGGAGTCTTTGCTTACTCGATGGCATCCGATAAGCCTAAAGAACACATATTTCATGGGCTAAAAATTTCCGCTGGGCTGCAAGACAAATCTGGTGGATATTGGTTTGGCACGGAAAAGAGGGGTCTGATCTATGTTCCATCTCCCGAGTATTCAAGGGTCTTTATTCCACAGCAATTCGGGGACGAATTTGAACTATTCGCTAGCAACTCGGAGGTCGGAATATATGGTAGTCTTGGAAGAACCTCCACTTTAAAAGCCTTGGATAAAACACATGAACTGGGTTGGCAGAATCCGGATAGGGTTGCCTTTTCAATTTCAACCTCTGATTCCATTCTTATGTCAAGGTATACCGACCTGAATGGAAATCAGTTTTTAAGCATCTTTAATACCCGTACACACGAAATCAAAAAGCGCCCGTTTTGGCATAACCCACAAATAGTGGTAGCAAATAAGGATTCTTTGGTCTTTTCTCATGACAGGATTTACTTTGGATTCGGACATGCTGCGGAGGATTATTTCATTGGTTCCCGAACAAATGATGTCCAGGTGTTGAACGATTCTACTTATCTGGTGGCTACCAATAGCGGGGCATTTCTATACACTATTGTCAACAAGACCATCAAACACACCGATACGTTGATATTCTCAACTCCAATCTCCTCTGTTATAAGACATCACTCAGGAATTCTAATATTTCCTCAACGGCAAAGCCCGTTATTATATGACACAACTAATAAAAGGCTTGAGACGATATCTCAGTTGCCAATTGTGAATCCAGTCTGTCACACTGAATTAAATGGAAAACTGTTTTTAGGCACCAGCTCTGGAGTGTACATGATAGATCATGACCAATCTCATAACCGGTGGAGCATCATCAATGTCACAAAATCCTTGGGGCTGCCTGTTTGCAGCATTCGAGATCTTTTGATCCATAACGATACTTTTTTCTATTCAACCATCGGATATGTTGCGGCTCTGCCGCTGAACGCAGTGTTGGATTGTAAACCATCAATTTCTAGAATTTCTATTTCGCGCGTTCAGGTTAATAATGTGCCCGTAGATTTTGCTGATCACTTAAGTATCAAAGAAGGAGCACATTTGGTGTTGGGTGTTCAGCTCATCGACTTTAGGTTGCGCAGTGAGGCAACATACAGCTATAGGTTCTATCCATTCGACACAAATTGGACACAAACGTCTGAAGAATCAATTTCCTTTTTTTCGATTCCGGAAGGGAAACACCTTCTTCAGCTTAGTGGAGGTGGTGGTGAACTAATCGAGGTTCACATCGAAGTTCTTAGACCGTTTTACGCTAACCCTTGGTTCATGGTAATCTGCACGGCATTTGCCATTGCATTGCTGCTATCACCGTTAATCGTGCACCTTAAATTCAAAGCCAAGGAGCATAAATTAATGCTTGAAAGAGATAATCTGAAGCTTCAAGGATTAACCAACCAATTGAAACCGCACTTCGTATTCAATGCGCTCACTTCGATTCAATCATTTGTGCTGAAAAACAACGTGTTGGAATCAAGTGAGTACCTCTTCAAATTCGCTCAATACTTTCGGAATGCGTTAACCTTCTCCAAAGGAGAATACATAGAGTTAGTCAATGCGCTTGATTCTATAAACACCTATTTGGAACTTGAACAGCTTAGACTTAACCATACGTTCGATTTTACAATAAATGTGGACCAGCGTATTGATCTTTTCAAGACAAAATTGCCTGTTATGCTTTTACAACCCTATGTGGAAAATGCCGTGATTCATGCCATGTCGAACATTGAATATCCGGGAGAAATAACGATTAAGATATTTATGACCTCTTCTGACTCAATGCAATGCACCATCACAGACAACGGCCCGGGATTCGACAATCACAACCCACCGACCAAGTCTGTTTCCTCCCTTGGCGTAGGTACATTAATTAATGATGAACGAATAAACCTAATAAACCGCCTTCAAAAGAAAGTCTACAACGTAAGTGTATCAGAAAGGGCTGACAGCAATGGGCTCATCGTGACTATCGATATTCCATTACACAATGAAGACTGAACTTAACATTATTCTCATTGACGATGAATTAGGAGCCCTTGAAGCCTTGAAGAGCATCATTAACTTAACTGCTCCAGAGTTCCGAATCATTGGAACGGCAAACACCGTTGATGAGGGGTTCAAATTGATCCAAAGATTGAAGCCAGACCTGGTTTTTCTCGACATCCAATTGAAAAAACAAACTGGATTCGACTTGCTGGAAATGCCTTTTGATTGTGAATTTGAAGTTGTGTTCGTTACGGCATATGATGAATATGCGATCAAGGCTTTCGAAAAAAACGCGCTTTCTTACCTGCTTAAGCCACTCAGTGTAGATCAATTTAAGAGAGTTAAGGAGCGAATCATTCGGATCGTTTCAAGTTCGAAATCAGAAATAAACATCGATAAAATACTCAACGGAAAACTTGCAATTCCTAACGGCTCTGTCGTAGATTATGTAGACCCTTCTGACATCCTGTATATTAAGGCCGATGGCAGTTACAGCGAAGTTTACACGTTACACGGCAGCAAAATCTTGATCTCTAAATCACTGGGAATGCTGGAACCTAAGCTAAATACTAGCGAATTCTTCAGGCCGCACAGATCATTCATTGTGAATCACCATCATGTGATGAGATGGAATAAATCCGATGGTGGGTGGCTTGTGATGAAAAACTTCCATGAAATTCCAATTTCAAAAGGAGGACGGGACTTAGTTGAAAAACACCTCAGCTAAGTCATTCATATATTGAAAACAACGATTCATTGTTTAATGGTGCTATTTCATTAATCGCGAACGAAACTGTTTTCTGCGAATTGGATTTTGGTTCAAAATCTATTTATCATGAAACAGCTACTTCGACTCGCGGTGCTTTTCGGCACCATGCTGTGGATCGGGATGATACACGGCCAAACCACCTACTACGTTGACCTGAACTCCACCTGTTCTTCCGGTTGCGGAGGCTCCTGGTCAAGCGCATTCCCTGACCTTCAACAAGCGCTAAGCGCAGCTACGACAGTTGGCGACCAGATATGGGTCGCACAGGGCACGTACTATCCCACTAGTGGATCAGACCCAAGTATTTCTTTTATTCTACCTTCAGGTGTGTCCATATACGGTGGATTCGTTGGAAACGAAACATCCATTGCTGAACGTGATTGGGAGAACAATGTAACCATCCTGTCAGGAGATATTGACGGAGATGATGCTCTGGACAGCGACAATTCTTACAGCGTAACCAAGATTACAACCTTTACTGACAATGTAAGACTGGATGGCTTCACAGTTACAATGGGCTATTCAAATGCTAGTGGTGGCGGATTCAGCGAATCGGCTGTTTACAATCTATCCGATGTCTTTTATGTGCACAATTGTCAGTTTGTCAATAATTATGCTACACAAGACGGAGGGGCTATACGAGCCCATCGAATGAAATTCAACATTGACAATTGTCACTTTGAAAATAACTCTTGCGGAGATGACGGAGGGGCTATTTTCTTGTGGCAACAAGATGTTAAAAGTAACTTATACCGATCTACGTTCTTAAATAATATGGCTTCAAGCAGCGGAGGAGCCATAACTTTCTACAACAACTATGACTTTGTAGTTGATCAATGTCTGTTTAAAAATAATTCAGCCAATGGTGTGAGTGCATTTCAAGCCACTGCAAACAACCGCATTGCCGATGATGGCATTCTAATTAACTCCGTGTTTGATAACAATTCGTCCAACAATTCATCCTGCGTAGCATTAGACTGGGGAGGCAAAGTGGTCAATTGCACCTTTTTCGACAACAGCACATCAGGTACCTTGGGGTCATGCTTTAAGAAAAGAACATCTGCATTTTCTACGAGTGGGACTGCCTATTTGAGAAATAACATTTTCTACGGCAATAGCAGCCCTAACGGAGATGAGATTTGGAATAATTCGACAATATACGTTCAGCACTGCCTCGTTGAAGGCAGTTGGTCTGGTCCGTCCGCAAATCAACTCAACAATATAAATGCAAACCCAAACTTCATAGGAAGCAATTTTGACCTGGCATCCAACTCTCCTTGCATTGATGCCGGAAAGGATAGCTACGTCCCCGCAGGGTACAGTGTCGACTTCAATGGGGATGTTCGCATACATAATGTACTCTCCGGGGCTGAGTCTGTTGACATGGGCGCTCAAGAATATTCTTGCACGATAGCGCATACCGTATCCTCCAGCGATGTTTCTTGTTCAGGTGGAAATGATGGTTCTGCTTCGATCACATTGACAGGAGGAAGTGCGCCCTTTGATTACATCTGGTCCAATGCATCTTCCACCACAAACACTGCATCAACCTCTAACTCTATTTCTTCATTGATTGCGGGCACTTACACCGTAACCGCGACTGACGACAACAATTGCATTGCTATTGAAGAATTTGAAATTATTGAGCCTGCATCGGCACTCAACGCAGCAGTTACATCGACAACGAATGTTGACTGCTTCGGCACCAGTGGCGGTGCTATCGACATCACCACGACCGGAGGAACAACAACCTACGCCTTCCTTTGGAGCAATGCCGCAACATCCGAAGATTTGACGGCAATCAGCGGGGGAACCTATACCCTAACCGTGACGGATGCTAACGGCTGCACCACAACTGCTTCTGCAAGCATTACTGAGCCTTCGTCCGCACTCAACGCAGCTGTCACTTCGACCACCAATGTCGACTGTTTCGGAAACAGCAACGGTGCCATTGATATCACCACCACGGGAGGGACAACCACATACTCCTTCCTTTGGAGCAATGCCGCAACATCAGAAGATTTGACGACAATCAGCGCTGGGAACTATACCCTTACTGTTACCGATGCCAATGGCTGCACGACAACTGCGTCCGCAAGTATAACTCAGCCTTCATCGGCACTCAACGCAGTTGTCACTTCGACCACCAATGTCGATTGTTTTGGGAACAGCAACGGTGCCGTTGACATTACCACCACGGGAGGAACAACTACGTACTCCTTCCTTTGGAACAATTCTGCTACCTCAGAAGATTTGACGGCAATCAGCGGGGGAACCTATACCCTAACCGTGACGGACGCTAACGGCTGCACTGCAACCGCTTCGAGCGTTGTAAACGAACCAACACAAATCGTTGGAACAGCAGCTTCGACTCCTTCAACTGTGTGTGAGGGAGATCCTATTAGTCTTTCATGCTCATTTTCGGGAGGTGGAGGTTCATACGGTTACTCATGGACGTCAAACAATGGATTTGTTTCCAGTATTCAAAATCCATCGGATAACCCAAATGTGGCCGGAACAAATACATACACCGTTACAGTTACAGATGCCAATGGTTGCACAGGCACAGCTTATGTGGACGTTACCGTGAACGCACTGCCTACTCCGACACTACAAAACATCAACGTTTATGAGGGAGCCGAGGCCTTTGCCTTGCTTCATGGGTCACCTGCAGGAGGAGTGTATTCCATTAGTGGAAATGTACCTGGAATATCCCTTTTAGGAGGAATCTACTACCTTGATCCAGGTGTTTCAACTGCAGGAAATTATACACTGAAATACATCTACACCGATGGCAACGGCTGCACGGCTCAAGTGCTTTCCGATCTTGACATTTACAATACGGTTAGCTGCAATGCCCAACAGCCAAGTTGGCCAAAGGGTCTGGAATCAACCGACATTGCTTCTGTATCGGACATTGTCACCACTAATCTGAATGAATCTTATTTTATTGGAACGTTCAGTTCGGATATGCAAATTGATCATGTGATTCTGACGAATGCAGGTGCCAAGGACATCATGATTGGCAAGTTCGGTCAGTGCGGATTGATTTGGGCCAAATCTTATGGTGCAACAGGCGATGATGTTGGAAACGCCATTGCAGTGCAAGAATCCGCAACCAATGAATACATAACCATTGGTGGTCATACCAGTAACGGATACGATCTTGGCGTAGGTTCCAACCTGACATCAGCTCAAAAAGGATTTGTAGCACAAATTGACTACACTGATGGTGACATCGAATGGGCAAGGTTTTTGGGTCCGACTGACAATGCAGTTAGCAGCGTCAATGACGTGGCAAGAATGATGGCGGGGCACGTAGCCGCCACAGGATATGCGAACATCAGCCCTAACCTGCTGAAGTTTGGAGGTGAAAACCATCAGAACACGGGCACGAGCACCGGTAATGACATGTTCATCGCCACTTATAAAATGGATGGTGGTGGAATTCAGGAAAACAAACTGATGTTCATCACTGGCTCTGGAAATGATGAAGGGATGGCCATCGATTGTTGGGATGACAATGTGTATGCCATTGGAAACTTAATCGGAACAGCGAGCGCTCCGGTTGGAGGATTAAGTCAGTGGAATGATGACCTGCAAAGCGTAGTCTTCACGAATTCCAGTCAGGACATAGTTATCGCCAAAGCAATTGCTCAATATGGAATGGTATACAATTACGTAAACGGAATTCTGATCGGAGATGATGAAACGGATGGCGGAACGGGAATACACATTAATCCAAGCTCACCTCATCAGGTCTATGCCACTGGTTATTTCAAAGGCACTGTGAGCTTCAACGGTTCCTATCAGTCTTCAACGTTAAATGGATTCAATCCTTCTCAAGATGGATTCCTGGCGCGATTCAACGTTCCAAATGGGAACCTTGAATTCTTTGAACAGATTGTTGGTGACGGAAGTTGTTTAGCGAGCTGTCTGGACATTACTCCCTCTACGCACATGTTTGTTGGGGGCACCTCCGTAAATGGATCCAGCACTGATCACTTTGTAAAGCGGTACTATCTTGGTGCTTACGTTGATGAAATCTCGGTTGGTTCTCTGGCAAGTATGTCCATCAATGCAACTTCGCGGTTGGAGCCGGGTGGAGGCGGTTTGGATGAGACAATCTTGATCGCGGGAGGATACGATGGATCATTGGTATTGAATAACACCATCTCGTCAATTGGAAACGACCAGGACGGGTTCATCGCACGCTCGTATTTTTATACCTCAGGTAGCCCAATATTCTACAAACATGAGGAGCAAGCTCAGACGGATGTATCCGAGGTTCCGAGCTCAATTCTTGTTTATCCAAACCCAACCAACGGAGCGCTCAATGTAGTTACGATGCATAAAGTTGAATTCCGACTTTATGATTCAACGGGGAGACTGCTGAAATCCGGAGTTTGGGGAGAAGGTAACCACCAAATCAGCTTGGATTCATACCAAGCTGGTTTATATCACCTGATCACCACAGGGAATTCAACGGACAGGACTTCCATAGTGAAACACTGACCGTTCTCTGAAACCAAAAAAAGCCCCGTCATGACGGGGCTTTTTTTATCTCAACACCTTTCTCACAAACGCAACCGAGAAATATCCCATCAAAAAAACACCAACATAACCTTCAACGCTAGCGAATAAGCGCATGATGCCAACAGGATAATATTCCCCATATCCGATGGTCAAAAACGTAATGGCGCTGTAGTAGAAAGCTTTCGCTACTGGATTTAAATTAACAAGCAGGTCTCCCCCACCAGTATCGATATAGGTGTCTGCTACAAGCGGCATAATTAGATAAAGCAGGCTGAACAAGGTATAAACCACTCCTATCGAAAAGATCACGCGAACAGGTTCGGTGGCATAAAGCCCGATTTTATCAAAGAGCAACCATTTTGAAAATGCGGTTGGATAGGCCCAAATTGCATTCTTAGGATCACGCTTCAGCGCATGTTCCAAATCAGCTTTCAACTCGAGGCGCTTGTACCAAACATATGCCTTGTCCTCGTCAGCATAGCGCCCTGTGGAGTTGTAGGTTTCCTTCAAAATCAGGAATTGCTCTGACTTCTGGTGGTTGCTGGAATCATCTTGCGACATGATCAGTTTAAGCACCTTATTTTCTCTCCAATCGATGTACAAATTGCCAAGATTGCGCATACCGCTGAAATTCATTTCGTCCATTTCAACCGGACTATTTTCAGTGGGCATTAAATCAATGATGTCTCTCACAATGGTGTGACTCAAGTCCAATTTCCCTAAGCGCCTTACTCGCAGGTCAACATAATTATTGAATTGGCACAAACGAAATGACAGCTTTCTGGCAACTGCTTGATAGAAACTCAGTTTTCCGCTTCCGAATTCCGCATTATCAAAGGAAAAATCAGAGTCGCTGTCAACCTCATCGAAGATGACATCACCTTCCCCAAATATGGCTGATCGAAACACCACCTTTCCGCTCTTGAAGGACGATTCTGAAAAGTCAATATTTCCATTTCCAAAATCCACCCTCTTAAAGTCGACTTTACCGTGTCCAAAATCGACTCTTTTAAACGAAACATCACCACCACCGAAGGTTGCCTTGTCAAATGAGAGATTACCATTTCCAAAAGTCGAATAGTGAAAATCTACTTCTCCTTGACCAAAGCTCGCTTCTTTAAAACTGACTTTGGAATCGCCAAAAGTTGCGCTCACAAACTGAATATCCCCAACGTCAAAATGCGCGTGGTCAAAACTGACTTCCCTTGAGCCAAACTCTGCATATTGAAAATTCGCAATACCAGCACCAAATCGGCTTTGGGAGAAGGTAGTAACATCTGAGTAGAACTTTGAATGGTAGAAATTCAGCGGACCGTTTCCAAAAATGCAACGCTCGAACGATGCAGTCGCACCTACAAAGTGTGCATGAGAAAAGTCGGTCTCATTCTCCGTATCCAAATACGCCCCTGTGGCATTGAAATCAACAATCGCAACAAGACTGTCTGCACCTAATGCGAATTTCTCACGGTATTTGGAAAGTGAGAAATCCTTCACGTACCGATGCTTCAAGTTCACAGGTTGACTCTTATGTATAGAATCATAAATTGTGTCGACTTCAACAACTCCGAGCATGAATCGTTCACGCTGTCTTCCATTGGGGTCAACATGGGTCACTTCCACTGAAGATGAACAGTCTTCGAATGGCTTTTCTAGGAATTTAATGCTAATCAGGGCTTGCACTTAGTCAGGGTAATTGTCGACTAATTTGCAACATTTTGGTCATTCGGGCGAGACTTTCGCCTCATTCTAATGTTTACTATTTCAACAACCAGGGAAAAGAACACTGCAAAATAAATGTAACCCTTGGGCACTTCATAGTGAACGCTTTCCAAGACAAGCATAAAGCCAATTAATATGAGAAACGAAAGTGCCAACACCTGTAGCGTTGGATACTGACTGATGAATTGGCTAATTCGCGTGGCAAATGCCATCATGACGAGAATAGCAATGATTACGGCTGCAATCATGACGGGTAAATCACGGCTCATTCCAACCGCGGTGAGTATGGAGTCAAATGAAAAAATAATATCCAGTAATATGATTTGAAGAATGGTTCTTCCAAAACCACCATTTCCCTTGCTTTCAAGTTCATGTTCCTCACCACTGACCTTATCATGAATTTCGGTCACACTTTTGCTCAGTAGAAACAATCCACCTCCTACCAATATCAGGTCACGACCAGATACTTCGTGCCCAAGCAACGAAAAAAGCGGCTTAGTAAAACCAATGATCCAACTTATAGCGGATAGCATGAGAATTCGCACTCCTAAGGCCAGCGACAATCCAACATACCTTGCCTTTGCTTGCTGAGACTCTGGAAGTTTGTTCGAAACAATAGAAATGAAAATGATATTGTCCACCCCAAGAACAATTTCCAAAAAAGTGAGGGTTAACAGGGCCACCCACGCTTCCGATGTATAAAATATCTCCATGCCAATTGTGAATTTGAAAACTAAGGACAAAAAAAAAGCTGCTCATTGGAGCAGCTCTTTTTTTTAAATCTGGAGATTATTCACAGTCCAACCAGCATCTTCCAACTCAGCAACGTCATCCTTAGAACACTTTGCACAAGTTGTAGTAGTTGTTGTTTTAACTCCAGGATATCAGTTTCATAAGTACAATCGTAATCTTTCTTGCAAGATGTAACTGTAAATCCGAATGCTGCAACCGCAGCGAACAATACAAGTTTTTTCATTTTGATATGGTTTTAATTAGCGGCTGCTAATGTATAGAATTAGATGAATGCGCAAATTGTGCATTCAATTTTCCTTCAAAAAGTTAATGTTTTCGTAAAATTTTGAGTGATTATCAAGGATACTTTAAAAAGGGTGGCTAATGGGGTTCGAACCCACGACCTCTGGAACCACAATCCAGCGCTCTAACCAACTGAGCTATAGCCACCATAATCCTTTTGATAAATGGGGCTGCGAAAATAAAAGTTCCTTTGTTCCGACAAACAACAATTCGAGATATCCGCTGTTTATTGACAACCGCATAACCTATTGCTATTGCACAATGTTGATCATCAATACATTCCGATAAAAAAAGTGAGATTCAGTTCAAACTTCAGGTCAGCAATATTCCTTGGCGCAGGCATTGGAAACACCTTATTCTTGATTCCACTTGCAAAAGAAATTTTAAAACAAGGCTCATTGTATGGCATCGCTACCTCAAGTTTTGATTCAGAAGCTGTACTTGAAGGATTCAATGAACGTCTTTTTTCAAGGGTCATAAAATCCCGATCCAAACTTCAACTGATCCTTAAAATGCTGCCATTTGTCCTTAAGCAGTTGGATGTTGTCTATTTGGATTATTTCTCTGCCACCCGATTTAACTTGGTTGTTTCCAGTATGATTTCTAGAAAAATCATAACAAATCATATTCCTGAAAATCTGCCGAACCGTTTCAAACGCAAAATTGAATTCGTACATCCAATTCCTGGTTTGCATGAGGGAGCACAATATCTCAGATTTATTGACCGAGGAGTAAATGACAGTTCATTGTCCGAGGCGAATTTCAAATTGACGGCAAATTCAATTCGGTCAATGGAAGGCAAACCCTATATAACCATTCAACCAGGAGCTGGAAATAATCTTACACCTTGGAAGATTTGGCCATTGAGGTTTTGGGCACAGCTTATTCAACTCATACAACTAGAACAACCTGCACTAAGAATCCTGATTTTAGGTGATTCAACAGAATATGAAATTTGCCGACACTTGGCCGCAGCCTCCGAAAATGTAGACAACCGTTGTGGCCTGACGACTATAAGTGATTTACCTGTTGTCATAGGTCAGTCCAGATTACACATTGGTGGCGACAGTGGTCTTTTGCATGTAGCAGGCGTACTTGGCATTCCGAGCATTTGCATTGCCGGAGGATCTGACCCTGAAATATATGGATGGCATAAAATCAATGCACAGAAACATGCCGTCATTCGAAACAAACTGGATTGTCATCCATGCTATCGATGGTATTTACCGAACAAAACTCGAGTTACAAATCCCCAAAAATGCCCTGACTATAAGTGCATCCAATCCATTTCACCTGAAACAGTTTTTGAGTGTTTCAAGCAGAGAATAAATCATGCTGGTTAAAGTCATACATACACTTGGTAGCAGGGTACTTATTGCAGTGCTCAATTTAGTGCTGTTGGTCTTGACCACGAATCTTATGGGCGCTGAGTCACGTGGACAAATAAGTCTCTTTATCCTGAACTTGAGTCTAGCAACGCTGATCAGCGGCTTTGCTGGAGGACCATCTTTAGTTTATTTGGCTCCTAGGGTTAAGACGGTTTCCATTTTATTGATTAATACAATATGGACACTGGTTTCAGTTCCCTCTCTTGTGATCCTTCTGTATCAATTAGGATTGATTACGACAACATCAACTGCCGTCTTCTTAGGCATTGCCATTATCGAGAGCTTTTTAGCAACAAACCTCATGCTACTCTTGGGTAAAGAGCAGGTGCATAGACACAATTTGCTGCAAGTTATTAAGGTAATAATTCCCGTAGCCGGGCTTGTTGCTGTAAACTTTTACTTACCGATCACATTTGAAACGTTTGTTTGGTTCTATGCCTTTTCCATTATTATCACTTTTATTTTAAGTCTGTTCTATTTAATACGCGACACGAATATCAAATCATTTTCACCCGGACTAGTCGAAACGGTGAAGCTTGCATTCAACTTTGGAATAATCAATCAGCTTGGTAATGTGGCTCAACTGATGAACTATAGATTAAGCTACTATTTACTAGAGTTGTTGATTTCGCCACCGCAACTCGCGTTCGTGCGAATCGGCATCTTCAGCGCTTCAATGCAGATTTCAGAATCACTGTGGCATTTTACGAGGAGCGTCAATACCGTGCAACACGCCACAGTTTCTAATATAACCGATCGCCATGCTGCGCTGATGCTTTCCATTAAGCTGCTAAAACTTAATTACCTGGTGACTGGTGCGGGAATTCTGGTAATATGGATGATACCAAATGATTTCTTCATTTGGACGCTTGGGGATGAATTCATAGACGTAAAAAGCCACTTCTTGTTATTAGCCCCAGGAATTTTCGCATTAGCGTTTTCTGGTGCTATCAACCATTTTTTTGCTGGAATAGGTGATTTGAAATACAACACCCGAACCTCAATTTTTGGGTTCTTACTTGCCATCCTTTTATATTATCCGTCTATTAAGCTGTTTGAAACAGAAGGTGCTGCTATTTGCACTTCGATTGTTTATCTTTTTCAAGCGGTTTGGCAGTTCAAACAACTTAAAAACAGCGATCATGTTATGCTGAACGATTTGACAATCAAATCAGGCGACATCAGCTGGCTTAAGTCAAAATTCAGCCGAGGCTCTTGAGAATACAGGCGCAATCGAAATTGAATTAAGCTAACATCACTGTTTGATTACATTTGCTCATCTTTGATTTACATTCATTTAACTAAACAGCAACACATGAAAAAGACGTTACTATCAATCGCATCCGCGCTTGTAGCCGTTTCGGGATTTTCACAAAGCCCGACTAACCTAAGCAAAGCGCAGCGTGATTTTTACCTGCCTGTTCCTGCGGTCGTGAGCGAAGGACAGATGCTAGGAGACGCAAATTCGCAAACCCCTACGACAGGACAGGGCTCGGTAAACAGAACCGTTACTGAAACTCAAATCGGAGAAACAATTTACGATCTCCAAACCAATTCCTCTATTCAACGAAGGATTATTAGAAACTCGAATGAAACCACAATAGCTACGTGGACATTTAGTCCTGGTCCAGCGTCTAGCGGAACAACTTGGCCAATTCGGGGTACTGGCTACAATTATTTCAATGGTACATCGTGGGGAACTGCTCCATCTGCAACAATCGAGTCTGCAGCTAGTTCAACGGAGAGAACCGGATGGCCAAACCCATTGAGAACAGGGTATGGTAAAGAAGTAATTATAGCCCACAGTACGGCTAACAGCATCTTTCATAAGATGTCAAGAATTAGCACTGGCACAGGAACATGGTCTCAAGCAAACATGACCAATCAACACGGTCAAGTTTGGGGTCGCTCTGCCATAGGAGGTGCTAACGCTAATACGCTTCATATGATTGGCATGACTCTTCCAGTTGCTAATGACGGTTCGCTTTACAGCTGTTCTTGTCCAAGTAATGGAATGGATGGAGCATTTCTTTACAATCGCTCAACAAATGGGGGCACCACCTTTGACATTGTGAATCATACAATTCCTGGAACTGGTGCTCTTTACTTTGATGGATTTGATGGTGACAGTTATGCCATTGATACCAAAGGCGACACTGTCGCAATCGTGGTAGGCGGACTCGGAAGAGGCGTTCAACTGTTCAAATCAACCAATAACGGTGTTTCTTGGACTAAGACCAATGTGCTGATTTCAGATGTTGCATACACCACTTCAACGATAGTCGATACTACCGGTGGATACAGATTGTATTCTTCTGATGGTTCCGTCAACGTTTTAATCGATAATGATGGAGTTTGCCATGTTTGGTTTGGTGGAATGAACATAGCCAACCCAGACGGATCTGGAACAATTTTCTACCCATACACGAATGCTATGGAATACTGGAATGAAAATTATCCAGCTGGGTTCCATCAGCGCATATTTGGATTCCTTGACCTTAACAACAATGGTCAAATTGACATGAATAACCCTGGTGGTCAGTACAGACTTGCAGGTCTTGTTTCTCATCCTCAAGCTGGAATTGACGAAGAAGGATGTATTTATCTCTCTTACACAATGGTTAGAGAAGATTTGGTTGGTGGAACAAATAATTATCGTCACACTTACGTTACAAAAACATGTGATGGTGGATGTTCCTGGTCGTTTCCAATTGATGTAACTCAATCTGGAAATAGCTATACTGAATGTGTATTTCCTTCTATAGCCCGAAGAGTAGATGATGATATCCACATCCTTTACATGGCTGACAACGAACCAGGAGTTTCTGTTGGAGAATCGCCAGACCATGACCCTGTTGTGAATAAAATGAGATACTTAACAGAAGATGCTGACCGTTTCGACACCGTTGCATTTTGTCCAACTTCAATTGAAGGTGATACATTTCTGTGCTTAGGTGGATTCACCACGCTTGCGGCACTTGGTGGCGACTGTGGCACCTATTCTTGGACAGGTCCAAGTGGTTTCTCAAGCACTTCTCAAGTCATTCAAGCTCAGTCTTTTGGAACTTACACATGCACTATTGTTACTCCATGCGGTTCTCAGACTGAAAGTGTCAATGTTAGCGCCTACAATGGCCCTTCACCTTTAGTAACAATTGATGGATCATCATTGGAAATGTGTACTGGTGGTAGCGAGACCTTGACTGCAAACTCCAATGTTTCCGGAGTATCATACTTGTGGAGCACAAATGCTGGTTCCGCTACTACTCAAACTGTAACCATCACCGGTCCTGGTACATACACAGTAACTGTACAGGATTGCAACGGAGGGTCTACGGTTGAGAGCATTACGGTAACCCAACCGTCTCAAACTCCAACAGCATTTATCAGTGGCGACCTCACGCTCTGCCCTGGTGGAACGAATACGCTTACGGCAATGCCCGCACCAAGCGCCAGCTATCTTTGGATGCCAGGTAATGCAACAACAAGTTCAATTGATGTTACGGTCGCTGGAACATATACCCTGTCGATAACCAATTGCATTGGAAGCTCTACGACTTCTGTTTCCGTTATTGCCGAACCAGTTCCAAATGCAGATATTGTTGGAGAGGCATACGAAGCATGTGAAGGCGAAGTTCTTACTGTTAGTGTAAGTGAAACTTCCGGAGGTACAAGCTTCGTTTGGTCAACGGGTTCAACAGAGGCTACATTGTCCATTGCTACGGTTGGCGAATCAGGAACATACACTGTAACTGTTTCTAACGACTGCGGGGATACTGATGAAGCATCTGTTACGCTGACAATTCATCCAAACCCAACTGCACCAACCTTATCATTTGATGGATCGAACTATACATCATCTCAAACTGGCACTCATATGTGGTATGTCAACAGTGTATTGGTTGAAGGACAAACTGCCAATACATTTGCCGGCAACCTGTTAGCTGAAGGTGATTCTTTGCGCTGCGTGTACATTGATGAAAATGGATGCATTTCCGCAGCTTCTAACTCAGTTGTTGGTATCGAAGGTATCTCTGACCTGAGCAGAAGTATCATCATTTACCCTAATCCTAACAATGGTCAGTTTGACATTCGATTTGGACAGGTGAATGGTAACGTTCAACTATCCTTGATCAACACGCTTGGTCAAGTAGTGTATAGTACACGAGTTCAAGCTCAACCAAACAATGTTGAGTCAGTAAGCCTCAGTGCGAAGAGCGGAGTTTATCAGTTGCGCTTAGAAAGCGAAGATGGAACAGCTGTGAAGTCACTCGTGATTGAATAAATCAAATGAATGTAAAAGGAAAAGGCCACCCAAGGGTGGCCTTTTTTATTGTGTATTGTTGAATCTACAGCAAGTCGAAAACTGATTCTACACCCAGTGGGCGTTCGCTTTGATATCCCTCTCCATAGCGAGCAAATAAATAACGACCCATGTTGAGTCCTCGTCCTTCAACCATATCCATAAAATCCTTGGATGAAATAGAAGAAGCCGGTTCTTTACTATTTGGATCATAGAATTGAGATGAAAATGCCTTTATAGCTTCCATTTTCCTCTCCCAGAAAGGAGATACATCTACTACAATGTCTGGACTTAGGAAGTTATCCTGAATATAATGTAGGACCAATCGTGGTCGCCAAGGCTCTTGAGCCTTACCATCGTAGGATGTTTCAATTCGCCTTAATCCGCTGAGAAAACAGGCCACATTTTCTAGTTCAGCTGATCGTCCATGGTCAGGATGCCTGTCAGACAGCGCATTGCACAACACGATATCCGGTCTACAAGCACGAATCACCTCAACAATTTTCAGTTTGTTTTCTTGATTCACCTCAAAAAAACCATCGGCCATACCCAAGTTGACTCTAAAGTCGGCTCCTATAATAGCTCTGGCTCGCTCTGCTTCCTCAAGTCGAAGTTCACCACTTCCACGAGTTCCAAGTTCGCCTTGGGTCAAATCACAAATTCCGGCTTTCTTTCCCTCCGCAATCGATTTCATCAGCGTTCCGCTACACGCCAATTCCACATCGTCAGGATGGGCGCCAATGGCTAGGATGTCAACTTTATTGATCATATTTCAAGTGATGATAATTCGCCTGAACAATATGCACTAAACTTGCCTGTCTAACGCATCGCTATTTGTTCAGCAACATTTCGGCAATATTAGCCAAAGAGTTCAAGTCGGATTTCCGTAATCCTTATGCGCTAGTCGGAGCTGGACTTTTTTTGCTGTCTAGCATATTCGTTTGTTACATCTCTCTGAAACGCATCAACACTGCCTCAACATGGGTGGCCATATATTGGATTGTGGTTCTCTTTGCTTCATTCAATGCCGTTGCCAAAAGCTTTGTCAACGAGTCGCGCGGAAGAATGCTCTACTACTATTCCTTAGTGAATCCGGCCAGTTTCATCGCAGCCAAAATGGTCTATCACTCATTGATCATGATCGTTCTTTCAATCACCGGAGCAGTTGTCTTCTCCACCATGTTTTCGATTGACGTTTCAAACATTACCCTATTTTGGATCAGCATTTTATTGGGCGCTATAGGCATGGCGTTTACGCTGAGTCTGCTGAGCACCATTGCAGGGAAAGCCGGAAGTAATTTTACGCTATTGGCTATTCTAGGTCTACCCCTACTTCTTCCGCTGATACTGGTTTCTACTACTTTGATGAAGAACGCGATTGATGGATTAGCATGGACTGTCCAGTGGAAATACCTGTTCGTATTATCAGGTCTGGACATGATTAGTTTCATACTCAGCGTTATCCTCTTTCCATACCTTTGGCGCGAATGAAATTTGCTCCTTTCAGGCTACACTTCACGCTAAAAATTGCCGCAATCATCTTGGTGTTTTACGCGCTCATTGCCGGTTTTTTGGTGGACGTTCCCGCACTCGACATTCTCAACGAATCGATTCGAAATCTGTTCTTTCATGTGACTTCATGGTTCGCGATGGTGTTTTTGTTTTTAGGAGCATTCGTTTTCAGCATTCGCTATCTGAGTTCCGGTTCAGAAAATGACGATATGCTAGCGAAGGTTTTTGTTCACGTGGGAATGGCATTTGGAACCGCTGGATTGGTCACGGGCATGTTGTGGGCTCAATACACTTGGGGTGCCTACTGGGTACCCGATCCAAAATTGAATGGCGCAGCCATTGCAATGCTCGCATACTTGGCTTATGTAGTGCTTCGCAATAGCATT
>JAWKNJ010000015.1:0-207699 GCA_041391765.1 Flavobacteriales bacterium | reverse complement strand
CTTTTCGCTAAGCGATTCACCATAGGCGACAATCACAAAATTTCTCTTGCGCGTGTTAATCGCATTGAGCACTTCGGCTCGCATTAACCCGTTTTCAGAATCGCGTCTTTTGCCCGAGAATTCCTCGTCCAACTCTTCCAATTCATAGGGCTTTTTGCCGCTATGGGGATAGAAGAAAACACGATTCGGGGCAATCAGGTTTTGAAGGTCGTTGTAGAAGTAAGCAGCTTCTTCGCGGTCGTTAAAAACGAGTACGTGGTGTTGTTCGCTTTTCTTGAAAGCCGCAGCGACAATAAAGCTTAGGGCAGACCCCACTACACCTTTCAATCGGTGGCGAACGGGTACAGCGAGATCGGGCCCGAATTCAAATTCTGCGATTTGCGGACTCTTCTCAAAATGCTTTTTCAGGTCGTCAATTCCCACCGATCAGTCGCGGCTGCGAAGGTGCGCATGATTTACCAAAAATCCATGATGATTATTTGCTAGTTTAGTTCGTCTAAAGCCACTGAAAATGAAAAAGTTCCTACTCGCCTCTCTGTTGCTTCCGATGGTTAGTTTTTCCCAATCAAAGTGGTATGTAGACGCGGCTAACAACGGAACCCAAAACGGGACTAGCTGGGCAACGGCATTTAAGGATGTCCAACCTGCCATTGATGCTGCCGCAGTCGGTGATAGCGTGTTCGTGAAGAAGGGAACCTACAAGCCGACACAAATTCAGGGGACAGGAAGCAATCCTCGCGACAAAGCGTTTAGAACAAAGAATGGAGTCAAGATTTACGGTGGCTTTGTGGGCACAGAATCTTGGCTAAGTCAGCGTGCCTCTGATTCGCTGTCACTGCACGTGACGAACAACACCATTCTCAGCGGAGATTTGGGAGTGCAGAATGACAATTCGGACAATGCCTACCACGTTGTGGTTTCACTTTCCAGCACCTTTTCGGCAATTATGGACGGGTTCCAAATCTCCGATGGTAATGCAGACACCAATACGACCAACACGATTAACGGTGGCAATCATCATCGAGATGTGGGAGCGGGGGTCTACTCGTTCAGCGCCACAGCCACATTTTCGAATTGCGTATTGAAGAATAACGTAGCGAAACGGGGAGGGGCGGGAATGAATAACACCGCTGGAGGTCCTGTATTGAATAAGTGTGTCCTACAATCGAATGAGATAACAGGAACCTATAATCAGGATCCAAATGGAGGCGGAGCCGGGATGCGTAATGATGCCAGTAGCCCTGCGATATCGGATTCATATTTCAAGCAAAACGAGAGCTCCACCAATCAAGGTGGGGGAGGAATGCGAAATGAGAACAACAGCAATCCGACATTGACCAACGTGGTGTTCTATGATAACTACACTGAGGATGGAGATGGTGGGGCAGGGATGTATAACGCCACTGGTAGCGATCCAACGCTTACGAATGTTTCGTTCATTGAAAATAACACGCTGAATCAAGGCGGAGCGATATACAATGACAGTAGCGTACTGGTTGCTGTTGGCTGCCTTTTCATGACAACTTGGGGAAGGTGGTGCCGCCGATCGAGGTGACGCGTTGAGTAACATTGAATTGGCCAATTGCCAATTCATCGGCAACAGCACATGGGGAGATGGCGGTGCCATTCAATGCTGGAAGAGTAGTCCGGTTATCAACGGCTGTGTCTTCGATGGAAATCACGCAGACGGTGACGGTGGAGGTATATTGAACTATAATGAGTGTTCGCCATGGATCGCCAACACGATTTTCAAAAACAACACCTGTGACGGCAATGGCGGAGCCATCTATAATCGCAGAGACTGCAATCCGATATTAACTCAGCTGCTTATTTATAACAATTACGCAGGCATCAATGGCGGAGGTGTATATACCATATCCAGCAACGGCTTGCCCTGCAGTCCGATTGCCACCAATGTGACAATCACTAAAAATGAAGCAAGCAGCAGTGGTGGAGGAGCTTTTGACGATGCCTTGGGCAATTCAAGACTGCGCAATTCAATCATTTCAGGTAATACTGCGCTCAACAACGATGATGTGGATGCACCAGCGGCTTCGGCTGTAACAAACGTGTTCTATAGCATAATTGGCACGGATTACTTCACCTTCGGAACTAACCCGCCAACCACAATAAGCGGATCCATTTTCGTCAATCCATCGGTGAATGATTTTCACCTAGCCTCCGGCAGTCCTGCGCTGAGTGTGGGCGACAGCAGTTTCTTTGCAAGCACTGGGGTGCCAAATCTGAGCGCCTTCATCGAGGACCTAGACAGCAATGACAGAATCATGGGTTCAAACATTGAATTGGGCGTTTACGAAGTGTGTGTGGATACGGTGTCGCCAATTGCGCAAATCTTCGTTACTCCATCGGACTCGGTCATGGATAGCACCATCGTCACCTTTAGTTCTTCGGTGACCAATGGCGGTTCCGCGCCAACATATCAATGGAAAAAGAACGGAGTTGATATTGCCGGAGCAACTTCCGGAACCTACGTAGCCATGGCCGGAGTGGACTTTGTTGACGGAGATGCGATTTCGCTAACAGTAGTTTCTAATGCATATTGCTTGCTGAACAGCGTTGGGACAAGTGGGGATATTGACATGATCGTTTACGAGGAATGCATCGATACGACAAATCGTGAAGTTCAGATTAGTGTTTCACCGAATGGAAAACTCAATGCATTAGATACAGCTGTATTTACCAGTAACCTTATCAATCCAGGTCAGAATTTGGTTTATCAATGGCTCAATGACGGTGCAAGCTTAATAGGCCAAACAGGTGCCTCGTGCACCTTAATAGCCAATATTGATTTTGACGATGGAGACTCTATTTTCTTGCATGTCAGTTATACTGGGTTGTGTGGAGACGATTCAATCATTAGCTCAGGGATTTTGATGAAAATTTACATTATACCTGGGTTTGATGAGCTAAGTGAATCTGAGCTTTTGATCTATCCAAATCCAATTGAACGAGGCGGTCTGCTTCAGATTGACACAAAAAACAATGAATGTTCAAGACTGATGATTCACGACATGCAGGGTAGGTTAATCCGCAGCGAAAATGTGGCTAGCAACACAACCGAAATCCCAATTGACCTTGTGAACGGAAGCTACTTCATTACGCTAGAATCGGACAATACGAGATTCGTTCGAAAGCTGCTGGTAACAGGTCAATAGTTACTCGGGAAATCGAATGTCCTTGACCATAAGCTCAAGGTTCTTGTAGCCGTTGAACTCATTGACTTCCAAAACAAAGGCTGCACTAAATGGTTCTTTCTTTTGAATTCGTTCAAGGTGATGACCCAATCCAAAGGCGATGCCTTTCATTTTCTTGCGAGGATTTCCTTTCTGAATGACTTCCAATTTCAGGTGTGTTCCATCGCCCACACATTTTGAATTTCCAGTGTCGATTAAATTGTCGCAAGCAAAAACGGGTCGCATGTTTTCCGGTCCAAAAGGCGCCATGCGATTCATGGATTCGTAAAACTTGTCGTTGATCTGATCGAGGTCAAGCTTCATGTCAATCTCAATGCTCGGAATCAGTTGTTCTTCAGTAATTGTAGATGAAACCCGCTCTTCAAATCGAGACTTGAATTCATCCAATTTTTCCAGAGACATCGTCATGCCCGCTGCAGCTGGGTGACCCCCGAAATTCTCCAAAAGGTCAGCACAGGATTCTATAGCTTCATGGACATCAAATCCTCGAACGGAGCGTGCACTGCCGGAGGCCTTTCCATTGGAGTTGGTCAGCACAATGGTTGGTCGATAGAAGTGCTCTTGAATGCGCGAGGCTACGATTCCGACCACGCCCTTGTGCCAGTGCTCGGCATACAAAACGGTTGACTTTGTTTCAGGTGCGTCTTGCAGCATCTCCAAGGCTTCATCCAGCATTCCAAGGTCGACTTCCCTTCTGTCCTGATTGTTTTGAATGATGCGGGAGGCGGGTTCCTCCGCTTGCTTCCTGGTTTTTGCAGTGAGTAGTTCAACCGCCAATTGCCCATGTTCCATGCGCCCGGCAGCGTTGATGCGAGGACCTATGACAAACACAAGGTCGCTAACAGTGAGATCACGCTTCAACATGCCGTTTCCGATTAATCCGCCATTATCTAGGAGCAACTCCAATCCGGGACGAAGTGATTGTTGCATTAGCCTCAGCCCAAAGTGTGAAAGCACACGATTCTCACCTGTTATAGGCACGATATCACAAGCTGCTGCAATTGCTACCAAATCCAAATATTGGAGCGGTTCGGTATTGTCTAGCTCCCAAGACTGAGTTAGCGCTTGAATCAACTTGAATCCAATTCCACAACCTGATAGTGACTTGTATGGATAGTTGCAGTCGGGTTGTAAGGGATTCAAAATGGCCACCGCATTGGGTATAGTTTCGCCTGGTATGTGGTGGTCGCAAATAATAAAGTCGATGCCTTTGTCCTTGGCATAAGCAACTTTCTCAACGGCTTTGATCCCGCAATCCAGCGCAACAATCAGCGAAATGTCGTTATCTGCTGCGAAATCGATTCCTTGGGTGCTCACACCATAACCTTCAGTATAGCGGTCTGGCAAGTAGTATGAAACCTGTTCATAGTGATTGCTCAGGAATGAATACATCAATGCCACAGAGGTTGTCCCATCCACATCATAGTCACCATAGACCAAAATGTTTTGTCCGCTTTCAATTGCTTCAGTAATACGATCAACAGCCACTTGCATGTCTTTCATCAAAAGCGGTGGGTGCAGCTGATTCAGAGATGGATTGAAGAATGACTTGGCAGATTCGAAATTTGTTATGCCACGCTGGATTAACAACTTGGCTAGTGGTTCGCTGGCGTTAATGGCCTGTTGCAGCATTTTCACCTCCATTGCCTCGGGTAATGATTTATGGATCCAGCGTTTTTCAAGCATAAGAAAGCCTATTGAGCATCATTTACATTGACATCTTCAATGTATAAAAGAACCTTGTCTTTCGAACCAAAGGGGTTGTATTCAAAAGGTTCATAGGTACTCACTTCTGTGATAGTTTCTTCTAGGCGAACTAGGAAGGTGCCGAGCTTTCCATTTACATGACTGGTCACCGCATCAAAATGATCTTCAGGGTTTGCAGACTTTTCGGTTCCTTTTGGAGTGATCTTGGTTTTTTTCTTTTTTGATTTTACTTCATAGGTGTAGTGATGCACCGAACGTTCGATGCCTAATGCGATGATTTCATTCGGATTTACATGACCATTGAACGCATCCAATTTGACGAATTTCAACGAATCCGGGTCGAGCAAAGTGCTGTTATGGTTGGTGGTAGTTCTCTCATCCTGAACTCGAGTAAATCTGCCTTCCTGACTTAGACTCACGAAGAAAAATTCCTTTATTTCTAGGGATGTAGAACCGGTGGTGTCGAAATATGCCATGACTACTTCATCCAAGTACTCCGAAACTGGCTGCACTGTTTTCGAAGGTTCTCCAAGCGCTTCTTTGATCTTTTCCAAACTAGCCAAGCTCTCATTTATGCTTTTGGATAATTCAGCTAGATCGTTCAATGCTTTTTTCGAACCTTCTGAGAGTTCTTCATTTGAAACTGAATCTGCATTGGCCGTTGTGCCATTGCTGGTTTTTTCCCTTACAATGAGTAGTTCAGCCTGGGAAGTAATTAAAGTGTCGGATTCCGCTGCAATTTGTTGTGCGGTATCTTGGATGGGTTCCTCGATGTCCTCATCCATCATCGCGATTACCTCTTCTATGGCTGTGGGTTGGTCAAAGACAGCTTCGGTTGAATCGATAGGGGCCTCAGTGATCGGTTCATCTGGTTCTGAATAGAGTATTTGTGTCGGAGGACCAATTTCCGGTTCTAAAACTGGAGCAACTGCGGTTGGCTCAGGTTCTGCAATTTCGACTTGCACCTTCTCCGTTGACGGTGGCTCAGTCGATGTGGATTCAACAGGATCGGATTCGTTCAACGAAATCGCTTCTTCCAACGGGGTCTGATTCTCCATGACCAAACCCATCGGCTCCTCAGCTTGTTCAGTTGGAGGCGCTGATTCCCATGTTTGGTCCAGCGGTTCGGTGTATTGCCTGTCCACCGGAGCGTTGCTGCTCAATGCTTCAAGCGATGCATCGGTATATGGAATCCGAATACGCAAATCGGGTTTCAATGGTTCCTCAATCCCGGGGTTTGCAAATCGAATATCCTTGGAATTCGAATAATAGGCTGAGGCAATGGCATCAATGGTTTGACCTTTCAAAACGGTGTGGAGGTAGTAAATGTCACCATCGATGAACTTAACGGCCGGATTGACATTCTTGACCTGCGCTTCAACGAGTGATGGCGAGGCAAGAATGATCCAAGAAATAATAAAGTTCCTGAATGTCAGCACGATTCGAAATTAAGAACTCAACTTCCTATTTACAATATCTGTCTGAAGTCGGATTGAAGCTTTATGAATTTCATTCCAAACGGCATGGATAAGTTCGGAGTCAATATTGTTCTCTTGTGCGTAGTTCAATCGGTCTTCAATGATTTGTCTCCATCGCTCCAATTGGAAAACCGTCACACCGTGTTCTGCCTTGTATTCGCCAATTTGGTCTACAATATCAAGCCTGCGCTTGAGATTGTCCAGTAGATTATAATCCAGTTCATCAATCAAGTTACGCAATCGCTCAAGTTTATTGATGGCTACTGAATCTTGAAAATGCTGCTTTCTGGTTTCGAGTTCGTTGATGAATGTTTCAAAATCACCGAGTTTAATTTGCTGCTTGGGGTCACTCTTCGCGTGATCAGGATCAGGGTGTGTCTCGATCATTAAACCATCAAAACCTAGGTCAAGTGCTTTTTGTGCGACATCTTTCAAAATGTCCCGCCTTCCTGCAATGTGGCTAGGGTCGACAAGTACTTCCAAATCAGGAAACTGAACCTTAAGTTCAATCGGTATTTCCCAGTTAGGACTGTTTCGATAGACATGATCCTGGTAAGTGCTGAATCCTCGGTGAACGCCCACCAATTTGGTAATGCCCGCAGCGTTCAGGCGTTCTAAGGCACCAATCCAAAGCTGCAAGTCAGGATTAAGAGGATTTTTGACAAAAACAGGAACATCGGTTCCTTTTAACTCATCCGCAATTTCCTGCACGCTGAATGGGTTCACTGTTGTTCTAGCACCAATCCATAAGTGGTTGATTCCGGCATCCAGCGCAGCCTTCACATGATCCTCATTCGCCACTTCAATGACGGCAGGAATTCCAAACTCTTGTTGAGCTTTGACCAGCCACGGCAACGCTTTTTCTCCTAAACCCTCGAAGGAATTTGGACGCGTTCGCGGTTTCCATACACCGGCTCGCAGCAGGTGCACGCTGCCGATTCGCGCCAACTCTTCTGCAACAGTTAGAATTTGATACTCGCTCTCTGCACTGCAAGGTCCGGCAATCAGCATTGACTGCGCACCTTTTTGGATCCAGTTTTTGGAAGGATTGATTTTCATGTTCGCCAGTCAACGAAGGTAGAGTTGCTGAAAGAGAAATTAAAGTACACTTTCAATAGATCCGGCAGAAATGGATTCAGCAAGGATGCTCCGCGCACTGACAAGATCTTCTGAGACGGATTCATATAAGTTTGAGCCGATCAAGGTTTCGATTTCGGATCGTTGGGAGTCGGTCAGTGCAGAGGCACTGTTGTACTGCGTGTTTCGAACAAAGGCAATAGCTTGGCTAAGCGCATTGTTTCGCACAAAATCATCATCCATTTTATTGATCGCCACATTCAGGAAATGAATTGCGGCTCCCACGCAGACTTTGTTCCAAGCTACCTTGGTTTCCTCAATGGCTTCGTCACGCTTGTCGTAACGTTCTACGTTGATCGCTTCGCGACCCATTCTGAGCGCTGTACCGAGCTCTTCGACACAATTCAAATGTTCGTCCAGGATTTTAGTATAAAACGACCAGTAGCGGGTTGTTTCGAGGTCGTCTGGAAAGTTTAACGAACCACCAAAATAAGCGTATGCTACATCCCAATTGTGTTGCATTGCTGTTGCCGAATCAATGCGTGGCTCGTTATCAGCATTCAGCACCTCTATTCCAAGTTGCACTTCTGTAGCCTGATAATAGAGCACTGCGCCCATAAGGGTCTTTTCAATCAGCTGTGTATAGTCAAATCCGTTTATATCGAACAGGCGATGGCGGTTGCTGTCGGAAGAAACCACCCAACCAGCTACACCGCTGGATCCGGTTTGCACTTTGGAACTGATGGAATTGAATTTTCCAAAATAACCTTCCAGCATATCTAGTGCATTTTCTTGGCAAAGCCCCTTCATTTGAGCATCAGAAGAAAACGGAAAATTTCCCGAGGCATTGCCACCAGTGTTTTCAAACATGCTTTTTAAAACGGCCGCGTTTATTTCCACTCCAGGTTGCTCGCTGGTTCTCATGTAAGCCACCATTTCGTCAAGCTGGTCGAGTAGTTCTAGTTGATCATCGATTGCAACCATTTCATAGGAGTATGTAGGCGGCACTACAACCGGTGTGGGCTCGTCATCGGGTAAGGTGGAGGGTTCCTTACAGGATGAAAGCCAAGAGACACCCCAAAACAACAGCACAATAAGAAGGCAATTCTTCATCGTAGTCAATGAGCTAAGATAACAATCGAAGTTAGAGACTGACTTTTGAAGTGAAATGTTGGCTGGAAAATAAAAAAGCTCCGGTCACTGACCGAGGCTTCTCTTTGTTGTTGGGACTGGATTACCTCTGTTCGTTCGATGGATCTGAATTGGATGGGTACAAGTTCGAGGCCTTCATTGCTTCGCAATGTGAGGCATTTTGATTTTGTGTTTCCCCTGAGCAAGTTCGGCTCACACCAAAATTGAAAAGCCCCGATCTGCGACCGAGGCTTCCTTTAGTTGCGGGGACAGGACTCGAACCTGTGACCTTTGGGTTATGAGCCCAACGAGCTACCAACTGCTCCACCCCGCGATGTGAGTGCAAATATAGAACTAGTTTATACTTCGTCAAGAGGAATCTTCGTGGATAGGCCTAGTATTGCAACTGCTAAAGGCATGATCAGGAAATTCGAACTCGATTCATCAGAGCGAAGACAGCTCATTTTATGGACTTCATTGGTGGTTTTGGTTACTATCAAGATCTATCAAGGCGATCAGTCTTTCTTTTCCAAGCATTTCCATGACCCCTCTTGGTCCGAGCCATTGTTTGACTGGTATCGCTGGTTGTATCACCACATCGCGTCCCTGTTGCTATGGTGCATTGTCCCGATGATTTTGATCAAGACAGTTTTGAAGGAAAATTTGGGCGATTTCGGTTGGAAATTGGGCGATTGGAAGTTCGGATTGAAAGCTTCTATAGCAGCCATTATAATCATGCCACTTCCGGTCTATGTCAGCAGCATGAATCCGGAACATCGCGAGTGGTATCCACTGACAACCATGGCAACCGCATCTGCCGGCTACTTTGCTCTTTGGGGATTGAGTTACTTACCGCATTACATCGGTTGGGAATTCATGTTTCGTGGTTTTGCCGGGATGGGATTTAAGAAACATTATGGTGCGATTGGAGCCATCGGCATTCAAGTGATCATCACCACATTGCTCCATATCGGCAAACCAATGGGGGAAACTTGGGGGGCGGCTGTTGGAGGAATTTACCTCGGATGGCTCACGTATAGAACAGGCTCGGTGTGGTGGGCGATCATCTTTCATTTTTATTTGGGTATGCTGAATACTTGGATGTGTTCGTAGGTGGGTATGAAGTATGCTGTTACCGGGGCAAATGGAATGATCGGCAAGTTTCTGGTGGAGAAACTTGCTAAGGATGGTCATGAAATCGTGGCGATTTGCCGGAGCTCAATCCCACAAGAGTATATGGCTTTTGAAAACGTTCGCTGTGAACGCGGAGACGTGACTGACATCGATTTTCTCAGGAGGGTTTTCTTCGGAGTTGATGGTGTTTTCCATGTTGCTGCATTTGCCAAACCTTGGGTAAAAGACAAGTCCATCTACTATCATATCAATGAAACCGGAACCGAAAATGTTTGCAAAGCGAGCTTGGATAACGGGGTGAAACGGGTAGTGTATACTTCTTCAGCAGGAACGCATGGTGCGCAGCAAGGCGATCAGCTAATTTCAGAAGAAATCTGGCCTAATCGATATGATACAGATTACGAGTTGAGTAAGTTCAATGGCCGAAAACCGCCTTGTCATTCACCGAACAAAACCTGGAAGTGGTGGTGGTGAGTCCTGCAAGGGTATATGCACTGGGAACCATTTCTGAAAGCAACGTTCCGGTTCGCATGATGAACCTTTATCTCCGAAATCGTTTCGGCTTTGTGCCTCATACTGGATTAGGGCGGGGAAGCTACGTGCACATCAATGATGTGGTTCATGGGCATGTGCTTGCAATGGAAGAAGGAGGGGTTGGTGAGGAGTACTTGCTCGGAGGAACGAATGTGAATTACCTCGAGTTTTTTGAGACGGTTGCGGACGTAACAGGCAAATCATACCCGGTAATAAAAGTGCCATATCCGATGAGCCTTTTCATTGGAAAGTCGCAGCTTTTTTTGGCGGAAAGCCTCGGGATCCAACCAAAAATCACAACTCCATGGGTTAGGAAATACCTCAAAGATTGGGGAGTAGATTCAACCAAAATAGGTCAATTGGGCTATCAACCCATGGACTTAAGGGTTGGCTTGAAACACGTCTTCGAGACTACTTTTTGAAAAGTACCGGGCGACTAGGCGAGGCATCATTTTCGATGGGTGCCACCTGAAGATTCAACAGGTATTCACCGTCTTCAACCTCTGATGGAACATAGATCAGCTCAGTAATAGTCGCGTGCATTCTGGGATTTCCGGGATAGTTCCAAAAAGCGCGATGCGCAGCTAAGGCTCCACCATCCACCTCACGATCTACCGATGGTAGGTCGAGCAACAAGTGATCAACTCCGTTGTCACACATCCACCGTGCTGCCGCTTCTTCTAAATAAGCCGGATTCGTGTTGCTGTAATTGAGGTGCAATTTTGTCTGGTCATTTGGTAGTGTTCGAAGTATCAATGCTTCTGGTAGAGCACCATTCAAAGCTTGTTTGATTTGATCGAGCGTAATCACGTGATCACCATTTCTAAGTTCAGGCTGCACTGAGATCAGCACTGCGTCAAACATCCAATGCCTCATGTGTTGATTCACGCTGAAGCATTCAGGGGCAATGTGTCCCACACATTCCGTGTGCGTTCCGTTTCCGTGAGGATTTAGGGTGATGTCCCTGAAATTCACCGATCCGCCTTCAGCCACAGAGCCAACAAACCCATCCCCGCGGACGGGTTCAATTTTGATCGGACCAACGTACCAAGCTGAGGTCGAATCGCTGGCCGTTCTATACGCAATGGAAATGTCAATGCCGTTTTTGTAGTTCATGCTTCAAGTATAACCGAATTCTCAATGGATTCAGGATTACACGCTTTTCCAAATACATTTGAGAGGTGTCCAAGCTTGGTTCAAAATATCATATGTTAACGGTTGCCCTCTCTATAAGCTCTTTGCCTGGATTGAGTCAAATGTACCAAGCAGGTGAATATCGAATATCAGGTTTTCAACTTGAGCATTTGTTGGCCTCACCTAACGATGATGAATTTCTCGAAAAATTTGATTTAAGTAATGACACGATATGGGATTTTCATCATATAGATACATCGGTTGTATATGATGTGAACATCACCAAATCAGATTCCTCTGACATAATCATAGGACATAATACAGTAATGTGTTGGAATGGAGGAGCGCAAATTGACTACTTGAATGTCACAAGTAATGATGTGCTGCTGCGCGGTAGCGTACAGCTATGGAGTGTTAGCACAGATTGCGAGCGAGAATCAAGGTTTAGTCTTAGAGGTTATGAATGTGGCAATTCAGTTCGAATGCCTTTCTCAGAAAGCGATCTTGGAATGAGTGATCAATTCGATTATCAATACTTCGCCAGTTTTCCAGGTATTGGTCGTAGCGAAGCGTATTCTCCATATTGCACGGGAGAATATATAGTTGATAAGATACTACGCGGGACATTAATAACACCTTTCGATACGATCCCAAATGCGAGGCTTATACGTGTTGTTGGTTTTATGTCGTTCAATAGGTATCGTGAAGAACCAGAAGAATATCAATTTACGAAGTTATATTGGTATCATGATTCCTCGAGTTTGCCATTGTTGTACGCAAGTGAGTTCAACAGACCATTGCGAGACATTGAAGGAAAATATGTGTATGAGTTGTACCAACTGCTTGATTTTGAATTACCTGAGATTAAAGTTGCGCCTGAGGCACTTAGTTGCAACGAGCAGCGTAAAGGAGTTGTTACTAAATCATGCATAGAACACTCGTTTGATGAGGGATCGATTAAAGTCATTGATCTGCTGGGTCGATCTATCGCATTTAAGCAGAGTGAAGGTCAAATTTGCTTACCACCTTATAGCTCACCAAGGATGGTGTTAGTTGTCGGAAAGTGCGAAAATCAATGGATCACAAGAAAAGTATTGCAACATTAGTCCTTCTAACTTGAAAGAATAATCTCTCGTATTATCGCATCCGAAACCAACCACCGTTCAGGAGATATTCGAATCCGGCCATGATCTTCTGCTATGCTAGACTTCAACTGAGTTGGAAGTTTATGAATGGAACTCAACAGTTCTTCTTGAGTTTTGCTAGGCCATGCTGAAATATCTATTCCGCTCTTTGTCCGCAATCCTGTCATGATCATCTCATTGTAGCGCTCAGTTTCCTTGAGGGTTTCCGTATCAAACCACTCTTCACTAGTTCGAAGTTTCTTAATGTAGGTGGGATTGTTAGAAATGTTCCATTGGCGTTTTCGATTTCCATCAAAAGAATGAGCAGAGGGGCCAATACCGAGATAAGCTTTTCCGGACCAGTAGTTGCTATTATGAGCAGCTCGCTTCCCGGGTTTGGAGAAATTGGATACTTCGTAGTGTTCATAGCCTGCAGCTTCGAGGGTTTGATGCAGGTAGAGGTATTCTTGCTCAATCACCTCGTCCGATTTTTCGAATATTTCTCCTTTGGCTACCATGTGCGCAAGTGCCGTTTTTGGCTCAACTGTCAAGCAGTATGCGCTGATGTGATCAGGGTTAAGTTGAATAGCTTCTTGAACATTTGCCTTCCATTGATCAAAGCTTTGATCAGGAATGCCATAGATGAGGTCGATGCTCAAGGATTCAAAGCCTGCTTCGCGCGCCTGTTCCACGCATTGCTTTGCATGATCAGCGTTGTGGGCGCGATTCATCAGCTTCAAGTCCCGATCAATGAACGACTGAATGCCGATACTCAAACGATTTATGCCTAGCGATTTCCAGAAACGTAAATTCTCAACTGAGTGATCATCCGGATTCGATTCGAAGGTCACTTCGGACAATTGACTCAAGTCAAAATACTTATGAAGCGCTTCGAAGATTCTGCTAAGGTTTTCCTGAGAAAGAATGGATGGGGTTCCACCACCGAAGTAGAGCGTTTGAGGCGCCTCGCTTAAATAGTCTTTCTGAAGTTCAATTTCCTTGCAAAGTGAATCGACCAAGTCATTTTGCAGTTTGAGGTTGGTGGAAAAATGAAAGTCGCAATACGAGCACTTCTGCTTGCAGAACGGAATATGAACGTAAATGCCGGACACAATCTATTTGATTGCCTCGTCCATCATCACCGGACTTCCAACATAGAAAGGAGTGCGTTGGTGCAACTCCGTGGGAACTATGTCCAGGATGTTTTGCTTCCCGTCTGATCCCTTTCCTCCAGCGTTCACAGCCAAAAATGTCATCGGATTGCATTCGTAAAGCAACCTCAGTTTTCCTTTTGGGGAATCATTGGTTGCAGGATAAACGTAGATACCGCCTTTAAGCAGATTTCTATGAAAATCAGCGACTAGAGAACCGATGTAGCGTCCGGTGTACATGCGTTTGCCATCTGACTTGCGCTTGTCCTTGCAGTGTTGTGCGTAGCGCTTCAAGTTGTCATCAAAGTCATCCAAATTCACTTCATTGATGGAATAAACCTTTCCGTCTGATGGAAACATCACCGACTCTTTGATGAGCTTGAATTTGCCATCTTTTGGATCAAGGGTAAAAACGTGGGTACCATTTCCGATGGAAAATACCAGCTGGGTGCTTACGCTGTAATTAACATAACCGGCCGCCACTAGGTTTTTTCCAGGTTGTAGAAAGTCGCCATCAACAAGTGACTCACCTTGTTTTGAAATGCGCCTATAAACCGCGAAAATGGTTCCAATGGCCACATTCACATCAATGTTGGAAGAGCCGTCCAGTGGATCAATCATGAATATGTACTCACCGTTGATTGATTCATCAAACTGCAGCGCATTGTCTTGCTCTTCGCTAGCTAACCCGACTACGTGGCCGCATCCTCTAATTTCCTTGATAAAGCACTCATCAGCAAACACGTCCAGCTTTTGCTGCTCTTCACCTTGAACGTTTTCAGAACCTTTCGCTCCGTAAATATCTGCTCCCAATCCAGCGCGGCTAACTTCGCTTTGAACGATTAATGCACCACGGCAAATCGCATCAAAGACTTCAATTAGAGACTGGTCTGTGTGTTGTTCCTTTAAAAAGGCATTCAGCGCTGTCATTCCCGATTTTTGCGCAAAGTTGGCAATTCGGGTAAGTTAAGCCCAAGCGATTTTTTGTCTTCCTCTAGTTTAATTGGCTCAAGCCCGGCTTTAAGGAAACGATAGCTATCAATGGAATACATGATTTCATATCCGATAGGCAGAATTTCCTCTTTTATGATGCTGGGTAGATCGTTCTGATACGATGAGAAATAACGCTTCTTCACCAATGAAAACAACTCATTACCCTGAGCGTCAAAAACAGAATAGTGAACCTTAATCACCCGTTGGTAGTTGTCAGACTCATACGCTTGCTGATTTCCGGCTGCATTCAACATATTCATTTCATTGATAAACAAGAAATAATCCACATCGTGCTTTGGTACCAAAGAGTCAAATATGATGGGATTGAAGATGTTCGCTTTGGTAATTAATTCACGATGATCAGCAACACTTACAATCTGACCTTGTTCAATTCGGGTGCCTGGGTCTGGGGCCTGTTCGACATTGGTTTGAAGCTTTTCCCAATAGTTGGCTAAGCGCGCCTTGAACTTCTGATCCTCCTTGATGACGGGAGGTTCGTAGGGAACCACTTGTGGAGCAACCACTTTGTAAACGAAATCGAGATCATGATTTAGAGCCGGATCATCTGCGTGTAGGTTGACGTAGTTGTTAAACTCCTTTGCCGCGATTAGTATGGAATTGTCCAACCCCTTTCGGAAAAAACCACGTGTGTGCTGGTATGTGTAGTTGGTTCCCTTTGCAATATCGTGGTCAAACTCGCTCAGGTATCTACTCGGATGGAATGGCGCGATTAGGACAGTTGGGCGATTGAGGTTGGCGATGCTGTCTCTTCGAAAACCCAAATACAGAGAATCATTCGTAGGGCCATATTGCTGTGCTGCGGCTTGCAATGAGAGCAGGCCGAGGAGAAAAAAGATGACATTTTTCATGTTTTCGAAATTAGGAGAGCACTTGGCTCATGGAATTCCTGACCTGGGTTGTTAGCAACAACCATTTGTGAACGATGGCGGAACTGATCTTTGTCACCACACCTTGCCAACCCGCGAGCCTTGCTACTTTTGCGTGGTTAAAATTTCTGCGAATGCCTTTTTATCACAAACTCGGTAACATTCCACCAAAACGCCACATCCAATTCCGTCAGGAAGATGGTGCGCTATATCAAGAACAACTTTTCGGAACGGTTGGCTTTGATGGGATGTACAGCAACCTTTACCATATTCAAGCTCCAACGCGTGTGAAGGCTATTGGTGAGGCGGTCAATATGAAGCCTGATGTGGCAGTTGATAATAACATGACATCTCGTATGCTTCAAGGATGGAATGTCGTGCCCAAGGATGATTTCTTGGAAAGCCGAGTACCCATGTTGGTCAACAATGACTGTCAGATCATTTTGAGCGCTCCTAAAAAGTCATTGACCGACTATTTCTACAAGAACGCTGATAGTGATGAAATGATTTTTGTTCATAAGGGAACTGGCAAGCTCCGAACTTTTATGGGCAATATCGATTTCAAGTACGGTGATTATTTGATCATTCCTCGCGGGATGATCTATCAGATGCAATTCGATTCGGAGGACAATCGATTGTTTATTGTTGAATCACGACAACCACTTTATACTCCGAAGAAGTATAGGAACTGGTTTGGTCAGTTGCTGGAGCATTCACCATTCTGTGAGCGCGACATGCGTGCGCCATCAGAACTTGAGACCCACAATTTGAAAGGTGACTTTGTGATCAAAGTGAAGAAACAGGATGTGCTGCATTCATTGACCTATGACCATCATCCTTTCAACGTTGTTGGTTGGGATGGATTCAACTTTCCTTACGCCATCAGCATTCACGACTTTGAACCTATTACCGGACGAATTCATCAGCCACCTCCCGTTCATCAAATGTTTGAGACAACTTCTTTCGTGGTTTGTTCTTTCGTTCCACGTTTGTATGACTACCACCCTCTATCAATTCCGGCACCGTATAATCACAGTAACATAGACTCTGATGAAGTGCTCTACTACGTTGATGGTGATTTCATGAGCAGAAATCACGTTGAAAAGGGCTACATTTCGCTTCATCCGGCTGGAATTCCACACGGACCGCACCCGGGTGCAATGGAACGCAGCATAGGACAAAAAGAAACATTGGAATTGGCGGTAATGGTTGACACCTTTGCACCGTTAAAATTGACGAAACAAGCGCTGGGAATTGACAGCGGAGATTATTGGAATAGTTGGATTGATTAATATTTGGAATCATGGAAACAGCAAAAAAGGCATCAAACGTTCGTTACGGAACGGATAAAATTTTCGCAGAGGCTGAAGATTTTTTACCTCTTTTAGGGACAGATTACGTTGAACTTATCGTTGGCAATGCCAAGCAAAGCGCGCATTTCTACAAAACAGCATTTGGATTTCAGTCCTTGGCCTATGCCGGGTTGGAAACAGGTGTGAAGGATCGCACATCCTATGTCCTAGTACAAGATAAAATCAGATTGGTATTAACCACTCCGTTAACTCCTGATGGCTGGATGAATAAGCACCTGAATGAACACGGTGACGGTGTCAAGGTGATCGCACTTTGGGTGGATGATGCGACTAAAGCTTGGGAAGAAACCACGAAACGCGGAGCAAAGTCATACATGCAGCCAACACGCGAAGAGGATGCGAATGGATACGTAGTCCGTTCTGGAATTCACACGTATGGAGAAACCGTTCATGTTTTCGTGGAGCGTAGCAACTATGACGGAGTTTTCTTACCTGGGTTCAAGAAATGGGAATCTCACTACAATCCTTCAGAGGTTGGATTGAAGTACATCGATCACATGGTCGGTAATGTGGATTGGGGTCAGATGAATACTTGGGTTGACTTCTATGCCAAGGTCATGGGCTTTGCGCAGATTGTGACGTTTGATGATAAGGATATCTCCACCGAGTATACCGCTTTGATGAGTAAAGTGATGAGCAATGGAAATGGCCGAATCAAGTTCCCGATCAATGAACCTGCCGAGGGGCGGAAGAAGTCACAGATTGAGGAGTACATCGAGTTTTACAAAGGATCAGGTTGTCAGCACATTGCGGTTGCAACAGATGATATTGTGGCAACGGTTGCGCAGATGAGAGACAGAGGGGTTGAATTTCTTTATGTCCCTGATGCTTACTATGATGACTTGAAATCTCGCGTAGGCGAAATTGACGAGGACATCGAAATCATTAAGCAACATGGAATCTTGGTTGATCGAGATGATGAAGGTTATTTGCTTCAGCTTTTTACCAAACCTGTGGTGGATAGACCAACAATGTTCTTTGAGATCATCCAACGAAAGGGAGCGTGGAGCTTTGGAAAAGGTAATTTCCAAGCATTATTTGAAGCCATTGAAAGAGAACAGGAGGTTAGAGGAACGCTTTAAATCAAGATTTGAAATTCATTGAAAGGGGCTCTGGCCCCTTTTTTCGTTACAAGATTTCTGTGAATCGCTTAATGTTTGTGACAAGAGTTAATATTTTGACGTTAATTTGTGTACTAACTCCAAATAAAATGAGATTATGAGGAAAATATCTACATTGTTAATTGCGCTAATTACCGTAACGCTTTCGAGCTTCGGTCAATATTGCACCTCGGGTGCATCCTATACAAGCGATGAGCTGATTGCCAACGTTCAACTCAATGGACTTTCAACTAACATCAATAACAACACATCTACGGCTTGTGTTGGTTACACTGATTTTACAGCCCTTCCCGCTCCCGAAGTTCTGAATTCCGGCACTTACACAATGACGGTTACCGTAGCCGGATGTTCTGGCTATAACTGGGGATCAATTGTAGGTGTATGGATCGATTGGGATCAAAATCAAAACTTTACAGGCACTGGTGAGTTCATTGGGTATTCCCCATATTCATCTGTAAACAACGTGAACCATTTGATTACGATTAACGTTCCTGCAGGTGCTCCTTCAGGTTCTACAAGAATGAGAATAGTTTGTGTAGAGACCAGTTCTACATCAGGTGTACTAGCTTGCGGATCATATGGTTGGGGGGAAACTGAAGACTATAAGGTTACCGTTTTACCCAACGTGTTAACAGTCGTGACCCCAGATACTATTGAAACCGCATGTTATGGAGATGACAATATAACTATTGCTTCAAGTACGTTCTTGGGTACGCCACCATATTCTTGGTTATGGTCCACTGGATCAACCAATGATTCTATCTTCAATCAGGGAGCTGGAACATATTCGGTTATTGTTACTGACTTTGTTGGAGATAAGGATACTTCATATACAGTGATTACCGAGCCTGATTCTATCGCACTAGAAGCCACTGTGACTCAGCAGTTGGTTTGCGACTATGACATCAGTGCAGCGGAGGCTGTTGGTTCTGGAGGAACTCCGTTGGAGGGTTACCTAATCGATACCACTTCTGCTAATTTTAATCCGGATACGTCTTCAACCGGTACGAATTTAACATTGGGTGATGATGCCTTTTCTGCATCCTTGCCTATTGGATTTGAGTTCGAGTTCTTTGACTAGGTTTACGAAAACTTCTATGTGGGCTCTAATGGATACGTGACATTTGGCTCAGGTAACACTTCATTAACTCCTCAAACACTTCCTAATACTGGAACACCAAATGACATTATCGCTATGTGTTGGACGGATTTGAATCCTGCTAGTGGAGCAGCAGGCACCATCAACTATTACACTACCGGAACTTCACCGAATCAAGTGTTGATTGTGAATTTTATCGATGTCCCTCACTATGGTAGCTCAAGCCTGACTGTGACATTCCAACTCAAATTGTTTGAAGGAACAAATTGTATTGAAATTCATTCGGAAGACATTCAGAGTGATGCAGGTAATATGACTCAAGGAATTGAGAATTCAACTGGAACCGATGGATATGCGTATCCGGGAAGAAACAATGCCGTTTGGAGTACTCAGGAAACATTTATCAGTTTCTGTCCTATAGATTCCACTGGTCTAGTCTACACCTGGTCAACCGGAGATGTTGGAGCAACTGTTAACGGACTTCAGCCAGGTACTTACACAGTTACTGCGTCTGACCTAAATGGGTGTTTCACAACGGATGAAGTGGTGATCAACGCTCCGCAAAGTGCCCTTGTTTCTAACCTAGACTACGAAGACGTAACATGTTTTAACCTTAATGATGGTTCGGTAGATCCTGGAATCACAGGCGGTTTTGGTTCAGTGAACTATGCGTGGTCAAGTGGAGAGAATGGAACGTCTTTCTCAACACTAACTGACTTGGGACCAGGAACATATTCTGTTACTGCAACGGATGCTAAGAACTGTACGATTGAAGTAAATGATGTGGTTATTTGGGAGCCAAGCCTACTGATTTCGGCAGTGACCGGAGTGACAGGTGTTGTGTGTCCCGGTGATTCGACTGGAGCTGCATCTGGAATTGCTGCTGGTGGCATTAGTCCTTATACCTACACTTGGCAGCCTAGTGGCATTGGTGGACAAAATGCAACCGGGTTGACAAATGGTGCACACATCTTAAAAGTTGTTGATGACAATGGATGCGAAAGTTTCACGACAGTGAATATTATCGCCTCCAGCACTACACCTGTTGTTGATTTGGGTGATGACATTTTTGATCCAAACGGTGGAACTCATACCCTTGATGCAGGAACCCACGCCACTTATGCTTGGTCAGGAGGTGGGTCCGGCTCAACCAAGGAGGTAACAACTTCCGGAACCTATACTGTTACAGTTACCAACGAAGATGGTTGCGAAGGTTATGATGAGATAAATGTTGAAATATGGCCAACCGGAATTAGTCAGGTGGCAGGAGAGGAGTTCAAAGTATATCCTAACCCAGCCTTTGGTATTTTGAACATTGAATTTGGAACGTCATTTGTGAATTCAACCATGACAATCATTGACGCAAAAGGATCGGTTGTTATGTCTATTGGATTGGGAGATTCCGGTCTGCAAACTATGAGTGTTGAATCAATTCCCGCTGGTGTTTATACAATGTCCATACATTCAGATCAATCAACGGTTGCCCAGAAGTTGGTTATCAGCAAATAGTCAGTATTTATTGTGATAAGAAAGGGACTGCCGATTGCGGCAGTCCCTTTTTTATTTGAGTGATTTCCAATCGAGCGCAGCAGTAGACAATGGCATCGACCAGTTGGTCATTAACCTAGGATTTTGAATTCAGGAATTCAAAATTTCTCAAAATGACAGTATTCCAGTAACGATGAATCCACTTAGATTCGCGTTATAGGAGCAAAAAATGCTTTTATTTGACACATTAACTCTATAACCAAGATTTATGAATGTAAAATTTACTCTTTTAACCGCGCTGCTCATTGCTTCAATTTCCAGCTTTGGTCAGTATTGCACGTCTGGCGCCTCTTACACCAGCGATGAACTTATTGCAAACGTTCAATTAAATGGACTTTCTACTAATATCAGCAACAACACATCTACGGCTTGTGTTGGTTATACTGATTTTACGGCCCTTCCAGCGCCTGAACTATTAAATTCAGGAACGTACACTATGTCCGTAACAGTATCCGGATGTTCCGGTTATAACTGGGGTTCCATAGTTGGGGTTTGGATTGATTGGGACCAGAATCAAAATTTTACCGGCACTGGTGAGTTTATCGGATATTCTCCATACTCCAGCGTGAACAATGTTGTCCATTCAATTACGATTAATGTTCCTGCTGGAGCCCCTGCTGGAGCAACAAGAATGAGAATTGTGTGCGTTGAAACCAGCTCAACTTCCGGTGTTCTGGCTTGCGGTTCTTATGGTTGGGGTGAAACCGAAGATTATACAGTTCTTGTATTACCAAACGTTTTGACTGTAGTTACTCCTGATACGATCGAAGCAACATGCTACGGTGATAACAACATAACCATTGGCGCCTCAACTTTCCTTGGCACGCCTCCTTATACTTGGTTATGGTCGACCGGGTCAACGAATGATTCGATATTTAATCAAGGTGCTGGAACATATTCAGTGATTGTTACTGACTTTGTTGGTGATAAGGACACTTCATATACCACAGTCACTTACCCTGCTGAGGTAAGCTTGGATTCTGTTGTTATTGAACAAGATTTGATTTGTGATTATGACATTTCCGCTATGCGTGCATACGGTTCAGGTGGTACTCCATATGATGCCCCTTATTCGTGGGACACGAATAGCGCTTTATTCATGCCTGATACGTCAATGGTTGGAACTCCAATTACCTTTCCAAGCAGCTATTCGATGGTGGCCAACTTGCCAATAGGTTTTGATTTTGTATTCTTCGGTGATACGTTTTCTACATTCAGAGCCAACACAGAAGGTTTCATTCACTTTGACAATCATACATCCGGTTGGACATGTGATTACATGATTCCAAGCGTGAATGGTCCTGAGGCATTGATTGCTTTTGGTTGGGAAGATTTGGATCCAACAGCTGGTGGTAGTGTAAATTATTACACAATTGGTGAGGCTCCAAATAGAATCTGCGTTATTAATTATGACCACGTGCCGTATCAAGGTGGTAATCCTACGGTTGATTTCATAACCGTGCAAATTCAACTTCATGAAACTTCAAACTGTATTGAATTGCATTCAACAACCGTTGGTAACTCGATTTATGCCGGAAACTGGCATGATCAAGGATTGGAAGATCCTACAGGAACTGTTGGTGTTTGGGTACCAGGAAGAAATTTCGATTATTGGGCTGTAGAAAATGATTTCACTCGTTTTTGTCCTACTGATGAGAATGGATTGGCTTACGATTGGAATACTGGTGATAAATCTGATTTCGTCAGCGGTTATGAAGCTGGAACATACACTGTTACTGTTTCTGACTACCGCGGATGTTATGATAGCATGATTGTTACATTGAACCCAGCTCCAAGTGCCTTGGTTTCTAATTTATCATTCGAAGATGTTTCTTGCTTCGGTGCTAACGATGGTTCCGTTGATCCAGGTATTACAGGTGGCTTCGGTGCAATGAACTATGCTTGGTCAAGTGGAGAAAATGGAAGTTCCTTTTCTGATCTTGTTGACTTGGGACCAGGAACCTACTCTGTAACTGCTACTGATGCTAAGAACTGTACAATTGAAGTAAATGATGTTGTGGTTTGGGAACCATCAATCCTAATCGCAGCCGTTACACAGATTCAAAGCGTTGTTTGTCCAGATGATACTAATGGTTCTGCATTTGGTGTAGCCAGTGGTGGAGTTAGTCCATATACGTACACTTGGACACCTGGTGGTGCGATCGGACAATCAGCCACTGGATTGACAAGTGGATCTTACAATCTAAAGGTTGTTGACGATAATGGTTGCGAAAGCTATACAAGCGCAACGATTCTTGCTTCAAGTACTACGCCAGTTGTGGATCTTGGCTCTGATATTTTTGATCCAAATGGAGGCACACACGTTCTCAATGCTGGAACCCACGCTACATATGCATGGAGTGGAGGTGGATCAGGTTCGACTAAGGAAGTAACCTCTTCTGGAACATACACGGTAACGGTAACTAATGAAGATGGCTGTATGGGCACTGATGAAATCGAAGTTGTGATCTGGCCTACAGGAGTTAACGAGGTAAATGGTGCTACATTCAATGTATATCCGAATCCTGCGGTTGCTGTGATCAACATTGAGTTTGGATCAGCTCTTACAAATGCAGTAGTTAATATAGTCGATGTTAAGGGGGCTATTGTTAGTTCTGCAACATTGAATGATTCAGGTCTTCAAACAATGAGTGTTGAGTCAATTCCTGCAGGAGTTTACACAATGTCTGTTGTTTCAGGTGAATCTGTAACTACTCACAAGCTTGTGATTAGCAAGTAATCGAATATTGATTATTCTGAATAAAAAGGGCCGTCCATTTGGACGGCCCTTTTTCATTTCTGTAATTTGGTTTTGAATTGGGTCAGCGAACGATTACTCTTTGATGAACTTGGCTGATCGTAGCTCTCCATCAACAACTGCATTCATAATGTAAACTCCGGGACTTAGACTACCTACGTTCAATGTATATAGATCGTTGTTTGTCGCTTGAACTTGGTTACTCAGAACTGTTCGGCCACATAAATCAATAATGTTGAACTCAACAGAGCCAATATTGGCAGGCGCAAAGGCATAGATTATTGAACCAGACATTGGATTTGGATATAAGCTAAGTCCACCTTGATTCGCAACAATAGATCCTTTGATTCCAAGAGCGGCTGTATCAACATTCGATTTGTTTGCATTGTCAATGCGACCAGCATCGTCAATCAAGATGGCTGCAACGTGTAGATTGTGATACGATACCACGCTATCGAATTGAATGTTAAAGGAAAAGGTGTCACCTACCGTTGTACTAGATGGAAAGCTATTGTCTAAACCATAAAATGAAGGTGAAATGTCTCTAGCGACATGATCATACTTCATTTCATCAGCTGGCACTTTATCGGGTTCATTGTGCCACTCTTTTCCCGCACCAATAAGTTCACCATTGCTACCACCAGCATAATAGTTAGTTTGAGCCCAATCGGATGATTTTCCATGCATGTCATCCTCGATGAGCACCGCAGCAACTTTCCAATTATTGTCAATAGCTTGCTTCAGTTCGACATTTATTATGGCAACGATTGTAGACGAATCTGTGAATCGTGCATTTACATGGATCTTAGCAGCTGGAGGTAATACAATTCGTTCCAAAAAGTCGATTTCCATTACCGAGGGGTCAATGTCTGCACCTCTGTCAACTACCGCACTTGGATATCCAGACATGATTTTGCCAAGGTTTGTATCATAGTCCACAACCGTCATCGGGTCACCATTATGAACGGCTACTCCTACAAAGTAATCTGGGTAGGTTTCCTGCATGTAGGCCATTGCCACTGTTCCTCTAGGACACCAGCCACACCAAGTGCCCGTGCCTTCTTCTACAAAAACCATCTTATCCGGTGCCGGTACAATCGGATCCACCGAAATGCTTTTTGAATCATCATTGGGGTTATCATCAGCTCCACCACCATTCACTTTGCTCACTGTGGCTGTGAAATTCTGAACGGTATTACCCAATGTTATTCCTTCACTTAGCTCAACTTCGTGCACTTCGTAGGATGCAAGCGCAATGCCTGTGACACTTTTATTGAATGTCTGACCATTGTAGGCCATGGCTAAATCGAAACTCGTGATTGCAGTGGTGCCTAGATTTCGAACGCCTATAGTTGGCGTTTTGTGTTGACCGGTAAGGCCGGTGATCGGACTGATCGTAATCACACTGGCATTAACCGTGGGTATGGTTATCGTTTCATGATCAAACATGACTTCATCCACCCAAAACTTTGAAACACCATTTCCTCCATTTTGATCATTATAAGCGAAGATGTCGATGGAAGCCAGTTCATTGATTGGATTTGAAAAGGTGCCTTGCGAGACACTGTCTATGAATAACTCCCATTCATTTTGGTTCAAGTTGATAGACATTCCAAGTTCAAACCATTGTCCTACCGGAAAGTTACCGGTTAGCAAGGACTGACCACTTCCTTGAATCAACACATCACCATCTTGATTCAAGTAACAGTCCATGGACCAGACACTTCCAACGGATTGCTCCGCTTGAAAATTGAAGTAAGCACCAGCGTTGTTTGCTACAAACATCATCATGGAATATGTAAATAATCCATTCGTGTACTTGTTGCCAAAGGGTAACACGACATCATCGGGACCACCACCCGAACCGATAGATTCGAAGTAAATGGAGTTGGCCCCATTGCTCGCGGTGTCGTCAACAATTTTTACGTCATCGGCCCCGCCCCCGCTACCACTCCATGTGGTCCAAGTGCTAGAACTGCTGCCTAAAAAGGCACCAACAGTGTAAGATTCAAAATCATCCGAGAAAAGTTGGGAATAACCCAATAAGGGCACGCTGGCGCACGCCAAAACCAAAAGTTGTGCTTTCATAGCTATTTAAGTTAGGTGAAACTAAATAAGGCAATTCTGCTCACGCAGAGGATATTGTGCTCAATCAAATTCTATTCATCATAGAATTCCTTTAGTAAGCTTCTGTAAGCTGAAAAGAGCTTCGATTTGGAAACAAAACCAACGTAATGCCCTTGGTCGTCAAGGACAGGTAGGTTCCATGCACCGCTGTTTTCGAACTTGCTCATAACGATTTCCATGTTATCGTCCTTGCGAACGTATTCCCGAGCATCGTTCATCAAATCGTGAACATAGGTGGAAGCGTATAAATCCTGTTTGAAAATGATATGTCTGATCTCATTCAAATCAACTACTCCGATGAAATTCTGATCCTTGTCAAGAACCGGAAAGAGATTCCTTTTTGACTTTGATATGACTTTAACCAAATCACCCAAGGTATCGTATGGATCCACTGAGATAAAATCATTTTCAATCTCTCGGTGAAGCCGCATTAGGGTGAGCACCGCCTGATCCTTATCGTGAGTAATAAGCTCTCCTCTTCGGGCGAGTTGCGTGGTGTAAATACTATGAGGAATAAAACGCTTCACAGTTACGAAAGCAATCGAAGCAGTAATCATCAACGGCACAAACAGTTGATATCCACCGGTTATTTCTGCGATAAGGAAGATCGCCATTAACGGAGCGTGTAGATTTCCAGCCATCAAACCGGCCATTGCCACTAGGGTGAAGTTGCTCTCTGGTAGATCTCCCAAGCCGAAGTAGTTGATAGATTTAGCATAGAAAAATCCAAACATGGCTCCCATGAACAAAGTAGGAGCAAAGGTTCCTCCAATCCCACCTGCCCGAAAAGTAAGCGTGGTTGCGAACACCTTCATCAAGCCCAAGCCCAGCACAAAGGCTAAAAGCACGTACATATTACCATCGTATTCCGAAAACAAACTGTTTTCTAAAATGTCGAAGGGTCTGCCTTCAATAATCGAGTTAATTGCTTCGTAGCCTTCACCATAAAGCGGAGGAAGGATGAATAATATGCCTCCAAGCAAAGAGCCTGCAAGCAGCGTCTTAGTCCGCTGTCGTTTGATCTTGTCAAAAAGCTTGGTTACATACGTATAGGTTCGATAAAAATGCATGGAAGCAACGCCTGTGAACACGCCAAGTCCGAGATAGTAGGGTATGTGACTAAACTTAAATTCATCTGTAATGTTGAAATGAAACAAGATGTCATCTCCTAAAAAGAAGTGGGAACTGATCGCGGCTGAGGCAGATGCCAACAATAACGGAATGAGTGAAGCTGTTGTCAGATCAAGCATGATCACTTCAATAGAGAAAACAATTGCCGCAATTGGAGCATTAAATAGTGCTGCCATAGCTGCTGATGCTGCGCAGCCGATGAGCAGTGTTCTGGTTTTGTAAGGTAGTTTGAATAGTGTCCCAAGGTTTGCTCCCCATGCAGAGGTCGTTCCAACGGTAGGGCCTTCCAGTCCGGCACTGCCACCAAAGCCAACGGTCAATGACGCACTAACGATCGAGCTGAAGAGATTGTGCTTGCGGATCAAGGCATTCTTTTTCGAAATCGCGTAGAGCGTATTCGGAATACCGTGATTCACCGGTTGTTTAATGACCGCCCGTATGAACCATTGTGCGAGTAGAATACCTATTACGGGGTAAATAAAATACAACACGTAACGGTAGTCATCCAGAAAGCTTTTTGTAAGAACAAACTGTATGAAGTGTACAGTGTTCTTTATAACCAAGGCAATTACTCCCGAGATGAAGCCAATGGCAATCGCAAGGAAATAGGTGAATTGTCGCTCGGTTAAATGGTCCTTACGCCATTCGTTGACTATGCGAACAAGCTTGACTAAGTACGTATTCGTGTTTCTAAGAAAGGGATCAACCTGTTCGCGAGTTCGATCATATATTTCTGAGGCTTTCGACACGGTTATTCCTCAATAGAAACCTTTAATGAAAGTTCAGTAAGTTGCTCGTCACTGATCGTGGCAGGTGAATCGATCATTAAGTCTCGACCTGCATTGTTTTTTGGGAATGCGATGTAATCTCGTATGGAATCTGTTCCTCCGAAAATGGCAGCCAATCGATCAAATCCAAAGGCAATTCCACCATGCGGAGGTGCTCCGTATTTGAATGCCCCCATCAGAAACCCGAACTGTTTCTGAGCCTCTTCTTTAGAAAAGCCAAGGATTTCAAACATTTTAGCTTGAAGCTTCTGATCGTGAATTCTTATGGAACCCCCACCTAGCTCCACACCATTTATGACCATGTCGTATGCGTTGGCTTTGACCTTGCCTGGATCTGTATCCAGCCAACCGATTTGATCGGGTTTTGGACTGGTGAACGGATGATGCATTGCATAGAATCGTTTTGAGTCCTCATCCCATTCTAAAAGCGGGAAGTCCACTACCCACATTGGGCGATAGGAGTCTTTGATTCGAAGTCCGAGCTGAGTTCCCATTTCCAATCGCAGTTCGTTCAATTGTTTGCGAGTTTTATTCGCATCTCCCGCAAGAATCAGCATTAAATCACCTTTTTCAGCACCAAATGCCTTAGTCCAATTTTCCAGAGCCTTCTCATCGAAGAACTTGTCCACAGATGATTTTAGAGAGCCATCCTCATTAACGCGACAGTATACCAGTCCCTTGGCTCCGATCTGCGGTTTGCGTACGAAGTCGGTCAGCTCATCCAATTGTTTTCGCGTGTAAGTTGCAGCTCCTTTCGCGCAAATTCCAACTACTAATTCTGCGTCATCAAAGACTTGGAAACCTTTGCCCTGAACCATTTTGTTCAACTCCACGAATTCCATTCCGAAGCGGATGTCCGGTTTGTCCGAGCCGTACTTTGACATGGCCTCATCGTATGTCATTCGAACGAATTCCGGTAATTCGATTCCCTTCACGGATTTGAATAGGTGACGCACAAGTCCTTCGAATGTTTGAAGGATGTCTTCCTGCTCCACAAACGCCATTTCGCAGTCGATTTGGGTAAATTCAGGCTGACGATCTGCTCTCAAATCTTCATCGCGAAAACAACGAACAATTTGGAAGTAGCGGTCGTATCCACCAACCATCAGGATCTGCTTAAAGGTTTGCGGTGATTGCGGCAAGGCATAAAATTCACCACCATGCATCCGAGATGGAACCACAAAGTCACGGGCTCCCTCAGGGGTCGATTTGATCAGGTATGGAGTTTCGATTTCAAGGAATCCTTGATTGTCCATGTATTTGCGGGTTTCAATGCCCAGCGCATGTCGCAATTCCAGATTCTTTCGAAGTGGATTTCTGCGCAGGTCTAAATAGCGATACTTCATGCGAAGCTCTTCGCCACCATCCGTTTCATCCTCAATGGTAAAGGGCGGGGTGTCGGAGGCGTTCAAGACCTTCAGATGAGTGACTTGAATTTCAATTTCACCCGTTGCGATTTGCTTGTTTTTGCTTTCTCGCTCGATGACAATCCCGGTGGCTTGAATCACGAACTCACGGCCAAGCTTTCTGGCTTGCTCACAAAGTGCTTCATCCTTTTCTACGTTAAAGGATAATTGGGTAATGCCATATCGATCTCTAAGATCAATAAATGTCATGCCACCCATGTTTCTAACGCGCTGAACCCAACCGGCCAGCTTTACTTCGCTTCCCTTATTCTCAAGTCGTAATTCTCCGCACGTATGTGTCCTGTACATCCTCTATTTATTGAACTCGCGAAGTTATAGATACGAATGGGCTTGCATCGATATGCACGATGATTTTAAATAGACAAAGTGCTTTGAGCGAAGTCAGATGTAATCCTGTTAATAGTCATTTTCCAACCTATCGAGAAGCCGCTCCTTTGACAAGGATTAAAACGAGCATTATGAGCACAGTAGAAAAAGAAAAGAAGGTTCACATTGATGACTTACACTTTGAGCATCAACGTTGGGTGAAGGAATTGAAGTTTTACAAGGATGAATTGCCTGTATTCAAATCAAGATTGGAAGAGATTGCAAGCCGCTACACCGATTCTGAAGTGTTGAAGGAATTGGAGCATTTTCAAAATCAGCTATACATCCATAACAATGCAATCGATGAGTTGATTCACGATATTAATGGACATGAATCAGAAATAGCAAAGTATGCAGAGAGTCATCCTGTGGCTATTGATCACGTGTTGTTTCAAGATCACGCTCCATTGAGGGATAAGATCGAAACGAACCGAAGGATGGTGGCTGACTTGAAGCAAGACTTCTACAAGTACTTGGCTAAGTGGATGTAATTCATTGAAGATGGAGATCAAAATAGACGACAACAAGACTATTTCCGAGGTTCAGGCTGAATTCAGTAAGCACTTTCCTTTCTTGAAATTAGAGTTCTACAAAACAGAGCATCAGGAAGGTCAGGGATCAACTGAAAAGGAAAGGATTGCTTCAAACAGGACAATTGGTGAGGTTAGAAGTAATCACGAATCCGGGGGATTGAGCATACATGGCAATCAAAAAGTATCAACACTGGAGTCTGCCTTTCATGACGTTTATGGATTGAATGTTCAAGTGTTTCGCAAAAGCGCAGATGTGTGGTTACAGACCATCAAAACCGATGAGTGGACGCTGAGTGAACAGAATCATACAGGAGAAGAGCACAAAATTTAGCCCTCTGCACGGCCACCATCGGTGGCCGTTTTCTTTTCCTTTATCCTCAATGAGCGCCCGATAAAGAACAGTCCTAATAGAACAAGCGGGATGCTTAGCCACTGCCCCATGTCGAGCAACATGCCTTCTTCGAAATCTACTTGAACTTCTTTCAAAAACTCGATCACGAAGCGAGCTGTGAACGTGAGCACGAGGAACAGCCCGAAAATCATTCCTCGTAATTCACCAATGCCTAGGAATAGATAACCTCCAAGCAGAATCAGGAAAATGATGAAGTAGCAAATGGCTTCGTAGAGTTGTGCAGGATAGCGATTAGGCACCTGTTCGATAACAGATTCATATTTTGGGTTCGACAACAGTTCATCATATGCGGCATTGAGTTTGGAACGATCAATTTCAACTTCTCCGAATACTTCCATCCCCGTCACGCGCTGAACATCATTTGGAGTGATGTCATCGTAGTTGCGCATGAACTTCACACCGCTTTCTGTGTGGGTTTCTTTACCAACAATTTCATGGTTCATGAAGTTTCCACCCCTGATGAACAAGCCCGAGAGTGCCACCACAATAACTACACGATCAAGAATCCAAAGCAATGAACCACTTTTCACTTTTCGAGTCCATAGATACATGGCCATGACAATGCCAATGGCCGCTCCATGACTCGCCAATCCACCCTTCCATATCTGAAGAATCTCCAACAGGTTGTTTTGGTAATAATCCCATTGATAGAACAGTACATGACCGAGTCGCGCACCAGCTATGGTACCAACCATGCAATAAATTAAAAGCGAATCCAACCACACTTTTGGCTTGTTTTCGCGATTCAGAACCCATTGAATAATGTAGTAACCGCTAAAAAAAGCCATCGCAAAAAGGACACCGTACCATCGCACGGTTAACGGGCCGAGTTCTACCAAGGTGGGGTCTACGTTCCAGACGAAGTAAAGAAGTGAATTCATGTAAGTGGCATTGATACCTTCGCGGGCAAAGATAGAATTGACATGATGCTACGCAGACCGAGAAGAAATCGCAAAAACGAAGTCATTCGATCGCAAGCGCGCGAAACAAATGTGAGCGTAGATAATTTGATCTATCCGCTTTTTGTGGTGGACGGTCAAAACCACAAGTCGGAGGTAAAGTCGCTTCCAGGTCAGTTCAGATTATCATTGGATCATCTCCTGAAAGAGGTGGAGGAATGTGCGAACATGGGTGTCATGTGTTTCGATCTCTTTCCAGCTGTTGACGAATCGTTGAAAGATACGATGGCTACATACAGCTATTCCAAAGACAACTTCTATTTGAAATACATCCAAGAGATCAAGTCACGCTTTCCGGAAGTCGTGATCATGACAGATGTAGCGATGGATCCATACAGCAGTGATGGCCATGATGGCGTTGTAAAAAAGGGAGAGATCGTCAACGATGAGACATTGGAAGTGCTTGGAAAAATGTCCTTGGCTCAAGCCGAAGCGGGAGCTGACATCATTGGTCCGTCAGACATGATGGATGGACGGGTAGAATACATAAGAGATGTATTGGATGGTAATGGATTCACCAATGTCAGCATCATGTCTTACACGGCTAAGTACGCCAGTGCCTACTACGGTCCGTTCCGTGATGCATTGGATTCGGCTCCCAAATTTGGGGATAAGAAAACCTACCAAATGGATCCCGCCAACAAGCGAGAGGCGTTGGTGGAAGCCGAATTGGACTATTTGGAAGGAGCAGATTATCTCATGGTGAAGCCTGCGCTTTGTTACTTAGATGTAATCCACATGCTGAAGGAGGAATATCCTATTCCGATTGCCGCCTACAATGTGAGCGGAGAATATGCCATGCTCAAGGCGGCCGCTCAAAACGGTTGGATTGATTACAATCGAGCGATGCCGGAAATGTTGCTGAGCATCAAAAGGGCAGGAGCGGATGTGATTCTGACCTATTTTGCTAAGGAGTTTGCACAACTTCAAACCAAGCTGTAAACCTTTCCCGGAAGCGATTTTACCACGCCCTTAAATTCCAGCTCTAGCAGCAGGGTAGATGTCTTACTGACAGGCATACCGGAGCTCAAACTAATATTGTCCAATGATTCTTTGTTGATCTCTTTCAGCAGCTCGTAAACCTTGCGTTCCTCTTCGTTAAGTTCTACGAACAGTTGCTTTTGAGGCTGCGATTCACCCTTTTCTTCTCTTTCCCAGCCCATCAAATATTCGAGGTCTTCGATGTCCTCGATCATGTGAGCCTTGTTGGTCTTGATGAGGTGATTGCAGCCACTGCTCCATGGTGCATCGATCGCTCCGGGAACTGCCATCACATCGCGATTATATCCTGTAGCGAGTTGAGCGGTGATCATGGAGCCGCCTTTCACTGCGGACTCAATCACAATAGTCACGTCAGCCATTCCCGCCACGATACGGTTTCGCTGTGGAAAATTCTCTCGATCAGGTTTGGTACCGCTTTCAAATTCTGTAATCAATCCACCTTTCGGCTTCATTTTTTCGGCAATCGCCTTGTTTTGATGCGGATAGATTCTGTCTAGAGAATTACCTAAAACTCCAACGGTCTGCAGGCCAGCTTGAACCGCAGCTCGATGTGCGATAATGTCAATTCCGAGCGCTAGTCCGCTTACTACAAGAGCATCATGTGCCTTTAAACCATCTATCAATCGCTCTGTGATTTTGGCGCCATAACTGGTGGCATTTCTGGTGCCAACGATACTGACCACTTTCGGGACATTCAAATTCATGTTGCCCGAGATGTATAGCAATAATGGACTATCCTCGCAGTGCTTCAGTCGCTTTGGATAATCCTTATCCAAATAGAAAATCGGACGGACGTTGTTTTTCTCAATAAATTTGAGTTCGGGCTCTGCGAGTTCCAAGGCCGATTCACGATTCAATTTGCTGACAAGCGCCTGACCAATCCCAGGAACCGTAAGTAATTTCTTTTTTGGGGCTTCAAAAACCTCTCGAACACCACCGCAATAGGACACCAGCTTTTTGGCGCGAGTGGCGCCAATTCCGTCCAATTTCTTTAAGGCGATCTGATAAAGAAGTTCCTCGTTCATCTGAGCTTGACGAAAGTAATGCATGAGGCGGTGGTTCGATCATTACTTTCGCTACACAAATGAAAGTTTTAGGCATCATTCCTGCGCGCTATGGTTCAACGCGATTTCCTGGCAAACCGTTGATTGAAATTCAAGGCAAATCCATGATTCAGCGCGTGTATGAACGGGCATCAAAGTCGAGTGCGCTTTCAAAAGTTGTGGTTGCCACGGATGATGAACGGATTTACAAGCATGTGGAGCAGTTTGGGCATGTGGTGATGACTTCGTCTGAGCATCCTAGCGGAACTGACCGCTGTCTAGAGGCATACAAAAACCTTGGAGAGGACTATGATGTCGTCATCAACATTCAGGGCGATGAGCCTCTGCTTGATCCCGACCAGTTGGATATGCTCGCTTCATGCTTTGAAGCAGCTGACTGTCAAATTGCAACGTTAGTAACCACGTTCAAATCGGAGGAGTTGCTCTTCGATTCCAGCAAGGTTAAAGTGATTCGAGATCAACAGGGAAATGCACTCTATTTCTCGAGGCAGTGTATTCCATTTCAACAAGGCCGCGAGAAGGATTGGATGTCCAGTTATAACTACTTGCAGCATGTTGGCATTTATGCCTTTCGGTCTGAGGTGTTGGCCGAGGTTGCGAAGCTGCCTCAGTCGTCATTGGAAAAGGCCGAGTCGCTGGAACAGCTGCGTTGGCTGGACAACGGATATTCTATTAGAGTCGAGCTGTGCGATCACAATGGAATCTCTGTTGACGTGCCTGAGGACTTGAATCGGGTAATTGATTTGCTCAACAAGGCATAATTAACTCTCCTTTTGTTTTCTTTGTTCACTGCTTCAAAGCGTGAATTTAGACCAGCACATAGCATCATTATTGGAAGAACACGATTGTGTCATTGTTCCTGATTTTGGTGGTTTTGTAGCGAACTACGCACCTGCAAAAATCAACAAGGTCAACCATCGTTTTGACCCACCTTATCGCAAGATTTCGTTCAATAAACTGTTGACTCACAACGATGGGTTGCTGGCCGCTTACGTGGCTCAGAAGGAGAACGAACAATATGCTCAGGCACTTGCCAAAGTGAAGGACTATGCGGTGTACTTGAAGTCAGAATTGAAGGGCAAGAAGAGGGTCGAGTTTGATAGGATTGGAGTTTTGTTTCAATTAGCGGATGGAACATTTCGTTTCGAGCAATTAAAGAACGCTGACTTATTTAGAGAAGGATTTGGTTTGGAGAGCTTCTTCAGTAAACCCATTGAGCGCAAGCCAATGGTTAAGAGCGCGATCGAGCCTAAAGCGGAAGCGCAGCCGAAGCCTGAGGTGAAGATTGTCAAGCCGGAGCCAAAAGTGATACCGATTGAGAAAGCTCCCGAACCTGAGGTACAAGCTGAAGAGAAAGAGCCTGAGACGACCAAGCGTAAGATCGCTTACTGGCCGGCTGCTGCAGCGTTGGTCGGAATATCAGTTGTTGGATACGCACTTTGGTTGGCCATCGGAACACCGCTACTGAAGGATCGATCACAATTTCATTCGTCTGATCTGAATCCATTCTCGGAGAAAATTTGTCCGGAGTATCAAGTTCGATCAGGTTCTATTTCGGTGGAGCCTTTGGAAAGCATAGAAGATGAAATAGTGGCTATAGTGGACATTGACACCATCTATGATAGTCCCGAACGCGACAAGACGGTTGTCGCATCTATCGAGGAAAAAGCTGATCAAGCAGGTTCTGCTGAATTGCCATTCCACGTGATTGGAGGATGTTTTGGTGAAATGTCCAATGCCGAAAGGTTGGTTGCCAAATACTTGAAGCGTGGCTCAAATGCTGCTATCATCGACAAGAAGGGCACGTTGAACCGCGTGAGTGTTGCTAGTTATGCCACAAAAAAAGAGGCCGAGCAAGCACTGGCCTCTTTCCGGGATGACATCCCAAATGCTTGGATACTTTACAAGTAGTTCTTAAGTAAATGGCTGTTGGCCTTCTTTCTTAAGTTTCTCAATCCTTTTTCACGAATCTGACGAATACGCTCTCGAGTCAAACCGAGGTTGTTTGCGATTTCTTCCAATGTCATCGGAGGCATTCCGTTCAGTCCGTAGGAAAGGCGTAAAACGTCTGCTTCGCGATCTTTCAGGTGAACCAATACGCGCTCAATGTCCAATCGAAGTGACTCGTTAATCAGCTCGTCAGTTGGAACACTTGAGTCGCTGTTGGGCATCACATTCAGCAGACTATTGTCCTCGCCTTCCATCAATGGGGCATCAACCGATACTTGCTTTTGGGCGTAAACGAATAAGTCACCAACGCTTTCGGCATTGGCTTCTAAAAGCTCACCAATTTCATCATTCGATGGAGCGCGTTCGTATTGCTGCTCGAGTTTTGAAAAAGCTTGCGCCACTTTTTGAATGGCACTTACTTTATTCAAGGGCAATCGAACAACGCGAGAGTTTTCAGCGATCGCCTGCATGATGCTCTGGCGAATCCACCAAACCGCATAGGAAATGAACTTAAAACCCTTGGTTTCATCGAAGCGCTTGGCCGCGATGATGAGTCCGATATTTCCTTCTGCGATAAGATCCTCCAGCGTGAGTCCGTGACCTTGGTATTGCTTGGCAACAGAAATCACGAATCTTAGGTTGGCGCTGACCAGTTTATTAAGCGCGGCTTCATCGCCTCGCTTAATCCTAACCGCAAGTCTGACTTCCTCCTCAGCCGTGATCATTTCCTCCTTGGAAACATCACTGAGGTATTTGTCAATTGACTTACTGTCGCGGTTAGTAAGCTGCTTGGTTATTTTAAGCTGGCGCATTTCAGGTAGGTTAGGTTAGTAAAAGGATGGTCAAAGTAGGAAATATTTGGAAAAATCCAACATTCATCTAAAAAACTTCGCTGTTCGTCCATAACGAATGCGAATAAATCCAAACCGTATTACCCAGCCGTTACGCTCAGGTTAACCTCTCAGCTTGTCAAGTAGATTATTGACTGTAGATGCTTCTTCTACATTCAAATTGTGCAGATCACCTTCCCATTCCAGAAGCTTTGTATCTATGATCGCAAGAAGCTCTAATCCTTTTTGTGTGATTTTTATATCGACCTGTCTGCGATCGTGTTTGCAGAGTTTTCGCGTTACTAAGTCCTTAGCTTTTAACTTGTCAATGATTCGACTCACATTGCTCATCTTGTCAATCATTCGATCTTTAAGTAGATTCACGGAAGCCGTTCCCGGATGTTGACCTCGAAGAATTCGAAGACAGTTGTATTGCTGATGCGTCAAACCGTATTGCTTGAAGAGCTTGTTTTGTTGAGTGTTCAGCCAGCTGCAGGTATACAGTAAGTTGATAGCCAATTTACTATACTCATTCCTGAAGGTTTTCTGCTTTATTTCTTCACCGATGCTGGCCATAACCTCAAAATTTGGCTAAATGTACACCGACACTTAATGTAATTGTATCATATATGTTGCGAACGACTGAAAAATGTGTGTCAACTCTTGCGAAGACGTTTGTAGATCCGAATGCCTAGCATCAGAAGAATGCCAATGGCGAAGAAACCAAATGTAGCGTACAGCCAGTTCATCGTTCCTTTCAGGATCACAACAAATACAATGGAAACCATCCACAACGTAGCCACTTCATTCCACACGCGAAGTTGGGTGGAATTCCACCGCACTCGATCTTGCTGCATCCGTCTGTAAATAAGGTGCGTGATGATGTGATAAACCCACAACAAGATGACGAGTGCAAATTTCACCATCATCCAAGGCTGCGACCAATAATTGAATTTTTCAACGAGCCAGATTCCGAAGACAGTGGCCAAGATAGCTGCCGGCCAAGTGATGATGTTCCACAGTCGGTATTGCATCACCTTGAATTGGTTTCGAAGAGCCTGTCGAATCGGGTCAGGTTTTACTTCCGCCTCAGCGTGGTAAATGAATAATCGCACGATGTAAAGCAGTCCCGCAAACCACGAAATCACGAAGATGACGTGCAGTGCTTTTATGTACAAAATATCCATCGCCCCGAAGGTAAGATTCTACCTTTGCGGCTCGCAAAACAGAAAGAAATGAAGGCGAAGAAGGCAAGCGAATCTATGGCGGTGGCTACACACATTGTATTACCTGATGATACCAACACCTTAGGCAACCTCATGGGCGGTCGATTGATGTATTGGATGGATGTGATTTCAGCGGTGGCAGCTCACCGTCATTGTGGTCGGGTAGTAGTGACCGCATCGGTCAATAACATATCCTTTAATCAACCTATCAAACTGGGTGATTTTGTGACGCTTGAAGCAAAGGTTAGCCGCGCATTTAGCTCCAGCATGGAGGTGTTTATTGACGTTTGGGTGGAAGACCATCGCACGGGTAAGAAGAACAAGTGCAATGAGGCCATCTTCACATTTGTGGCGGTGGATCAAATCGGAAATACCATCGAGGTGCCCGAATTAATCCCTGAAACCGAAGAGGAAAAACAGCGTTTTGACGGAGCATTGCGAAGAAGACAACTGAGTCTGATCTTAGCTGGTCGCATGAAACCAAATGACGCTACAGAACTGAAAGCCATTTTTGAAGACCTATCCTAGCATGACTTAGTCGCTGTCAGTTCGAGTGACATGCGCGAAGCGGATGTTGTATCGAGAACAAAAGCGACAATTTCGATAACTAAACAATGACAACAGAAGACGTTTTAAAAGCCCTTTCCTACGTAATAGAACCGGAGCTCAAGAAAGACATCGTTTCCCTTGGACTAGTGAGTAATGTGAAAGCGGAAGGAAACACCGTTTCATTCCATGTGAAGGCTTCAAATCCTGCAATGCACTATCGCAAGCGATTAGAAGAGGCCTGCATTCACCAGGTGCGAAGATTTCTGGGTGAGGACGTGGCTATCATGGCGGAAGTGGATGCCTTGCCAAAAAGCAACGAGCGACCACCGGAGCAGCGAAGAGTACTTCCTAATGTGAAGAAAATCATTGCGGTCGCATCCGGAAAAGGTGGAGTAGGGAAGAGCACGATCTGTGCGAACCTCGCTGCCGGACTTGCGAAGCGCGGATACAAAGTCGGGCTGGTAGATGCGGACATTTATGGTCCATCCATGCCCCTGATGTTTGACGTGTTCAATGAAAAACCGGGTGTCGAAGGCGAGGGAGCGAACAACAAAATCGTTCCTGTAGAAAGCTATGGAGTGAAGATGCTCAGCATTGGATTTTTCGCGGAAGCCAACCAAGCCATCGTTTGGCGTGGACCCATGGCCAGCAAGGCACTGTCTCAAATGTTCACGGATGTGCACTGGGGCGAGTTGGATTTCATGTTGATCGATCTGCCTCCGGGCACTGGTGATATTCACTTGCAATTGGTGCAGCAAATTCCGTTGGATGGCGTGGTAATCGTAAGTACACCGCAGGCTGTGGCTTTAGCGGATGCACGCAAAGGAGTAGGCATGTTCAAGCTGGACAACATCCGAATTCCTGTGTTGGGCATTGTAGAGAACATGAGCTGGTTCACTCCGGAAGAGCTGCCCGAAAATCGCTACTACATCTTTGGCAAAGAAGGCGCGAAGAACCTTGCCGATGAGTTGGATGTGAAGTTATTAGGGCAAATTCCTTTGGTGCAAAGCATTCGCGAAGCGGGGGATGCCGGCCGACCGGCAGTTTTGCAGGATACCACGCCACAAGCTCAAGCACTCAACGAAATGATTGACAACGTGTTGGCGCAGCTGTCACATTGAGCTCCACGCCTCAGCTTGGATGGTCGAAATGTGGACAGCGGACGAAATTTGATCTTCGGATCCAGTCGTTCTCGACCAGCTCGTTCCTCGCGCTCGAACTGACTTACCGATTTAGGTCATTCAAAACCAACATGTAATATTAATTGGCTTCATACATTTGAGCATGGAACAGAACGTGGTGGCAGAGGAGTTGTTTTTGAAAGTGGTGAATGCGCTGGAAGAGTTGCGACCTTTTTTACACGAGGACGGTGGCGATTTGGAGATTGTGGACATCACAGCTGATCGCGTGCTGAAGATTCAATTTGTGGGTGCTTGCAGCGGCTGTTCCATGAACAACATGACCTTTAAGAATGGCGTGGAAGACGCCATCAAGCGCTTGGTCCCGGAGATCACCCGCGTGGAACCGGTGAACTTTGAGTTGAGTAGGTAAAGTTATGTCTGCTTTTTCCGGCTTTCTTTTCGCTGCTTAAAAAACTTTGAAACTGATTTCCCAAATTCCTTAAAATCCTCACTTGCAAAGTTGATTCTCTCAAATCGCTCAGTTCTTTTTAGAATTCTAGAAACGTACTCTTTCGTTTGATCAAATTCTGCTTTCGTAACAGAATCTGGCGTGACCCAAGTTGCTGATTTATCACTCACATAAAATCCACGTTCCTTTAACGATTGTGCTTTTTTCCACCATATCAATTCAGTATCAAAATCTGACCTGCCTTGAATGTCATCATCCAACCATTTGACCATATTGTCGATGCCTTGTTTTCTTATAGCTGACATATTGCTTGAATCTGTTTCCAAGGCTTTGATCTTGGGTTCCTGAATATGAATCATGGCAGCTTGAAATAGTGCATCCATAGCCACAAGACCACGAATACTCTCAATTTTGAATTTGTGGTCACGGAAAACCTTATTGTAATTTTCGAATTCTATGAAAGGAAAAAGAGCTCTCGACAGGATAGCATAAGCCTTCATGGATTCCTCTGCACTAATCACCAGAATAGAAGATGCTAGACCATAATGTTCGCTTTCAGCTATTTGTAGAGCGTGTTCGAATTGATTTCGCGCATTGATAATCGAGTGGCGGAAGCCTTGCATGAAATAAGTGAAGTCACTCATGTATTTTTGGGTTATTCGTTGATTAGGTCAAGATAGATCAAACAAAAAACCCCGAAGCACTGCCTCGGGGTTTTCTATATCGGTTGCGTGAATTACATCATTCCTCCCATGCCACCCATTCCTCCTGGAGGCATTCCGGCTGGCGCTTCTTCCGGCTCATCTGCCAACACACACTCGGTGGTCAACAACAAACCTGCAATTGAAGCTGCATTTTCTAATGAAACTCGCGTTACTTTCTTAGGATCGATTACGCCTGCTGCGTAAAGGTTCTCGTAAACGTCAGTGGCAGCGTTGTAACCGAAGTCAGCTTTGCCTTCCATCACCTTCTGCACCACGATTGAACCTTCTCCACCAGCGTTAGCAACGATCTGACGCAATGGCTCTTCCAACGCTCTTCGAACGATCGCAACGCCAGTAGTCTGATCTTCGTTGTCGCCTTTCAATGAATCCAATGCGCTGATCGCACGGATGAAAGCAACACCCCCACCAGGTACGATTCCTTCTTCCACAGCCGCACGGGTTGCGTGAAGTGCATCATCCACTCGGTCTTTCTTCTCTTTCATCTCCACTTCAGTGGCGGCACCTACGTAAAGAACTGCAACTCCACCACCTAGCTTAGCCAAACGCTCTTGCAATTTCTCCTTGTCGTAATCGCTGGTTGTAGTCTCGATTTGCGCCTTGATTTGGTTCACACGAGCCTTGATGTCTTCCTTGCCTCCGGCACCGTTGATGATGGTGGTGTTGTCCTTGTCGATGTCGATTTTCTCGGCACGTCCAAGCATTGACATATCAGCCTGGTCCAATTTGAATCCGCGTTCTTCGCTAATCACTTGACCACCTGTAAGGATGGCGATGTCTTCCAACATTGCTTTTCTGCGGTCTCCGAATCCTGGAGCTTTAACAGCAGCCACTTTCAATCCACCGCGAAGCTTGTTTACAACCAACCCAGCCAAAGCAGTTCCTTCTACATCTTCAGCGATGATCAACAAAGAAGCTCCTTGCTGAGCAACTTTTTCCAAAATCGGAACGATCTCCTGAATGTTAGAAACCTTCTTGTCGTGAATCAAGATGTAAGGATTGTCCAACTCGGCAATCATCTTGTCAGCGTTGGTCACGAAGTATGGGCTCAAGTAACCGCGATCGAACTGCATACCTTCCACTACGTCAACTGTAGTTTCGGTTCCTTTCGCTTCTTCCACGGTGATCACACCTTCCTTACCCACCTTCTGCATCGCCTCAGCAATCAGCTTTCCGATAGTAGCATCATTATTAGCTGAAATGGTTCCAACCTGCTCAATCTTCGCGAAGTCGTCACCAACTTCTTGTGACATTTTGCTCAAGTTTTCATTGATCGCTGCAACAGCCTTGTCAATACCGCGCTTCAAATCCATTGGATTCGCACCTGCAGTAACGTTCTTCAAACCTGCTGTTACGATAGCCTGAGCAAGAACAGTAGCAGTTGTTGTTCCATCACCTGCAACATCTGCAGTTTTAGAAGCAACTTCCTTCACCATCTGCGCGCCCATGTTCTCAACCGGGTCTTTCAACTCGATTTCCTTCGCTACGGTCACACCATCCTTCGTAATGTTTGGTGCTCCGAATTTCTTGTCGATCACAACGTTTCGACCTTTTGGCCCTAACGTCACTTTCACTGCATCAGCCAACGCGTCAACACCTTTCTTCAAGGCATCGCGTGCTTCCTGATCAAATAATATCTCTTTTGCCATTTCTCTTAGTTTTCAGTTTTGATAAATGATTAGATGCTTCCAAGGATGTCGGAAGATCGCATGATCAAATAGTCTTTACCATCCAATTGGATCTCAGTTCCTGAGTATTTTCCGTAGAAAACAGTTGAACCTGATGTTAGGGTCATTGGCTCGTCTTTCTTGCCAGGTCCTACGGCTATCACTGTTCCTTTCTGTGGTTTTTCTTTCGCTGTGTCGGGGATGATGATTCCTCCCGCTGTCTTTTCTTCCGCAGCTGCTGGCTCTACCAACACGCGGTCTTCATTTGGTTTAAAGTTCACTCCTGACATTTTTAGAAGATTTAGATTTCGAATTCGCCTTTAGTCAGATTTTGTGCCACTGCCTTGAAAAGGGCTTTGGCTGACAACTTTGGCAGGAAGTCAAAAAAAAATGTCAGCCTGTGTGACAAGCTGACATTTTCTTGATGCTTCTAAGTGATTATTTACACTTGTTTGGATAGTCCGGTTGTAGTTTGCTATCCTGATGTTCATTTAGGAACGATTCAAAATCATCATCAGTTTCAATAAGGAAGTCAATGTTCAAATCGCTGTTTGAAGGATCCGCAAGTTCATAAACCACCACAAATTGTTTTCCAATGAACCAAGAATCATCTTGGCCAATCCCATAAGCCTTTTCATTTCCCTCAAATTGTTCTCCATCAACCTCGTACTCATATACGTAAGTGGTTTTGGTGGGAACAGAAATAGAATGGTCAACTAGCCCAATTGCATACCCAACAGGGCTGTCATACAATTCGCAAATTCGGTTTTTCTCCTTGCGGCAGGAAACAAATAAAAAAAGGGAAGTAACTAAAACAAATAGGATCTTATTCATCGCCAGGAAGCGGAGCCTCGCTCTCATCGAAGCCTGCTGATGGAATAACCTCATTATTGATCACACCTTCCAATTCACTGGTTTGCTCTTCAGCAACTGTTCCTCCGATGAAGGCAGTTGAAACCAAGCAAAGTACCAATAGAGATACCGCAAGGATCCAAGTTCCTTTTTCAAGGAAGTCAGTTGTGCGCTGAACACCTACAATTTGATTGGATGAGCTGAAGCCTGATGCCAAGCCACCGCCTTTTGAATTCTGAATAAGAACAATCCCCATAAGCAAGAGGCTTACGATAAAGATGAGGATGGAGATAATGATCATGATCTATGTTATTTGTTTTGTTTCAATTTTGAAATAAGGGCGGCAAAATAACTGCTTTTTTCAGGATGCAGCAAGCCGAGCTTTTCATAGGTCGAAATAGCCTTTTTATAGTTGCCTTGAGCGGCATAAATACTGGCTAAAGTTTCACTTACAATTTCATCGTGATCGATTAAACTGTTTTTCGCAGCCTTAGCAGGAGAGAAGAATTCAGCGCGTTTCGGAACCAATGACGATTCGTTCTCGATGAAGTGATCGATGATGGCCAGCGTGTCCTTTTTGGCAATGACCGAAGGTTTTGGAGTTTCCACTTCCTGCACCTCAGATGGGTCGGCCAAGGCTTCCATCCATGATGAAAAACTCATTTTATCGCGAAGCGGAACCTCGACTTCTTCTGGTTCCAGTTCTTCCTCGTCATCCGAAGCTTCAGCGAAGGATGGAGAGATAAGTTCTTCTTGAACTTCCACCTCATGCAATTCAGTAATCGCCTCGATCTCGTCTTCTTCCAACAATTCAATGGCAGCTCCTGCACTTAGGGCCTCGGCCACAAGCAAACGATCCAACTCATGAATCATTTCAGGTTCTTGTTGAGCTGGTTCAGGCTTTTCAGTTTCGACTTCTTTTTGCTCGATTTCAATTTGTTGCTCTTGCTCAATTGCAGGTGCTACAAAATGATCATCCGCGAATACAAATGAGTGAAGCACTTTTCGGTCAGCTGATCGAATGGCAGCTTCAATCGCGATGGACTCGAAGTCGGGTTCGTTACGAAGCTTAGCACTTCGGGCTTTCAATGTTTGAACAGCGGATGCGAACGGATATTGGTCTGCCAACGATACCAATGTCGTGTGTTCCTCGGCTGAGGGAACTCGTTCATTTAATATGTCAATCCAGTGATCGAGCATCTTACCAGTTTCCGAGTGACTTATTAAAGATGTCTTGCGTGAGCTTTTCGTTAATCTCCGTGATCAAGGTTTGTTCAACCGTGCTCAAGTTTGTACCGCCATCAAACTGAGCGAAGTTCGAGAAGCTCTGTTCGTAGCTTTTGGTTTCGTCTTTTGTGTCGGTATACCTCACTTTTACGGTAATCGTCAGTCTCGTCAATGTTGCTGTTTCACTTCCGGACACCGCTTCTGGGCGTTCATCATATCCGGTAATTTCACCTTCAATCTGAATGTCTCCATTCGCACGAACCAAGGTCAAGTTCGTTTGTCGTAGAAAAATGTCTTTCAGAGATTCCGTGAATGTTTGACTCAGGTTAGGTGGAGCCAAAGCTGCATAGGAAGGAAAAACCGCTATCGAAATGGTGTGAATATCCGGACTCACACTCGCACCTGTGAAGGAGTAGTTGACCTTGCAGCCCAGAATAAAGAGCAATGAACCGATACACAGCAGTTGCGTTAATTTTGACTTACGTGTCGTCATTCGGTCATTGAGTCATTTGGTTGAATGACCTATTGACCCAATGACGGTTTTGAACTGCATTAGTTAAGGTCATACTCCTTGATTTTGCGATAAAGAGTGCGTTCTGAAATGCCGAGTTCGTTCGCGGCATTTTTCCTGCGGCCGTTATATTTCTCCAAAGCCTTTTTGATCAGCTCCTTTTCCTTCTCTTCTATTGAAAGTGACTCTTCAACAACCTCACTGTCTTCAATTAGATCATCATTGTTAATGTGAACAGCAGGGTGAATTTCATAGTCAAAGGCCTCAGCCGAAGCAGCTGCAGTCGAGGGACTAGCATTGTAAACTTTGCGAAGAGCTTCCGCATCGATGCTCTCACTACCATTTTGAAGAATGTCCATAACGAGCTTTTTCAACTCGTTCACCTCGTTCTTCATGTCGAACAACACCTTATATAAGATCTCACGTTCATTTAGATCGCTCTGCGACTCAGGCTTATATATGGTTGGAACCTTGCTGGCCTGGTAGTTTGGTAAATAACGCAGTAAGGTCTCTGCATTAATGTCGCGCGAACTTTCAATCACGCTCAGCTGCTCGGCAATGTTCTTCAACTGACGGATGTTTCCCGGCCAGCGATAGTCTTCCAATATGCGAACTGCGTCATCCGTCAATCGGACAGCAGGCATCCTGTACTTCTCACCAAAATCTGATGCAAATTTTCTGAACAACAAGTGAATGTCTTCCTTTCGTTCACGAAGCGAAGGCATCATGATCGGAACGGTGTTCAATCGGTAATAAAGATCTTCCCGGAACTTTCCTTTTTTAATCGCTTCGGGAACATCCACATTGGTTGCGGCAACGATACGCACATCTGTTTTCTGAACCTTGCTCGAACCAACTTTGATGAATTCGCCAGTTTCTAAAACACGGAGCAAGCGCACCTGAGTAGAAACAGGAAGTTCAGCCACTTCATCTAGGAAGATGGTACCGCCATCCGCTACTTCGAAGTAACCTTTTCGAGTTTCGTGTGCTCCGGTGAACGAACCTTTTTCGTGTCCGAACAATTCTGAATCAATCGTTCCTTCCGGAATGGCTCCGCAGTTAACCGCGATGTAGCCGTTATGTTTTCTTGTGCTGTTGTGGTGAATTATCTGCGGCATGGCTTCTTTACCAACACCACTTTCACCTGTGATCAAAACACTCAAGTCGGTTGGAGCAACACGTAGAGCCGTCTCAATCGCGCGATCCAACATCGCACTCACTCCAATAATTCCGAACCGTTGTTTTGCTTGTTGTACTGTCATCTTATTCTACAATCTCACCAATCAATGTGGCCGCAGTACACTCATTGATTTTCACGTTCACATAATCTCCAGCTTTATGACCTTTCTTCGGGAATACACACATTACATTTTGCGTGTTTCGTCCACACTGCTGATCGCTGGATCGCTTGGAATCACCCTCGATCAACACTTTATATGTCTTGCCAACAGCTTTTTTGTTGCTTTCCAATGAATGCTCCATTTGCACCGCGATCACCTCATTCAGCCTTCGCTTCTTTTCTTCCAATGGAACATCGTCCTCATACTTTCTGGCAGCTAATGTCTTAGGTCGCTCGGAGTAAAAGAACATGTACGCGAAGTCATACTTCACTTCTTTCATCAAGCTAATCGTGTCTTGATGCTGCTCTTCCGTTTCTCCGCAGAATCCTGAAATCACATCCGTGGAGATTCCGCACTCAGGCATGAACTTGCGAATGGCTTCGATGCGATTCAAGTACCATTCTCTGGTGTAACCTCGATTCATTTTATGAAGCACATCGGAATTGCCGCTCTGAACAGGCAAGTGGATGTATTCACAAATGTTCTCGTATTTCGACATGGTTTCTAAAACCTCGTCCGTCATGTCCTTTGGATGAGAGGTTGAAAAGCGAACTCTCAAATCAGGATTCACCAAAGCGACTTTCTCCAATAGCTGAGCGAAATTTACAACCTCATCATTCTCATCAACTACATCACCTTTTTTGGTCACGTTCCAACGGTAGCTGTCCACGTTTTGACCTAAAAGTGTCACTTCCCGATAACCACGATCGAAAAGATCATGAGCTTCTTGAACGATTGACTTTGGATCACGGCTTCTTTCTCGACCTCTTGTGAATGGAACTACACAAAAGCTACACATGTTGTCGCAACCTCTGGTGATTGAGATAAAAGCGCTCACACCATTCGAGTCCAATCGCACAGGAGTGATTTCAGCATAGGTTTCATCTCTGGAAAGAAGAACGTTCACTGCCTTTTGTCCCGTTCCAACCTCAGTAACAAGGTTCGGTAAGTCTCGATATGCGTCCGGTCCCGCAACTAGGTCTACCAGTTTTTCTTCTTCCAGCAATTGCGACTTCAATCGCTCGGCCATGCAGCCCAAAATCCCGATCACTTTATCCGGATGATCCTTCTTTTCCTTTTGAAATTGAGTCAGTCGATTTCTAACACGTTGTTCTGCGTTGTCTCGAATAGCACACGTATTTAATAACACCACATCAGCTTCCTCAGCATTTCTTGTAGTCTCAAATCCGGCTTTGGACATGATAGATGCAACAATCTCGCTGTCAGAAAAATTCATCTGACATCCGTAGCTTTCCAAGTAGACTTTCTTGCCCGTGAGTTGATCGCTGAGTTGCTCGACCATCATGGCCTCACCTTGCCTTTCCTCTCCTAATAACTGTTCGTGATCGTGCATTCCAAAAATTGAAGCGTGCAAAGGTACGTATTGACCTTGACTGCAAAAATGTCAGGCACCAATTTAAACGGAAGTTAACATCCTCGAAAAGCGGAGATGAATGAACTCCATTTTATTTTGCGTTTTATTTGCAGCTTGCCAACGGTTCTTCCTAACCGAGCATCTATTAATTAACTGACCAATTTTTGAGGTTGTATGAATCTTGTCATTGTAGAGTCCCCCGCCAAAGCGAAAACGATAGAAGGATATCTTGGGAAGGATTTCGTTGTGAAGTCGAGTTACGGACACGTTCGCGACCTTCCGAAAAAGGGTCAGGGGATAGATTTTGAGAACAATTTTCAACCGACTTACGAGGTGATGCCTGACAAGAAAAAGGTCATCACGGAGTTGAAGAAATTGAGCAAGGATGCCGACATGGTGTGGCTCGCAACGGATGAGGACCGTGAAGGAGAGGCTATTAGCTGGCACCTATTCGAGGCGCTCGGATTGAAGGAAGATAAGACCAAGAGAATCGTATTCCACGAGATCACTAAACCAGCCATCCTAAACGCAATCGAGAATCCAAGAGGCATTGATAAGAACTTGGTTGACGCTCAACAGGCGAGAAGGGTGTTGGATCGAATCGTTGGATTTGAGCTGAGTCCTGTGCTTTGGAAAAAGGTGAAGCCTTCGTTAAGTGCAGGTCGTGTTCAGAGTGTAACCGTTCGATTGATCGTAGAGCGCGAAAAGGAAATTGAGAAATTTCAGTCGCAGTCATATTACAAGATCAAGGCACAATTCACAGCTGAAGGAAAGTCATTTACGGCTGAATTGAACAAGCGACTTGAAACAGAAGAAGAAGTGAAAGCACTGCTTGAAAAGTGCAAGTCGGCTCAATTTTCTATAAAAGAGGTGGACAAAAAGCCTGGTAAGAAAAGTCCTGCTCCACCATTTACGACTTCTACATTACAACAGGAAGCAGCTCGTAAGCTTGGTTTTTCTGTTGCTCAAACCATGCGAGTTGCTCAGTCATTGTATGAGGCCGGAAAGATCACATACATGAGAACGGACTCAGTAAACCTGAGTAACACAGCAATAGAAGGTGCGAAGAGTGCCATCATGAATGACTATGGTGATGAGTACGTTAATCCAAGGAAATATTCAACTAAAACTGCAAATGCGCAAGAAGCGCACGAAGCGATTCGCCCTACCTATTTCAACCAATCGCAAGTGGAAGGCGACCGTCAGGAACAACGATTGTATGAGTTGATCTGGAAGCGAGCAATAGCATCTCAAATGAGCGATGCTAAGTTGTTGAGAACTACCATTCGAGTGCAGGGCTCAGGCATGCAAGAGTTGTTTGAAGCGAAAGGAGAAATCATCACGTTTGATGGGTTCCTGAAAGTATATTTGGAGGGAACGGACGATGAGGGAGAAGAGGATAGCAATGAGAATCTACCAAATGTCGCCCAAGGAGATAAGCTGGGGCTCGGAGTTGTTGATGCCACGCAGCGATTCACACACCACCCGGCAAGATATAGCGAAGCAAGCTTGGTGAAAAAACTGGAAGAACTCGGGATCGGTAGACCATCAACCTACGCTCCAACAATTAGTACAATTCAGAAGCGCGGATACGTAGTAAAGGAAGATCGGGAGGGACACAAGCGTGATTATACTGTCTTTACGCTCAAAAATGGAACGGTTAACCAGGAAACCAAATCAGAGAACACTGGTGCGGAACGAGCCAAGCTCTTTCCTACTGACATTGGAGTAGTCGTCAACGATTTCTTAGCTGAGAATTTTTCCAACATTTTGGACTACAACTTCACGGCTAGTGTGGAGGAGGAGTTTGATACCATTTCTCGTGGCGACCTTCAATGGACCAAAATGTTGAACGGGTTTTACAAGCCATTTCACGAGACCGTTGAAGACACGCTAGAGAATTCTGAAAGAGCCACAGGAGAGAGAATTTTGGGTGATGACCCTAAGTCTGGTAAACCTGTAATTGCACGAATCGGGCGCTACGGTCCTATGATTCAAATTGGTGAAGTATCTGATGAAGAAAAGCCTCAGTTTGCCAAACTCAGAGCTGACCAAAGCATTCAATCAATCACTTTAGAAGAAGCACTGGAATTGTTCAAGCTTCCGCGAACCTTGGGCGAGTATGAGGGAAAGGAAGTTGTCGCGGCCGTTGGTCGCTTCGGACCATTTGTCCGACACAATGGGGTTTTCGTAAACATCAAGGATCACGATCCATTGGAAATCACCTTGGAGACTGCGGTTGAACTAATCAAGGCAAAAGCGGAAGAGACTCAGAAAGCCTTAATCCACGAGTTTGATCATGATCCACCCATTAAAGTTCTGAATGGTCGCTATGGAGCATATTTCAGCATTGGTAAGGATAATTTCAAATTGCCAAAAGGAGAAGATGCTCAAGCACTGACGAAAGAGCGGTGTTTGGAAATAGCCGAGAGTTCAGGGCCAACAAACAAATCGAAACGAAGAGCTAAGAAGTAATTCATGGACTTCCAACCTTATTTCAAGCCGCTTGAGACAACTTCACAAACTAAGCATTCGCTTGGTTCTGGAATGGTGGCATTATCTGGTTCAGTTGACCTCGGTGATTTCAAAATGGCCTTGATGTTTGTGCCTGAGTACAGACATTCAGCAAAGGAAGGAAGTATTGATTCTCAATCACTGGTTGATTCAGTTTGCCGGCTCTATTCGCACCATGCTGATCCCACGAAAATATTGCTCCTAGGAGAGCTTATACTTGGGGATAGCGCGGGAGACACTGAGTCGGCTTTGACTCACATTGTCGATGAACTTTTGAAGAAAAGAGTTCTTCCTATTATTGTTGGTGGAGGGCGAGAGCTAACATATGCCGTCTATAGGGCATTTGCCGAAGAAGAGCAGATCGTAAACGTTTGTTCAGTTGATCCATTCCTGAACATAGAAACAAACAACACTCCTAGCTATATTGGTCGGATCATCAAGGAACAGCCGAATTTCCTATTCAATTATTCGAACCTAGGATACCAAACCTATCTGGTGAATCCTGAAGAATTAAAGCTGGCTGATGAACTCTATTTCGATACTTATCGATTGGGAGAAGTGCGTGGAAATATTGCGATTACTGAACCGGTAATTCGCAGCTCTGAAATTTTTTCTCTTTCGATAGACAGCTTAAAGTCATCGGACTTTAGTGGTGCCCTGAATCCTCAGCCCAATGGTTTGTACGCTGAAGAGGTTTGTCAGATGCTGCGTTATGCGGGTATCGGAGAAAAACTGAAGGCTGTTGTTATCTCGGATGTGGGCCATTTGACCAATTTGTCGGATCGGTTATTACTGGCTGAAATGCTTTGGTGTTTGGTGGATGGCCTTAATGTTAGAAAGTCTGAGTTGCCAAGTTCTAGAAACGATTCATTCTTAAAGTATCGTGTCTCTTTGAAGGATGATGAATTTCAGCTGGTGTTTTACAAGAGCTTGCAAACTGATCGGTGGTGGATGGAGGTTCCAGTTCCACCTGAGTATGCCAATAAGTATCGCAAGCACCATCTGATTCCGTGTGGTTATGAAGACTATCAACAAGCCACACAAGACGATCTACCAGATAGATGGTGGAGGGCCTATAAAAAGATGCTTTAAGTGCATTTTGTCGGATGTCTTCACCATTTCATGTTGAAAAAACTGTTGCTTCGTGGAAAAATATCGGAGCAAATTGATTTTTGGCTAATTTAGCTCCTCCCAAAAAATCTGACTACAAAGCTTAATGAGTATTAAAGCGCTTAAAATCATTTCCTTGACAATCCTCTGTGGTTGTTATTTTTCGGCTCAGGCTCAACAAGACCCTCAGTTCAGTATGAACTTTGCGAATAAACTATTGATTAATCCAGGATACGCAGGGATGAATGACGGGATTTGCGCTTACTTGTTGACTCGTCAGCAATGGGTTGGTTTTGAGGGAAATCCAGAGACATATGTTTTTGGAGCTCACGGAACTTTTATGATTCCAGGCATTAATCTTAAAAGCGGAGGTGGTTTAACGATAATGGGTGACGGTTTGGGACAAATGCACTTTTCTGGAATTAAGGGTGTTTACAGCGCACATATTCCTCTCAACTTTATTGGCGGAAAACCAGGTCATCTGGGTGTTGGTGTTTCCGCTGGTATGCTGCAGTTTTCTGTTGGAAATAACTGGAGAAGTTTGGATGAGTTTTATTTAGATCCTCTTATTCCAGATGAGGGTTACAGCATTGGGACTTTTGATTTGGATGCAGGTCTATATTATAAAACGAAGGATATTTATGTTGGCTTGGCAGCAAGCCACTTAACTGCTCAATCATATTCGGCCAGCGGCAGCAATTTCGTAGATACTTATGGTCCAGATCAAGCTGTTGCTTGGAATTCATCTTTTAGTATGGAGCGTCATTATTCTTTGATGGCGGGATATGACTTTGAAATTCCCAATTACAATCTATTTGTTCTTAAGCCATCGGTCTATATTAAAACTAATTTGAAGTCGGCTCAGTTCGACCTGAATTTGATCGGTGAATGGAATCACTTTATTTGGGCTGGAGCAACGTATCGATATACTGACGCTGCGGTCGTAATGGGTGGTCTGAATTTGGGTTCTAACATAATTCCTAAAGGAAATATCCGCTTCGGATATTCATATGATATTACTACATCAGCCGTGGTTCAAGGAAGCAATGGTTCTCATGAGTTTTTCGCTCAATATTGCTTAACACTCAAGAAACAACCACCGGTTCAAAAACACAAAACGGTTAGATTCCTATAATAATAGACTACTTTCGCGGTTTATTTATATAAGGCTCAAGAAACCAGAAACTTTAAAAGGAGAAAAAATGAAAAACTTGCTCAAAATATCGACCATATTCCTTGCTGGGATATCGTTGTTGCTTAGCAGTTGCGGTACCTCCGGAAATGGCCAGTTGATTGGTGTGCAGAATCGCATTGAGTGGTTCCAACCAGATCCGTATGGAATGCTATATCTTCCAATGGGTTCCTACAACATGGGGCCTGGTGATCAAGATGTGCCTTATGCAAGTACTACCAAAGCAAAAACTGTGTCTGTTCAGGCCTTTTACATGGATGAAACTGAGATAACCAATAATGAGTATCGACAGTTTGTATACTGGGTGCGTGATTCAATCGCTAGAAGAATTCTTGGGGAGGAAGGCTTCGAGGACTACATCATTACTGTTAATGAGTATGATGAGGATCTTGATCCTCCGCATTTGAATTGGAATGAACGTATTGAATGGTTGGACCCTGAACAACGGGAGGCTTTAGAGGTAATGTATTACCCAGAGTTCGAAAGATTTCGAGGCAGAAGAGAACTAGATGGAAGAAAACTTGACTTTGAGTACTATTGGATAGATTATCGTGATGCCTCAAGGAAAGGCGGGCCAGGCGCTCCACTTCGTCAGCGTGGTATGACCGATAGATCAATCTTCATCAAACGTGATGTGATTAACGTTTATCCAGATACTTTGGTTTGGGTGCATGATTTCACGTATTCATTCAATGAGCCGATGACCAAGATGTATTTCAGTCATCCAGCATATGACGATTATCCGGTTGTTGGTATTACTTGGAAGCAGGCACGCGCCTTTGGTATTTGGAGGACAGATTTATTAAATAGCTTCCTACATCAAGTTGGTGGAGTCAATGTTCAGGATTTTCGTTTGCCCACCGAGTCTGAATGGGAATACGCAGCCCGAGGAGGCCTAGATTTGGCTCCATTTCCTTGGGGAGGACCATACATTCGAAATACAAGGGGTTGCTTCTTAGCCAACTTCAAGCCAATGAGAGGGAATTATGTTGATGATGGCGGCTTCCATACGGTTCCGGTTAATTCATACTCGCCAAACGATTACGGATTATATTGTATGTCGGGTAACGTAGCAGAATGGACGAGTAATGCATATGATGAATCAGCATATGACTTTGCGCACGATTTGAACATGGACTATGTTTATGAGGCTAAGGACGATGAACCACCTGTATTGAAGCGAAAGGTAATTCGCGGTGGAAGCTGGAAGGATATTAGTTACTATTTGCAGACAGGCACGCGCTCTTATGAATACCAAGATACAGCCAAGAGCTATATTGGATTTAGATGTGTGATGTCCTATCTTGGCCGCGCTAAAGGCGATAATATTTAACTCGTAAATTAAAACTGATCAATTAATCCCTAATAAAATCGAAAATGTCTAAGGAAGTAAAAGGTTTCAGACCAGGAAGTAAAAGTTGGAAGAAGTTCATGGCAAAGCTCTATGGTATTGGAGCGGCTATTGTAATTGTGGGTGCGATGTTTAAGATTCAGCACTGGCCTGGTGCCGGGATGATGCTTGTTGGGGGTCTGAGTATTGAGGCAATTATATTCTTCTTTTCAGCTTTCGAACCACAACACGAAGAACCGAAGTGGGAGCTTGTATACCCAGAACTTGCTCAACATGACGATTCAGAACATGAAGAGCATGAGCATGAAATGATTGAGGAGTCAGGGTCAGCGTCAAATGAAGATTTGCCTGTTACTGAGCAATTGGATAATTTACTCGAAGAGGCTAAAATCGGTCCAGAGCTTATCGAAAGTCTGGGTAATGGATTACGATCATTATCTGATAACGCTAATAAGTTGTCCAATATTTCAGACGCCTCTGTGGCAACAAATGAGTACGTTAACAGTGTAAGAGGTGCTGCTGAGAATGTATCTCAACTTTCGCAAAGCTACAGTCGTGCTTCGGAGAGCTTAGCGAGTGTTAGCCTCAGCGCTGAGGACGGTGCGAACTATGCTAGCGAATTGAAATCAGTTTCTTCTAAGTTGCAAGAATTGAATTCTGTTTACGATATGCAGCTTCAAGGAAGTAAGGAGCAATTAGAGTCTACGAAGCAGTTCTATTCTGGAATATCGGAACTGATGGCTAATTTGCAAGCTTCCGTAGAAGATACCAAAAAGTACAAGGAGAACATATCTGAGTTATCTAACAACCTTTCTGCGTTGAACAGAGTTTATGGTAACATGTTGGCTGCCATGAACATGGGAAATAATTCCTAACAAAAACATCATTCTAAATAGAAATCTAAAATATTGATTTGAAATGGCAGGTGGAAAAGAGACCCCGCGGCAGAAGATGATTGGAATGATGTACCTCGTTCTTACCGCTCTATTGGCAATGAACGTATCTAAGGACATTTTGGATGCATTCGTTATTATCAACGATGGAATCGTGGTTACGAATAAGAACTTCATGGCTAAGAATCAGTTTACCTACAACCTATTTGAAAAGGCAAAGGCGAATGATCCCGGAAAAGTGAAGGAGTTTTATGATAAGGCGTTCCGTGCAAAGGGATTGGCAGACGCATTATATGAGCACATCGAAGAATTGAAGAAGTACTTGATTGCACATACAGGTGGATATGAGTCGATAGAGGCAGTTCCTCATGATTCTTTATTTGAATTGAAGAATGTTGACTCGAAAGACAACTATGACATTCCGACTCACATCCTAATTGGCTCTGACCCAGGTAATCCTATTGATGGTGAACACACCGCAAAAGAGTTAAGAGGACTGATTGATGAGTTTAAGAATGACCTATTGTTCCTGTTCGATGATGAAGCCGAAAGAGATGCTCTTCAACTTGGCTTAAGTACTGAAGACTTCGGAATGAAAAATGGAACTTTCGAATCATGGGAGACGGGAAACTTTGATCACGTTCCATTGGCAGCTACTGTTACGGCATTGTCTAAGATACAATCCGACATTAGAAATGCTGAGGCGGATATCATAAAGGCACTATATCGAAATATAAGCGCGGATGATTTTAAATTCGACACTCTTGCTGCTAAGGTTATTCCCAGGTCAAATTATGTAATCCAAGGAGATAGTTTCGTTGCTGACGTCTTTGTTGCGGCTTTCAGTACCACTCAAGATCCTAGAATGAGATTAGCGTCAGAGTTCGACAAAGAAACTGGAATGCCAGTTTATGAGAACTTTGATCAACTTGATTCATCTAATATCAGAATTGTTAATGGTATGGCGCGCTATGCTATTCCGGCTTCTTCAGAGGGTTTGAAGGAGTGGGGCGGTGTAATTCAGATTAAAGCACCAGATGGTTCTTGGGCAAGTTATAAAGTTCCAATGCAGACCTATACCGTTGCTAAGCCAGCATTAGTTGTTTCTCCTACGGCCATGAATGTCTTTTATCGAGGACTAGAGAATCCGGTGGAGGTTTCTGTTCCCGGGGTGCCCACTGAAAAATTGGAGATTAGTATATCCAATGCGAGTAAGTCAGGTACTAATGGTAATTTCAAGGTGAAGCCTGGATCTGGATCAGAATGCGTAGTAACGGTAAGTGCTGAAATAAATGGTAAAAAGCAAAATTTTGGTAAGAAAGAGTTCAGGGTTAAGAATGTTCCTGACCCTAAACCTTATTTCGGGGGTAAGACTGGTTCTGAGAACATACCAATGAGAGATCTGGTTGCAGCTCCTGGGGTTATTGCTAAAATGGAGAATTTTGAGTTTGACCTTCGTTTTGATATCGTAAGCTATCAAGTATCAGCTACAATTAAAGGTAATGTTGTTGAACAAGCGTGTCAGGGGCCTCAATTGACTAGCAATGCAAAGCAGATCATTGGAGCTCTGAAGTCTGGTCAGAAGGTATATATCGAAAAGATTAAGGCAAAGGGGCCAGATGGAACTCTTCGTGATCTAGGCACTATTGCGCTTAAGGTAATTTAAACTTACTGTCATGAAAAGCATGAGATTAGTTTTCGTTTTAGGATTTGCGTTGTGTTTAGCCTTAGTTGGCAAGTCACAAGACGTATTGGATGGTATTTACACTCCTGAACATACTATAGAAAGAAGGGTAATTCCATATTCTCCGCTGCGCGAAGCTGATATCATGTGGTTGCGCAGAGTTTGGAGACGAGTTGATCTGCGAGAAAAGATCAATCATCCATTTTACTATCCAGAAAAACCAGTTCAAGGCCGAAAGTCATTGTTCGATGTTATTAAGGAATCGATTCTTAATGATGGAACGCTTACTGCGTATGATCCAGGTCCGTTGAGCGATGATGATATGTTCACTAAACGCATGACACCGGACGAAGTACGTGGCTTACTATCTAAAACGGATACTAGTTACACAGAGAACCTCATGACGGGTGAAATGGAACCTGTGGTGGTTACCTTAGATGTTAAGTCTTCGGATGTAAAGTGGTATGAGATCAAAGAAGAGTGGTTTTTTGATCGTCAGCGCTCGGTAATGGAAGTGCGAATTATTGGTATATGCCCGATGATGGCAGTGAAGGACGAGTTGACTGGAGAGTTTCGAGGTTTGAAGAAGCTTTTTTGGATTTACTATCCTGAGGCTCGCTATGTTTTCGTGAAATCCGAGGTTTTTAATCGATCCAATGATGTGGAAAGAAGGACTTACGAAGACATCTTCTGGAAGCGTCAGTTTGGAAGCTATATTACCAAGATGTCCAATGTTTATGATAGAACTATTGACCAGTATAGTAAAGGTCTTGACGCTTTGCTCGAGGCTGAAAAGTTGAAAGAATCCATTTTCAATATGGAACATGATCTTTGGAGTTATTAATTAAAAGTCAGGAAATTATTGTTGAAAGGCCGAGCAAAATACTCGGCCTTTTTTCGTCTAGGTGCTCCTATTCATCGATAAGTCTTGGCAATACATGGCACCCTGGGAGCGTTATTAGTCCATGAAAAATCGGCATTTGATCATTTCAATGTGCACCCCGATTTTGTTATCTGTCCCGACTATAATTGTTGGACAGAGTGTACTTGAAGCGCAGCCCGTGGTGAATGCTTCACCTGTCCGTGAAGCGGATATTATGTGGATGAAACGAATTTGGAGACGCATAGATCTCCGTCAAAAAATCAATTATCCGTTTTATTTTCCAGAAACACCAACACAGGGCAGACGTTCATTATTTGATTACATATCCGCTGCTGCAAGGGAAGGATCGGTTAGGGTCTACAATCCTGGTTCGCTAGGAATAGATGACATGTTCGGTGCTGAGCTAAGTCGGTCTGAGCTGGAAGATGTCTTGGTAAGTATCGATTCCGTGCCAACGATTCATCTAATTACTGGCCAACAGACCATGGTGCCATATGAAGATCGTGTTGAATCGAATGAGATTATTCAGTATGAAATAAAAGAAGACTGGTTTTTTGACAAGCAACGTTCGGTGATGGAAGTACGAATTGTGGGTATTTGTCCAATTATGCTTGTGAAGGATCCTGAAACTGACGAGTTCAGAGGTTTTAAGCGGTTGTTTTGGATCAATTATCAAGAATCAAGAAGTGAGTTCGCGAAGTGGGTATGTTTTAATTCGAAAAATGATGGCGCCCAATTGTCGTTTGATGATATGCTTAACAAGCGCATATTCGAAAGCTACATCATAAAAGAAAGTAATGTGTATGATCGTTACCTTAATGAATACTTGCAGGGTGCCGAGGCGCTAATAGAGGCAGAAGAGATTGAAAGAAGGTTTTTCGAAATGGAACATGACTTGTGGAGCTACTGATGCTATTAGCGATATAAATACTGTCGCTCGTAGTATTCCTGATATTTTCCTGATTTAACTCTTTTGACCCAGTCTGGATTCGAAATATACCAGTCCACAGTCTTTTTTAAGCCAGATTCAAATGATTCTCTGGGCTTCCAGCCGAGTTCATCCTTGAGCTTAGAGCAATCTATGGCATAACGAAAGTCATGACCCGCACGATCCGTCACATATGAGATCAGCGCATGACTCGAACCCCTTGAATTGCCAGTACATTCATCGACAGTATCACATAGCAGCTTCACTAAGTCAATGTTGGTCCATTCGTTTTCGCCACCAATGTTGTAGGTTTCACCGACTTTTCCTTTGTTAAAAATCAAGTCGATAGCTTCTGCATGGTCTTCCACAAAAAGCCAATCACGAACATTCTCTCCTTTTCCATAAACAGGAAGTGGTTTGTCTTCGGTGATGTTGGATATGAAAAGCGGAATAAGCTTTTCTGGAAATTGCATTGGTCCGTAATTATTCGAGCAGTTTGAAATGACCACTGGTAATCTGAACGTGTGGTGATACGATCGAACTAACATGTCGGAACTCGCCTTGGATGCCGAATACGGACTTCGCGGATCATAAGGCGTAGATTCAGTAAAAAAGCCATCAGATCCCAGTGAGCCATACACTTCATCTGTAGAAACATGATAGAATAACTTTCCAGAATAATTATTATTCCAAAATGCCTTAGCAGCTTGAAGTAAATTGCCAGTTCCAAGCACGTTAGTTTTAACGAAGGCCAAGGGGTCTAAGATTGAACGATCAACATGTGATTCGGCCGCCAAGTGAATAACAGAGTCAACATTATATGTATCAAATACACGTTGAACTTCGGCAAGATCGCAGATATCAACTTTCTCAAATAAGTAATTTGGCGCTCTTTCAATGTCCGTCAAGTTCTCAAGATTTCCAGCATATGTTAAGCAGTCAACGTTGATGATCCGATAATTCGGGTAGTTACTTACAAACCTTCGAACAAGGTGTGAACCGATGAATCCGGCACCACCAGTGACTATAATGTTTCGCTCAAATTGCATCCTTATAAACTCCAATAATTCAAGTCAGAAATATTGTTTCGATAAATTCCCTTGACATCAACGAGGATTCCTTTATCATCATTGAGTAATTGTCTGAAATCAGTTGAGGACATCTTGACATATTCATCGTGATTAACGGCAACTATAACAGCGTCATAAACTCGATCCAATTTATCTACTAACCCAAACCCATATTCATGCATTAGCTCCTCACTACTAGCGTATGGATCAGTAACATGTACATCGACCATGTAGCTGCGAAGTTCTTTCACCACGTCAGCAACCTTGGAATTTCTAATATCGCTTACATTTTCTTTAAATGTCGCTCCCATCACGAGCACTTTCGCACCAGCAACGTTCTTTCCTTGAGCGAGAATTTTCTTAACTGTTTGCTTTGCTACGTAATTACCCATGGAATCATTTACATAGCGACCAGAGTTAATGATCCTCGCGTGATATCCAAGTTCTTCAGCTTTGTAGGTGAGATAGTATGGATCAACTCCGATACAATGACCTCCAACCATACCCGGGAAAAATTTAAGAAAGTTCCATTTCGTTCCTGCAGCCTCTAACACTTCGTATGTATTGATACCAATACGATTGAAAATGATACTCAATTCATTCATTAATGCGATGTTCACGTCTCGCTGAGTGTTCTCTATAATCTTTGCAGCTTCAGCAACCTTAATGCTTGATGCCTTGTGTGTTCCTGGCTCAACAATGATTTCGTAAACTTTTGAAATGATATCCAATGACTCGTCATCACAACCAGATACTACCTTGAGGATCTTAGTTATCGTGTGTTCTTTATCTCCTGGATTGATGCGTTCAGGAGAATAACCTACCTTGAAATCTTGTTTGAATTTTAGTCCCGACTGTTCTTCTAAAATTGGAATGCAATCCTCTTCTGTACAACCCGGATAGACGGTAGATTCGTAAACAACATAATCACCTTTTTTCAAGACTTGACCTACAGTAGTTGATGAACCTATGAGTGGACGTAAATCAGGCTTGTTATGGTCATCAATAGGCGTAGGGACAGCGACTATAAAGAATTCAACATCTTTTAAGTCCTTCAAATCGTGCGTGAAATGAATATCGCTGTTCTCAAAATCAGAAGACTCCAATTCTTCGCTTGGATCCACATTTTTGCGCATCATTTCAACGCGCTTCTGATTGATATCGAATCCTACAACGGAAATCCTTTTGGCAAATGCCAGTGCTATGGGAAGCCCCACATATCCTAGTCCAATTACACCAAGTTTTGCTTCCTTATTTAGTAGTCTCTCGTACAGATTAGCCATTTCGTTTATTGTTTCGTGACTTTATTGTCCATTAATTTATATGATTCCCCCGATTCAGGGCATTTTGCTGATCCAGATTCATCGAACTCTAGCCGATGACCGTATTCACTCATCCATCCAATTTGTCGCCCTGGATTACCCACGATAAGTGCATATGCGGGAACTTCTTTGGTGACCACCGTCCCGGCTCCAATGAACGCAAATTCACCGATATTATGGCCGCAAACGATGGTGGCATTGGCACCGATGCTAGCTCCGCGCTTTACAGTCGTTTTAGTGTATTGTCCTCTGCGATTTACATTGCTTCTTGGGTTGGTAACATTTGTGAATACCATGCTTGGTCCAAGAAAGACATCATCCTCACATACCACTCCAGTGTACACAGAAACGTTGTTTTGGATCTTTACGTTTCTGCCCAAAACAACTTCGGGCGAAATCACACAGTTTTGACCAATGTTGCAGTTTTCCCCAATTGTACAATTGGGCATGATGTGAGAAAAGTGCCAAATTTTTGTTCCTTTTCCGATGTTGCAACCATCGTCAACTATTGCTGATTCGTGAGCGAAGTAATCCATTAGTTACCTAAAATAAGCCTCAAAGTTCTTATGTTCCTTCTTGTGCAATTCATCATTCGTTAGAGACTGAAAATACTCATAAGTGATTTTCAATCCTTCAGCTCTATGCACTTTTGGTTCCCAGCCTAATATTTCACGAGCACGAGTAATATCAGGCTGACGCATCATTGGATCACCTTCCGGAAGTTCTTTATGAATGATTTTTTGAGTTGTTCCGGTTAGCTTGATAATCTCATCCGCAAAGTCAAGAATGGTGATTTCATCTGGGTTTCCAATGTTTACAGGCATATGATAATCGCTCATTAGTAAACGATAGATACCCTCAATAAGGTCGTCAACATAGCAGAAAGACCTTGTTTGGCTTCCATCGCCAAAAACGGTTAAATCCTCACCACGTAATGCCTGACCAATAAATGCTGGTAGAACCCGACCATCGTTCAAACGCATGCGTGGACCATAGGTGTTGAATATCCTAACGATTCGCGTTTCAATGCGGTGAATTCGATGGTAGGCCATCGTCATAGCTTCTTGAAAACGCTTCGCCTCATCATAAACACCTCTGGGTCCAACGGGATTCACGTTTCCCCAATACTCTTCGTTTTGAGGATGTACGTTTGGGTCGCCATAAATTTCCGATGTGGAGGCTACCAGGATTCGAGCATTTTTTGCTCTAGCGAGCCCGAGCATGTTATGAGTTCCAAGCGAACTGACTTTCAATGTTTGAATCGGAATTTTCAGGTAGTCTATAGGACTGGCCGGAGATGCGAAATGAAGGATGTAATCCAATTCACCTGGAACATGCACGAATGTGCTAACATCATGGTGATAGAACTCGAAGTTTGAGTTCTTAAATAGGTGCTCGATATTTTTTAGGTCACCAGTTATCAGATTGTCCATACCGATAACACGATGCCCTTCTTTAATGAAACGGTCACAAAGGTGGGAACCTAAAAACCCCGCTGCTCCAGTTACTAGAGTTGACTTCATTATTTCACAGTTTCGCGTCCGATGCTTCGATAGTAGTATCCTCTCTCGGACATTTTCTTTGGACTGTATAAGTTACGCCCGTCAAAAATCACTTTGGCCTTCAATCGTTCTTCCAGCTCGGCAAATTCAGGAGTTCTGAATACAGCCCATTCGGTACATATGATTAAAGCATCCGCTCGGTCGAGCGCATCATATTCATTTGAAGCGTATTCGATTTGACTTCCAATTTTTCGTTGAACGTTGCTCATTGCCTCTGGATCGTAGGCTTTTATTGTAGCGCCTCGCTTGATGAGTTCCTCAACAATGTAAAGTGATGGAGCCTCACGTATGTCGTCAGTATCTGGTTTGAATGCAAGGCCCCACATTGCGAAATGCTTGCCTTTAATGTCTCCAAAGTATTCAAGTATTGAAGGAACCAAAACGGTTTTTTGAGTTTCATTCACATCCATGACGGCATCAAGAATGCGAATATCTGAACCGTATTCTTTAGCAGTTTTAACTAAAGCCTGAACGTCCTTCGGAAAACAGCTTCCGCCATATCCAATACCAGGAAAAAGGAATCGGTTTCCGATTCGAGTATCTGATCCAATGCCTATACGAACCGAGTCAACGTCCGCACCTACCTTTTCGCACAGGTTGGCGATCTCGTTCATGAACGTAATCTTGGTTGCTAAGAAGGAGTTTGCCGCGTACTTGGTCATTTCTGCTGAGCGTTCATCCATAAAGAGGATCGGGTTACCTTGACGTACAAAAGGTTTAAAAAGCTCTTCCAAAACACCTCGTGCTCTTTCCGATTCTGTTCCGATAACTACACGATCCGGTTTCATGAAATCATCTACCGCAAAGCCTTCACGTAAGAATTCAGGATTTGATACAACATCGAAATCACCGGAGTAATTCGCTGAAATTGCCACTTTGACCTTATCAGCCGTGCCCACTGGAACCGTGCTTTTGTCAATGATAATGGCGTATTCTTTTAGTCTTTTTCCAATGTCATTCGCAACTCCTAGAATGTACTTCAAATCGGCACTTCCATCTTCATCTGGAGGTGTGGGAAGTGCAAGAAAAATAACACTAGCGTGATCAATTGCATCTTGTAGTTGAGTGCTAAACTCAAGCCTTCCTTGCTTGATGTTTCTTTCAAAAAGCTTATCGAGATGAGGTTCATAAATGGGAATGATCCCATTTTGCATCTTATTTACTTTTTCCTCATCAATATCCACGCAAACAACATGATTGCCGGTTTCCGCTAAGCATGTACCAGTAACTAATCCTACATATCCTGTCCCTACTACTGCAATGTTCATCCTTTGATATATTCTTTTATGCTATTCGCAATGTAATTGAGTTGTTCGTTGTCCAGTTCCGTATGGATTGGGAGTGATAGAACCTCTGTTGTAAGCTGCTCAGTTCTTGGCATTGAACCTTCCTTCATTCCATACTGCGCGTACCCTTTCTGCAAGTGAGCGGGGATTGGGTAATAAATATTGGTTGGAATTCCTTTTGAATCCAGGTGTTTTTGCAATCCTTCACGATCAACACCGTGAAGCTTCATGGTATATTGGTGATATCCATGATTTGACCAAGGCGCAGTCAACGGGGTGGTGATTTCGCTCATGCCTTCAAAAGCTTTGTTGTAGAACTCGGCAGCTTGATTTCTTTGTTCAATGTACTCGTTTAGATGGCGAAGCTTGATTCTCAGGATCGCGGCTTGCATATTGTCCAATCGAGAATTAACTCCAATGGAATCGTGGTAGTAACGTTTGCTTTGTCCGTGATTCGCAATCATGCGAATCTTCGCGGCAAGTCCGTCATCGTTGGTTAAAATCGCACCTCCATCTCCAAAGCAACCCAGGTTTTTGGAGGGAAAGAAGGAAGTGGTTCCTATGTCACCAATACCGCCAGCCGGTTTTTCTCCATCTCTTGAAAAGTACTTGCTCCCTAAAGCTTGAGCTGTGTCTTCGATGACTTTAATTCCATGTTCACCCGCCATATCCATCACGGCATCCATGTTCGCACATTGTCCATAAAGGTGCACAGGAACAACCGCCTTGGTCTTTGATGTGATCTTTGAACGAGCATCATCCACATCCATAGTGAATGTGTCAGTATCTACTTCAACAAAAACCGGCTTAAGACCAAGCAAGGCAATCACTTCACATGTCGCTATGTAAGTAAAGCTTGGCGTTAGGATTTCATCCCCGGGTTGAGCATCAATGGCCATCAGCGCAATTTGCAGCGCATCCGTTCCGTTAGCACAAGGAATCACATGTTTAATCCCTGTGTACTCTTCAAGTTCACGGGAAAACTCTTTTACGTGTTCTCCGCCAATAAATTGGCAACTTTCAATGACGTCTAATACTGACTTGTCAATTTCCTCTTTAATCCGCAAATACTGCGAGTGAAGATCTACTAATTGAATGGGCTTCATTCAGGCTTAAAAAAATGAGGCGCAAAGATACTTTTTTATCGGTGCTGACTTGTTTTGAGATATGTCTTTACCATTAACTAGTTCCCTGATTCTACCATGATAGGCTTTCATAGATTTGTCGCAATGAAAAGAGGCGTCATTCTGCTATTCGTGTTAGTTTCTACCTTGGCGTTTGGGCAACGAAACGTGCGTGATTCTACAATCAGAATATTTAGTCTCTCTCCTCATATTGGACTACAATACCCATTTGAAGATTTAGCTGAACGCTTTGGACATGGCGGCATAGTTGGAGGATCCTTAATGTATAAAACCAAGAGCAACTGGACCTTTGATGCATTCTATGGTTTCATATTCGGAAACAACGTTAAGGAAGATTCGATACTGAAGCCAGCCTTGGTCACGGGTGGATTGGTACTAAATAACAATGGTGACCTGCTTGATGTCTTTCTATTCGAGAGAGGTTTTTTGGCAGGTGGCAACATTGGGAAAGTCTTTTCTGTTTTAGGGCCAAATCCAAATTCGGGACTGCATCTCAAGGTTGGAGCTGGTTTGATGCAGCATAAAATCAAAATTCAAGAAGCCTCACAATCTGCCTATCACGTGATTGGCGATTACGCCAAAGGTTATGATCGATTGTCGAATGGATTTATGCTATCGCAATCCTTAGGTTATTCCCACTTTAGTAATTACAAACTGGTTAACTATTACATCGGAGTTGAGCTATTCGAAGGATTCACTGAAAACAGACGGACGGTGAACTACGATACAGGAATGCATGATGGAAGACAGCGATTTGACATAGTCGGTTCTTTTGTCTTCAGATGGTATATCCCAATTTACAAGCGACAGCCACAGGACTTTTACTTTTATTAGTAGCTGATGTTTATATATCAGATTTTCATCGGTCTCTATAAAATAGTTGCTCAGTTGTTGGGTTTGTTTGATGCCAAGGCACGCAAATGGATCAACGGCAGGGATCACTGGAAGTCTTTAGACATTCAGAGAAATGCTGAAGAAAAACTTTATTGGTTCCACTGTGCTTCAGTTGGCGAGTTCGAGCAAGCAAGACCTGTTATTGAGGGTTTGAAAAGTCAAATTCCCGAATCGAAGATTGTTCTAACCTTTTTTTCGCCCTCTGGATACGAATTGAGGAAGAACTATGAGTATGCTGATTTTGTGACTTATCTACCAACGGACACAAAGTCTAATGCAAGGCTGTTCTTAGATAAAGTGAAAGCCGATTTTGTAGTGTTTGTCAAATATGAATTTTGGTTCAACCTCATGAATGAAGTTCATGTAAGGCGAATTCCATTTTACTTGATATCTGCTCATTTTCCCAAGAATCATTTCTTACTAAAATGGCCGGGTAGTTTGCTTGGAAAAAGATTAACCCAATTTGATCGCATTTTTCTTCAAGATGGAAGTAGTGCTCAAGACTTACGGAAAATTGGAGTTACTTCTGTGGAAATAGCCGGAGATACTAGGTTCGATAGGGTGGAAGAAGGCAAAAAATCAAAATGGAATAATGCGCAAGTTTCCGAGTTCGTTGGTGATGAAAAAGTACTAGTTATTGGCAGCAATTGGTCCGAAGATGACAAGGTTATTCTACCAGTTTTGCAAAATATCGATGACTTCAAAGTCATTGTTGCACCCCACGAAATCAAGGGAAACCAATGGACAGTATGGTCAAAAACATTTGATGGTCAAATAGTGAAATGGTCCGAAATGGAGCATACGGAACTGTCGAAGGCCAGAGTGCTTTTTGTAGATACTGTTGGGGTTCTTTCAAAGCTATATCGTTTTGGAACAGCTGCTTTTGTGGGTGGAGGATTTGGCGCTGGCCTGCACAACACATTAGAGGCTGCCGTTTATGGTATTCCAGTGATTTTTGGACCCAACAACAAACGATTTTTGGAAGTGCAAACACTGAAAGAATTGGGCGTTGGTTTGCAAATTGAGAATACCGATGGATTTATACAGGCGTTACTTAGAGCTATGAAGGAAAGAGAATATCAGGAAAATTGTACAAAGGTTTTGAGAGAGTACTTCGATCAAAACATTGGGGCCAGTCAGAAAATAATCCAAAGCATCATAAATGAATAAGCCCCGACATTGTCGAGGCTTATAGTACCCGGAGCCGGGGTCGAACCGGCACGGCTGCAATAGCCACAGGATTTTAAGTCCTGCGTGTCTACCAATTCCACCACCCGGGCACATGATGTTTCCATCATGTGAAATCGGACACCCCGTCCGATTTCTTGGTTTGGCACCTGTCGTTAGTTACAAAAAAGCCTCCTATTGGGAGGCAATTTGAACTTAGAGCGAGAGACGGGATTATTCCCTTTGGTTATGATCCTGACGTTTTGCGCTGGACACGCATTAATCAGAAAAAGAACATTCAGTCACCCTATTGTGAGCGAGAGACGGGATTCGAACCCGCGACCCCGACCTTGGCAAGGTCGTGCTCTACCAGCTGAGCTACTCTCGCAAAAGGACGGCAAAAATAGATTATTCTTTTAATCTTCAAACTTGAATTTCATCGACATAGAAAAGGAAAATTCTAATGTCTTTTTCCTAGTAATTTTTTGATTTCATTCAGTTTAAACAGCGCCTCTACCGGAGTCAGGGAATTGATGTCAATGTTGATCAGTTCATCCTTGATTTGTGAAAGAACAGGATCATCGAGTTGAAAAAAGCTTAGTTGCATTTCCTCCTTAATGCTGTTGATTTTGTCCTTAGCTAAATCGCTTCTTTCGCTGCTTTCAAGCTCTGATAGGATGTATTTAGCCCGCCTGATCAAAGAATCAGGCATTCCGGCCATTTTCGCGACCTGAATTCCAAAGCTGTGCTCACTTCCTCCAGTAATCAGTTTACGTAGGAAAATGATCTTATCCTTCGCTTCACGGATGGAAATCGTGAAATTTTTAATCCTTCCGAACTTGTCGGCCATTTCGTTTAACTCATGGTAGTGAGTAGCGAATAGAGTCAGTGGCTTGCCTTCGTGAGAGTGAAGGTATTCAGCAATGGACCAAGCAATGGAGATTCCATCATAGGTGCTCGTGCCACGTCCGATCTCGTCCAAAAGAATCAGTGATCTTGAACTGAGGTTGTTTAGAATGCTCGCTGTTTCATTCATTTCAACCATAAATGTTGACTCGCCCTGAGAAATATTGTCAGAGGCACCTACCCGCGTAAACAACTTGTCGATCATGCCGAGCTTTGCTTCTTTAGCTGGCACGTAGCTTCCGATTTGAGCCATTAAACTAATCAAAGCGCATTGCCTGAGCAGCGCGGATTTACCGGCCATATTCGGACCGGTGAGCATGATGATTTGCTGATCCGATTTATTGAGATGCACGTCATTGGAAACATAACTCTCACCTAGCGGCATTTCTTGTTCAATCACCGGATGGCGTCCTTCCTTGATGTCGATCGTGTGACTGTCGTTTACTTCTGGTTGGCAATAATTGAACTGAATTGCGTTGCTGGCGAAGGTGCACAAGCAGTCTAACTCAGCCAATAGCTTGGCAATCTGTTGAATCGGTTGTATATAAGCTACGAGACTCTCCAGAAGTTCAGCATATAAGCGCTGCTCAATGGCTTGAATTTTTTCTTCAGCACCTAGTATGCGCTGTTCGTAATCTTTTAATTCCTCTGTAACATACCTCTCGGCATTCACCAGTGTTTGCTTGCGAATCCATTCCTCAGGAACCTTGGATGCGTGGGCGTTGGTCACTTCCAGATAATAACCAAATACGTTGTTGTATCCGATTTTCAAGGAAGTGATCCCGGTTCGCTTGGTTTCTCGTTCTTGAATTTTGACCAAGTAATCCTTGCCTGAAAAGGCGATGATTCGCAGGTCATCTAACTCTTCATTCACGCCATTGGCAATGACGTTTCCCTTTATTACGAGAGCGGGTGGATCACTTTGGAGCGTTGTTCGAATTGTTTTTTCGGCCAGTTCAGATTGTTTTAGGGCTTCTGTAAGCTTTTTAACGAGCGGAGCATTCAATGATGTTTCCGATGCATTTTGTGCTTCGGTTATGGATCGCGCCAATTGCACAGCTTCCTTAGGTCCAAGCTTGGAAACAGCAAGCCTTGATACCATTCTTTCCAGATCCCCGACTTTGCGCAGCGTTTGACGAATAGATTCACGATCCTCTGCATCCGAAATAAAATGACCAACGCAGTCTTGGCGATTGCTGATTCGATTCAAATCCACTAGCGGAAAGGCCAGCCAATGCCTGAGCAATCGGGATCCCATAGGTGTAGATGTGTTATCCAGCACCTGTAACAGGGATTTGCCGTTTTCATTTGAAGGATAAAAAAGTTCCAGATTGCGCTGAGTAAAGCGGTCGAGCCACATGTGACTGTTTGCGTCAATCCTTGAAAGACTTGTGATGTGACCAACCCGGTCGTGCTGGGTTTCGCTCAGGTAGTGCAAGGCCGCGCCAGCAGCAATAATTCCGGCCTCCAGCTCTTCAATTCCAAAGCCCTTCAAAGAATGAGTATTGAAATGCCGAGTAAGTATTTCTGTGGCGAATTCATGTTGAAACGCCCAGTCTTCTAGATGATAGAAATGATGCTTATTTCCGAAAGCTTCTAGGTATCGTTCCTTTTTGTTTCGCTCATGTATCACTTCACTCGGGCTAAAACCCGTCATCAGCTTCTCGATGTAGGGCAGTTCTCCTTGCGCAACAAAAAATTCACCGGTACTGACATCAAGAAACGCAGCTCCAACAATGGGGCCGCCAAAATGCAATGAGGCAAGGAAGTTGTTTTTGTTGCTGTCAAGTATCTGATCATTGAACGAAACACCAGGGGTCACCAATTCAGTAACTCCTCGCTTGACAATTGTTTTCGTAGTTTTTGGATCTTCGAGCTGATCGCAGATGGCTACGCGCTCACCAGCGCGGACAAGTTTTGGCAAATACACATCCAGACTGTGATGAGGAAAGCCAGCTAATTCAACAGAGGATGCAGCCCCATTTTTTCGCTGAGTAAGCACAATGCCTAAAATCTTCGAAGTCCGAACGGCATCTTCACTGAAGGTTTCATAAAAATCACCCACACGAAACAGTAATAGCGCACCAGGATGTTTGGCCTTGATCGCATAATATTGCTGCATCAAGGGAGTCTCCTTCTTTTGCTTCGCTGTTTCGGTGGCCATTCTTCGATAAACCGTAAAGTTAGAAACACCCAAATGGAGCTGAAAATCTAGAGCCTCCCACTTTTCAAGATTTATGAACAGGAAGCTAAGTAACGAGGAATTAAACAGACTGAGTTTAGAGGATTATCGAGTCAAGGAGAAAGTTCCTTTGATTGTTATTCTGGATGACGTACGAAGCCTTTCTAATGTGGGTTCGGTTTTTCGCACATGTGACGCCTTTGGGGTGAAAGAACTGGTTTTGTGCGGAATTACGGGGACACCTCCACACCGAGAAATTCAAAAAACAGCCTTGGGGGCCACAGAGTCAGTGGATTGGAGCCATGAAACTTCGATTGACGATGCGGTAAAGAGATTAAAAGCTGAGGGTTATGTGATTATCGCTGTGGAGCAGTCCGTAAGGTCTATTACTCCTCAGCAATTAACTGATTTTGCAAAATCTAAAATCGCCTTGGTGCTGGGAAATGAGGTAACGGGAGTAACACAGTCCGTTGTTGATCTAAGTGATCAGGTAGTGGAAATCCCTCAGGAGGGAACAAAACACAGCCTGAATGTGTCAGTGGCGGCTGGTATTGTAATTTGGGAAGCTTATAAAGCTATTACCAGGAATTAATTTTCAGTGCACTCCCAATCAGTGCGCTCATGAATTGTCACCCAGTCAGAATATTCACGGCCGCGACCACAAAACTCATCAGTGATTACATCTACACTGTCTTGAGGATCATCTGAAACATTAGTACAAGTTCCGCAGGTTTTGCATGAAGTGAAGGCGGTGATGACTGCAAGTACTAGTAGTGTGGTGAATAGCTGCTTCATATGATTCATAGTTACTGGACAAATATAACAGAAATCAATACCGCGATTTTTTAGTTTGAGTAAGCGGCAATAAAAAGCCCTGAAGCATCGCTTCAGGGCTTTTTATTTAAGTTTTAAAACTATTAGTTCCAAAGACCTGATACGTCAGCATCTTCGCGGAAACCTAGGAATTCAGCATCTTTCTTTGCCTTATCCTTAAGCGCTCCATCCTTTTCGATAGCAGCTTTTAGGTTGTTAAGCACCATGTCCTTGTTGCTTGTGCGAGCTCCGATGATAGCTTTAAGGTAGTAAGCCTCGGCAGTTGCTTTGGCATCAGAAGCCTCGATTGCATTAAGTGCGCCTTCAGTGTTTCTGTTCAACGTCATTGCCAAAGCACTGTTGAATGTATTAAAACCCGACATGTTGCTAACAGCATCTTCGTAGTTACCATCCATGATGTTTAAGATACCAATGTTGTAATTTACTTCCTTACCAGCTCCTTTACCTTTCTCATAGTATCCCATTGCTGCTTCGCGATCACCCATCAATCGGGTAACTACTCCCATGTTGTTCATGACTACTTTCTCGCCAGCGCTAGCTTTATCAGCCTTTTCAAACTCAGCTTTTGCTTCAGCGATCTTATTTTGTTGGACATAAACCCAGCCTACGTTGTTATGGCCTCTCCAATCTTCAGGGTGAGTTTTTTGCTCAGTCTTATAGATTTCGAGTTTCTGGTTCAAATCATTGTAAAGTGTGGCGGTGTAAAGAATCTCTTCGCTAGTCAAATCGGCTGGGCTTTCTTTCACCAATTGCTTCAGTTCATCATCAGTCTTAGCTTGTTCTTCAGCGTTGATTGAGATAACAGATCTTCTCAATGGAGGAAGAATCTGCTCAGCCAAAATAGTATAGGTCTTAGCCATATTCTTGATCTCTTCTTCACGCTTCTTGTCATCACTGTACATTCCAAGAATGCGGATGATCATGTCCTTGTCTTCAATACTTGAAGCCTGAAGCTTGCTCTTGAAACCATCCCAGTCTTCACCTTTTGGAGTTTTCTTGTAAAGAGCATCTTCCTTACCGGAAGCTATCTTCTTTTTAGCGAAAATTCCCTTAACAGCAGTAGATGCAGTGTTAGCACGATCAGAAGCCAAGTTCTCATTCAATGCTGTTTCACCATCAGGGGATGCATATGAAGTAACGCTTACAGACTTCCAAGTATACTCGAACTTGATACCCTTGTCCATGAAAGCTTCAACGGCCTTCATGTCATCCTGCCTCAATTCTTCTGGACGAACAACACTTGACTGAATTGCATAGTTGATTTCAGCATTGATTGAGCGAGGGCTAACTTTTGTGAAGTTATCCTTACCAAGGATTGGCATTTCATCGCTTTGAACCATCATTGGTGTCGTAACTGTTCCCTTTCCGATTGGCACAGGATCAAAAGACATCGTCTTAGTCTTGAATCCAGCTTCAACTAAGATTTCAAGAGTTACATTTTCCATTGATGACTCATAAGGAACCACATTACTAACGTTGAAAGTTCCGCCATTTGCCTTCATGATTTTAGTTCCTTCGCCAGTTGCGGCTTCTCCAACCAATTTGATGGTCTCAAACTCCTTAACAATTGTTCCCGTTTCAACATCTTTCATAACAGGCTTAACGTTAGCTACGGCCTTCTTATGGAAGTATTTTGCGGGATAGCGTCCGCTCACGTTAATTGCAACGGAATCACCATGAAGCTCTAGAGGATCAGGAGTAAGTGTGTACTTAACCAGTCCGTGCTTCTTGTTCATTTTTTTCAATGGATTACATCCAGTGCCAACTACAAGCGCAACGGCAGTAAGAACGGCAAATCCAGTGTAGGTTGATCTCATCTTAATCAGTTTTCGATTTAGTATTGTCTTTCGTTTAGGAATACTCTAAGAAGCTGCAATATTAAGTAATAGTTGCTAATGCTCTGCAGTTTGACCATTTAGCAAGAAGAATAAGATCAACTGGGGAAATAAGACAACCCGCGCTTCCAATCCTTCGATAGAATCTGGTTTATTATCGCCAGCACATTTTGCGGAGATGGCTTTTCAATAGTACTCATATCCAGAATTACAACCGGAAATTGGCTGACCTCACGAAAAGTGACCAGGTATTGCTCATGAATGCTTTGCAGATAGAAATCAGGAATTTTTGTCTCAAAGCCTCGTCCTCGTTGGTTTATCTGTGATCTTAGTTTTTCGGTTGAATAAAGCAAATAGATGATGATGTCAGGTTTCGGCATGAACCTTTCCATGATTTGAAAAAGACTGTCAAACAAGGATTGTTCGTCACCTTCAAGGTTAATTTTGCTGAATATGGCGCTTTTGCTAAAGTGGTAATCATAGACCGTGTGTTCCTGAAAAATATCTCCAAGCAAGTTTTTTGACAGTTGATGATATCGTTCGGCTAAGAAGAAAAGTTCAACCTGAAATGCATAACGTGACCTGTTGGAATAGAACATGGGGAGGAATGGATTATTCTCGAATTCCTCTAGAATCAGCTTTGCATTGATTTGCTTGGCAAGCAGTTTTGAAAGTGTGGTTTTTCCAGAGCCGATGTTCCCTTCGATGACGATATGCTTATAAGCATCATTCATAATTTGTAAACCTCGTTTTGATCTCGGCAATTTTTCAAAAGCTGAGCATTTGTATTATGAAGCAGCGGATGTACAAAATCCGATGCAATCTCGCTTAGTGGTTCCAGCGTGAATCTCCTTTCATGTAACCTTGGGTGGGGTAAGGTCAATACTTCGCTGTTGACGATCTCATTATCTATATAAAGGATGTCAATATCAATGTTGCGAGATTGGTAGGTATTTGATTCATTTCTGATTCGGCCAAGAGATGCTTCAACAGTTAGTGTTGTTTCAAGAACCTGAGTAGCTGACTTATTTATTTCCACGCATAGCACCTGATTCAAAAACCATTGATCTGATTCCATTTTCCATGGTGCGGTTTTGTAAACTGATGAAGCTTTTAATACCGGACCTAAGTGTTCATGAATTTGTTGGATGGCCTTACGTAGCATTTCACTGCTGTCACCTTGATTCGATCCTAATAAAAGGTATGCCTGTCTTGTCATTTTACCCATCGAATTAACATTTCAACCACTCGTCAAATTCCAGCAATATCTGGTAGTCACACCAAATAAGTTTGCTGCGAATATTAGATCAAAATGCTATTTGAGATTGTAAATAGCGGCTGATCGTTCTAAATCAAATAAAATGAAACAGTTTTTTAAATTCATGTTCGCCTCCACGTTGGGTACCATCATTGGCCTGACGTTTATGTTCTTTATATCAGGAATGATCATTGCTGGAATAATAGGTTCTGCCATTATGATGGCCGGAAAGTCTGAGAAGAAAGAAAAAATCAAGTCAAATTCAGTGCTCGTTGTTGACTTGGAAGATCAGATAGTAGAACGCACAGCACCATCGCCATTTGAGAATATTGAGTTTGAAGGATTTGATGACGAGCGAGGTATGGAGCTTCGAACTTTTTTGAAAGCATTGAAAGATGCCAAGAATGATGAACGCATCAAAGGAATATATCTAAAAGGCAGCTTTTTCAACGGTAGCATGGCGACAGTGGATGAGGTGAGAAATGCGCTCATCGACTTTCAAGATAGTGGCAAGTTCGTGTTGGCCTACAATGAGGTTTACACACAAGGTGCGTACTACATTGCTACAGCGGCTAGTGAACTGTATATGTTCCAGGAAGGTTTGATTGAGGTTCACGGCTTGGGTTCTGAGGTGGCATATTTTAAGAACACGATGGAAAAGTTGGGAGTGAAGGCCGTTGCCATTAAAGGACCTGACAACAAGTTTAAAAGTGCCATTGAGCCCTTTACTCGAGAAGACATGAGCCCTGAAAACCGCGAACAAATTCAGCGCATTGTTGATGTATTGTGGTCAAAGATGTCGGCTGAAATTGCTGAATCAAGGAACATGTCATTGCAAGATTTGAATTCCATCGTTGATGAACTGAAAATCAGAAAGCCTGAAGATGCGGTTGACCTTGGTTTGGTAGATGGATTAGCATACTACGATGAAATACTAGCGAATCTGCGAGGCAAGCTGGGATTAGAAGAAGATGATGACATCGACATTGTTGAAATAGAGGATTATGCACGCGCTGATCATAAATTGGATGAAAATGATGACGATGAAAAGAGCTGGGAGCTGAAGGATGAAATTGCGCTTATTTATGCGATTGGAGGAATCGGTAGCGGTGAAGGCGATCACGAAAACATTGGTTCAGAAACACTGGCGAAGGCCATTCGTCAAGCCAGAGAAGATGATGATGTGAAGGCCATCGTAATGCGAGTGGTTTCACCTGGTGGATCGGCCTTGGCGAGTGATGTGATTTGGAGAGAAGCCAAACTGGCTGCAGAAGAAAAGCCATTCATTGTATCAATGGGGAGTGTGGCAGCTAGCGGAGGATACTATATAAGTACTCACGCAGATCGAATTTTTGCAAGTCCTAATACCATCACTGGTTCCATAGGAGTGTTCGGTTTGATACCTGATGTTCGGGGGTTGGTGACGGATAAAATGGGAATCACATTTGACGGAGTTAAAACTAACAAGCACTCTGACTTTGGATCGATGAAGCGAGGATTCGATGAAGCTGAAATGGCTCTATTCAATGATTACGTAACTGAAACGTATGAAGAATTCATTGGTCGCGTAGCGGAAGGACGTGGTATGTCAATCGAAATGGTTGATTCTATTGGTCGCGGCCGAGTTTGGGTTGGAACAGATGCTTTGGAAATCGGCTTGATTGACGAGCTCGGCTCATTGGATGATGCAATTGCCTATGCCGCGGCTCAGGCGGAGCTAAATGACTACGATTTGATCGAACTTCCTAAGAAGAAAAACCCATGGGAGGAATTCTTCGAAGACTTCTCCGTAGATGCTAAGGCAACTGTGGGTGAATGGGTGTTCGGAGAAGAATACAAGTGGGTGAAGCAAATTGAGACGGTGAAGCAAATGGAAGGTGTGCAAGCGCGAATCCCATTTGTGCTTGAGGTAAAATAATCGTCCATAACGATCATTATAAAGGCTCGAATTTTTTTTTCGAGCCTTTCTTGTGTTCCACCCAACCCCGTTAATTCAATCTGCGTGATGCTGTTCAAATAGGATTAATCCTGTGTTTCAGGGTTGATGATGAAGAGCAAAAAACAGATTGAATTTGCCGAAAAGGCAACGCAGACCCCGAAAGGTGCGTATTTCGTAGCATGCAAGTTAAACCCGAGCTGCTTGTTCGCTGTCGTAAAAACGACCGCAAAGCACACAATGAGCTTTATCGCCATTGTTTTGGGTTTCTCATGGCCATATGCAGACGATACGCTTCCAACAGGGAGGATGCTGAAGGATTACTCAATCTGGCTTTTTTGAAAATCATTACCAATCTCGATAAATACAGGGAAGAAATTCCATTTGGATCCTGGATTAGCAGGATCACTGTGAATACGATCATTGACGAGTTTAGACGAGATAAGAAGCGAAGGGAAAATATGTCGGGAGTTGATATCGAGGAAGTGCGGGTGTCGCATCAGGTCGATTTCAATGAAGCTGCACAGCAGCTGGATGCAGAGGAGTTGGAAAAAATGATTCAGCAATTGCCTGACATGAGCAGAAAGGTGTTTAACCTCTATGCCATCGAAGGCTACTCACATAAGGAAATTGGTGAGATGCTGGGGATGAGTGATGGAACAAGTAAATGGCATGTGTCATTCGCGAGAAAGTCGCTTCAGGAAATGATCAAAGAGACAATGAAAAGAATGATGACGATAGCGCTGTTTTAATGAGTGATATCAATAACATAGACGATCTGTTTAAGTCCAAGCTGGAAGGGCGAGAGGTTGCTTATTCTGCTGCGGCATGGTCTGGTGCAGAGAAAATGCTGGCGAAGCATTATAAGTTTCTTTTCCTGAAGAAGCTTCTGATGTTGCTCATTCCAGTTGCGGCAATTTTGGCTGCGGGCTTGGTTTATATGTTTTCGGGTGAACAGGTCGAAACAGCTGATGTTGAGTGGATTGAATCGTCTCAGCCCATAGAGTCTACATCCTATGCGGGAGATTTTGAACGAGAAAAAAATTCAAATATTGAAGCTATTCAAGCATCGAATGCTGAAAATGAGCAGGTTTCTGACAAAGAACCAGAAACTACAAATGGTGTTGCAGTATTAGAAACTAGTATCAAGTCAAATAACTCTGCTTCGCTAAAAAGTCAAGCGGTTGATGCTGATAGTAAGTCATCCGAGAATCAAAAGTTGGATGTAGCGAATGCAATAGTTGAGAAATTGGAGCCAGCGAAAGCTGAATCAGTAATTAAAACGGATCACTCAGTACAAATGCCACCGGGATTTGATGACTTCTTGGATGACATGGACCTTGGTTTTGATGAGCTCGAGGATCAACCGGAAGCTGCATTAGCCCAAACGGTGAGCCTGGAAGTGGCTAAACTCCGATTTAGTGACCACCTTGATTTGATGAGCGGATTCGAGATTAGCTTGGGAAATCATAGATCAACCCTCTTGACTCCGAATCGATTTGGCGAGCCCTTCATGAAGGAATTGAGAAAAATTCAGTTGTTTGGAGAGTTTGGGGCTCTCGGTGCACCAGGATACCATGATTTGGGCAAGAAGAGAATGGCTCCATCAGCCGGTCTTCATGTTCAAGCATTAGCCATGTATCATGTTTCCCAATCGTTGCATTTTGATCTGGGTCTGGGATTGTTTAATCGAGGCTCCTTGACCAAAAACTCTGCGTTTACCGGAAATGTAGCAGGGTCTCAAATCGACATCACGCCTGTTTCGGCAAACTACGCGAGCATTTTTGTGGGATTTGGTCATCGCTTTGGCGCACGCCACACGGTTGGAGGAGGTATGCAGATCAATCCGCTAATCGCTGTGATTGCAAAAGAGGAATATTCGGCAACAGGTGAACCGACTACCTCAAAGTACATCTCTGACAAAAACGGATTCCAGTCTTTTGACGCAGCTGCGGTGGTAAACTACCGATTCTCCTTTGCTGAACGCTGGGATGCCACTGCCGCCATGCAACTTGGCTTCCTTGACGCTACCGATAATGCAGTGTTCAAGTCAGGTGACGTGAATGACTATAATACGCTGATCAAGTTCGGGTTGTCGTATAGACTGACTTCCCGTTAAATCCTCAAACTCAATTTCAAATTCAACCACAGATTTTTTGAGGTTGAATTTGAAATTGAGTTTGTATTTCTAAAGCTTTCCGAGCTCTTCTTTCACCAATTGTGAAATCAACTTGCCATCTGCCTTCCCTTGCAACTGTCCCATGATAGGCCCCATTACCTTGCCCATGTCCTGAGGTCCTGTTGCGCCTGAAGCAGCGATTTTATCCTGTACAACCTTACGGACATCATCCTCTGACATCATTGCCGGTAGATATTCTTCAATTACTCCTGCTTGGTAAAGTTCCTCCTCTGCCATGTCGGCCCTACCTTGTTCTTCGTAGATAGCCGCAGCGTCTTTTCTCTGCTTTACCATTTTTTGCATCGCCTTGATTACGTCATCATCGCCTACTTCACCTGTGCCTGAGGTGTTTAGCAGCAAAACAGCACTTTTTATGGCACGGATAGCTTCGAGGCGTTTTTTGTCTTTAGCCAACATGGCTTTCTTGATGTCGTCATTGATGTTTTGTGCGATACTCATGGTCCGTTTTTTAGAATGGGTCAAATTTAATTTTTAAGCTTGCTAAAAGACGTAATAATGAAGAAGCTCATTTTATTGACTGGAATTATAGTAACTGTAAGTTCATGCGGGCTTCTGTGGGTGTTTCGCCAATTGCATGAAATGCCTGACATGACTTGGCGACAATCGGACATTCAAACTTTCAATGCAGAAATAAAGGAGTCGGGGAACTATAATGTAGTTTTCCTGTTTCGTCACGTACACGGATTTCCATACAAGGATGTTGGTATCAGAATGCAGATGAGAGATTCCCAAACGGATGAAATGTTCGAGTACTCAGTTCCAATCATTGCCGACAATAAAGAATACCTTGGAGATGGTTCAGGTGACATGTGGGATGTTGAGTTTCCAATGTTAGAAAGACACCATTTTGATGCCGGACATGTTGAATTTGCCATCGAGCACAGAATGGCCAAAGAAGACCTTCAACTCGTAATGGAAGTTGGAATTAAGATCGAAAGGGCAAAGGAGTAATTGCCGGCTTATTTGCCGACAATTACTCTTGCTGTATTTACTCCAAGTTCGTGTTCAATCTGCATGATGTAAATACCATTCGATAAGTCACGAATATCAAGCTGGATTTGTCCTTCAGTAGTGTTTGTCCAAGTGCTCACATTGTAGATCCTGGCTATTTCACCTCTTACTCCGATCATCACAACCCGATCAAGCCTGTCAGTCGAGAGTTGGCTGCCAACATTGAAGAAATCACGGGTCGGATTGGGATAAACCGAGAATGAAACTTCAGTCAATGCCACAGGTTCTTCAACACCGACATAACTTGAATCACAATCCTCAAGCGTAATGTAGATAGTATCGGAGAAGCTACAATCACCTGAGTTGTTGGAACCTTCTACCCAGAACTGGTATGGGCCAGGCATAATCACACTACCATCATGCGCCAAAATGGATGTTCCAGTTTCACCTGTGCTCCACATGAAGTTGTCATATACGTTGTCAACTGTAAGCGTGATACTTTCCTTCAAACAAGCTTGAATGTTGTCTCCCAGGTAGAATGTAGGCTGCTCGCTTATATCGATCAATACTGTGTCAGAACCCTCACAACCGAATTCATTGGTCACTGAAACCCATGCATTCAAGTCTTGTGTCAGAGGCTCTTCACCGTCATTAACCACCGTCACAGGGTCTTGGCTACCATCAAACCAATGGTATGACGTGTGATTTCCTGCATTTAATTCTATCGTTGATGCGTTGCACAGCAAAATATCTTCACCCAAGTCAACAACCGGATTCGCATGCGTAATAATTGCAAATGTGTCAGTATCAGTGAAACAGACATTTGCATAGGCATAAACTCCTTCAAGAACCAAATCCTCATCTGGAGCCACTATAGTCATGTTTGCCGTGTCAATTAGGGTTGAGTCAACAATCCAGATTCCTCCCGATGGTGAAGCAAAATTCAAGGCAATAGATTGGCCACCACAAAGCTCAACAGGATCAAGCGAGAAGCTGATATTCGGAATTGGAGTTACCCAAATTGAATCGCTGGCTGCACCCGTACAACCGTTGGCATCAGTGAATGCATAACCGATCTGAACAAATGCGGACAACCCTGAGCTTACGAAGTTGCCTCCGCTAACTCCCAAACCTGAGTATGTTCCGCTTAGGGGCATTCCTCCACTCAATGCGGTTGGAATAGTTGATTCGCAGACGCTATCCAAAGGAAGGTTCAATGAAACGATCGGAAGCGTATCCTGTGTTATTGTGGCACTGTTTGTAGCCAAGCAACCATTTGCATCCAGGATATTGACTGTGTATGTTCCGGCAGGTAATCCAAACAATGTATCATTCGTACTTGCATATCCTTGCCAAGCATATCCATAAGGAGTTGTTCCTCCGCTGGCAATCGCAGCTGCTATTCCGATAGAGTCACCCACGCAGAGCGATGGGTCCGGGAGGTCTACTGAAACTACCAGTTGGGTAGGTTCGAATAATGTGGTATCCAACGTTATACCACAACCGTTTGCGTCTGTCACGGTAACAGTGAATGTTCCTCCGGATAAGCCACCGATAGAATCAGCTGAGGATGAATTGTTCCAACTATAGTTATATCCAGTAGTTCCACCAGAAGCCGTGACTTTTACATAGCCGTCAGCCGCACCAAAGCAAGTAATGTCCGCAGCGGCAAGTGTTCCGGCCAAGGCAGATGGTTCTACGAGTGATTCTTCTGCTGTTGCGAAGCATCCATTCGCATCTGTTGCGGTTACGGTGTAAGTACCTGCGCCTAACGAACCAATGGTTGCTGCTGTTGCCGTTGTGTTCCAACTGTATGAGTAGGTTGACAACATTCCTGAAGCTGAAGCTGTCAATTGACCGTTCGTAAGACCATTGCAAGTGATTATGTTGTCTATATTGATGGCAACTTCCGTTAAGGTGTCAAGGACCGTTACAATGCTCACTGCACCGCTGGAATTTCCGTTGACGTCCGTAGCTATTAGCGTTACGTTGTTTGCTCCTAAATCACCGCAACCAAAGCTCGTTTGACTTAGCGTCATGGATGCAATACCGCAACTGTCGTATGAACCATTGTCTATCATGGCTGTGGTGATTGTAGCACTTCCATTCACATCGAGATAAACGGTCAGGTTATTCACCATCACAGTTGGTGAAACCGTGTCCATCACGGTTACTGTTGCGTTGGTGGATGAAGTATTTCCGCTGAAATCGACAATTGTCAGAGTAACAGTGTTGTTTCCGACATCACCACAATCAAAGTCCTCTTGACTAAGCGTGTAGCTCTGGATTCCACAGTTATCATAAGACCCATTATCAACCATTGCATCGGTGACGGTTACATCACCGTTCATATCTAAGTAAGCGATTATGTTTTGTGTTGTGGCGGTTGGTGAAATGGTGTCTAGAACGGTCACAATTGCGCTGACTGATCCAATATTCCCGCTAACGTCTCGGCCAAATAATGTGACTGTATTCGTACCAGTATCCGCACATACAAACCCATATTGATCCAGCCACATGGTATCAAGATCACAGTTATCACTCGACCCGTTGTTGATGTCATTTACCAGTATTAGAGCATCACCTGAGGCGTTTAAGTAGGCTGTGAAATTCTGCGAAGACATGTTTGGTGAAACCGTATCCATTACAGTTACAACCGCTGTAGCAGATGAAGCATTTCCGTTGACATCGGTGACCGTCAACACAACATTATTGGATCCAGAATCAGCACATGCAAACGTTGTGTTGTCCAGCGACATGGAACCAATACCGCAACTGTCATACGAACCATTATTGATCATTGATGCATTGATGCTGGCATTTCCGCTGTTGTCTAAATACACTGTGATGTTATTCACAAGTACAGTCGGTGCAATGGTATCAATAACTGTGATTGTTGCTGAGGTACTGCTAGAGTTCCCGTTTACATCAAGAACTGTCATCGTTATTGAATTTGATCCGATATCCGAACAATCAAAGTTTGATTGGCTGATCGTGATGGTATCAATTTCGCAATCGTCATAAGATCCATTGTCAACCGAATTGGCCAAGATGGTAACTTGCCCAGCTGCGTTCAAGTAAACGGTTAAATTTTGAGCTATGGCGGTCGGGTCAACAGTGTCTTCAACCACAATAGTGATACTGTTAGTTACTGTGCATCCATTGGCATCCGTCACGGTCACGGTGTAAGTTCCCGTACCTAGGTTGTTTGCCACATTCGTTGTGCTGCTGTTACTCCAGTTATAAGAGTACGTTGGAGTTCCTCCTGCTGGGGTAGCTGTGGCAACGCCTGTGGCCGATGATGCGCATGTCGTGTTGCTATCAACAACCACGGAAGCCGAAAGCGGTGTGGTAGGCTCCGTAATAGTGGTTGAAGCCGTAGCCGTACAACCGTTGGCATCTGTTACGGTAACCGTATAAGTACCGGCATTCAGCCCAGTTGCTGTAGCTGTAGTAGCCGAGTTGCTCCAGAGGTAAGAGTACGTTGTTGTTCCACCGGAGCCGGCAGCGGTAGCCGATCCGTTAGCACCACCATTACAGCTCACGTTGTTGTTCACGGAAGCAGAAGCCGTAAGCACGGCAGGCTCGGTGATGGTAGCCGTAGCTGTGGCAGTACAACCGTTGGCATCGGTCACCGTTACGGTGTATGTTCCAGCACTAAGTCCAGTAGCCGTAGCCGTAGTAGCGGAGTTGCTCCATAGATAAGAGTATGTTGTTGTTCCACCCGAACCGGATGCCGTAGCTGAACCGTCAGCACCGCCATTGCAACTTACGTTGTTGTTGACGGAAGTGGAAGCAGTGAGCACCGTAGGCTGAGTTACTGTAGCCGAAGCGGTAGAAGTACAACCGTTGGCATCGGTCACAGTCACGGTATATGTTCCGGCCGCTACACCAGTAATAGAAGCGGTAGTAGCTGCGTTGCTCCAGAGGTAAGAATACGTTGTAGTTCCACCAGTAGCAGAAGCGGTAGCACCACCATTGGATCCACCGTTGCAGCTCACGTTGTTGTCCACCGTAGCAGTAGCCACAAGCAGCAGGCTCAGTGATGGTAGCCGAAGCTGTTGAAGTACAACCGTTGGCATCGGTGACGGTCACGGTATATGTTCCGGCAGCTACTCCAGTAATAGCAGCGGTAGTAGCCGAGTTGCTCCAGAGATAAGAATACGTTGTAGTTCCACCGGTTGCAGAGGCCGTAGCACCGCCATCGGATCCACCGTTGCAGCTCACGTTGTTGTCAACCGTTGCAGCGGCAGCGACAGGTGTGGCAGGTTGGGTGATCGTTACGGAAGCGGTTGAAGTACAACCGTTAGCATCGGTCACAGTGACGGTGTAAGTACCTGTACTCATGCCGGTTTTTGTAGCCGAAGTTCCGCCACCGCTCCAGGCGTAGGAGTACGTTGTTGTTCCACCGGAAGCCGATGCTGTAGCCGAACCGTTTGCTCCGCCAAAGCAGCTGACGTTGTTGTTGACAGAAGCCGAGGCTGAAAGGGCAGTAGGTTGAGTGATCGTTGCGGAAGCTGTAGCCGTACATCCATTGGCATCGGTAGCCGTTACGGTGTATGCTCCTGCCGCAAGCCCGGTGATGGTAGCTGTGGTAGCCGCATTGCTCCATATGTATGTTTTGGTTCCTGTTCCCCCTGTTGCGCTGGCAGTGATAGAGCCATTGGCTCCACCGTTACAGCTGACGTTATTGTTGACCGTAGCTGAAGCAGAAACAGCAGAAGGTTGAGTAATCGCTCTTGATTTGGTTTGTGTACAACCGTTGGCATCGGTCACCGTTACCGTGTACGTTCCTACACTGAGTCCTGTGGCTGTTGCAGAAGTTGCACCGTTGTTCCATGCGTAGGTGTAGGCGGGGGTTCCCCCTGATGGAACGACAGTCAATGTTCCATCCGATCCACCATTACAACTCACATTGGTTCTGGTCAATGTAGGTATGGTGATAGCAGCCGGTTGAGTGATGGTGACCGAAGCAGTTGAAGTACAGCCGTTGGCATCGGTCACAGTGACGGTGTAAGTACCCGCACTCATGCCGGTTTTAGTAGCGGAAGTTCCGCCACCGCTCCAAGCGTAAGAGTAGGTGGGTGTTCCACCAGAAGCCGATGCTGTGGCCGAACCGTTGGCACCGCCAAAGCAGCTGACATTGTTGTTGACGGTAGCCGAAGCTGCAACAGCCGTAGCCGGTTGAGTGATGGTGACCGAAGCAGTTGAAGTACAACCGTTGGCATCGGTCACAGTGACGGTGTAAGTGCCCGCGCTCATGCCGGTTTTAGTGGCGGAAGTTCCACCACCGCTCCAGGCGTAGGAGTAAGTTGTTGTTCCACCGGAAGCAGAGGCTGTGGCCGAACCGTTAGCACCGCCAAAGCAGCTGACGTTGTTGTTGACAGAAGCCGAGGCCGAAAGCACCGTTGGTTGAGTGATCGATGCCGAAGCGGTTGCGGTACAACCGTTGGCATCGGTAAGTGTAACCGTATAAGTTCCAGCCGCAAGACCAGTAACCGTAGCTGTGGTAGCTGCATTGCTCCACAAGTAAGAGTATGTTGTAGTTCCACCCGTTCCGGAAGCCGTAATCGATCCGTTTGATCCACCGTTACAACTCACGTTGTTGTTCACGGTAGCTGATGCTGCAAGTACGGCAGGCTGAGTAATGGTAGCTGAGGCAGTAGCCGTACATCCATTGGCATCGGTCAAGGTTACCGTATATGTTCCTGCACTGAGTCCGGTGATGGTAGCCGAGGTGGCCGCGTTGCTCCAAGCATAAGTGTATGAAGTAGTTCCGCCTGTTCCGGAAGCAGTAATGGAACCGTTTGATCCACCGTTGCAGCTGACGTTGTTATTTACAGTAGCCGAGGCAGCAAGTACGGTAGGTTGAGTGATGGTGACAGAGGCAGTTGAAGTACAACCGTTAGCATCGGTCACAGTGACGGTGTAAGTGCCCGCACTCATGCCGGTTTTAGTAGCGGAAGTTCCGCCACCGCTCCAAGCGTAGGAATAGGTAGGTGTTCCACCACTACCTGATGCAGTAGCCGAACCATTAGCCCCGCCAAAACAGCTTACGTTGTTGTTGACCGAAGCCGAAGCAGCAACAGCAGTGGCCGGTTGAGTGATGGTGACCGAAGCAGTTGAAGTACAACCGTTGGCGTCAGTGACAGTAACTGTGTAGGTGCCTGCACTCATGCCTGTCTTGGTAGCAGAAGTTCCGCCACCGCTCCAGGCGTAGGAGTAAGTTGTTGTTCCACCGGAAGCCGATGCTGTGGCCGAACCGTTGGCACCGCCAAAGCAGCTGACGTTATTGTTAACCGAAGCCGAGGCCGAAAGTGCAGTAGGTTGAGTGATCGTAGCTGAAGCAGTTGCGGTACAACCGTTGGCATCGGTAGCGGTCACCGTGTATGTACCGGCAACAAGGCCAGTAACGGTAGCCGTGGTAGCCGCGTTGCTCCAAACGAATGTTTTTGTTCCTGTTCCCCCTGTTGCACTCGCGGTCAATGAACCGTTTGATCCACCAAAACAACTGACGTTGTTATTAACTGTGATGGATGGGGAGACTGCGGTGGGTTGGGTTACGGTTGTGCTCGAAGTTGCGGTGCAACCATTAGCATCAGTCACAGTTACCGTGTATGTTCCAGCAGATAGTCCCGTAATAATAGCAGTAGTTGCAGCGTTGCTCCAAGCATAAGTATAGCTTGTTGTTCCACCAGAGGCGAAAGCACTAGAAACACCATCACTACCTCCATTGCAAGAAGTTGGATTTGAATTTGAGCTAACAACCAATTGAGTCGGCTGTGTAATTGTAACCGAATTTGAGGTTGTGCATGTGTTGTTGTCCGTTACGGTCACCGTGTATGTACCTGCGATAAGACCAGAAGCGGTGGCCGTGTTTGCTGAGTTGCTCCACGCGTAAGTGTATGGGGCTGAAGTGCCGGATCCTGTTCCGGTGGCAGATCCATCATTGCCACCGAAGCAACTTACATTGGTCGAAGATATGGACAAACTAGGTAGGCTATTGACGGTAATAGGCTCAGTATCCGTGTAGGTACCACATGCATTTGTGAAAGTATACGTCATCGTAAATGTCCCTACACCTGATGAAGCCGGGTTGAAAATATTCGAAGAGACTCCTGTACCCGAAAACGTTCCACCACTTGGTGAACCATATGGAGTCAACAGAACTGTGTCGCTATTAGCACATTGGCTTGGAAGTGAACTTATGGTGGTAGAGGGTACTGCGTCTACTTGTACATATGCCGTATCTGCTACTGTGCAACCACCTGAAGAGTAAGTGTAAATTACTGGATGAGTACCTGCACCGGCAAAACTGGGGTAGAATCCAGTTCCAATTACATAAAAACCCCCACTAAAAGTTCCACCTGATGGAGTTCCAACTAGAGCAAAAGGGCTGGCTGTCACACACTTGTTTGGATACGTTCCCGCATTAACCGTTGGCGCAGCCACCACTGTGGCAACGATTGAATCAGCTGATTCACATCCGTTGGATGAGTAATAATGTATCGTATGTGTTCCGGGGCCTGCTATGTTTGGGTAAAAAATATTGGAGACGACTCCAGGTCCGCTATGAGTTCCTCCCGTTGGCCATCCATATGCCGAAGAAGTTAGTGAAATTGAAGCTCCAGTCTCGCAAACGTTTATTGTGGTTGTAAATATTGCTGGGGATTGTTGAACATTAATTGTTTTGGTTACACTATCCGCGCATCCGTTTGTATCTGTGTATGAATATGTTACGAAGTTATTTCCTGTAGCAGCAAGGTTTGGGTTGAATGTGTTTCCTCCTGTCACTGCGCTGCCAGTATACGTGCCACCTGAAGGACTTCCTCCAGATAATATAAACGGAGGATCTGAGTCGCAAACGGCTGGAATATTTGAATGAGTTACGGTTGGACTAACGAAGGCCGTGATTGCTAGGACGTTACTTGTGTCAAGGCAACCTCCGCTATCGATTACAACAGAGTAGTTTCCAGACGTGGATACAGTATAGGATTCATTAATTTCTCCGGAAATAATCGAGCCATTATAAAGCCACTGGTAATCGTATGAGGAATTTGTATCGGCATTAATCGTAAGGGACTCTCCACTACAAAACCCTGAGGAGCCATTGCTGCTTGATGCAGCGGCCACAAGGTTTTCACAATTGCCGAATTTCACCAAAAAGTTATCATAACTCGATCCGGTGGCGATGGAAGCATTACCTAAATTAACGGATCCTAAATTCAGACCGCTACCATAAACCTGATCCGTGTTAAAGGCGGCAATTGTGGTAATCCATTCTGATGAAGAGCTTGCGTCAGGTGAGACAGCAAAATCCCAAGAACTATTGACATAATCGTACTTCGCCATCCACAAATCAGCACTAGAGGTTGCAAGGATTTGATGACTACCAAATGTGTTATTTCCAATGAAATAACCTCCTACATAAAAATTTCCTGAATCGTCTACATCTATGCCATAAGGCCAGCAGTTAGTTGATCCAGTACTTCCATAAATGTTCTGAGCTGTTCCAGATGAGTTATACTTAACAATGGCGGCCTGTCCCGAACCAGTAAACGATTGTGATCCGAAGAAAATATTGCCGCCAGTATATAGCGATAGGAATAATGTATTGGAATTATCGATGGCAAGATCGCAAGCATAGTCTGTCCCCGTGCTCCCTCCATCCTTTAACCATTGAACAGTGCCCGATGAATTCAATTTTAAAAGATATACATCATATGAACCGCTCAACGAGTATTCTACGGAGGTGTTGACCCTGACTGAATCATCGTATGTGCCGGTGCAGTATACGTTATTACTTGCGTCCACAACCATTCCATTGTAATGGTAAAAGACAGAGGGACTAACGGAAGCGTTCATTTTGATATGGCGATACCATTCAAAGTTGCCGAACTGATCGTACTTTGTAATGATGTGATTATATCCAAAAGAAGGTGTATATACAGTGTCACCATCAACGTAATAACTTGTGTTAAATGCACTTTGCAAATAGGCATTTCCATTCGCATCAGCTGCAATTGCAGTTGTGTACCCAAATTGTAAGTTTCGTTCAATTCTGGCCCAAGAAAAGTTCCCGGCAGTATCGAACTTGGCTATGAAGTTGACATAGTTGGTGCTGGACCCAATGAGCGTAACAACGATGGAGGTATCACCTAGCGAAATGGTGTTGTTCGTTCCGAAAAGCAGGCACGTTCCAGTGAAGTATACATCACCATTATCGTTTGTTGCGACATCAATTCCGTAATCCGAACTTGTGCCTCCTGCTCTTTTTGCCCATATTAAATTTCCATCTGAATCAAGCTTCATCAGATAAGCATCGATGCCCTGAGTAGGAAGGGTGTATGAACCTATGGTTGGATTACTGCCAGATCCAGCGATATAAATATTACCCAGGCTATCGTGAACGGCCCTTGTTTTGTATTCAACACTGCTTCCCCCAATTTTCTTAGCCCAAACTGCAGTCTGAGCTTGATTTGTTTGATTGAAATATGTTAGTAATACAACGAGGGCTAGTATTAGTTTTTTCATGGATTCAGGTTAAGTGCAATATCCTTAAACGAATAAGGAAAGCAATGGTTGACTGGGAAACGAAATTAACTATTGAAACGTTGGGTGCGGGAATATGATCGACAAACAAAAAAGCCGACCATTTGGTCGGCTTGAAGAATTAGGATCTGAAATGTCCTCAGTCCACGTTATCGTGGAGAAACGGATTATTCGGTCTTAGTTTAGTTTTTTTTTCCCCGTCTTCATTTTCTTCTTCACTAAGGGTGAATCTGCTTGCGCTTGATTCGCCAGAGTGAGGAATATCGTCCAGATTAATCTGCTTTCTCTTGAATGCAGGTTCATTTTCCAAATCCGACATTCCGGAAGGTGTTCTAAGCTTCATGCTCAAATCGCGAAGGCGACTTAAGCGATCTGTAGCTCTCTTGCTCTGTTCCTCGCGTGAGGGCTTGTCTTCCGATTCCTGCCTTGCCTGTGGCTCAGGAGTCGTTGTCTTGAAAGAAGGTTGCTCACTGACGACTGGTTTTGGATTCTCCGATGTTTCAGTCCTTCGATATGGCTCCCACTGCTTAGTTTCCTCTGGTTGTGGGGCATTGGATTTCATGACAATTTCTTCATCAGGATCTTCGGTTACTTCTTCCGAAGATTCGACCTCAGCATCTTCCACTTTCTTCAAGAAAGGCTGCTCGATTTCTTCAGTCTCTTCTTCTTTTTCCTCAGCTTCTTCTTCGTTGGATGATTCCAAATTATGGCGAGTCACCTCAAATTCAAATACCCGCTGGCTTTCGGCTGGGCGCTCGAATGTTGGCTTTGATTCCTCTTGCTTTTCCTCCTCGACCTTTCGCAAGAACGGCTCATCTTCTTTTACTTCTGGAGTCGGAACGTTTGCCTGAGTTGCTTCATGAGTAGGTTCCTCCAAATTGAGTTTTCTTTTCTGAACGTTGCGCTCAGCATTCACTCCTGTGTTCGGATTTTGGTTGAAACCCGTAGCGATGATCGTTACTGAAAGAGCATCACCCAAACTTTCATCGTGGCCGTATCCCCAAATGACATCAGCTGAAGCACCCGCCTCATCTTGGATGTAATCTGTGATGTCGCTGATTTCGTCCATCAAAACTTCTTGGTTTCCGAATGCGATGTTAAGTAACACGTAGCGTGCTCCTTCGATGTTGTTATCGTTCAACAGAGGAGAAGCTAATGCCTTCTCTACAGCCTTGATTGCTCGTTCCTCACCTGTAGCAGATGCAGAACCCATGATGGCAACTCCTGAGTCGCTCATGACGGTACGTACATCTTCAAAGTCAACGTTGATGTATCCCGTCCGTGTTATGATTTCAGCAATGCCTTTTGCCGCTGTCGTCAATACGTCATCGGCCATTGCGAAGGCTTGAGCGATTGGAAGATTACCGCACATTTCACGAAGTTTCTCATTGTTAATGATGAGCAATGTATCCACGTTTTCACGGATGTCTTCAATTCCTTGCTCTGCCTGCAGCCTTCTTTTCTTGCCTTCGAAGAAGAATGGCATGGTCACGATACCAACCGTTAAAACGCCCATTTCACGAGCCGTTTTCGCAATAACAGGCGCTGCACCAGTTCCGGTTCCACCGCCCATTCCGGCAGTGATGAAGACCATTTTGGTGTTGGAAGAAATGATGTCTTTAATGTCGTCAATGGTTTCCATTGCGGCATTCTTGCCCACTTCAGCAATAGATCCTGCACCGCGACCTTCGGTCAATGTAGCACCCAATTGAACTTTGAGTGGCACTGGGCTTACGTCCAATGCCTGTTGGTCAGTGTTGCAAACCAAGAAGTCTACGCCATTGATTCCTTGTCGAAACATGTGATTAACGGCATTGCTACCGCCACCACCTACACCAAGTACCTTGATGATGTTTGAGTTCTCTTTTGGCAGATCGAATTTCATAATATCGATTTTGATTAATAGTCTTTATTCAATTAAAACTGGTCGTCTTCTTCAAACCACTCTTTTCCCTTGCTGAGGATTTTATCGAACAGTCCGTTTTTCTTTTTTGGTTTTACTGCGCCCACAGATGAAACCCTGCGTTGCTGGCGATCAGCATATTCAAATCCTTTCAATACTAAGCCCACACCAGTGGCATACATTGGACTGGCTACCTTGTCATTGCCGGATGCCAAGTGCTCAGTAGGGTATCCGATTCGTGTATCCATACCCGTCAGGTATTCGAACAATTGAGAAATGTGCTTCAACTGTGAACCACCGCCAGTGATCACGATACCGGCAATCAGCTTGCGCTCGAAACCAGAATTGCGGATTTCGAAGTAAACCTGCTCGATGATTTCTTCCATGCGAGCTTGAATGATGTGTGCCAGGTTTTTAACGCTGATCTCTTTTGGTTCTCGTCCGTTCAAACCAGGAATAACTACGATGTCGTTCGCCTGATTCTCGCTAGCTAATGCTGATCCGAACTTCACTTTCAATAACTCTGCTTGCTTTCGGATGATCGTGCAGCCTTCCTTGATGTCGTCCGTGATGATGTTTCCACCAAATGGAATCACAGCAGTATGGCGAATGATACCATCTTGGAAGATGGCTACATCTGTTGTTCCACCACCGATGTCAACTAATGCAACACCAGCTTCTTTTTCTTCTGCGCTCAAGACTGCATCTGATGATGCCAAAGGCTCTAATGTCAAATCAGCTACTTCCAACTCCGCTTTTCGAACGCACTTGTAAATGTTCTGAACTGCAGTAACCAAACCCGTAATGATGTGGAAGTTCGCTTCTAAACGAATGCCGCTCATGCCGATCGGATCTTTAATCCCGCTTTCGTTGTCCACGATAAAGTCTTGTGGGAGCACGTGAATGATGGACTCACCCGGAGGGAGCACCAATTTGTGCATGTCTTCAATCAAGGCATCCACATCCTTTTGGCTGATCTCATCTTCCAAATTATCCAACGTGATCACGCCCCGGTGTTGCAAGCTTTTAATGTGCTGACCGGCAATACCCACGTTGACCACCTCAATCTCAACACCTGAGTTCAGCTTTGCTTCTTCCACAGCCATGCGAATGGCTTGAACAGCCGGTGTGATGTGACTCACCACACCTCTGCGCACGCCAACCGACTCTGCCTTTCCCATGCCGAGCAGCTCGAGCTTGCCGTATTCGTTTTTCTTTCCAACAAGGCAGGCGATCTTGGTTGTACCAATGTCTAAACCAACGATGATTTGTTCGTTCGACTCCATAGATTAGCTTTTAGCGCAGACCACTTGGTTTGCGTACTTGAGGTTTATCGTTTTGTATTCGTTCCAGCCGGTTTTGTTCAAGCCTTTGTCGTAAAACAGCTTGAGTTTGTTCAGCTTCTTGTCAATGTTTTGTGCGTTACCAACTAACACGATGTGATCACCCACACGTGGAATGATCTCAATCTCATGATTAGAGTTCACGTAGAATTGGTTGAATTGCGCCTTCCAGAACTTGTCCTTCCTGCAGTAGCTCACGATGTCATACAAATCCTTGATCACGGGGATGTCGCGATGCTGCAGACTGTCACCTAATTGATTGATGTCCTGGCCAACAAGTGATTTCAAGTCAATCGTAACTAATCCATTCGTGATGGGAGTTCGAGCCGCGTAGCGACTACTCAGCGGCATGAACTTTCCGTATTCATCGAGATATACACTTTGTCCACTGAGGTTGTAAAGTCTTAGGATCGGCTGTCGAACTTCAACATCCACATGAAGTGCGCCATTGAGTTCTTCATAAACTTCTGCATCCTGAATGAATGGGTTGTTTTCTAGCACGTGCTCAATTCTACCTGGATCAATGTCGATCATGGCCGTGGTGTCCGGCATGTAGCCTAGGTCGCTAACGACTTCGGTGATCTGTTTTTCATCAATGAAGAAGTTGCCCTCGCCAAAATCAATTTTGACCTTAACCTGCTTTAAATGGGCGTGTTCAGACGAATTTATTGACGCACCCAGAAGCACAAATAGGCAAGTGATGCCTATCACCCAACCGCTGATATGTAAGATTTTATTCCACATAAGCCTTGTTTTCCAGTGCTTTAGCTAAAGGTTTAACCAGTCTGTCAATATCGCCTGCGCCAAGCATCAATACAACTTCTGGCGATAGCGATAATACAGCATTAACCAAGTGTGATTTTTCGACCATCAGCTTAGTTTTCAACGGGCATTTATTCAAAAGATTGGCACTGCTGACGCCACTTATAGGCTCTTCCCGAGCCGGATATATGGGTAACAAAATCAGTTCATCACTCTTGCTCAAACTGTCTACAAATCCATCTTCCAAATCACGCGTTCGGGTGTATAAATGCGGCTGAAAAACCACACTCAACTTTTTGTTCGGATATAGCTCGCGAGCCGCACCAATTGCTGCTTCTATCTCTTTTGGGTGGTGGGCGTAATCATCCACCAAAACGATGTTTTCTTGGTCGACTACTCGTTCGAATCTTCGTTGAACTCCTTTAAAAGATGCAACCGCATTTTCAACGGCCTTCATGTCAATCCCAAGTTGGTGACAAACCGTTATTGCCGCGAGTGCATTTTCAACGTTGTGTCGGCCGGGTAGGGAAGAGCGAAATGTCCCGATTCGTTGATCTTTGAATTGGACATCAAATTGAAAGCGGCCATCGACCACTTGAATGTTTACAACTTGGTAGTTAGAGCCTTGATTTTGCCCGTAGGTAAGCGCAGCCGGAAACTCAGTTTTCACACGTTCATTCACGATCAATGTTTTGGCAGCGGAGGCGAATGTTCGGTAGTCAGCCTTCATTTGCTCAAACGTGCCATAGATGTCCAAGTGATCCGGATCAAGGCTGGTGACAATGGCGATTTCAGGATGCAATCGAAGGAAAGAGCGGTCGTACTCATCTGCCTCAACTACAGTGTATTCAGAATTGGGTGATGCGATCAGATTGGAGTCGTAGTTGGTCATGACGCCACCTACGAAGGCCGACACATTCGCCTTGCATTCATGAAGGATGTGCGCTAGAAATGCCGTGGTCGTTGTTTTGCCGTGAGTCCCGGAAACTGCAATGCACTTGCTTTGCTGCGTGATCCATTCCAACACCTGCGACCGTTTGAACCATTCCATGCCCATGTTGCGGACATGTTCAAATGCAGGGTGGTTTTTTGGAATGGCGGGAGTATAGATATAAAGGTCTGCCTGAGTTACGTGCTCAGTGCGCTCATCAAAATGAACCGGAATACCTTCTTCGATGAGTTGATCTGTCAGGTCGCTGGGTGTTTTGTCGTAACCAGATACACTGGCTCCATTGCGCTTGAAGTATCGTGCAAGAGCACTCATACCTATTCCTCCGATGCCCAATAAATAAACCGATTTGACTTCGCTCAAATTCATTTAGCCAAAGCGATTACTTCGTTCGCAATATCCCTGGCAGCATTGGGAAGACCGTGCTTCAAAATGTTCGCTCCTAGCCTTTGGCGTAAAGATGAGTCAGAGTTAAGTCTCAAAATTTCAGGAACGAGCTTGTCCTTAGCCTCATTGTCCTTCACCAAAATGGCGGCATCGGTATTGACCAGCGCCAATGCGTTTTTAGTTTGATGATCCTCGGCTGCATGAGGAAATGGAACTAAAATGGTCGGCTTGCCAACTAGACATAGCTCACTCACTGCTATCGCACCAGCTCTGCTCACCACAAAGTCTGAGGCTGCATATGCCAAGTCCATTTCGAAAATGAAGTCAGTGATGACCAGTGGCTCGTCCTTGAATTGTGCTTTGAGCTTTTCACCTTCCTCGCTGAATAGTTTACCGGTTTGCCAAAGCACTTGGATTCCAGCTTCCAAAACTTGCCCGACATGAGCGGCCATTGCTTGGTTGATCGATCGAGCACCTAGGCTCCCACCTATGATGAGGAGTACAGGTTTATCATTTGAGAATCCGAATTTCTTTAGTGCTTCCTCGCGCTTGCCATCAATTTGAACCACGTTTTGGCGAACCGGATTCCCAGTTTTGATGATGCGATCTTTTGGAAAGAACTTTTCCATGCCATCATACGCGACACAAGCTCGATTCACGGATCCTGCCACCCATCTATTGGTGATGCCAGCAAAGGAGTTTTGTTCTTGAATCAGGGTAGGGACTTTCATCCATGTCGCCATTCGAAGAACAGGCCCGCTGGCAAATCCACCAACACCGACAACGACATTTGGATTGAATCCTTTGATGATGGCTCGTGCACTGAACAAACTACCAATGAGCTTGAATGGAAACATCAGGTTTGAAAGCGAAAGACTTCGCTGAATTCCGGTGATATTAAGTCCTATAATGTCGTAACCGGCAGCCGGAACTTTCTCCATTTCCATTTTGCCCTTTGCACCAACAAACAGGAATTCCGTGTCAGGTTGAAGTTCGTTGATCGTGTTGGCAATGGCGATGGCGGGGAAGATGTGACCTCCCGTTCCACCACCGCTGATCAGGACCTTAAGCGGCATTTGGAATCGGCTGATTAGGTCTGCGGATCACCGGCAGTTCACCTCCGGCACTAACACTCAAAATGATTCCAACGGCCAGGCAGGTGAACCAGATGGAGGTTCCTCCCATGGAAACCATCGGAAGCGGTTGACCAGTTACTGGTACCAAGTTCACTGCAACCGCCATGTTGATCATGGCCTGAAACACCAGGCTGAATCCAATGCCAATGGCCAGCAACGCCCCAAATGTTCTGGGGCAGTTTGCTGCGATCTTGATCGATCTAAACAGCAGCATTAGGTATAGCAGGAGAATGAAGACTCCACCAATGAGTCCGTATTCTTCCAATACGATGGAGTAAATAAAATCTGAATAGGGGTGAGGCAGGAAGTTTCGCTGCACGCTATGACCAGGCGCGAGTCGAACAATTCCTCCTTTGGCTATTGCGATTTTACTTTGATCCGTTTGATAAGTGGCGTTGTTTGAGGCGGCATCAGGAGAGGAGAATGTTTCAATTCTGCTGACCCAAGTATCCAATCGACCAAACGTTCCGGGCATTGCTTTGCCAATAAGGTAAACCATTCCCAGCCCCATGATTCCAGCTAAGACCAACAAGCCAATGTGCTTTAAACTGACGCGACCAATAAACATCAGAATCAAGCAATTGACGAATAGCATAGCGGCAGTACTCAAATCCGCAGGTAAAATCAACCCACAAACAATAAAAATTGGAACAAGCATGGGCAAGAAGCCCTTTTGGAAGTCCTTGATGACATCTTGTTTGATCGCGAGAAAGCGCGCGATGTACATGATTAGCGCCAGCTTGGCTAAGTCACTCGTTTGAAACGTTTGGTTGATCACCGGTATGGTCAACCAGCGGTTCGCGCTGTTGAGGCTGGTACCAATCAAAAGCGTGAAGAGCAACAGCGGAATGCTGATGTATAGGGCTAGCTGTGCAATTTTCGAGTAGTAGCTAAACTTGACCTTGTGGGCTAAATACATTAATCCCAAACCGCACACAAGGATGAAGCCGTGTCGAAAGAGGTAGTACAGCGTGTTGCCATCGTGGTGGCGGTATGCCAAGGTCACGATGCTGCTGTAAACCAAGAGTAAACTCGCCACCGACAGCATGAGCATGATGAGCCATACTGCGCGGTCGCCTTTGATGTATTTGAGGAGTGCTTCCAATTTGTCTTAGAGTTTTCTTCTGCGCATTAGGACATAATTACTTGTTTGAAAACTCGCTCCGTCCGTGTAAACCTGATTCGAAAACAACTCCCACCCGTCCTTTTCGAATTCGTTTATTCGAATCATAAGAGGCCGATAATCCCAGAAGTACTCCTTTTTATCCTCGCTTAATTCACTGGATATATCAACTACTTCAAGAGGTGCATTGATGCGGCTAATCTTGATTTGATGCATTCTTTGCGTCATCGTCAAGTATTCATATTGTTGGACCTGCTGTGAGAATAGGAGGCAAGGCAACGATATGACCAGCATTAATATGACGAGTTTGATTTTCATTATTGCCATTTATAACCTTGTTTCTCTTACTGCCTTTCTAAACTGCTGGCCTGCCTCCTTATAGTGCTTGAAGTTGTCGTAATCAGAGCAGGCAGGTGAGAATAGAACTACATCGCCTTCGTTTGAGATGAGAATAGCGTGAGCAACAGCCTCGTTCATCGTATTGACATGTCCGATCAACTCAATGCGGTTTTCAAACGCCTTTTTTACCTCTTCTTTAGCTGTTCCCATGATGATCAACGCCCGCACCTTCTTGGCATCGATCTCACCGAACAAAGCATAGTCGTCTTCGTATTGAGAAGAGCTCACAATCCAAACGATGGGTCGGTCCATGCAATCGATGGAATACCACGTTGAGTTTATGTCAGTTGCCTTCGCATCATTCACAAACTCCACCCCGTTCACTTCGTCCACAAACTCAAGGCGATGCTCAATGTCACCCAATCTGCGCATGGTTTCCTTTCTGGCTTCAACCAGTTTGTTTTCGAGTGCGCGCTCAACGGATTGATTAATTGGTTTCATCGACAAAAGGTTTATAGGTTTCGAACGGCTTCCTTGAATTGACGGCCTCGATCTTCGTAATCCTGAAACAGATCAAAGCTTGCGCATGCCGGGCTTAGAAGGATGTTGTCACCCTTTGATCCGGCCTTGTATGCTTGATAAACAGCATCGCGCATCGTTTCCACCTCGATGATGTTCTCAACGAGATCTCCAAAAGCCTCGATTAATTTGCTGTTATCCTTGCCAAGACAAACCAAGGTTTTCACTTTTTGTTTCACCATGTCTTTCAACTGATCATAGTCGTTGCCTTTATCAACACCTCCTGCAATCCAAACTGTTGGCGCATCCATGCTTTCCAATGCGTACCAAGTTGAGTTAACGTTGGTCGCTTTTGAGTCGTTGATGAAGTTCATACCGTAAACAGTATTTACTCGCTCCAACCGATGCTCGATGTTTTGAAAGTCTGTTAGACACTCGCGTATCAGATCCTTTCGCACCTCCATAATTCGGGCTGCAATGCCAGAAGCCATCGAATTGTAGAGGTTGTGTTTGCCCTGTAGAGCAAGTTCCTGTATGGTCATAGTTAACGGGTTTTTATTTGGATTAATGATTATTTCGTTTTCGTTTGCGAAGGCGCTAACACCTTCTGTTTTCTGTTTGATGGAGATTGGTACGAGCTGTGCATTTAGCTCAAATTCTTGCATCACTTTCAGCGTCATTGGGTCATCCAGGTTGTAGATGAACCAACAGTTGGCGTCTTGATTTTGCGTAATCCGCATTTTGGATCGCGCATAATTCATGACATCGTAGCCGTATCGGTCGAGGTGGTCTTCAGTAATGTTCAATAGAATGGAGATGTCAGCTTTGAAATTGAACATGCCATCCAGTTGGAAGCTGCTCAGCTCCAACACATACCATTCGAACGGGTCACCATCTGCTACCTGAGCCGCAAGGCTTTTCCCAACATTGCCAGCCAATCCCACATTCATGCCTGCAGTTTTCAGGATGTGATAAGTGAGCAGGGTAGTGGTGGTTTTGCCATTGCTTCCGGTGATGGCTACGTACTTTGCTTTGCTGTGTCGCGCAGCGAATTCGATTTCACTGATCACCGGAATTCCTTTCTCAAGTAGTGCTTTTACCATAGGTGCCTTTTCAGGAATCCCTGGGCTTTTCACCACTTCGTCCGCGTTGAGGATTAGCTCTTCCGAGTGTTTTCCTTCCTCAAACAGAATCTCATGATTTGAAAGAACGTCTTTGTACTTCTCCTTCAGTTTGCCGCCATCGCTCAGAAACACTTCCAATCCTTGTTTCTTTGCCAGCACTGCGGCTCCAACTCCACTTTCGCCCCCACCAAGCACAACCAACCTAGCCACTGTTTATCGCAGTTTCAAGGTGATGATGCTGATCACCGCCAACATGATCCCCACGATCCAAAAGCGGGACACGATCTTGCTCTCGTGAATGCCTTTCTTCTGATAGTGGTGGTGCAGCGGTGCCATGAGGAAAATTCTTCGTCCCTCTCCGTACTTCTTCTTGGTGTATTTGAAATAGCCCACCTGCAGCATCACGCTGAGGTTTTCTACCAGGAACACACCGCAGAAGATCGGGATGAGGAGTTCTTTTTTAATGGCCAGCGCAAACACCGCGATGATTCCGCCAATGGCCAAGCTTCCGGTGTCCCCCATGAACACCTGAGCGGGGTATGAGTTATACCATAAAAAGCCGATGCATGCCCCAACGAAGGCGCCCATGAAAATTACCAGCTCCTCAGAGTTCGGGATAAACATGATGTTGAGGAAATCGGCAAAAACGAGGTTCGAACTGAGGTAGGCGAAAATTGCCAAGGTCAATCCGCTGATGGCGGATGTTCCGCCTGCAAGACCGTCCAAGCCATCGGTCATGTTGGCTCCGTTGCTAACAGCCGTGATTACGATGATGACTATGACGATGTAAAGAATCCATGCATAGTCTGCTACTGCATCGCCAGCCCAGGATAAGAGTGACCGGTAGTCAAATTCGTTGTTCTTAACGAACGGTATTGTCGTTTTAGTTACTTGAGTTTCAATCCACTGAGTTTCGGTAGAAACGCAGCCCTCGTCATCTTGAACTTGGTAGGTCACTGGATTTCCAAGATCATCGAATGCCTTATGGCGAATAGTTACTTCGCTGTTGAAATAAAGGATGGCCCCGGCAATGATTCCGATACCAACTTGTCCAACAATTTTGAACTTTCCAGCTAGTCCTTTCTTGTCCTTTTTGAAAACCTTGATATAGTCATCTGTAAATCCAATGGCTCCCAACCAAACGGTAGAGATCAACATCAGCCAGATGTAAGTGTTGTGAAGCTTGGCAAAGAGTAATGTTGGGATGACAATCGCACTCAGAATGATCAAACCTCCCATGGTTGGAGTTCCCTGCTTTTGAAGCTGACCTTCCAATCCGAGGTCACGAACTGTTTCTCCTACCTGTAGCTTGCGCAGGTATTTGATGATGCGTCCACCAAACATCATGCTGATGATGAGCGAGGTGAACACCGCCATGGCTGCACGGAACGTGATGTAGTGGAACACCCCGGCACCGGGGAAATCCATGGAATCTAGATATGTGAATAGATAGTAGAACATTAGCTTACCAGGTTCAGCATTTCGGTTAGAGTCTGCATGTCGTCAAAATCCGTTCTGACACCGTTCACCTCTTGATAGGTCTCGTGTCCTTTTCCTGCAACCAGGATGATGTCACCGGGTTCAGCCATGCTAGCTGCTGCTTTGATGGCCTCCCTTCTGTCGGTGATGCTCAGTGTTTTCTTCAGTTGAACCTTGTCAACGCCCGCTTCCATTTCCTTGATGATCTGGGCTGGATCTTCCGTTCTGGGATTATCGCTGGTGAGGATGACTCTATCGCTCAATTGACAAGCAATCTCGGCCATGACGGGTCGCTTAGCCCTGTCACGATCACCACCGCATCCAACCACCGTGATTACCTTTTCATTTCCGCCTCTGATGTCAGCGATCGTGTTGAGCACGTTCTTCAATGCGTCCGGAGTGTGGGCGTAATCCACAATACCCGTTACGCCACTATCTGTCCGCACATACTGGAATCGACCGCTAGGCGGATTCAGGTTGGAAATCATAGTCAAGACTTCCATTTGATCTTGTCCAAGAAGTATTGCGGTAGCGTAGGCTGCCAGAAGGTTATAGGCGTTGAAACGGCCGATCAGCTTGCTCCAGACTTCCTTATCATCTATAGTAAGATTCAGGCCTTGGAAATGATTTTCAAGAATCTTGGCTTTGAAATCTGCATCGCGCTTCAAAGCAAACATGTGCACCTTCGACTTGGTGTTTTGCACCATGATCTCTGCATGGGAATCATCCAGATTCAACAATGAGAAAGCATTGCTGCCAAGTCCATCGAAGAACATTTTCTTGGCCTTGATGTACTCATCGAACGTTTTGTGGTAGTCTAAGTGATCGTGCGTGATGTTCGTGAAGAGTGCGCCCTTGAACACCAATCCATTAATACGATCCTGGTGAATGGCGTGAGAGCTCACTTCCATGAAACAGTATTGACAGCCTTCTTCAACCATTTGCGCCAACAGAGCATTCAATTGAATTGGGTCTGGAGTAGTGTGTGTGGCTTTAACTTCTTTGTTTCCAATCTTGTTAACCACAGTGGAAAGCATTCCCACTTTGTAGCCGAGTGCCTTGAACAATTGGTAGAGTAAGGTTACAACGGTGGTCTTACCGTTTGTTCCTGTGACTCCTACCAGGTGAAGTTTTTCTGATGGGTTGTCGTAAAAGTTAGCTGCAATAATCCCGAGTGCCTTCTGGGTGCTCAGCACTTTTACATAGCTCACTTCGGGCTTGATCTCTTCCGGAAAGTCTTCGCAAATAATGATTCTGCAGCCTTGTTCGATTGCTTTGTTGATGAACAGATGACCATCGGTTTGCGTTCCGCGAATCGCCAGGAAGGCACTCATCTTGTCCGCTTGACGGCTGTCAAAGGTGATTTTCTCTACTGCTAGGTGCGTACTGCCAACGACATCTTCGATGCCGGCTTTATACAGTATATCTTTCAGCAGTTTCATGATAGTTGAAGAATGATTCGTTCGCCTTTGTTGATTCTTTCGCCCGGTTGAAGGGATTGCTCTTTGATGGCTCCTCGGCCTCTGAGTGTCACGTTGAGTCCAGCATTTTCAAGGATGAAGACTGCGTCTTGAGCACTCATGCCTTTGACATTAGGAACCAAGTTTTCAGTGATGGCTCTCCGATCCAGTTTCACCTTATCTGGTCCAGTTTGGGTGATTACCCACTTATTGTCGGGATTGCTGGATTCAATTGGAATGTTGAGCTGGTCGAATACAGTAAACAAGTCTTGCTGAGCACCGTTTTTTGATACAGGAATGTGGGTCATCGACTCAATCTCGTCTTGCTTTTCCAACTCATCGTGGATGTTGATACTGGTTGCATAAACCTTGTCTGCGATCTCTTCGAATATTGGTCCGGCTACGTGGCTGGCATAGTACGAACTCCGGTTTGGAGCATTGACAACCACGATGCAGCTGTACTTTGGGTTTTCGGCAGGGAAATAACCCGCGAACGATGCCTGATAACTGATTTTTTTACCATAGCCTTCGCTGCTTTTTGCAATACGAGCAGTTCCGGTTTTCCCAGCGATGGCGTAGTTGTTATTCTTCAGGTTGGTCGCGGTGCCTTCTAAAACCACAGCTTCCAACAGCTCCCTTGCTTGCTTGGCTGTTTTTTCCGAGCAGATGTGCTCATTGATCACTTCTGGTTCCCATTCCTTGATTACGCTGCTCTTGTCAGTGATTTTTCGGATGAATTGTGGCTTCACCATCTTGCCGTTATTTGCAATCGCATTATAGAATGTGAGGATTTGAAGTGGTGTCATTTTGGTCTCATAACCAATGCTTGTCCATAGTGGAGTAATTAGTGACCAAGACTTGTCGGAGGGATCTTTAATCAATGGTTCACCTTCACCATTGATTTCAATGCCAATGGACTGGCCCAGGTTCATGCGTTTCAAGCCTTTAATGAACTTCTCGGGTTGGTTGGCGTAGTACTTTTCAATGATGCGCATCACCCCGATGTTCGATGAGTAGGCGAAGGCCTGTTTCACGGAAATTTTACCGTAGCCGTCCTCCTTGGAGTCACGCATAATCTCACCGTGGAATTCTGCACGGCCGTTGCCTGTTTCTACGCTGTCGGTAAGGGTAATGTAACCATCTTCGAGAGCAGTTACCAATGATGGCAATTTGAAGGTCGATCCGGGCTCAGCGCTTTCACCAATGGCGTAGTTGTAATATTCCCAGTAGTCACCATCATCATCCTTGCTAAGGTTGGCGATGGCTTTGATTTCACCGGTTTCAACCTCCATTAGGATCACACAGCCGTGGTGGGCATCGTGTTTTTGAAGTTGCTTCAGCAAAGCATTCTCGGCAACGTCTTGAATGTTTAGATTGATGGTGGTGTGCAGGTCGTATCCATCCTGTGGCTCGATCTCGTTTTCATCGTTGATCGGCATCCAAAGGCCTCCGGAAATCTTTTGCATCAAGCGCTTACCACTCACACCAGCCAGCTCTGTCTCGTATGCGCCTTCCAATCCAACAGGGGCAATGTCTTGTCTGGAGTAGCCGATGGTTCTTGAGGCAAGCATTCTGAAAGGCTTTTCCCTTCGATTTTGCTGCAATACGATAAAGCCGCCCTTATACTTTCCACGATTGAAAATCGGGAAGTCGCGCATCGCCTTCATGTGGTGGAATTTCACGTTGCGCTTTATCAAGTGGTATCGTTCACCAGATGAGCGAGCCTCTTTGAGTTCGCGCTTCCAGTCTACAGGGCCTTTGTCCCGAAATAAATCGCTCAGTTTAATACACAACGAATCAATGTTTTCATTGAAGATTTCATCGGTAAGCCCATCTGCATTGAGATCCATGCGCACCTCATAAATTGGGATGGAAGTTGCGAGCATGCTTCCGTCATCCGCGTAGATGTTGCCCCTTACCGCGTCAATGTCACGATAGACCGTGGTGAGATTTTCAGCGCGTTCTCTCCATTTTTCACCTTCCCAAACTTGGATATACAGGGCCTTTCCAATAATTGTCAATCCGAGCAGCGCCAAGGAAAAATAGACCAAGTAGGATCGATTTAAGAGTTCCTTATTTGGATTTGGCTGCTTCAATTGATGTCTTCCAGTTCAGAGGATTCGAGGACAATTTTTTTAGGGGGATCGATAGATTCGGTGAGGCCCATTTCGCGCTCACCAATTATTTTCTTGAGCTCAGATTCGATTATGGTGTTGTTGAGCTCGCTCTTCATGCTGATCTGTTCACTTCGGAGCTCTTTGATCTCTTGCTGCATGCGGTTGATCTTGCGAACTGATGACTCGGCCATGTATCCGTTTGCGATGTACACTAGTCCTAGAAAAGCGAGGAAGAGGAGGTAGGGTAGGTGTTTTACCACCGTGTCTTGGGTGAGCAGGCTTCCGCTAAGGATCGCTGCGATCGGATTTTGTTTTTTAGCCTTTTTGGTTTCGTCAGCCATTGCTGTTTTTAACTCCTATTCTCATTTTGGCGCTGCGCGCCCTTGGGTTTCTTTCAATTTCTTCCGCTGAGGGGGTGATCACCTTCCCGACCGGTTCCAATGGTCGTTTGATGTTTCCGTAGAGGTCTTTGTCCAGCTTGTCTTCGAAGTTTCCACTGCGCAGGAAGTGCTTCACTGGTCGATCTTCCAGCGAGTGATAACTGATCATCACCAGCCTCGCGCCTTCGTTGAGTACTTCTGCCGAGCTTTTCAAAAAGTCTTGAAGCGCGTTTATTTCATCGTTGACTTCAATGCGAACGGCTTGGAAAATCTTTGGCAGTTCGCTTTTGACTTTGTGCTCCGGAATCAGCTTTTCAATGACTTTGACCAAGTCGTTGATCGATTCGAATGGCTTTTCTGTTCTGGCCTGAACAATCCTCGTGGCTAGCGAACCAGCAAACGGTGACTCACCGTATTCTTTGAAGACTCGCTTCAAGTCAGGTTGTTCGTATTCGTTCAGAACATTCTTTGCGCTCAGCGGTTGATTCGGATTCATTCGCATGTCTAATTCCGCGTCAAACCGAAAACTGAACCCTCGTTTCGCTTCGTCAAACTGATAGCCTGAAACACCGAAGTCCGCCAGTATTCCATCCACCTTCGAAATCCCATTGGCTAACAGAAAGTTCTTCAGGTAGCGGAAGTTTGCCTTGCACAGAATAAGCCTAGGGTCAATCGGTGCGTTTCGCTCCGCGTCCGGGTCTTGGTCAAATGCGATCAACTTACCACCTTGGAGTTTTTCCAGAATAAGTTTGCTGTGACCTCCACCGCCAAACGTGGCATCAACATAGATTCCACCTGGTTTTAAATTCAAAGCCTCTACACCCTCATGTAAAAGAACGGTTGTGTGATACGTCATTCTGCAGCATCGTCTTCGAGTCCGCCCATCACATCTTCTGCGAGATCAGCGAAGTCATCTGCGTTTTGATTCATCACCTCATTGTATCGGTCTTTCGACCATATTTCAATGCGGTCTGCATAAGCAAACAGCACAGCTTCTTTGGAAAGTTCAGCGTAATTCAACAAGCTTTTTGGGATCAATACCCGTGCGTTGTTGTCTAGCGTGATCACAGTGGCTCCGTTATGGAATTGGCGATAAAACGCCCTGTTCTTCGCCACGAAAAGGTTTAGCTTCTTCAGTTTGGTGGAGATTTTTTCCCACTCATTCATTGGGTACAACACCAGGCAGCCCTCAAACCCGCGATTCATGACGAACTGGTCTTTGGAGGCAGGATCGATCTGCTTCCTCAGTCCGGAAGGAAGTAGGAAGCGAGATTTCGCATCCAGTTTACAGTCATATTCTCCTATAAAGCTTGCCACCAAAGGGGTTGTAAGAATTGGGCGCTAAAATAGCCGAATTTTCCCACAATTTTCCACTTGTGAATGCTTTGTTGAAAAATCAAACGCTAATTTTCTCACATAAATTCTAAAGTTCATGTTATAACTGTGCTATACGTAGTGGGAAAAAATGGGAATAAAAACTGAGAGTTTCGCTTGTAATTGGTTCTCGGATGGTAATTAAATGAAGAGTACTATCAACAACAATCTGTTTACACGGTAAAATCAGAAGGAGCCATCAGTATTCAAATTCGTTATTTTTGGCCGCTTAGACGCTGTCCCTAAAAGAGATCATGGAGGTCAATATCATTGAAGAAAACGGATTCTCGTACATCGAAAGCGGTGAAGGTGAGCCGCTTGTAGTGTTGCATGGATTGTTTGGCGCACTGAGCAATTTCAAGAGTGTATTTGAGCATTTTTCGAAACGGTTTAAAGTGATTATTCCAATCATGCCTCTTTACACGATGCCCATAATTGACACCAACGTGAAGAACCTGAGTCGTTTTTTGGCGGACTTTATGGAGTTCAAGAAAATAGATAAGGCTCATTTATTGGGCAATTCGCTGGGGGGACACGTGGCACTGGTTTATGCCTCCAAGTATCTTAATCGAGTTAGATCTCTTATTCTCACTGGAAGCTCCGGATTGTATGAGAATACCTTGGGCGGTTCGTTTCCAAAGCGCGGAAACTATGACTATGTCAAGGAGAAAGTGGCTGTCACGTTTTATGATCCAAAACATGCGACTAAGGAATTGGTAGACGAATGCTTTGACATTGTGAATGACAAAGGCAAAACCGTTAGAACGATATCTCTTGCTAAGTCAGCTATTCGCCATAATATGGCAAGTGAAATTCCAAAAATGAACGTGCCCACATGTTTGATTTGGGGTCAAAACGATACGATAACTCCTCCCGATGTGGCCGAAGAATTTCAGGAGCTTTTCCCCGATGCGGATTTGTTTTGGATTGACAAATGTGGCCACGCGGCCATGATGGAACATCCTGAAGAGTTCAATAAAATATTGAGCGACTGGCTTGATAAGCGTTTCCCAAATGCAGCATAATGCGAATCACCAAGGCAGACTTTGAATGCAGTTCTGCAAAGGTTCAGCAGTGCCCAAAAACCGATAAACCAGAGTTTGCCTTTATTGGCAGATCCAATGTGGGTAAGAGTAGCTTGACCAATATGTTGGTAGATCGAAAGTCATTAGCAAAGACTTCGGGTTCGCCAGGTAAAACTAAACTGATCAATCACTTCTTGGTCAATGAAGAATGGTATTTGGTTGACTTGCCCGGATATGGCTATGCCAAGGTTTCTAAATCGGATCGAACTTCCTTTATGAAGATGATCTATGATTACTTCGAGCAACGAGAGAATATGGTGAATGCCTTTGTGTTGGTTGATTGTCGAATTGAACCCCAAAAGCTGGACCTGGAATTTATGGAATGGCTTGGTGGGCATGGAATTCCGTTTTCAATCATTTTCACCAAGATCGACAAATTGAGCAGCGCTGAACTTCGAAAAAACCAAGATCGCTTCAAGAAGAAGCTTCTCGAAACTTGGGAAGAAATACCACCCATTTTCAATACTTCAGCTGAAAGCAAACACGGACGAGAAGAGGTTTTAAACTATGTCGAGTATTGCATCGGTGTTTGGAGCGAGGGCGCTTTTGGATAGAATAATATCTGAATTCTAGGATGAGTCGATCCTGAGAAAAATTACCCGTTATAGTCATCTATTGATCACGAACCTTCCCTGCCGTACAATACTATTGTCTGAATTTAATGTAATTACATAAATACCATTTGGTAAGTCTGAAACACTGATTTCAACATTTGGGCCGCTTAAATAGCTCTGCTGATGGTAAATCTTGCCCGAGACATCAGAAATCTTGACGATTGGCTGTGATTGATGGGTTTCGGGAATTTCAATGTTTATGCGATCCATCGCTGGACTTGGGTAAATACGCAATGAGTTGCTGCTAATACTGTGAACTCCGACTGTGCTGACAACGATGCTTTGAACCCCTACACATCCCCAGATACTCGTTACCGAAACCGAATAGGTTTTGTTCTCATCAACGATGATAGATTTAGATTTCTTACCGTTGCTCCATTTATAAGTTGAGCCCGAATCCACTTGAGTCACGTTAATTTGAACAGTACCGTCAATAAGTGTCGTATAAGCTATTGAAGGAGAAGGAATGGGGTGCATAGTCAAGAATGTTGTGTCAGTTGCAGAGCATCCAAATTCGGTTATTCCTTCAATGGCGATGAACCCACCGGCTGAAACATTAATGGTAGAGTCCTGTCCCAATAAAGACCAAATAATACCATTTGTACTCCTGAGCCAATAAACATCAGAAAGAGCCTCAAGGGTAGACAGTTGCACTTTGTCTCCGGCACAAAAATGAATGGCTGAGTCTGGCAATATGGTCGCCTCTGAGGAGTGAACGGTTAGGTATGCGCTGTCTGATCGGGAACATCCAAAAATGGTGTCTTCAAATGTTAATACAATCCATCCTTCAGTTGAAGTGTAGTAAAAGCCAAGATCGCTACCATCAGGCCAAACAATTCTGCAATTTGGATAATTTGGTTGAGATGATAGAAAAAGTGCCGGAGATGCACCCTCACAGATGGCTTCATCAGCTCCAATATTTGGTTGAGGAACATCGACTACGTCAACGCTGATGCTCATATTGTTCTTACATCCCGCAATACCATCGCTGACTGTAATTTGGTATACTCCGGCTTCTGAGATCGTGATGGATGAGGCAGAGTCACCTGTATTCCATACATAAACTGGCTGTGAAGCATCAGTTGTTGCAGAAATGGTTAATTCTTCACCCGCACAAATTGAAGTGTCGCCAGCACTCAATGAAAGTGATGGAGGGTTGATGCATCCGTACATGTAAAATGCGAAGCCTGAATCTGTAACGTTTATGGCAGTACAATTGTAAAATTCAACCCAACTAGTGCATCCACTTGCAAAGCCATCACCTGGGTTTTTCCAAAGTGCTGAGTTGAATGTTTGAGTAGTATCACGGACCCATCCCCATTGTCCCCCGCCTGATCCCGCTATGTAATCCTTACGTGCATTGGCTACAATCCAATAATGACCTGCCGCTAATGGAATTGGTGTTGTAAAGTGTGCGAGTAAATCTCCGTCACCATTGAAATCAACATCTGTTGATGTGTTTTGCTGATAAACTAATGTGCCAGGTTCACCGTTGTTGTCGTTATAAATACCCAAGTTGAGGCCGGATACTGAATCAACGGTGCAACTGTTGCAGTAATATCGACCGACCAATATTATCGAGTCAACCATCCAAATATCTCCTGTTGGAACAATAAAATCATCGGCCCCTTGCGCATCATAGGCATTGTAGGTTGTTTCAAAGTCTTGAGCACTTAGACTGCTATTAGGATTCATGTTGGCCGGGGCGTATAGCTGTGTTTGTGAACAGAGATCAAGTGTGGTTATCAATCCTGTGAAAATCAGTATGCTTAGTTTCATGAGGATGTATTATTTATTGGTCGACAGAATAACAAGATTAGTCTATTTTAAATTGAAAATCAAATAGTTTGGGGAGAGGTGTTTAAGATTTCGGACTTATCTGATATGGTTAGAGATGTTACAGTTAAATATTATTCTATGTAGAATTAGCAGCTCAATTAATGTCAATGATGACGACTAATGCCCTAATTCATGAAACCAGCCCTTACTTGCTCCAACATGCTCATAATCCTGTGGATTGGTTACCGTGGGGCGAAATAGCACTGCGAAAGGCAATTGAAGAGAACAAGCCAATACTGGTCAGCATTGGATACAGCGCTTGCCATTGGTGTCATGTGATGGAGCACGAAAGCTTCGAGGATCCTGCTGTGGCTAAAATGATGAACGAAAACTTCATCTGCATTAAGGTCGATCGGGAAGAACGGCCCGATGTGGATCAGGTGTACATGGATGCCATTCAGTTGATGACAGGGAGTGGTGGTTGGCCATTGAACTGCTTTGCCCTGCCTGATGGACGACCATTTTATGGAGGTACCTATTTCCGAAAGGATCAATGGATGCAGGCGTTAAAGCAAATCAGCTCGGTATATCAAAACGACAGAGAGAAGGCTGAAGAATATGCCACAAAGTTGACAGAAGGTTTGTCTCAGATGGACCAGATGCCATTGGTGCAAATTCCAGATCAATTTAACGATGAAGTGTTGGAAACGGCTGTTGCTAGGTGGAGACGCTCCTTTGATATGGAAGAAGGTGGGCCAAATTATTCGCCCAAGTTTCCAATGCCAAATAATTACCAATTCCTCCTTTCCTATGCACGCTCGGAAAAGGATCACGAACTTGAGAACTATGTGCACCTCACCTTGAAAAAAATGGCGAGAGGAGGAATCTACGATCAATTGGGTGGCGGATTCGCGCGCTATTCAACGGATGAATATTGGAAGGTGCCTCACTTTGAAAAGATGCTCTATGACAATGGACAATTATTGACTTTGTACAGTCAGGCATATTCCATTACTCGGGATGCTGAGTATAAAAGAGTTGTGGAAGAAACTGCCAGTTGGATCAGGCGAGAAATGATGTCTGATCAGCATGTGTTTTACAGTGCTAAGGATGCAGACAGTGAAGGCGAGGAGGGTAAGTTCTATATCTGGACAAAGGATGAGCTCGAGACACTGGCCGGAGAGGATTTCGCTGTGATTTCTGACTACTATAATGTGAACAAAAAAGGGCTTTGGGAGCATGGTAAGTACATTTTGTTACGTAACCGACCTGATTCAGCCATAGCCAATGAACATAGCTTATCTGAAAAGCAGCTGCAAGATGCGGTTGATGAATTCAAATCCCGCGCATTTGAATCAAGGGAAAGACGCATTCGTCCGGGTTTGGATGACAAGACATTGACCTCATGGAACGCCATGACTGCAAAAGGGTTGTTGGACGCTTATGCTGCAACCAGTAATTCAGAATGGTTGGAATTAGCCAAGCGAAGTCTAGACTTTTTGACTTCGACTCAAATGTCTCATGATGCTCGGCTTAATCATAGTTACAAGGACGGGAGATCAACGATCAACGGATACTTGGAAGACTATGCTTTTTTGATTGACGCGTTGTTACGTCACTATGAGTTGACCTTTGATGAATCGAGCATCATTAAAGTCAAGAAACTTGTCGAATACGTGTTTGCTCACTTTGACCAAAATGACAACGGGTTCTTTTATTTCAAGTCGAAATTAGATACAGAACTCGTAGCCAAAAAAGTGGAGATTCATGACAATGTTATTCCAGCATCAAACTCGGTGTTAGCCACTTGCTTTTATAAATTGGGATTGCTTTTGAGTGACTCAAAGCTCATTGAACTTAGCCAGCGAATGCTGGCGCAGGTGGAACCAAACATTGCGCAGTATCCAACAGGACACAGTCAATGGATGGCACTCCATCAAATGAATTCACGGCCTTATTTCGAAATTGCCATTGTTGGAAAAGACTGTTTGCAAAAACTGAAAGAACTCACCGCGCACTACTTGCCAAATGCGGTGATTTGTGGTGGTGAAACTGAAGGTCGATTACCTATATTGGAGCATCGTTTGGTGGAAGGCAAGACGCTCATATATGTCTGCCAAAATGGTGCCTGCAAACTTCCAGTTGAAACCATTGAGGAGGCTTTGGCTCAGCTTGCTGCTAATTAATTTTACCCTTAAAGGAGTCTCACAATGGTCAGTCTTGGAAAAAGATTTAATCCAAGAACGCTATCCGGTATTTAAGGCGAGTGAAATTCAAAAGGCGCGAATAAAGACTATAACGATTCGTGAACTAAACAAGCCATCCGGTTGGCAGATCTTCGATCAATCTAGGCGGTTTCACTATGAGTATAACCGAAAAGGAGAGCTCATTCACTATAGGAAGACTTATCCGGGACACGGGGGCAGAATTGATACGTTGCAGTTCTATTTCGAGTATGCCAATGGCGCACTAGTTCAGGAGATTGAGCGAACAGGGAGGTATCAGCGCAAAATACGCTATGACCGACTGGATGCTCATAAAACTGCAAAGTTGATTGAAACCAGACGAGGCAACGATGATTGGGAAGAGGTGGCTAATGAAGTGATTACCGAAAAGTCCATTGATGGGGGATGGGTGAGGTACTTATCAGGCCCTAGTAGCGAGCCTTACCAACATGAATTTTATTTGGAAAAGGAATCAAAACAAAGTCGTGAAGTATGGACCGGAAGTAGGCTGCAAACGATTCAGGAGTGGAAGGGACTAACCAACAATGAGGTTTCCTACAGGTGCGAATACAATTTCAAAAAAGATAGTGTTGAAATGCGTCTCCTAGGCGATGAAGGGGAGTGGTGTATTAATGGTCAGTGTCGTGATTGGTCAATGGTGCTTCATGAAAATGGATTTCCAAAGGGGTGGATATTCATGGATACTAAAACGCAGGATGCAGAAATTTGGGAGTTTGTTTATCAGTATTACTGAACTAGTCAACGAAACGACTTTGAAGCTCGGCAGTCGGAACCATGCATTCATCGCGCTTTCCGAACACGGAGTACCGAATCTTAGCTACAAGGTTATAGCACCAATCGCGTAGGAATCGAGGAAGGATAAAGAACACGGCTGTCATCGTCCAGACGCCTCCTAAGTCTCTGGCAATCCAGAGCGCTGCGGTGGATTTCGTTAATTGGATCCCATTCCGCACGTAAACCACTGTATCGATTGATTTTGAGCCAAGTACTTGATCCGCAGTTTTTCCTTGGAGTGTTCCAAACCTGAATTTGCTTTCGGGGTCTCTTTTTATAACGAACTGAACAACCCCATTGCACAGGTTGCAAACCCCATCAAAAAGAATCAGTTTATCAGGCAATGATGCGGTCAAAGCAGCTTCTTTGGCGTAGTGGCCATGAAATCTTTCAGATAGTATGGCTCAAAATAGGCGACATCTTCCATGGCATTGATCTTCAGTTTCGACTGAGCAATAGAACACATCTCACGAGCCGATGGCCAGATGTTCTCAACGAACGTAGCGTTTGGAGAATTCACAACGGGTTTGAACTTATCCGAACCGGTTCCAAAAAACAAAATTGGTCCTTGTTCAAGTAAGTCTTCAAAACTGCTTTCGTCCAATATTTTGGCTCGAATTTCCTCAACTGGGTTTAAGTCCTTGTCATACACTGCTGAATACACTTCCATTCTTCGCGCATCTAGCATTGGGCAGAGCAGTGAGTCCTTGCCAGTTAACTGTTTCTGAACATTCGGATGAAGGCACATTAACTGAAGGGTAGACACCGAGATAAGTGGTTTGTTGGCTGAGTAGCACAGGCCTTTTGCCAGGGATACTCCGATCCGTAATCCGGTATAGCTGCCCGGTCCCATAGAAACGGCAATAGCATCAAGGTCGCTAACGCTATGATTGTGTTTCTGAAGCATGTCGTTTACGAAGGGAGCGAGCTTTTCCGCGTGGGAATATCCATCGTTGATCTCCAAAAGGTCAATGCACTGTCCAGCTTTTCCAAGTGCTACCGAGCAGTTGGTCGTAGAGCTTTCTATGTTGAGGATAACGGATGACAAAACAGGGTAAAAGTCAGGATTATTCGAAACTCAGTGGCTTGCCCATGTAAAAATCCAACACCTTGGTTTTGAATGCAAGGTCGTATTTGGATCGAGCCAGCTCCGTTTGCGCGATTTGCAGGTTATTCTTGGCATTATTGAAGTCAGTCACATTGAGTGCTCCTGCTTCGAACCGAATATTGGCAAAATCGAATGACTTCTGCGCAGAAGCCACGGTTGATTCGTTCGACTGATATAAGGCTTTGGCAGCCACAGCGTCTGCTCGTGCACTTTCTATTCGCTGTCTCAAATCCTGCTTTTCCTGCTCCAGTTGAAGTTCTGCTATACTTTGATTGATTTTAGCTTGTTTCACAGATGTTGAAACATTCCCTCTGTTGAAAATGGGAACATTCAGCGACAGACCAACGAACTGGTTGAAGTTGTCATTCAATTGTTTAGCAAATGCCACCTTTTGCAGGTCTGCATCATAGGAGTTTGTGAATACTGTTTCACCGGTGGAGGTGAATCCAATTTGCTGAACCGTAGGTACGATGTTGATGGCCTCGGTTCTCAATCCAGAGTAACCGGTTCCGATTGAACCACTCAACGTCAGTGATGGATAGTATCCACTTTGATTCATTTTGATTTGATTATCCCATTGGGAGATGGATCGTTCAGCGCGCTTGATTTCTGGCATACTTGATTCCGCGTAACCATAAACAGTGGCTGATGCTTCTAAAGAATTGCTAGTGTTAACGTCCAGATTTTGTGGTTTTTCGAGTGAAATAGCCTCATCGGCAGGTAACATCAGCAACTGCTTTAGCTGAAGGAGGGCCAATTGATTGTCGTTCATTCGCTGCGTCAGCGATGAGTTATCCCTTGCCAACTGAGCCTCCAAATCGTATTGATTCCCAATGTTAGAACTACCGGCATCAACTAACTTTTTCACGCGATCCAATTGCGACTGCGTAATCCGAACCTGATTCTCGGCATTAGTTACTAATTCATCCGTTAGAAGCACCAGCAAGTAGGCCGATGCAGTGGCAAGCGCAATGTCATTTTTCCTTGATTCCAGATCGTATTCTGCCGATTCGTAGGCGGCTTGTTGTGCCTTGATGTTATAGTGGTTTTGTAATCCATTGAACAGGTTCAAACTACTTGACAATCCGAAAGAATTACTCTGAACGCGCGTGTTCGCGAACTGGTTCGTAAACGGATCGATACGCTGGCCCCAGTTGTAATTATGGTTGGCAAAGCCGTTTAGATTGGGGAGCGTGTTTGTTTTTGAGTTCTTCATCTGAGCTTCGCGCGAATCAAGGGAAAGCTCTGCTTGTTTCACTTGAAGGTTGTTTTGCCACGCCAGTTGGATGCACTCAGAAAGTGTCATCACTTTCTGCGCGTTGATGGCCAACGGAACCAAAAAGAGGATCGTAATCAGAAATCTACTCACGGGCCAAATGTAAAAAGCGACAGGGCGCGAAATTTCAAAATGATGCAAGCGGTATCACCAAGGGATGAACGTTTCAAAGAAGGTTTGGCCCAAGCCAACGTTCCATTTCGATTTTCGAAACACCTTTTCGGTTTGCGTAATCTTCCAATTGATCGTGGTTGATCTTGCCTAAACCAAAGTACTTGCTTTCGGGATGAGCGAAGTACCAGCCACTCACTGAGGCTGCTGGTGTCATAGCCAAAGACTCCGTCAGGTGCATTCCTGATTTATCCGCCTCCAACAGTTTGAACAGCTCAGGTTTTTCCGTGTGATCCGGACAAGCGGGATAACCGGGTGCGGGACGGATTCCTTGATATTTTTCCTCGATCAACGATTCGTTGTCAAGCCCCTCGTTTGCTGCATATCCCCAAATTTCTTTCCGGACTTTTTCGTGCATGAATTCCGCTAGAGCTTCAGCCAGTCGATCAGCCAAGGCTTTGAGCAAGATGGCGTTGTAATCATCATGATGGTCTTCAAATTCCTTGACCTTGTCATCCACTCCATGTCCGGTTGTGACAGCAAAACCTCCCAGGTAGTCGCTGATTCCTGATGATTCAGGTGCAACAAAATCCGACAGACTTATGTTAGGCACTCCGGCTGCAAACTGAGCTTGTTGACGCAGCATATGAAATCGGCTCAACTCAATTTTTCGTTCGTCATCTGCATACAATATGATGTCATCACCATCTGAGTTGGCTGGCCAAATGGCAACGGAAGCCTTTGCTTGAATCCAATCGCCTTGAATGACTTGATCGAGCATGGATTGTGCATCATCATAGAGCTTTTGGGCCTCTATTCCCACCACTTCATCGCTCAAAATGTTTGGATATCGTCCGTGCAATTCCCACGTTCGGAAAAATGGAGTCCAGTCTATGTAATTAATAAGTTGTTGTAGATCGATTTGCTCGAAATGCTGCACGCCAACTTGCTTCGGTTGATAGGTTTTGCCCTCAAAATCAAGCTTGAGTTTGTTGTCGCGTGCTTGCTCTAGGGTCAGCATTTTCTTCTGTGCTCGCTTTTTTTCGTGGTGTTCTCTAATCCGAGCATATTCCGCCTTGGTTTCATCGGCTAAGCGTTGTCGATCTTTCCCTAACAAACTGCCTGAAACAGTTACCGATCGAGAAGCATCCAGAACATGGATGACTTCTCCGTTCTGATAAACAGGCTCAATCTTCACAGCCGTATGGACTCGTGATGTGGTTGCTCCACCAATTAGCAATGGCGTTTTAAAATCAAGTCGCTGCATTTCCTTCGCAACGAATACCATTTCATCCAATGACGGAGTGATCAATCCGCTTAATCCTATGATATCGGCATTAGTCTTCTTGGCTTCATCCAAAATCTTCTCTGGTGGAACCATGACACCCAAGTCGATGATTTCGTAACCGTTGCACGCCAATACAACTCCTACAATGTTCTTACCGATGTCGTGAACATCTCCTTTCACCGTAGCGAGCAATACTTTTCCAGCCGACTGACTTTCACCTTCCTGCTTTTCTTCTTCAATGTAAGGCTCTAAGTATGCTACAGCCTTTTTCATCACTCGCGCACTCTTCACGACCTGAGGCAGGAACATCTTACCGGAACCGAATAAGTCGCCAACAACGTTCATCCCAGCCATTAACGGACCCTCGATGACTTCAAGCGGACGAGTTGCACTCGCGCGAGCCTCCTCCGTATCCTGCTCTATCCAATCCGTTATGCCATGAACGAGGGCATGCTCCAATCGTTTCCCCACATGGGTTTCCCTCCAACTGAGATCGATCTCTTTCTTCTTAGCATCACCTTTAACAGTTTCAGCGAAATCTAAGAGTCTTTCAGTTGCATCATCTCGTCTGTTGAGCAATACATCCTCAACGCGCTCCAATAGATCTTTTGGTATGTCATCATACACTTCAAGCATGGTTGGATTGACAATACCCATATCCATTCCGGCACGGATACCGTGGTAGAGAAATGCCGAGTGAATGGCTTCGCGTACCAGATCATTACCTCTGAAGCTGAACGAGACATTACTTACACCACCACTCACATGGGCACCCGGCAAGTTTTCCCTAATCCACTTGGTAGCTCTGAAAAAGTTCAACGCATTGAGTCGGTGCTCTTCCATTCCTGTGGCAACCGGAAAAATGTTTGGATCGAAAATGATGTCTTGAGGTGGGAACTTTACTTGATCCACAAGTATCCGATATGATCGCTCGCAGATTTCAATCCTTCGCTCGTAAGTATCCGCTTGGCCTTTTTCATCAAATGCCATCACGATCACTGCCGCTCCATAACGCTTTACCTTTCTCGCGTGATGAACAAACTCATCCTCGCCAGCCTTTAAACTGATGGAGTTGACTACAGACTTGCCTTGAACAACCTTAAGCCCAGCTTCGATGATCTCCCATTTAGAGGAATCGAGCATGATCGGAACTCGAGCAATGTCGGGTTCAGCTTGGACTAAATTCAGGAATGTGACCATGGCTTGCACACCGTCCAGCATTCCTTCATCCATGTTGATGTCGATGATCTGAGCTCCGCCTTCTACTTGATCACGCGCCACACTCAACGCTTCATCAAATTTTTCTTCTTTGATCAGTCGCAGGAATTTCTTCGATCCGGTCACATTGGTTCGTTCACCAACATTGATAAAGTTCGAATCTGGACGCACTATGAGGGGCTCCAGCCCGCTCAGTTTTAGTGGCGGGAATTTGGAGTTTTGAGATTCTATTTTCTGCTTATCGGCTTTGATACGGTCCATGGTCGATAGTTAGTTCGGTGCTATTGCGACTGAGTCATTAGGTCATTGAGTCAATTATGGATTCTCATTTAGTTTGGTTTTTCCCAATTGTATTTATGTAGTTGTTTAATTGTAGGTGAAGGGTTTCAAGTTGTTCAATGAGCTGGTCAGCAATTTCGGACTCTATCAAACCGCGAGATTTTGCCTTTGTAATCCAGACTTTGGTTTCTAGTAGAGAGCCTCTTGAGTAATAGCAAAAGAGTTTGTTTTCCTTGTAGTAGTATCTTCCGTATCCCTCGGCAATATTTGCAGCTATTGAATCGGCAGACCTTGCTACTTGATCACCAATTGTTTTCTTGGCTGTAAGATCCCACTTGGAAACAATTGACCAAATCGTCTCTCCGATTTCCATTGCCAGTTTGTATATCCTCAAATCTTCTAATTGCATGACAACTTAATGACCTAATGACTCGATGACCTTTTCACCTTTCAAAGAGCGTGGCTTATACGATTTTACCAATGCACTGATCGCTCGAATATGATCCGGTGTTGTTCCACAACAACCCCCAACGATATTGAGTAACCCTAAATCCAAAAATTCCTTCAACTGACTTCTCATGATGGCAGGGGTTTCATCATATTCACCCATCTCATTCGGTAAGCCCGCGTTTGGATGTGCGCTCACGTAACATGATGCCTTTCTTGCCAATTCTTTCACATAAGGCAGCATATTGCTTGCGCCTAACGCGCAATTGATTCCTACACTTAGCAAGGGAAAGTGAGAGGTGGAAATCAGAAAGGCTTCAGTGGTTTGACCGCTCAGGGTTCTTCCGCTTGCATCAGTGATAGTTCCAGAAAGCATCACGGGTAGATTGACTCCTGTTTCGTCTTGCAGTTCATAGGCTGCCATCAAAGCAGCCTTCGCATTTAGCGTGTCAATGACCGTTTCAATGAGCAGAATATCCGCGCCACCAGCTTGAAGTGATCGCATTTGTTGCTTAAATGCCTTAACTAATTGATCAAATGTTATTGCTCTGTATCCCGGATCGTTGACGTCCGGTGATATAGAGGCTGTTTTGTTAGTTGGACCAATTGAGCCTGCCACGTATCGAGGTTTACCTGGATTTTTCGCTGTGAATTCATCCGCCAGCTCCCTGGCGATTTTGGCTGATTCGATGTTGATCTGATCCACCAACTGCTGGCAGCCATAATCTTCTTGAGCTATTGTTGTTCCACTGAAGGTGTTCGTTTCGATGATGTCGGCACCGGCATCCAAGTATTGACGATGAATTTCTCGCAGCACATCGGGTCTGGTTAAGGCGAGCAAGTCATTGTTTCCGCGTAATGACTTCTGATGATCTTTTAGTTGTTCATTCCGAAAGTCTTCTTCCTGCAACTTATAGCGTTGAATCATTGTGCCCATGGCACCATCAAGTACCAGGATGCGCTGATCTAGAATTGTTCGAATGTCCGGTTTAGTCATAACCCCTTGAAAAGAGAAAATGCGAAAGGGATTTCCAATATTGATTGTGTCTTAACGTCACTCATCTCTCCGTCATTCAACGGATTGGAATTGGCACCTTGTCTAGGGACAGGTTGCCAAGGCTTCAAAGGGCCATTCCCTCCACCTTTCTTGATAAGTCAAAAATTATTCAGAGAACTTGCCGCGAATGTAGCCACTTATTCGGTTTCCGCCCGGTTGCGATTCAACCTTCTGAACAGCAAAACACCAACCCCCAATAATAACGCGTACGGAATACCCATCAAATAAAGAATACCTGCGTTTACACCTTCCACCATGTCACTTCCATTCTTTTGAGCGGTCTCAGCAACCGCGCTGCACATGCTGCACTGTGACCATGATTCAATGGTCATCGCCAAAATAAAAACCGAAAACAGGAGTGCTTTTTTCACGCAGCAAAACTAGTAATAAGGCGAGATCATAATGTAAACCACCACCCCAGTAATCGATACGTATAACCAAATCGGGAAGGTGACTCTTGCCAATTTCTTGTGCTTGTCAAATCGCTTGCTCAAGGCTCTCACATAAGTGATCAACACCAACGGAGCCACTACTGCAGCGAACAATATATGTGTCAATAAAATGAAGAGGTAGATATACCGAATCATCCCTGCTTCTTCGAAGGAAGTGCTTTCATGGGTTACGTGATAGGCAACATAAATTACTAAGAATATGGTGCTTAGTACGAGGGAAGAGGTCATGCAAAACTTGTGCGCGGGGATTTTCTTTTGGGTGATGAACCAGAAGCCAAGTAATAACAGCATTGAAACAGTGCCATTGATGCACGCATTGACCATTGGAAGATGGTCCATCCAGGTGCCGCTCATGTCTAATTTTGGCGTAATGTAAATGACGCCAACGGCCAGAGCCAAAACTGCTCCAACAATATAAAAGAGCGTGTTGTAGTTTTTAGGCTGATCTACTTTTCCTTCCATGAAATGTGTGGTTCTTGAATGAGGAGTTTGATGGCATCCTCCATCGTCTTGTTATCCTTTTGAAAGCGCAAGTTAAAGAACGTGCGAATGCGCTGTTGCTGATCCAGCAATACGACTTCTGTGCTTGGCAATTCTTCAACAGAACTGAGCTTACCAGTGTTTATGTAGCACTCTGTTAGCAATTGGGTTAAATCGTCTGAACTGGCGTACAACCAATTGTTACCACTATAGAGCTTCTTCTCAGAAAACTCGTGCAACTCGGCTTGCGATATAGAATCCAAACAAACATTGAGTAGTAACCAATCGTTCTCGAAGCCTGTCTTGTGAAGGTAGTTGTTCAAGGTTGTCAGGCTTGTGGCGCATGCTTCATCACATGGCCAACGAAACGTATTGAGTAGAACAACTTTTCCATCTAATGTTGATTTTGAAATGGAATTTCCATTCTGGTCCATCATGGCTGGAATAATGACGGGCTTGAAAACTGTGTCACCCATTTCATCAATCTCATAAGCACCTGAAAAACCTAAGCGTGATGTATGATGTTCACCTAAGGAAAACAACATGTAGATGACAGATGGTACTAAAAGTATCCCGACTAGAAAGAGCCCTTTTTTCATAAGTCAAGGCATAAAAAAGGCCTTTGAATGTTCAAAGGCCGTTGCGTTTTGAAATCGGGTATTAAACCCAACCCATCAGTCCTTTAACGTAATCGATAAATGTTGACTCCTGATACAAGATGAACAACAAATACAGAATGAAAATCGCATAGGGAACCAGAATCGTGTACTTCAATCCCTTGCGTTCATCGCCCAAGTGCATGAAGCTCATTACAATGTATCTAGCTTTGACAATTGTTAGGATGATGAAGGCGATTTTAATTGACAACCAACCCATTCCGTCTACATCCAAATGTGACTTACCCCAGAAAAACACCATTCCCACTTCAATTGCTGTGTAATAGCAGATAGGATTAGTGACTACGATAATATTCTTTCGAATTTTTTCCTGCTTCTTCACTGTGACGAGCGTGAAGCGAGTATTCGATAATGTCTCTTTCCATGTTGTTACTCGATTGAAGTGGCGGTTGGGATCAACAGAAGAAGGTGAATACAAATACCCAACAAGGTCAACAAAGGCCAAAGACCAACCTTTTCAACCATTTCATAATGTCCGCTTGCCGGCACGCCTTCATCCCGGATTGTTAATCCCAAAACCAATATTGCCCAAAACCACTCCACTGAATACGTGAGATCCATGGAAACCGGTAATGAAGAAGAAGTTCGCATACAGTTATGGACCATACTCGTTGTGATGAAGATTTGCACCAGTCACATGAGTGTCGTTTGCCTTAACAGATTCTATTATGCGCCCTGTTTCAGTGATTTCTATCCTTTGAGTGGAGGTTTATAAGAACTTCTTCATGTCATGATCAACGTCTAATCGAGCGGTTGTTCCATCTTCCATCACGTGCTCCATGCTCTGAACCTGAAATGAAAGTAGATCATCTTGCTTGAGAACCGAAGCAACATCCCACCAATTAACTACGCTCTGCGCCATCCACTTAATTACTCCCCCTCTTATCCATTCTATGTCCTGCCTCAACCGCCAACACCATGGTCAACTTACGATCAGGATGAAAGTCACGAATGCCACATAAAGCGCAAATGGCAAGTGTGCGTGCGTAAATGGAAAGTGAAAAAATATTTGTTCCGTTACAGGCCATTCATCAATCAAATGATGACGTTGAAATGCCAGTGCGGAAAGGAATCCACCGAAGGTGAGGGCATCGGAGATGAGGAAGAACCACATCATCATTTTACCATAACTCACTACGCAATGGCGACGACCGCCTCCCCAAAGTTCCTTTTGGGTCTATTGCTTATGCTTGTTTCTCCCGCCATGTTGTTTGAAGAGGTTGTTAATAGGATTTGGGATGCAATGTTAACGAATAAACACTAAAAATAGGATGAGGTAAATCCAGAGAACATCAAGAAAATGCCAATAGATTCCACACACATCAATACCGACATGATTTTCAGCCGAATACTTGTTTAAAAGTGCCTTTACTGTCGTAAATATTAGCGCCAATAAACCGGCAAATACGTGGGCCGCGTGAGCGAAAATGAGGATGATGAAAAACGACCCGCTGATGTTGCTACCCTCACCTGTAAATGTGATGCCACGATCATATAATTCATAGAATCCCATGAACTGCATGATGGTGAATGCGATGCCCATCATCAGGGTGGCGATCAAGAAAGTTGATACTTGCTGAGCATTGCCTCTTCGACCTGCTCGCTGTGCTAAAAGCATCGTAATGCTGCTTACAATGATCACAGCCGTACTTCCAAAGAATATGCTCGGCACATCGAAGTAGAGCCAATCGCCTTGTGCCTGACGGATCACGTAGGCGCTGGTTAATCCAGAGAAGAACATCACAATGCCCACGATGCCAATCCACATCATCGGCTTTGCGCTCTTCTTCTTCGCTTCAAAAATTTCTTCCGGTGTTGCGTAGGTAGTTGCCATGCTAGATGAGATATAAAAGTTGAACAACAGGCAGGTAGACGAATGAGGCAAACATCAATTTCAAGGCAGACTTGTCGTCACGGTTGCGATAGAGCACAATAGCGTACCAGAAAAAGGCGATTCCAGTCAATCCCACAAGCACCATTCGCAGTGCATCCATTTCTGTGAATACGATCGGGAAAAGGCTGATTGGAATGAGGAACAAGGTGTAAAGCAAAATGTACATCGCTGCTGCCTTGCTCTTTCCTTGGGCTGTTGGAAGGAGGCGAAATCCTGCCTTGGCGTAGTCGTCATTTGCTTTCCAGGCGATGGCCCAGAAATGTGGGAATTGCCAAATGAATTGCGTGGCGAACAACACGCCCGGAATTAACCCAAACTGTCCGGTAGCGGCCACATAACCCAACATGGGTGGAATAGCTCCAGGGAATGCTCCAACAAACACGGCAATCGGTCCGACTCGCTTGAGCGGAGTATACACCGCCACGTATAGAAACAAGGCCAAGGTTCCTAAAATTCCACTGAGTGGATTCAGGCCAAACCACAGTATCAAAATGCCAAAAATGCCGCTGACAAATGCCACCATCAGTCCCTCACTCACTTCCATGCGGCCATCCGGTATAGGACGATCGGCAGTTCGGTTCATGAGCTTGTCCAAGTCACGCTCAATGATTTGGTTGAAGGCGTTCGATGAGCCCGTTACCAAAAAGCCACCGACCACCAACCACAGGAGTTGAACCCAACTGGCTTGGTGAAGATCGAACGCAAAAAAGTAACCGGTCAATGCGCTGAAAACCACGAGCGATGCCAGTCTCATTTTGGTGAGCTGAGCATAGTCTGCGACTTTGGTTCGGAAAGTGACTGCTATGGTAGCCGTGCGCGCTCTCATTCGGAGGCTGCAAATGTATCCCTCAGCGTGGAACAGGGGTTAAGAATTGTTCTAAATTTCCAACCGTTTTAAAGCTAGAGCAATGGAGAAAAATGAATCTCTTGAGAATAATAATGAGGATAGCGAAGCTACGTTGAGCATCGAGGATGTGATTTCTCAATTTGACGGTATCCCGCTTCCACCAGCTATTAAGAAGAATCTCTGGAAGTCATGTGCTCGATTAATTACTAGTGCGGTGGACATTCCTGTTGCATTCTTGGAGGCCAAAGCAGATCAAATAAGGAAAGTGTCAAACGCTAAAGGGCTGATAATTTCTGAGGCAGCGAAGGCTGCTGCTAAGGAATTTGCAAGTGATGCAAAGCTCATTGAACGGTCAGTCGATTACTTCGGAGCTAGGTTGGTTCGAGAACAGAAGAATAGGGAGTCTATTATGAATAAAACGGTATTTGATTTAGAAACGAATTCAAACTCATCATCGCATTCCGCTATGGAGACCTCTGAGATTGATGATGATTGGCTTGAAGCTTTTTCAAGAATCGCGGAGACAAAAAGCAATGACGACATACAAACTTTTCTTGCCAAGATATTGGCTGGAGAAATAAGAAAACCAGGAACATTTAATCCTCAAACAATTCAAACACTTTCGGTTCTGGATCAAGCTACAGCTAAAAGTTTCAAGTGTTTTTGTGATATAAGTTTTGAATTGCCAAATGTGGAGGACTACTTCACCTGTGTAATTACACAGTTTACGGGTAATCCAAATCTTAATAGTCTGAAAGAATTTGGACTCAGTTACGCTGTTCTGACTAATCTTCAAGACGTTGGTCTCATTAAACACGATTTAGTTTCGTACAACGAATTTCCTTACCAAGTCTTCATTGCGCCCCACTTTGTTGGTGATCAGAAGTTTAGTTTTCAACTACAAAATGACAGTAAAACGGAAAAGGTGAAAATTCAGATCATTCGACTGACCAATGCAGGGCTTGAACTAAGACGGGTGATTCCCAGATCATTCAACGCAACTTTCAATGAAAAATACACGGAGTGGGTCAAGAAGATGTTCCATATCTCGTAAAATTAATTGCTGGTATGAAATCTATATTCGCAAAAACGATCTCAAATGGCCAATTCTTGGGACCTAAGTCCTGCGCCTGAAAGCGCTTCTCACGTTAAACTCAAATCGCAGTACGAGCTGTTTATCAATGGGCAGTGGCACAAGCCAGCTTCGAATAAGTACTTCGAAACAGTCAATCCGGCAACGGATGAGGTTATCACCAAAGTAGCTGAGGCTGGTAAGAAGGACGTTGATCTGGCCATGCAAGCCGCAGACAAGGCTTTTGCTTCTTGGAGCAAGTTGTCGGGTGCAGAGCGCGGCAAGTACATCTATCGCATTGCTCGAATGATTCAGGAGCGTAGCCGTGAGTTTGCAGTGGTTGAATCCATAGATGGTGGCAAACCCATCCGCGAGTCAAGAGACATTGACATTCCGCTGGCAGCAGCGCATTTTTTCTACTATGCCGGTTGGGCAGATAAGCTGGAATATGCCTTCCCGATGCGAAAACCAAAACCCATCGGAGTAGCCGCTCAGATCATTCCATGGAATTTCCCGCTGCTCATGGCAGCCTGGAAAATCGCTCCGGCACTGGCGTGTGGAAATACTGTCGTCTTAAAGCCCGCAGAAACAACTCCGCTTACGGCTTTGCTTTTGGCACAAATCATTCAGGATGCCGACTTGCCTCCGGGCGTGGTGAACATCATCACCGGAGCTGGAGAAACGGGTTCCTTAATGACCGCTCATCCTATTCCCAAGAAGTTGGCATTTACGGGTTCCACCGATGTCGGCAAGCTGATTTATGCGGCTGCGATTAAAGGAAACAAGAAAGTGACGCTCGAATTGGGTGGCAAGGCGGCCAACATCATTTTTGACGATGCACCAATCGAAGCGGCAGTAGAAGGCATCATCAACGGCATATATTTCAACTGGCTGTCACGTTTGTTGCGCGGGTTCCAGATTATTCGTGCAGGAATCGGTTTACGAAGAGGTGCTGACCAAATTGAAAGCGTATGGACTCGCTGATTGTGGGCGATCCAATGGACAAAAACACGGACATCGGAGCGATTAACTCCAAAGGGCAGTTGCAGCATCAAGGCAGACAGAGCGTTATATCAAGATTGGAAGATGCGATGGCGCGGAGATTTACCAGCCGAAGTGCAAGTTGCCGAAGCAGGGAAATTGGTGCGCACCAACGCTTTTCGCGAATGTGGCACAGAGCCATCGTATTTCGCAGGAAGAGATTTTCGTGACCGGTGCTGGCCATCTTCAAAACCTTCCGCACGATTGATGAAGTGATCGACAAGGGCGAACAACACGCCTTATGGTCTTTCAGCAGGCGTTTGGTCAGACAAGGGATCTACGATTTTTCAACTCACCAGGGCGTCTTCGTGGAAAGCGGGAGTGGTTTGGGCAACACCTACAATAAGTTTGACCTGACCAGTCCGTTTGGCGGTTACAAGGAAAGCGGCTTCGGACGCGAAGGTGGAATTCATGGTTTGGAGGCTTACTTAACATTTGGAATGGTGTACTGCGCAACCGCAGAGATCTAAGGTCACGCTGGTGATGCAAAGTTCTCGCGAACTCTGCGAAAAACTCTGCGCCCTTTGCGGTTAAGTCAAATGACCGAAAACGACATCTCATATCGCATCATCGGCTGTGCCATCAAGGTGCACAAAGCCCTAGGCCCCGGCCTTCTGGAAAGTGCCTATCAGGAGTGCCTTGCTTATGAGCTTCAAAAGGAAGGATTGCGCGTTGAGAAAGAAAAACCCATGTCACTGGTTTATGAAGATGTCAAGATGGATGTCGGCTACCGAATCGATCTATTGATCGATGACAAAGTGGTGATTGAGCTGAAAAGTGTCGAGTCGCTTACCGATGTTCATCGCGCTCAGGTCATCACCTACTTGAAACTGGGAGACTACAAACTTGGCTTGTTGATTAACTTCAACGTGGCTATTTTGAAACAAGGAATCGAACGAATTGCAAACGGAATTAAAGATGCATAACCTCTGCGAACTGTGCGTCCTAACTTGGCGCCCTTTGCGGTTAAATCTTAAAAAATGACACGATTGAGCGTACAGAAAACGTACAAGATTTTCATCGGGGGTAAGTTCCCAAGGACCGAATCGGGACGCTATTATCCGATCAATGATAAAAGCGGAAGGCTGATCGCAAACATGTGTCTGAGTTCTAGAAAAAGAAAGTAGCACGATTTCTGTGAAATGCGGTGTTGTGCATGCAGCAAGAAAAAGTTCAAGAAGGATGGGCAGGAATGACAGCATACAACCGAAGCCAGATTTTGTATCGCTTGGCCGAAATGTTGAAGCAAGACGACCTTCCTTCACGATGAAAATCAAACGCTTGGAGCCACTCAAAAAGCAGCCGAGAAGGGCGTGGATGAAGCCATTGAATTGCTGGGTGTATTATGCCGGCTGGAAAAAGTGGATAAGTACGTAGCGCTGTTCAGCTCAGGTGAATCCAACCGCCAGCAATCACTTCAATTTCTCAGTTCACGAACCCACTGGCGTTGTTGCGGTCATTTGTCCCGAAGGATCTCCATTGTTGGATTGATCGCCACCAGCCGCTCCGATCATCGCAGCGGAGGAAATGCTGTCGTTGCATTGGCGTTCGAGCAGAAAGCAACATGTGCGATTTCCTTTGCCGAGGTCGTCCAAAACTCAGATGTTCCGGGAGGCGTGATCAACATTCTGACAGGAACAATGGACGAGTTAGGATCTCAAATGTCTTCGCACATGGATGTGAATGCGCTTGTTGTTGCACGAGATGGATTTGAAGAAAAGCAAAAGTTGGAAGCCACCGGAAATGTGAAGCGTTTGGCCAATTGGGCGAGTAACTGGAAAGATTCCGGGCCTTATAAAATCCTTGACTTGCAAGAAGTGAAAACAACCTGGCATCCGGTGCAGGTGAGTTCAGTGAGCGGGGGTGGGTATTAAAAGTTAACCGCAAAGTTCGCAGAGGTTTTCGCAAAGAGCGCAAAGACTCTGTGAACTCTGCGCCTTCTTTGCGCTCTCTGCGGTTTAGTCTTATCCTTGCACCCATGAAATTTGAACGAATGCTGATTGAGGCTTCACTGAAAGCCGGAGAAGAGATTTTGAAGGTGTATGCCCGCGATTTTGACGTAGAAACCAAGGATGACAAAAGCCCTTTAACCGAGGCTGATAGAAACAGTCACTTGGCCATTATGAGTTACTTGAATCAAACCGACATTCCGGTGTTGAGCGAAGAGGGCAAGCACATGGGTTATGATGAACGAAAGCATTGGAATCAATTCTGGTTGGTAGATCCGCTGGATGGAACCAAGGAATTCATCAAAAAGAATGGTGAGTTCACGGTCAACATCGCATTGATCGAAAACGGTTTGCCGGTTTATGGAATCATCTACGCTCCAGTTTTGAAGAAGGTCTTTGTCGGAAATGTTGGAACGGAAGCCTGGGTCGCGGACAATGTGGAGCCAACAACTTCCATTGATTCCATTTTGGAAAGCAAAACAGCCATTCCGGTTTCAAAACCTGCAACGCCTTACATCGTTGTTGCGAGTCGAAGTCATTTCAGTCCTGAAACACAAGAATTCGTTGATCAACTAAAGACTGAAAAAGGCGAAATCGACTTTGCTTCTATGGGTTCAAGCCTCAAGATTTGTTTGGTTGCTGAAGGTAAGGCGGACATCTATCCTCGCTTTGGTCCAACCATGGAATGGGACACAGGAGCAGGTCACGCTATCGCCAAAGCTGCGGGCAAAATGGTGACAGATCATGTTACCGGAGAAGAAATGCGCTACAACAAGGAGAACCTGTTGAACAATTGGTTCATTGTGGATTAGAACTAGTCTCTATTCTTCCATCCCGCATCCGAACAATTTTTTGTGCACGCTGAGCAACGTCTTCTTCGTGCGTGACCATAACGATGGTGTTGCCACTTTGGTGCAGTTGGTCAAATAGGTCCAGTATCTCCACGGATGTTTTAGAATCAAGATTTCCCGTGGGTTCATCTGCCAGTATAATTGCAGGGTCGTTGATCAATGCCCTGGCAATGGCAACACGCTGGCGCTGCCCACCTGAAAGCTCATTCGGTTTGTGATGGCCGCGATCACCTAGCCCCACCTTCTCGATAACATTTTTGGCCGCTTCAAGCCTTTCAACCTTGTTCTTTCCGGCATAAATCAAGGGAAGAGCCACATTTTCTAGTGCTGTGTATTTAGGCAGCAGGTTGAATGTTTGAAACACGAACCCTATTTCAGAGTTTCGGATTTCTGCCAATTGTTCATCGTTGGCTTCGCTTACATTCAGTCCGTTTAAAACATACTGACCCACGGTTGCGGTGTCCAAGCATCCAAGAATATTCATCAACGTGGACTTTCCCGAACCCGAAGGTCCCATCAAGGCAATGAACTCACCCGGATGAATTTCCAAGCTCAAATCCTTGAGCACTTCCACGCTGAAAGCACCCATTTCATAGGTTTTGCCAATATGCGATAGCACTATGGTCGCGCTGCTACTCAATGGTAATGGGCTGGTTGGTGCGAAAGTCGAAGTGACAAAGCTTGCGGATTTCGTAGTAGGCCGCCCAGTAATCTCTGAGGGTGCTCACATAATCCATTCTGGCTTGTGTCTTTCTCGTAATGGCATTGTTAAGTTCCAGCATGTCGATCTTTCCGATCATGAAACGCTGTCGCGTCACTTCATAGCCTTTATTGGCAACAAAGTCGGCCCTGCGCGCTATCTCAACCTGATTTTGCAGTCGGATAAAATTCCCTACTCGCTCAAACACCAATTGTTCCAATGCGCGCTGATTCAGGCTCAGTTGATCGCTCAGAATTTCCCGATTCAACTGGGCCAGATCGGTGCGGGTGCGATTCAAACCGAACTGGTAAAGGGGAACGTCCAGTTGCACAACGAGCAGTTGACGATCCTGGGTGTTGGTTATTACATCCTCCGGTTTTTGACCACTTTGAGTCAATCCATAAGTGCCAAATACACTGAACGTTGGCCGGGTGTTCGCTCGTTGCTGAGCAATTTCTCTTTCGGCATCAAGCAATTGCACTTCGTAGTTGTCGAAGTCTGACATGTTTTCCCGCGCCAAGTGGAGCGCCTGCTCAAAACTGATTTCGATCGAAGTCACGCCCGTGTCAATCACTGGAGTGGCGCCTCCGAGGTCGTCATTCAGGAACTGCTCCATTTTCATCGTGGCCAATTGCAACTCGAATTCGCTTTGCTGCAGGTTGATGTTTGAAGTGAGTGCGTTGAGCTCGGCCTGGAGCAAATCGTTTTCGGCAATTTTCCCCATTTCATAGCGGCCTTTGCTGATCTGAAAAATGGTGTCGTTGTGCCGTTGGAATATCTGGGAGAGTTCGTATTGCATGGTTGCAGTCAACCAGTTGAAATAGAAACGCACTGTTTGGATGGATACATCCTCTTTGTTTTCAACCCGCTTTTGCTCCGCCACCTGAAGGCGAAGGGGTTCCGTTTTTCTCGACCATTTGTAGGGGTTAAAGCCGAAAATGGGTTGGGAAAGGCCAAAACTGACAGGATTGCCCAGATATGTGGTACTCGGATTGTTGCCGAAAATGTCAATACGCTGAATGCTTGGATTGAAGTAAACATTACCCCCGGTCCAAATCAGGGGTTGATTGATCGTCAGCCCTGCGTTGCTGAACATCTGACTGCGCTGGACGAAATCGTCCGTTCCATCCGGCAGCGTGATTTTATCCAGCGATCGGTTCAGGTTAGGCAAAGTGGCGCTCAGACCAACGGAGGGTAACATGCCCTTATAATAGATGTCATAGTTGTAGGTGCTGGCAACATAATTCGCTGTGTTGATCCGGCTTTGGGTGCTCTGCTTTTGAGCCATTTCGATCACCTCACTCAACGACACTTCCTGAGCCAGTGCCAGAGAAGAAATCAACCCGAATAAGGTCGTTATTAGCTTATTCATACCGCAGGGATTGAACCGGATCGCGATCAGAGGCGGATTTGGCTGGGAAATAGCCAAATGCAATGCCAACCAAAGCGGACACAGTAAATGAAAAGATGACGGACGAGGTGGAGATGATGGTCTGAATGTCAAATACGGTTTGAATCAGATAGGCGATCAAAAACCCTAGAGCCACGCCCAAAATACCCCCGCCAACGCTAATGATCAACGCCTCAAACATAAATTGCATACGTATGTCGGCCTTCTTGGCGCCAATGGCCATGCGCACGCCAATTTCCCGTATGCGCTCCATCACGGATGCGAGCATGATATTCATGATCCCAATGCCTCCGATTAGCAGCGATATTCCGGCAATGGCACCCAAAACTAGATTGAATATTTTCTTGGTATTCTGTTGCTGTTTTAAGAGCAACTCGGGCACTTTGATTTCGAAGTCTTTCCGATTGTTGTGCGCAAGCAATAGTTTACGTTCCAGCCACTGAACCGTTCCGGAAATTTTAGTCGCGTCACTTACTTGAATGGTGATCTTGCTCAGCTGGTGATGGTCCTCCTTCGGTTGGGAGGTGGCACTCTCTTCGTCATCCATACCATCCTCCTGGTGCGATGCGTTGATCATCTGCTCGGTAACCAAGTGTTTGTTTTTATAGCGTAGTAGCAACGTTTTAATCGGTACTAAAACCTCGTTCGCATATCGACTTACACCTAGCGCCTCAAGCTCTTTGCCAGCGACTGATTTTCCGCTCAAAACACCAACGATGGTATACCAAACACCACCGCATTTGATTTGTTTGTTAATTGGGTCAATGCCCGGAAATAACCGCTGGCGAAGGCCGCTTCCGATAACGCACACCGCTTTGCTTGATCGAACCTGCTCTTTACTGAAAACGCTTCCTTCGCTAAACTCAAGGTTAAATACTTCGAAAAATTCTCGATTCACTCCAATAATCGAACTCTTTACTCGCTTTCCATTGGCCACTACGGCTAGATCGTACTTAACTTCAGGGCATATGTTTTCAATGTTTGGAACAGTGCTTCGGATGTTTTCAATATCCTCTAAACTGAGCCCGGGTGAGTACTTTTTTTTCTGTTTGCTTCCCTCTTCTGTTTCTTCCGCTTCACCCTCAAATGGTTGAATGACAATGTTGTTTGAACCAACCAGTTTCATCATGTCCATCACTTCTTTTTCGGCCCCATTACCCACTGCCAGCATGCTGATGACCGCTGCAACCCCAAATATAATTCCGAGCGCGGTCAGCGTTGATCTGACTTTGTTGGACTGTACAGCCTCCAAAGCGACCAACAAATTATACATCCATACTTGCGGGTGCAGGCGATTCATGAACTAGATCGAAGCTGTGGTTTGGATCAATCGAATGGTGTCACTCACATTTTCTTTAGCGGTTGGAACGATCAGAACTTCCTCACCTTCTTCCAGACCTTGAGTTATTATGATGAGATTATCGTTTGATTCTCCTGTAGTTATTTCCTTAACGTGCACACCGCCAATTCCGTCCACATACACAGCCTTCATGTCACCGAAAGAATAGACAGCTTCAATGGGAAGGTAGAGAACATTGCTGTGATTGGATACAGAGATTTCATTGCTGGTGGTCATTGCAGGGCGAAGGATGCTATCGCTTTCATTCAGCTCGATGACAACCTCAAACACCTTCGCATCCGTGTTAGGCATTTGCTCGCCAACGTTAGCCACAGCGGTGATTAAACCAGCAAATTCACGGTCGGGAAAGGCATCGATACCAATTCGAACCTTTTGGCCCTCTTTCACCTTGCTGATGTCCACTTCATTGACATAGGTAACGGAAACCATGGTCTTAAGATTGGGCAAGGTGGCCACGATGGGATTCCAGGTGGAGACCCTTGAGCCAACCTGAATTTTCTTTCCGTCCCAATCGCGGTGGTAGATTACCATTCCTCCTTTGGGAGCGTTTATCGTAAACTGACCCAGTAGGTTCTTTGCGAATTCGTAGTTGTTTTTGATTTGGGAGTAGGTGGCAAATACTTCGTTGGTTTTTGCGACCGCTTGCTCTACTTTGAGTTTCAGGTTTTCAATCGCTTGTTGATACTCGCGATTTGATTTTTCCATGTCAATTTGGGCTTGTCGCTGAACAGCCGGTGCTTCATACTTGGATTGATCGAATACGAGCTTTTTTTCCTCCATTGCGTAGCGCAAATTCACCAAATTGTTGCGTGCTTCACGTAGAGTCAGCGATGTATCCAGCTTTTGTGCGATGTATTGCGATTCGGACTTGTCGAGTTCGGAACTTAGGTTTTTCAATTTGTCTGCCACCTCCGTTCGGTCAAGTGTAGCTATATAGTCTCCCGAGTCAACTATAGTGCCTTCGGGTACCATTTCTGTGATGTTGGTCTGCCAAATGTTTGCTTGACGCATGCCGGGAGGCCCAAGAATTTTCTCAGATTCTTTGGCCTGAAGTTCTCCGGTGGTTTTTACTGAAATGCTCACCTCTCCCCGCATCACGGTGGCGGTCGCCCCAGCGGTATCCTCATCGTTCGAAAACCCTAAATAGGCTCCTGCTATGGCCAGCAGAATTCCAATTGCAATGAGGTAGCGAGCGTTGATCATTTCAGATTAGGCGATGGTTGGAATACCGAATATATTGTCCTGATCTCTAGCACGCTCAAGTTTAAGATCATGTTATGAACTATTAGGAATTCATGTTATCAAATGTTAGGGTTGATTCCAACGCCATTTGGGGAGTCAAAAGCATACCTTCGCGCCATGTCTAAAGTTGCATTAATAACGGGCATAACGGGTCAGGACGGAGCATACCTGGCTGAGTTGCTACTGGAAAAGGGATACATAGTTCATGGAGTAAAGCGCAGAAGTAGTTTGTTCAACACTGAGCGTATCGACCATCTATATCAAGATCCTCACGAAAAAAATCTTCGATTTCATCTTCACTATGGTGATTTGACTGATAGTACGAATCTGATCCGCATTGTTCAGGAAACGCAGCCTGATGAGATCTACAACCTCGCTGCCCAAAGTCATGTAAAAGTGTCGTTTGAAACGCCTGAATACACGGCAAATGCCGATGCACTTGGCACGCTGCGATTGCTGGAAGCCATTCGAATCTTGAGACTTGAGAAAAAAACGAAGTTTTATCAAGCGTCTACCTCTGAGTTGTATGGTTTGGTGCAGGAAGTTCCTCAGTCTGAAAAAACTCCTTTCTATCCGCGCAGTCCGTATGCTGTGGCTAAGCTTTATGCCTTTTGGATTTGCAAGAACTATCGCGAGGCATATGGCATATTCGCTTGTAATGGAATCTTGTTTAATCATGAATCACCGCTGCGTGGTGAAACGTTCGTAACACGAAAGATCACTCGTGCTGCTGCCAAGTACAAGCTTGGAATGCAGAAGAAATTGTTCTTGGGTAATCTAGACGCTAAGCGTGATTGGGGGCATGCCCAAGATTATGTGGAAGGCATGTGGAGAATGCTTCAACAGGTTGAGCCAGAAGATTTCGTTCTAGCTACCGGCAAGACCATTCCAGTTCGTGAGTTTGTCGAGCTTTCCTTCAAAGAGATTGGCGTTGAAATCGATTGGAGCGGAGAAGGTGTGAATGAAAAAGGAACGGACAGAGCGACTGGCGAGATCATTGTGGAAATTGATCCGAAATACTTCCGACCAACCGAGGTTGACCTTTTGATTGGAAACGCGTCAAAAGCCAAAGAGAAATTAGGCTGGACGGCTACTCGTACAGTAGAACAAATGTGCAGCGACATGGTGAAGGCCGACTTAGAGCGGTTTACTCGTGACAAACACTTGATCGAGGCGGGGCACAACATCATTCAATCGCACGAATGATAAAAAAGGACAGCGGGATTTATGTTGCCGGTCATCGCGGAATGGTTGGATCGGCCATTGTTCGCTTGCTGGAATCCAATGGTTATTCGAATATCATCACGCGGAATTCTGCTGAGCTCGATTTGAAAAGCCAGCAATCGGTTAATGAGTTCTTTGCAGAATGTAAGCCGGAGTTTGTGTTCATGGCCGCGGCAAAGGTGGGTGGCATCGTTGCCAATAATACCTATCGTGCAGACTTTCTGTATGATAACTTGATGATTGAAACAAACGTGGTTCACGCGTGTCACTTGCATCAAGTGACTAAGCTTCTGTTCTTAGGTTCCAGCTGCATCTATCCGAAGCTCGCTCCGCAACCGTTGAAGGAAGAATACTTGCTTCAGGGTTTCCTCGAACAAACCAATGAGCCGTATGCTGTTGCCAAGATTGCAGGCATAAAGTTGTGCGAAGCCTATCGCGATCAGCATGGGTGTAACTTTATTTCGGCTATGCCGACCAATTTGTATGGTCCCAATGACAACTACGACCTTCAGAATTCACACGTGCTTCCGGCCTTACTCCGCAAGTTTCATAGCGCTGTTGTTGAAGGAAGGAGTGAGGTTGAAATTTGGGGTACAGGAACTCCGCGCAGGGAGTTCATGCATGTGGATGATGTTGCAAATGCTTGTCTCTTTTTAATGGAAAACTATGATGGAAGACAGTTTGTCAATGTCGGTGTTGGAACTGATGTGTCCATCAAAGAATTAGCAGAAATGGTAGCGGAGGTGACCGGATTTGATGGCCGCTTGACATTTAATAGTTCCAAGCCAGATGGCACCCCCCGTAAATTGATGGATGTAAGCAAACTTCACTCCTTAGGTTGGAAGCACAAGATTGAGCTCAGGGATGGAATTCAAGCTGTTTACAACTCCGTGAAAGACTCACAACAGTTCTCCATTTCGGCTTAATTTAGCTTCATGCTGCGAACCCTATTTATGATGATGGCACTGTTGCTAGTGCGACCGCTATTTGCGCAGCAAATTCTTTCTCCACTCAACCCTGAACAGACTGCCCTTGTGGAAGCATATCTTGTACGTTCCAAAGAAATCAAACCAACGGGATTTGGCCCATACCCCGTGGACATGGACAAGCTTGATTCCATTTACGATGCGGACACTCGAAACTGGTCGCGCAGGAAATACAAAAGCTGGGTTATGCGAAAGATCAAGAATGAACACCTGTTTGACGTTCACACAACCAACTTCAACCTTCAGGGTGACGTGGCTTTCAATTTGGAAGGCAGTAACGAAATCGATGCAGTTGGAAGAAGATACTATACAAACACACGGGGCTATTCTTTTAGTGGAACTGTTTCAAAGAGGTTATTTTTCAATACGAGTTTTTATGAGACTCAATCCATATTTCCGAATTACATGGATAGTGTGGTGTCGGAGCGGGGTCCGGTCGACAACGCAAAAGATCCCGAGCGAGGAGCTGTTCCGGGGTATGGACGATGGAAGCCATTCAACACATCGGCTAGCTATGACTATGACTATACAATGACTTCAGGATCCTTTGGTGTTGCGATTAACAAGAACTCTTTTGTCCAGTTTGGACATGATAAGCAATTTTTGGGCTATGGTTATCGCTCCATGCTGCTTTCAGATGCGGTTTCTCCTTATCCTTTTCTACGAACTCAGCTCAGTTTTTGGCAAAGCAAGATAACATACAGCACAACCTGGGCTGTTTTGCAGTCGTTGGATAAAACCACTAATTCTGGAACGGATGTATTGTTCAGACGCATGGGTGGTCGCTTTAGTTATTTAAGTTTCGATCCGGCACATTGGTTTTCTTTTGGTGTTTTCGATGGCACCACTTGGACTTGGAGAAACAACAATTTGCCAGTGGTTGAATATTACAACCCAATTGCATGGGTTTATTCTGGAACCGGAATTCGTAATCACATTTCAGGTTTTAATGGACAAGTTACCTTATTCTCTATGGTTCGCTTTTATGGACAATACGGACTCAACCACAGGGGTGGTGGACAGACTGCTCAAGTGGGTATGAAGGTTTTCGGCCCGGTTCGAAATCTCGTTGTGCAGGTTGAGTATAACAAAGTGGGGCAGGCCTTCTATTTCTCATCGGCTGATTCAACAGGTACCGTTTTCATTGAAGAACCACTTCAGAATGGTACCAACGCATTGGACTATTATCAACACAACGATCAAATGCTTGGTCATCCGTTCGGTGTGGCCATGGATGAGATGTTGTTCAAGATAAGTTACCGATTGCGGGATCTTTTTGTCAATGCATCGCTTCATTCATCAAGACTGAATTCGGTTTCGAATCCAAGTCAAATTTCATTTGTGAAAATAGAGGGTGGGTATGTCGTCAACCCCAAATCAAATGCGCAAATCGTTGCAGGATTGATAAAGCGAAATCAAACCTTCGCCACGGGAGCTCCAATGGTTACGAACTATCCCTATATCGCGTTTCGAACCAATTTGTTTAATCGCTACATGGACTTTTAATCATGATTAACATCCTACTTACATTTATTACAGCCTTAATGATCGGAGTGCTCTCATTTCCGGCACTCATCAAGGTGGCATACTTGAAAAGATTGGTTGATGAACCTGGCGAAGCGCGCAAACTCCACTTCCGAAGAATCCCAACCATCGGCGGCATCCTGATTTTTGCCGGAACACTTTTTTCTTACCTCATGTGGTATCCTTTCGATGAGATGCAAGATGTGAGTCAAATGGGCCGAGCACTAAAAGACTTTCAATACATCGGGGCGTCCATGATTATTCTTTTTTTCATCGGAATTAAGGATGACATCATCGGAACCGCTCCTGTAAAGAAGTTAGCCGGACACTTGATTGTAGCCTTCATCCTTGTCATTATGGGTGACATCAGAATCACCAGCATGCACGGCCTTTTTGGAGTGTATGATTTGCCTGAATGGGGTAGCATTTTCTTGTCGATTCTGACTTACACTGTCATTGTAAATGCAATTAACCTAATCGATGGTGTCGATGGTCTTGCCGGAGGTGTTGGTGTTATCGCGTGCACGGCTATGGGTTCTTGATTCCTTAATGGCGGTGCGATTGAAGAACTACACAGTACTAGCTTTCGCGCTGGCTGGTTCAGTTAGCTTTGGTTATAACTTCTCTCCGGCCAAGATTTTCCTTTGGGTGATAGTGGTTCCACTAACGATAGGATTAGTGTTGTCGGTTTTGGCAATCAAGCTCATAGAATATCCGGTAGATCAAGTTCCAAATGACTTATTAAAATTTCAAAACCTGTGTTGCGATGGCTGCATTGGTGTATCCATTGACCGATACAGCTGAGAATTTATCTTACCGAATATCTCGCGGAATGTCCCCATTTGCAGCGGACAAATCCATCCACCATCGGCTGATGGAGCTGGGCTACGGACATCGAAAGTCAGTGCTGCTCATTTTATGCCTCTTCCATTTTTATAGTGCTCTTAAGCACCAGCGACGACGAGGATCCGAGTATTGTGTTCATTTTAGCATTTCTCGTTTCGTTGCTGATCTCACAGGTACCTGTATTGCTGGCTTATTTAAACGCAGAAAGGCTGCTGTATGAGGCTGATTTCAGGCTTTGTTTTAATGTCGTTGGGACTTGTTGCGAATGCTCAATTCGTTCGGGTTCCATTGGATATCTATTCAACACTGCGCGCAGAGCGAAGCCTTTCCGATTCGGCATATTCAGTTCATCCTGAGATCAAGCCATACGATACATGGGATGTGCAAGAGATTCCCAGCGGCATTACAAAGGATGAAGAAGCTGGTGGTTCTGAGAGGCAAGATCTCGACTTCACCCAAAGGACACGTTCTTGTTTTACCCGGTCAGCGAAGAGGCCAGCTCTGGTTTTGAGTCGGGCTTCAATGGCGGAAGAATTGTCGAGTCGCACATTGGGGCAGGCGTTGCCATGATGGTCAAGAATAAATTCAAGAAGCTGCAATCCAACATAGTTGCCGGATACAACGAACCGGTTTCCTACATCAGAAAATCACGGACGCATTATTTGTAGTTCAGGCTATAGCCACGCCAACAAACAGGGCAGTTTTGGCTATCATCAATTACCGTTAATGCCACCCTGCAAGGCCAAATGACATTATTGAAATAAATGCAGGTCGAGAAAGCATTTTATCGGTGAGGATATCGAAGCCTGTTCTTAAGCGATTATGCGCCCAATTACAACTATCTGCGGGCAGATGTCAATGCACAATAGCGAATTAAATACATGGTGCTTTATACCCAAATGCGAGCATCATTAAATTATCCCAATCGATATTACCCCGTTAGGATAAATATGCCACAATGCATCTCAGTCTCAACCTAACAAGTGGTGGGCGTAGGAGCCTTTGAGGCCGTAGTTTGGGAATCTCAAAGATTCGATCAATCATCGTCGAACTGACATCAACTATTTAAACCCGATCATATTTCTGCGTCCGGTGGAATTTCAGCCTTGGTTCAGCAGACAATAGTTTGATGGGAAGTGAGCACTTCAGACCGTTGAAGGGGTTTCCATCTATGAATAAGTTTACTATTGACGAATTGAGTGTTAAAAATGCACTGGCTCCCGTATTTCAACGCGTTTATCCTGATTCGGCCATTCAAACGGGTTGGTTTGGAAATAAACACGCGCTTCAACTAGGCATGAAATACCATGAGCCATTGGGTTGGAAAAATTCTACAGCCTTAGTTGAGTTTAATGTTGCGCGCCCATACATCTACGGTCATGCAAATCCGAATCAATCTTATACCCACATGAATCAGCCATTGGCACATCCATTGGGGGCTAATTTCATAGAATGGGTGGGGATGGTTATGTGGCAGCCAAAACATCGTTGGCACACCTCTCTGCAGGCTATATATTCAAGAAAGGGATACACCAACAACCTTTACAACATGGGTGAGAATCCTGCGATAAGTAACATAGACATTGTCCAATCAAATAAGATTTTTGGATATACAATAACTCAGGGAAAAAGGGTGGATGTGGCCAACGCTCGGGTCGAAGTGGGTTATACACTCGTTGAGAATTGGAACCTTCGTCTTGAGTCGGCCGTGCATTACCGTTGGCAAAGAGCGAACACGAACGTTCGCGACCTTGCCTTTTTCACAATGGGTATTAGGACCGGATTGTGGAACGATTATAAGAACCTCTAGGAATTACTTCCTGGGCTCAAAATCTAGGACGATCGAATTCATGCAAAAGCGTTGGTAGGTAGGGGGAGGTCCGTCATCGAAGATGTGCCCGAGGTGACCTCCACATCGGCCGCAAACCACTTCAGTTCTGATCATTCCGTGGGAATTGTCTCGGTGATATTCAACGCTTTTATCACTTACCGCTTGATAGAAACTTGGCCAACCACAGTGGCTGGAAAACTTGGCATCCGAAACGAAAAGATAGTTGCCACACGCAGCACAGTAGTAATTACCCAAACCTTCAAAATCCCAATATTTTCCGGTGAAAGCGCGTTCCGTTCCTGCCTGACGAGAGATATAATAAACATCCTCCGGAAGCACTTTTTTCCACTGCTCGTCAGCAATGTCTTTTAGGCTGGTCGTGTCCGTACGTGAGTAGTATGGATTGTTGCTGTGATCGAATTCGTCCATGGTAGTTTCAGTTTGAGTTTTTGACTGACCACACCCGATAATGGGTATGATCAATAGTGTCGCCAAAAGTTTAATGTACTTGTTCATGTCGACTAAGGACGAACAAGGTACTAAAGCCTTTCAACCAAGATAATTATTGGGTTATGGAAACGAGCATCTGTCCAAAAACGACCGGATAGGTGTATTTACTTTTAGTCAATTCTCTGGCCTCGTTCGCCACATGCATGCCAAGCTCAGGTGATGAAAGCAGTTCAATAACATAGTTGGAAAAAGCTTCAGAATTGTCAGCGCTAAAAACCTGGATACCATTTTCAACATCGATACCCTCTACTCCGGAAGACGTGGCCACTACTGGCAACCCACGATACATCGCATCGAATGTTTTGATCTTCATACCGCTGCCAAAGCGCAATGGAACAATGGCACACCGACTAGTAGACATCTCAACCTCCAAATCCTCCACAAAACCTTTATAGATTATTCCTTCGGAGTGGCGAATAGCGTTCTGTAAATCCGAATCTGCACCACGTCCACAGACAACAAGTTCAGCTTGAGGAACCTCGGATTTGACTTGTTTCCAGCAGTTTCTGATAAACCACATCAACCCATCGTGATTTGGCATCCAGCTGAGCGTTCCGGCATAAAAAACCTTGTGTGGATTGGCATCAAGGTTAATTATAGGTCGATTTAACAGAGTCTCGTTTCCTAAGTGATAGGTGAGTCGGAATTTGTCTTCTTTCACTCCTTGGATTTCTTTCAGGAGTTGAATGTCATTTGGAGCTGCAAATGTGAATTTGCTTTTGCGAATCACCCATCGTTCAAATGCTTTGATTCGATCGGCTTCCCATTCTATAGCTATCTTCTTGATTGGATTATTCACCAATTTGGCCATATCGGTCCATAGCTTGAACTCTGCGTTGTGGCTGTGGTAAATCACCTTGGGAACAAGCTTTTCAGGAATCATTTCCATCATTTCAAGGTGATCTACAATAACAATGTCGGACTGCTCAACTCCCCATCGCATCATAGATTCCATTTGCTTGGAATAAACGCGAAAGGAATTAAACGTTGGGAAGGACATCAGTCCTTTGAACCAATTCAAAGCGGTTCTTGGCTTGAACGTGTCAAATGACTGTGCACTCGCGATGCCTGAAGCGTCTCGCAGCTCAGTTAAGCTTTGTTTGTCTCGCATTCCATGTGCACACAAGAGTCGCACCTCAAAATGCTGAGCAAGAAATTGTACGAGTCGAAACGTTTTGATTCTTCCACCGCTATCCGCAGGCCATGGGACTTCAGTGGTGATGAAGAGTAATGTTTGCCTGTTTGTATTCAACCTGTCGTCATTGGGTCATTAAGTCATTAGGCTATAAAAGCGAATCTCAATGACCTAATGACGCATTGACTTATTAGATGCCAAAGGCAGCTTTAACCTGATCAACCATGTTTAACTCTTCCCAAGGGAAAAGCTTCACGGATTTTTCTATGACTTCACCGCCACCATTTTTGAATTTCTTGGTGACCGTTTGAGTCTCTCGACCCATGTGTCCATATGCTGCACACTCGCTGTATATCGGAGAACGAAGATTAAATCGTTGTTCAATTGCGTATGGTCGCATATTGAATACGCTTTGCAATTTCTTCGCAATCTCTCCATCAGTCATGTTCACTTTTGCAGTGCCGTAAGTATTCACATATAGGCCCACTGGATCGGCAACTCCGATAGCGTAGGCAACCTGAACTAAAATCTCATCGCAAACTCCAGCAGCTACTGCATTCTTGGCAATGTGTCGAGTCGCATAAGCAGCCGAGCGATCCACCTTCTTGGATCTTTTCCGCTGAAAGCACCACCGTGACACCTTTACCGTATGTGTCAACAATGATTTTTTCTTCCTGTCAATCCGGTGTCCCCGTCGAGATTCACCAATAACGAAGATGCCATTGGTTACGTGATAAACGATGTCGTTCGTAAACAACTTCTGAATGTGAGCGGAAGTTGCTTTCACTCGTGGAACCAAAATATTGATCACGTCCTCTTTTTATTTTCATACAGCATGACAACCTCATCCGTCCAATCATCATGCTGGGTCAAATAACGATAACAACGATTTTCTGTGGCTGGTTGTCATCTCCGTATTCAATGGTGACTTGGCTTTTGCTATCAGATTCAGGAGGTATGTCCATTTCCTTGCCTTCCTTGCGAATGGCAGCAAGCTCGATTAAGAGTTTGTGGCTCAAATCGAGTGGTAGAGGCATGTAGTTGTCCGTTTCGCTGGTTGCATATCCGAACATCATTCCTTGGTCACCAGCTCCTTGCTCTTCTTTATTAGCGCGGTCAACACCTTGGTTAATATCAGGACTTTGCTCATGAATCGCAGAGAACACCCCGCACGAATTGGCTTCGAACATGTACTCGCTCTTTGTGTATCCGATTTTAGCGATCACCTCTCGGGCAATAGTCTGAACGTCCAAATAAGTCTTGGTTTTAACTTCTCCTGCAAGTACTACTTGACCAGTTGTAACCAACGTCTCACAAGCGATTTTGGACTCTGGATCAAATGCTAAAAAGTGATCAACCAATGCGTCAGAAATTGCATCGGCTACTTTGTCTGGGTGTCCTTCAGAAACGGACTCGGAAGTGAAAAGATATGACATGTGTTTTGCTTAACTCTTTTAAGGGCGTCAAATGTAAAATTTGGGAATGAGTTTTCTTGGCCAAATTGGATCGGCAAATTCAAAACTCTAATTATTGGTGAGGCGTTTGAAAACATCTTCCAACCGCTGTTCTTCCTTTTGGATCGTTAATACGCTCAATTCATGATTTACCGCAAACTCAAAAATTGTAGGGCGAATGTCTACCTCTGAGTTGCTGCCTAGAATCCAGTGCGATTCGCTGAGTTTTTTGACTTCAGTGACTCCCTTGATTCCATTGAGGAGATTACTAGCCACCGCTTTGTTGAACTCTACCCGAATCACTTGGCTCGCCTGAAAAGCTTTCAGCTTTGACGATTCATCGTTAGCGACAATCTTCCCTTTATTAATAATGATCACGCGATCGCAAATCGCCTCAACTTCCTGCATGATGTGCGTGCTGAGCATGACCGTTTTGTCTTGTCCGATAGTTTTAATTAGATTCCTGATCTCCACAATTTGATTCGGGTCTAGGCCTGTTGTAGGTTCATCCAGAATGAGCACTTCCGGGTTGTGAATCATTGCCTGCGCTAGTCCAACACGCTGGCGATATCCCTTGCTCAACGCTCCAATTTTCTTTTTCCTTTCAATGGTTAGTCCCACCCGCTCGATCATCTCATCCACTCGCTTTTTCTTGTCCGAAAGTTGATGAACACCGGCAATGAATTCCAAATATTCCCGCACATACATTTCCGGATAGAGAGGGTTGTGTTCTGGCAAGTAGCCCACACGCCTTTTTACCTCCATTGGATTAGCAGAAACATCGAATCCGCAAACTTTCACTTGACCTGCCGTTTGAGGAATGTAGCAAGTGATGATCTTCATCATGGTCGACTTTCCTGCACCATTAGGGCCTAAAAAACCAACAATGTTTCCTCGATCGATGCTGAAACTCACATCATCTAATGCGCGCTGCTCCCCGTAAATTTTGGTAACGTTCGATACTTCGATGGACATGGGGCGAATGTACGTTGGGGAAGTGCAAACTCAAATTCAAAATGAAGTTTAAGGCTTTCATACCTTAGTTGATTGTTGGGTTTGTTCTTGAATTAGTACTATAAAAACAGGACTAGTTTCGAGAAAGAGAAAATTTCCAAATTCGTAAGACAAATTATCAATAATGTGAATAACCTTAAACCTGCGATTTACTTGTTAGCGGTTTTTATAGTTTGGTTTCATTTTGGAATAGCGCAATCCGTAGATCAGATTGATAAATCCGTAATGGAAATCAGGAATGATCGTGACCAATTCACAACAGAAGTAGTGGATTTTTCCCCTCATGCTGATATTATTCGAACTGTATTTCGAGGTGGGAAGGAGGTGAAGTATGTATTGCAGACAGGTACTCAGTTTGAATGGCGAGTCGATACCCTCGAATATTTCTTTTCAGACGGAAATCTGATTCACGTGAATGATAAGCGCATCAATAAGACAAACGGTGAGTTGGAACTTCATGATCGGATTTATCTTGATGGGAAAAGAATGCTGCTTTGGGTAAAGTCGGACGGAACAGAAGTGTCGGAGAATAATTGCAAGGAATTGGGTTTAGAAGTCGAGTTTAAGCAGCGAGAAGAACAGTACCTAGAAATATCCAAAAGTTGGAAGTGATTGAATTTAAGTTCAAAACAGCCTCAATTCAAACCTTTCCTCAAATCCAGGGATAGCCTGAAGGCCTCCTGTGTGAATGAATAGCATTTTAGAGCCTTTTGAAAAATGACCTGTTTTGATTAAGTCAATGCAAGCGAACATGGCTTTACCAGTATAGATCGGATCTAGCTTTATTGAAGTGTTTCGATGAAATGCGCGGATGAATGCTAACAATTCATTTGTCCATTTTGCATAGCCTCCAAAGTGATACCCACCTAAAACTTTGAAACGCTCGTTACTTATTTCTTCAAAAGTTGGATCAACATTAATGATGTCTCTGATCAACTCCTCGTGTTTATGAATCGGAATGCCAATAACCTTTTGATTCGGTTTTGCACCTCGGACTAGACCGGCAAACGTGGTTCCCGTGCCCATTGCGCTTACGATGAAGTCATATTGGGCGCAGTTGTCATTGAGAATGTCTTTTGAACCCTCAATACCGAGAAGGTTGGCGCCTCCTTCAGGGATTACGTATGGTTCATTGAATCTTGAGCTCACTTGTCTCAAGTGCTCCGGATCACTTTTCAATCGGTAGTTGGATCGGTTGATAAATTCAAGCTGCATTCCGTTTTGCTCTGCCAGTCGAAGTGTTGGATTCAACTTTTCTGCTCGTTCGCCTCGAATGATTCCGATAGAATTCAAGCCCTGCTCCTTGCAATATTTTGCTGTTGCAGCTATGTGATTGGAGTATGCTCCGCCAAAAGTTAGGATAGTGTCTTTACCTTCCCTTTTGGCTTGTTCAATGTTCAGACGGAGTTTGTACAGCTTATTCCCGCTCACCTGACCATCGATCAAATCATCGCGCTTGATGAAGAGCGAGACTCCCGTTGATTCCAATTCAGGAAGATGGATCGAATCTATTCTGGTGTTGAAGTTCACAGTTCGGCTAAGTTCGGGTGCAAAGAGATGAAAAGAGCGCTAAGTTTGGCGTCATGAGCACATTTGGTGGGCAGCGTAAGTTGGAGGAGGAAGATTACTACATGAGCGAAGAAGGTTACATCGTGTTCACCGAAAAATATCATCTCAAGCGTGGTTACTGCTGCAAAAGCGGTTGCAAACATTGTCCATACGGATATGATAAACGTACCGGTAGGTTCGTGAAGAAATGAGGTTATTTCATGAGTAGCTTGCATCTTTGGCCCCAAACCCAACAAGATGGCAAAGTCAGCATTTCAAAAAGCAGTGGCGGAAGGAATTCCTAATGACTTACCACTAGCCAAAGAGCTTGACCCTAATGTTAGCCACGCACCTAAACGAAAAGACATCCTCTCTGCGGAGGAGAAAAAGTTGGCCGTTGCGAATGCACTTCGATATTTTCCAAAAGCGTGGCATAAGGACCTGGCACCGGAATTTTCCCAAGAATTAAGAGACTTCGGGCGCATTTACATGTATCGTTTCCGGCCTGACTATGACATGTATGCTCGCGGGATCAATGATTATCCTGGAAAGTGCGAACAAGCACGCGCTATTCAGTTGATGATTCAAAATAACCTGGATCCGAAAGTGGCACAGCACCCTCATGAGTTGATCACCTACGGAGGAAATGGAGCGGTCTTTCAGAATTGGGCTCAGTATCGCTTGACCATGAAGTACTTATCTGAAATGACCGATGAGCAGACTCTGGTGATGTACAGCGGTCATCCATTGGGGTTGTTTCCATCTCATAAAAATGCCCCAAGGGTGGTAGTAACCAATGGAATGGTGATTCCAAACTATAGCAAGCCAGATGATTGGGAGAAGTTCAATGCATTGGGAGTCTCACAATACGGCCAAATGACGGCAGGCAGCTACATGTATATAGGCCCTCAAGGAATCGTGCACGGAACAACTATCACTGTATTGAATGCCTCACGAAAACTTGGCGGAGAACCCGAAGGCAAGTTGTTCGTGACCGCAGGACTCGGTGGAATGAGCGGAGCTCAACCTAAGGCCGGAAACATTGCGGGTGTGGTAAGTATAACGGCAGAAGTGAATCCTGCTGCGGCTTATAAGCGACAAGAACAGGGCTGGGTCGATGAGGTGATTGAAGATGCCGATCAGGCGATTAACTCAGCACTGGATTGGATGGTTAAGAAGAAAGCTCATTCCATTGCTTATTTGGGAAACATTGTGACGCTTTGGGAGAAGTTAGTTGAGGCGAATGTCAAAGTGGATTTGGGTTCTGACCAGACCTCCCTACACAACCCATGGGCAGGTGGATACTATCCCGTTCAGGTTGGCTTCGAGGAGGCAAATCGATTGATGGCAGAGGATCCGAATAAGTTTCGCGAGTTGGTTCAGGAAACCTTAAGAAGACATGCTAAGGCTGTAAATACTCTGGCTGAACGTGGTATGTACTTCTTCGATTACGGCAATGCATTTCTACTGGAAGCAAGCCGCGCGGGTGCCGATGTCATGGCGGAAAACGGCATTGATTTTCGATACCCATCTTATGTTCAAGACATAATGGGACCCATGTGTTTTGATTATGGATTCGGTCCATTCCGATGGGTATGTACTTCAGGGGATCCGAAGGATTTGGAAAAGACGGATGCTATAGCATGCGAAGTGATGGAAAAGATCATGAAGAAGTCACCAAAAGAGATTCAGCAGCAAATGGCAGACAATATTCGATGGATCAAAGAAGCGGGTAAGAACAAAATGGTTGTCGGCTCTCAAGCACGAATCCTCTACGCAGATGCTGAAGGTCGTATCAAAATTGCCAAGGCATTCAACAAGGCAATAAAAAAGGGAAAGATTGGGCCTGTAGTTTTAGGTCGTGATCATCATGACGTATCTGGCACGGACTCACCTTACAGAGAAACTAGTAACATCTATGACGGTTCTCGATTCACCGCAGATATGGCCGTGCAGAATTTTATTGGTGATGGGTTCCGCGGTGCCACATGGGTGAGTCTGCACAATGGTGGTGGAGTAGGTTGGGGAGAAGTGATTAACGGAGGTTTTGGAATGCTGCTTGACGGAACATTGGACGCTGATCGCAGGTTAGAAATGATGCTTCATTGGGACGTGAACAACGGCATTGCACGCAGAAGCTGGGCGCGCAACGAAGGTGCTGTTTTTGCCATCAAGAGAGCCATGGAAGATGAACCTCGATTGAAAGTGACCTTGCCTGAAATGGTGGACGAAAACCTCTTGAATAACCTGTGATGCGAATAACTATCGAGATTTCCATGTATCCGCTGCGGGAAGAGTACGAACCAGCGATTATCGAGTTCATCAATGAACTTAAAAGTGTAGATGGATTGAGTATCCGTGTCAACCCGACAGCAACTCACATTTTTGGTGAGTATGACGTCATTTTTGATTCATTAAAGTCCTGCATTCGGCATTCTTTTGAGAAGTACGGCAAGGCGGTCTTTGTTCTGAAAGTTCTCAATGGAGACTTAGAAAAGTCTCTGGAGGGCTCGGACTTATAAGGAACCTAGAGTTCGCTTTATTCAGTTGAATTTTATTAAATACTTTTGCAAATCGAAAATTGCGGAGTCGAGTACCTAATCGATTCCAAACCCTATTGAATGATCGATGGAGAATATGGAGCAATTGCAGGATTTACAGCTGTCTAGAAACGGAAGTGGAGATAAGAAATTAATCAAGTTAGCCTTAGTTGGACCTGAGTGTTCAGGTAAAACAACCTTAGCTGAAGCGTTATCCAAAGAATGGAATGAGCCATTCGTTCCGGAATACTCAAGAGAATATTTGGAGGCTTTGGGTCGGAATTACAATCAGGATGATTTGTTGGAGATTGCCAAAGGTCAATTGGAGAAAGAATACGCCATTGCTGAAGATGCGAATCACTTTCTTATTTGTGATACGAATACATTGGTTGTAAAGATTTGGGCTGAGGTTAGATTCGGACGTGCTCAAAATTGGATTGAGCGTCAATTTCTTGAAAAACCCTATCAGTTGTACGTCCTGTGTGGTCATGAAGGCATTCATTGGGAGTATGATGATTTGAGAGAGAATCCAGATGACAGGGTTGAGTTATATGAACTCTATAAGAAGGCATTAGTTAGAGCGGGAAAGCAGTTTATTGAGGTCGAAGGAACGGTTGATGAACGAATTGCCAAAATCAAAAAAATCTTGAAACGTATGCGATTGCTGCCGAAGGAAGTAGCCGCTTAATTTTAAAAATAATCATTGAAGCCTCACTTGCAAGTGGGGCTTTTTTGTTTTCACACATTACATTTGCCATTGCTAACTGGGGTGTTTCACATGTGTGAGACTGAGATCATACCCATGGAACCTGATCGGGTAATGCCGGTAAGGGAGTTAATCTGATCCTGCCTGTTTGTTTGGGCTTCAGTTGGCATCTAAAAATGATGTCATGATCAGAGTTTCGATTCTAAGTCTTTTCTTGTTTATTCAACTTTCCATACAGGCGCAGCATTCGCTAATGGGATCCATTTCGGATGAATCTGGTGAAGGTATCGCGGGTGCTACCATTGTTGATCAGGGTACTTTTTTGGGTGCCGTTTCTGATGCCCAAGGCAGTTTTACATTGAAAGGTATCAAGCCAGGGAAACATGTAATCAAGATTGAATTTTTGGGAATGATTGACCTTCTAGATACCTTGGAAATTCAGAGTGATTTCGAAAAGAACTTTAGAATGAAAGCCAATCCTTATATAATAGACGAATTGGTGGTCGAAGCCACCAGAGCCGGAAAGTCGACACCGATGACACGTGAAGAGATTTCAAAGGAGCAGATTGAGGCCAACAATTTGGGTCAAGATCTACCGATTTTGCTGAATCAATCTGTCAGCATGGTGACAACCTCCGATGCAGGAGCCGGAGTAGGGTATACAGGTATGCGCATTCGTGGAAGCGATGCCACTCGAATTAATGTGACCGTCAATGGAGTGCCTATCAATGACGCAGAATCGCATGGAGTGTTTTGGGTCAACATGCCCGATTTTGCCAGTACGACAAATAGTATTCAAATTCAAAGAGGAGTGGGAACCTCATCCAATGGTGCCGCTGCCTTTGGTGCTAGCGTCAATTTGGAAACTACGGGTTTTGATTCGGTTTCGTTCGTGGAACTCAACAACAGTTACGGGTCGTTTAATACCCACAAACACAACGTGATCTATAACTCAGGGTTGATCAGTGACCACTTCAACTTTGAAGGCAGAATGTCCTACATCGGATCCGATGGATACATCGATCGATCTGCGGCTGATTTACGATCTTACTATGCCGCTGGTGGCTACTACGGCAAAAAGCTGCTGATTAAAGGGGTGACTTTCGCTGGTCATGAAGTTACGCACCAAGCTTGGTGGGGAACACCAGAGTCAAGGATCCAAGGCGATGACCAAGCGATGATCGACCATGCGATCAACAACGGCTACTCAGAGGATCAAACAAACAATCTTCTGACCAGCGGTAGAACTTACAACTACTATACTTATGATAATGAGATTGATGATTATGCGCAAACGCACTATCAGGTAATCACGGGTTATGAGTTGGCACCATCGCTTTATTTAAATGTAACCGGACATTACACACGAGGCATTGGGTACTTTGAGCAGTCAAAACTTGGAGATGATCTCGCTGGGTATGGATTGAACTACCCGATCATCGGTTCAGACACGATTACCAATTCGGACCTTGTTTTGAGGCGATGGCTGGACAATCACTTTTATGGTGGAGTCTATTCACTCAAGTATTCGAAGCGTGCTTTGCACCTGACCTTTGGTGGTAGTTACAATCGCTATGTGGGCGATCATTATGGGGAAATAATCTGGTCGGAGTATGCGGTGGGCACTTCCATACGAGAGCGCTATTATTTTAACAGCGCGAAAAAATCTGATCTGTCAAATTATGCAAAAGCGGAATACTTCGTGGGTAAACTAACCTTCTATGCGGATATCCAATATCGGTATTTGGAATACTCTGCTAAGGGGGTTGATAACGATCAGCGACCAATTGCTATTAACAGACACTTTAACTTCTTGAATCCGAAGGCCGGAGTGAATTATCGAATGAACAGTGCGAATAACTTCTATTTCTCGATCGCACAATCGAGTCGCGAGCCAGTAAGAAGTGATTTTACCGATGCAAATGCGGGAGTTGTTCCTAAACCTGAGTTTTTGACAAATGGTGAGTTAGGTTGGCAGTTCACTCGGAAAAACCTGAGGTTAGGTGCAAATGCCTATGTGATGTATTATCAGGACCAGTTGGTATTGACCGGAGAAGTAAACGATGTTGGTTCACCAATTAGGACCAACGTGTCTGAAAGCTATCGAACAGGCCTCGAGTTTTCTGCAGCAATGACGTCTGAGTTTGGCTTGTTTTGGAGACCGAACCTGACGCTGAGCCAGAACAAAATCACTAAGTTCAATGAAACACTTTATGACTATACAACGGGCTTTGACATTGTCATAAAATCACATGCTAAAAGCGATATTGCTTTTAGTCCGTCCATTATAGCTGGGTCTCAGTTGGGCTATCAAACTAAGTTTGGATTGAGTGCGGCATTGCTCTCAAAGTATGTTGGAAAGCAATACCTTGACAACACTTCGGATAATAAAAGGGCCATTGCGCCTTATCTGGTAAATGACATCAGGTTATCTTACCAAATCAACGGCAAGTACTGGAAAAACCTGGAGTTGTCTTTGTTAATCAACAATATTTTAGATGAGCTTTACGAGTCAAACGGTTATACATATAGCTACATTTATGGAACAACCATAACAGAAAACTTCTATTACCCTCAAGCAGGTAGAAATTGGTTGGCCGGTGTCAAGTGGCGATTCTAGGCTGCTGCGAAGTGAAAATAAGAATCTAAATAGCGATTTGAATCAGCATTGAATACTGCGCTTGATAACCCTACGCCATGGAAACCAGCGGATTGAATTTTATCAAGCTTGTCATTTGAAATACCTCCAAGCGCATAAACTGGCGAAGCTGAGTCGCCAATCACCTTCTTAAGCATCTTGATTCCTGAACTGGACGAGCTATTGAACATGCTACTTGACGTAAACATTTGCCCGAGGAATACATAGCTGAAACTCACCTTGCTTTCCGTCAGGCTCTGAATGGTGTGAAATGTTGCTGTAATTTCTATCCCAGGACGCTTTAATTTCAACAAAAACCTCTTCCATCTGTTGCGCCAAGAGTTTGATCGGTGCCTTCGATGGAGATGAACGCCTTTCAATTTGTATTTTATCGCAAGGTCATAGTGACCATGAATGATTATACGATTGTGGTACTTTTTAGGAATGGAAACAATGAACTCTTCAACCTCAACCTTGGGCATTTTTGGTTTGCGGACATGCAGGGTTTCAAGTCCGTGGTCGAATAGTTCGATGAGGCGGTTTAATTCTCCGTTGTTGTTCCCGGATGAGGTTAAAACAACTACGTCCATAATAGGGGTTATTATTTTCAAGCATAGTTAACGAATTGATAACGAATTGTCAACTCGCACAACAGGACAACTTGAACAATAAGTGTTAGTAACCTAAAAAGACAGATCAGCTTTGATTTTAGCTAAATCGGCTGCAAGCGATGAGTTCTCTTCCATCGCATTGCCAACAACAACGAGGTTCGCTCCGTTATTCCAACACTTTTCAATGTGGGAAACTTCTTTAATTCCTCCTCCCACAATTATGGGTATGTCAACTGATTCAGAAACCTCTCGAATCATTTCTTGCGATATCGGGTTCATGGCTCCTGAACCTGCATCAAGATAAATGCAACTCAATCCGATTGCCTCTCCCGCAATCGCAGTGCATACTGCGATATCCAACTTATCAGCAGGAATTGGCTGCGTATTGCTCATGTAACCAACTGATGTCGGATTTCCCCCATCGATGAGCATGTAGCCTGTCGGACATAGTTTGTTTGAAAGCTTTTTAAGCATTGGTGCAGCTAGAACATGCTGTCCAATCAGCAAGTCAGCGTTTCGTCCGGATATCAGAGAAAGTAAAAGGACAAAGTCTACAGAATCCGTCAGTTGGGTGAAGTGACCGGGAAACAAAACCAACGGTAAGTTAGTAGTGGCCTTAATTTGTTTTGCAGCGCGATCTACACTCGATTTGTAAATAAGGCTACCTCCTAAAAGAATGTAATCGGGTTGAAGTCTAGCTACCTCGCTCACAAAATCAAAAAGTTGATCGGCTGAATGCTTATCCGGATCAATCAGTATGGCTAGTTTTCGATCCGACTTTTTCAGTGCTAACACATTATTTCTCATGCCTCGTTTCTAGTCAATGTAGCTGACAATGACGTCTTCAAATATGAAGGATTTAGTCTGGATTTTCCCCGAAAAAGAATGGTGATTGATTGACCACTCTGAGCATAGAGTGTCATTTTCCCACCTTGCATCCATTGCGACAAGATCATCTTTGAACATAACAGCTTGGCTGCCTAAAATTTTGAAAAGACATTCCTTACATGTCCATATTACCAACGCTGGATTCTTCGGAAAGACTTGCTGAAATAAATCAACTTCAGATGGAGTAGTGAATCGATCCGCAATCTTTGATACAGACCGGTTTGAACGTTCAATGTCTATGGCAACAGCTCTGTCATCACCTGCAATTACGGATATGCGATCTGATGAATGACTGATCGAAACTTTTTTCGGGGAATTAACCAGTGTTGGACGACCTTGATCGTCTCTCATTATCCAAACGTCCACACCGCAGATTCGTTTGACCATTTGTTCACTTGACCAAAGCTGGTTAAGGCGAACTCGAGATTTTCCAGGCGATGCTTCTTGTATAGACTTCATGGATCGACATTCATATTCAATGGACGAGATGAGTATGGTAGCTCCGTTATCAGTGAGAAATTGTTGAGTCACAAGCTAATGGTCAAAAAGTTAAAGGCAACTTTTACCTTTGCCGCCTAAAATTTAAAGGATGAGCGAAGTTAAGGATAGACTTTCCTATAAAGTAAAAGACATTTCCCTTGCTGCTTGGGGAAGAAAAGAAATATTGCTGGCTGAGGCCGAGATGCCAGGGTTAATGGCATTACGTGAGGAGTATGGTGCCTCTAAGCCATTAAAAGGAGCACGTATTGCTGGATGTTTACACATGACCATTCAAACTGCGGTGTTGATCGAAACTTTGGTCGAACTCGGTGCCGAAGTGAGTTGGTCAAGTTGTAATATTTTCTCAACTCAAGACCATGCTGCTGCTGCTATTGCGCAAGCAGGAATCCCTGTTTATGCTTGGAAGGGAATGAACGAGCAAGAGTTTGATTGGTGCATCGAGCAAACCATTTTTGCGTTTAAGAACGGAGAGCCATTAAACATGATCTTGGATGATGGAGGAGATTTGACCAACATGGTTTTTGATCGCTTCCCTGAATTGTGCGCAGGAATTCGTGGCCTTTCTGAAGAAACTACTACTGGGGTACACCGCTTATATGAGCGTATGAAAAATGGAACCTTGGTGATGCCGGCTATTAACGTAAATGACTCTGTAACTAAGTCGAAGTTCGATAACAAGTATGGTTGCAAGGAGTCATTGGTTGATGCGATCAGAAGAGCAACTGATGTAATGATGGCAGGAAAAGTTGCTGTTGTTGCCGGTTACGGAGATGTTGGTAAAGGTTCAGCCGCTTCCTTAAGAGGTGCAGGTGCGCGAGTTATCGTCACTGAAATTGATCCAATCTGCGCGCTTCAGGCGGCCATGGATGGTTATGAGGTGAAGAAGATGATCAATGCAGTTGCGGAAGCCGATATTGTTGTTACTGCAACTGGTAATAAGGACATCGTCAAAGGTGAACACTTCAAATTGATGAAGGACAAGACCATCGTCTGCAACATCGGTCACTTCGACAATGAAATTGATGTTGCTTGGTTAAACAAGAACTATTCGAAGGACGAGATCAAGCCACAAGTTGATCTTTACACCGGAAGCAATGGCAATCAAATCATTTTGTTAGCCGAAGGTCGCTTAGTGAATTTGGGTTGTGCTACAGGGCATCCATCGTTTGTCATGTCAAACTCATTTACGAATCAGACCTTGGCGCAGCTTGAGCTTTGGAATAACCACGGGAACTATGAAAACCAAGTTTACGTGTTGCCAAAGCACCTTGATGAAAAAGTAGCAAGACTTCATTTGGCCAAAATCGGAGTTGAAATGGATGTATTAACTGAAGATCAAGCCAAGTATATTGGTGTGACAGTTGAAGGTCCATTCAAGCCGGAACACTACCGATACTAGGATTCGGAACCAAAAAGAAAAAGGGGCCTTAGGCCCCTTTTTTAATTGCTAATACTTAGACGAATTCCGTCAAAAGTTGTGACGTATTGCTTTAAAGGATAAGGCGAGGGTCCCTTTACCAACTGCCCATCGTACAACAGCCACTGAGATCCGGAACACGTATCAGTGCAAGTAACTCCTCCCGGGTCGGCAAAAACTTGACAATGACTTGCCACCTTGTATGGGGCCTGACGGTCATATGCCGCAATAACATCTGTTGTGGCTCTGTATGCGAGAATTCCATTATATCCTCCGTCAAGATAAATCCAACCTCCAATAGAATTCAGGTTGTTGTATTGGGCGAGATTCACATCAATGTCGATATTTACCGCAACCTGTGGAATCGTGTGTTCATCACTTGGTTTCCGACAGTTACTCAACCAAAGTGCACAAAAACTAAATAGAAGGAGTGTTCCTCGGGCCTTATTCATAATATAGAATCGTTCAATGACAAACCTACACCTTACAATGGCTCTTACGTTTTTAATCTTGTTCTCAACGGTTGGCGCTAGTGCTCAATCCAGAAAGAGACTGAGGGAGCTGGAAAAGATGGAAAAGAGCCATGAAGAAGAAGCTGATGCTGATAACTCAGAAGCCATTGAACGGCATCTGAGCATTCAAACCAAGAAAACGCGAAAGGAAATGAAACGCTATAAGAAGCTCAGTAAGCAGTATAACAATAATAAAAGGCCATTGTTCAGCAAGGGTCGCAGAAGAAGGAGGTAAAGATGGATGATCCTGGAAATCTAATATATCTGGCCTTTCTGGTCATCAGTCTGATAGCCGGACTTGTGAAAAACAGAAATAAGAATTCGCGACCAGATTCTCATTCAGAGCAACCCGCAGGGAGACCGGCTATGAGTGTGGAGAATTTTCGTGAAATACTCGAACAGCGCAAGGCAAAAGAGCAGGCTGCTGAGGAGAGATTGAAACAAATGGAGGCTGAAGCGGTTGAGGCGAAGCAAAGGAAAATCCGGAAAATGCCCCCTCAAAAGAGAATAACCGAACCAGCTAAAGAAGACATAGTTTTTCATCACGAAGAAAATGACCTAACTCACATTGACCTTCGCAAGGCAGTAATTTATAGTGAAATCCTAAATCCACCTTACGTATGAAAAAGATCAGGACGCTCATTGTTGACGATGAGGAATTAGCAAGAAAGAACATGGAAGTTCTATTGGCTGATTATTGCGAAAATGTTCAGGTCATAGGCGAAGCCGCTAATGCGCGCGAAGCCAAGAAGTTTGTTCAAAACAACAAGATTGACCTGATGTTGTTGGACATTGAAATGCCGAATGGATCCGGTTTTGACCTTTTGGAGTCAATCAAGGATGAAATTGATTTCAATATCATATTCATTACGGCTTATCATGAATATGCCCTAAAGGCATTCAAGTTTAGTGCAGTAGACTATCTGCTCAAACCAGTCAACCCGGAAGAGTTGGTTGCGGCAATCGAAAAATTGAAAACCTCGCCTGGGAAAGATACCAAGGAGAAAATCGATGCGCTTATTGAGAATGTGAATAAGAAGGGAGAGCAACTCAATAAAATTGCACTTCCATCCATGGAGGGACTGCAATTTGTTAATCTGGATGATATCATCTATTGCGAATCTCAGGATAATTATACCCAGTTTTTCCTTGTTGATGGTCGAAGGATCATGGTGTCGAAAACGATTAAGCATTTCGAGGAGGCGCTCGATGAATCTCAGTTTTTCCGTGTACATCGATCAAACATTATCAACTTAAAATACATCGATAAGTATGTGAAAGGTGAGGGAGGGTATGTGGTCATGAAACAAGGTCCCAGAATTCCGGTTTCGAGACGCAGGAAAGAGTCTTTTTTGCAACTCTTTGACTATCAATAGCCCCAATTTTCTCCGAAAAAAATCACTTTAAAACCGTTTTCTAAAGGAGGGTTGTGGGGGCGAGATTTCTTAACTTACTTTAACTCCGAAAATTAGCACAGAGATGAGCGAAAACCCAGTTACGACAAGGCTTAGAGCAAGATTAAAAAAATGTTAAGGGTTTCATTACTTTTTTATCTTTACCCGCCATTTTGCGGGGTAAACTGAGCCTTGCTAACCTAATCTAACGACAGCAGTCATGAAAAGAATTTTACTGATTACCATCGGGATTTTTATTGCCTCTTTGAACCTACATGCGCAGATGACGCAAGGGGCAATAAAAGCAACAGTGACAGACGAGTCTGGGGAACCATTACCATTTGCCAACGTAATCGTTAAGCAAAACGGTGTTCAAGTCACCGGTGGTCAAACAGATTTCGATGGTCTTGCAGTAATCAAACCTTTAGGGCCAGGTAAATATGATGTCGAAATCTCTTCGCTTGGTTTTGCGACCAAACGGATCGAAGGGGTTCAGGTTGGGACTGCCACAACAAACATTCCCAAAGATCAAACCGTTATGAGCACGAATGCTACAGTTCTTGACGCGGTTGAAGTTGTATATTACAAGAAGCCTTTGTTTGAAAAAGGAGGTGGAAATACAGAAACCATTACATCGGACGAGGTTTCGCGAATGGCGGCTCGTAGCCCGGCTGACTTAGCGGCAACGGCTGGAGGAACTTATTCAAGTGATAACGGAAGCAGCGACATCAACATCCGCGGCAGCCGTTCCGATGCCAACTATTACTTCATTGATGGCATCAAGGTGCGAGGTAGCTCATCCATCCCTCGTTCATCCATCGATCAGATTTCGGTGCTTTCCGGAGGTCTTCCTGCACAATATGGAGACGTTACAGGAGGTGTAGTAACCATTACCACAAAAGGTGTTTCCAACGAATATCATGGCGGCATTGAATACTTGACTTCAGGGGTGAAAATGGGGGAAAACTCCTATGTTGGATTGGATCCTTATGGCTATAATCTGCTTGAAATGAGCTTATCCGGCCCATTCTTTTCAAAAACAGACTCTCTTGGAATTAAGAAACCGTTGCTTGGATTCTTCTTGTCAGGAAACTTCACAAGCAATTTGGATCCTAGACCATCAACGGTTGGCGCTTGGAAAATCAAGGATGATGTGCTTGCTGATATTGAGGCTGATCCATTAAGAGTTGGATTTACGCCAGGTTCCGTAATTCCTAATACGGACTATCTGAGATTGAATGACTTCGAGCGTGTTAAAGTTCGCCCTAACACCAACAACGTTGGGGCGAATTTGGCCGGAAAGATTGATGTTCAAACTACGTCCAGTACTAATTTGACCTTCGGTGGTAGTTTGAATTATTCTAAAGGAAAAGATTATGATTTCTCTCAATCATTGTTTAATTATGGAAACTATCCTGAGCAAACAAGCTTGGATTGGAGAACCTATGGAAGGTTTACTCAGCGGTTTAACAATGGTCAATCGGATGAGTCGTCTGCATCATTGATAAAGAATGCTTATTACACTGTGCAACTTGACTTTAGTCAACAGCTAGATAAGCGACAAAATGCCACACACAAAGACGACCTATTTAATTACGGATACATCGGAAAATTTCAGACGTATCAGACCGCGAATTACATCGGAGGTACGGACAGTACAACGGGAATATTTGGGTTAATTCAATCTACCTACGAGGATACTTTGATCTCCTTCCAACCTGGTACAGCGAATCCTGAATTGGCTGAGTTTACTCAGAAGTATTACGAATTAAATGGATGGGAAGGCTTTGATGCTGAGGGTAATCCAATTTTCGATCCGAATCAGCGTGAAGCATTCGTCAACTATAACAACATTCAAAGTGGGGGTGGTTTGCTGAATGGAGACAACTTAGATGAACGTTCAAGGACTGTCTATGGTATGTGGGCATTCCCAAATGATGTCTCGAATTCTGGATCTGCGATTGATAACTATCGAGAATCGGTTACTAATCAGCTTCGTGTAACTGCGATGGGCTCTGCGGATATCAAGCATCACGCATTCATGCTAGGTTTCGAATACGAACAAAGAATAGATAGGGCGTATTCAATCAGTCCGCGCAGTCTATGGAGAATTGCTCGCCAGAGAGCTAATTCACACATTTCAGAACTCGACATTTCTCAACCCAATATTGAATATCCGGGTCCGATTGTTACCTATCCTAGATTAAATTCTTCACCTGGGCCTTATGATGCTACTGATGGCAATGAATCACAGTCATTCATTGATTACAACCTGAGAAAGGCAACCGGACTCGATCCTGATGGAGTTGACTTTTTGGATGTGAATGCGATCGATCCTAGTGTTTATAAATTAGAGTATTTCTCGGCTGATGAGCTGTATAACCAAGGACAAAGCTTAGTCTCCTATTATGGCTATGATCCTTATGGTAACAAAACGAAAGATGTTCCCACGTTTGACGAGTTCTTCACAGCTCGTGACGAGTATGGAAATTATACAAGGCCAATCGCGCCTTATCAACCAATCTATGTAGCAGGATACATTCAAGACCAGTTTGAATTCGAAGATCTTGTTTTTAATGTTGGTTTGCGAGTGGATAGGTTTGATGCCAACCAACGTGTCCTCAAGGATAAGTACGTTTTATTCCCGACAATAAAGGCTGGTGAATTAGCTGAGAACGGATATTTCTTGGAAGAGGGACAATCAGTCCCAGGAAATATTGGAGACGATTATGTAGTATATGTGGACAATGTGCAGAACCCATCTGCAATTCTAGGATACCGAGATGGTGACACATGGTACAATGCTGAGGGTGCAGAATTAAATGATGCGTCTTCATTAAGAACATCCAGTGGCTTGCCAGCCCCGCTTTTGATTGACAAGGAAAACACAGCGAGTGTTGATATTACTTCGGAATCGTTTGAGGATTATAAGCCACAGACGAATTTCATGCCTAGAATTTCCTTTAACTTCCCGATATCGGATGTGGCTAAATTCTTCGCTCACTATGACATTTTGACCAAGCGTCCGACCGTTGGAAATAGACTGGACCCTTCTGATTATTATTACCTAGAAAGTTTACCAAGCAGCGCTGTATTGAATAATCCGGCTCTTCAACCTGAGAAGACCATTGACTATGAAATTGGATTCAAGCAAGCATTGACCACCTCCATGGCTTTGACAATTTCTGCTTTCTATAGGGAGTCAAGAAACATGGTGGCTTCGACTCGTGTGTTCGATGCCTACCCAATTGAATATGTTACTTATGCTAACTTGGATTTTTCCACAGTTAAAGGCCTAACGTTTTCCTATGACTTAAGACAGACCAAAAACCTTACAATTAGAGCTTCCTATACACTTCAATTTGCTGAAGGAACGGGATCCAATGCTACTTCTGGTCTGAACTTGGCAAGATCTGGTCAAGGAAATTTGAGAGCACCTATCAGAATGAACTATGACCAACGACATCAGATCGTTGCGAATTTTGATTATCGATATGGTGAGGGTTCCAGTTACAATGGTCCAGTGATAGGTGAGAGACAAATTTTGAAGAACACGGGTGCTAACCTTCAGTTACGTGGCGGGTCCGGTGTTCCTTACAATCCACAAGCAAATATTACATCAACGGTACTTTACAGTAATACACCCGCTGCGTTGCAATCAGGTAAGATCAACAGCGCAAGTCTTCCGTGGTCGTTTAGGTTTGACTTGGTAGTTGACCGGGATTTTAAATTATCAAAGGAGAATGGTAAGCGCAACTATGATATGAACGTTTATCTGCAGGTCCTGAATCTGTTGAATGCTCGAAATATCAACGGAGTGTATCGAGCAACTGGTAATCCGGATGATGATGGTTATTTAAATTCTTCGATCGGAATCCAGAGCGTTGAGCAACAAAACAGCCCATTGGCTTATCAAGAATATTACACGATGAAGTTGTGGAATCCAAATCAATGGCAATTGCCACGAAGAATTAGATTGGGTGTTAGGTTGAGCTTCTAAATGAAATTGAATATGAGAACGTTTAAGACAATAATCTCTTTACTGCTTGTAACCGTTTCTTTTAGCGGTTTTGCAGAGAAATATAAGTACGAAACAAAGTCCAAGCGAGACCAGCCGCCCGGAACTGCAGCGAATTGCACTCCTGCAACAGCGTCAACTGAGTTGGATATTAACAACACACGTGCGCTGATACAAACAGGGGGAGATATGTGGTGGGATTTTAACCGATCACGCTATGAAATTCCAAAGGGATCTGAGAAAACTTCCTTATTTGCTGGATCGCTTTGGCTTGCCGGGCAAGATATTTCTGGTCAGTTTAAAGTTGCCGCCCTTCGATTCCGAACCGGTAATGACTATTGGACAGGACCACTCAGCACGGTTGACGCGGAAATTGACGCTGCCACATGTAAGTTGTATGATAAGCACTATGAGACATCTCGATCAATGGTGGCAGAATTTGCCGCTTGGTTCCAAGCAGGAGAAGATGATGCTTTGAATGGAACAACAACACAATCAGATTTGTATCCAGGATATACTGTGCCAGCAGTTATCACAGAGTGGCCAGCACACGGTCGAGATTTTGAGCCCTATAATGAAGATTATTATTTAGCTCCATTCTTTGATCGAAATGGCGATGGAGAGTATAATCCTAACGATGGCGACTACCCGGGATATGTGTTGACCGGCAAGGCGGATTGCAGCCGAAGGGTAAAAGACATTTATGGTGATCAAAACCTTTGGTGGGTATTTAACGATAAGGGCAATATTCATACGGAGTCCAGCGGACAGTCCATTGGCATGGAAATTAGGGCCCAGGCATTTGCCTTTGCTACCACTGATGAAGTTAATAACATGACTTTTTATAATTATGAACTGATCAATAGATCCACCTTTTTCTTGTCTGACACTTATTTTGGACAATGGGCTGACGGTGACTTAGGAAATGCACAGGATGACTTTGTTGGTTGCGATGTAAGAAGAGGACTTGGTTATTTCTATAATGGAGATGATGATGATCAGGATGCGGGAGGTAACATAGGCTATGGAACGAATCCGCCTGCAATTGGAATCGATTTTCTCAGGACCATTTCAAGCAAATGATAATCGTGACAATTGTCTTTGTACAAATGATTATGCGCCGCTGCGATACAGGAAGATGGTATAGTGTATTCTGTCAAGGTGCTGGTTATGGCGATGGCATTGCTGGGATACGAGCGATATGGGATGAGAAAATTTCTATATCACAACAACTCGTCTGGACCAGCTGCTACACAGGATCCACGAATTGCTACGGACTACTATAATATGTTGCGTGGCATATGGAAGGATGGAACTCCAATGACCTTTGGTGGTAATGGATATAATCCATCTGATCCAAATGCGATTCCTGCGCACTATATGTTTCCTGGAACTACTGACCCTGAGAATTGGGGAACAGATGGCGTTGATCCAGGGCAAGGCGATTGGTCTGAGGTTACAGCAGGTAATCCTCCTGGAGACCGAAGATTTGTGCAGTCATCAGGCCCTTTCCAACTGGCTCCTGGGCAAGTGAATAATATCACAGTTGGAATTGTTTGGATGCAGGCTCAGTCCGGTGGTCGACTTCAGTCAGTTGAAGATATGAGAACAGCAGATGACAAGACTCAGGCATTGTTCGATTCGTGCTTCGAAATTCTGGATGGACCTCATGCTCCAGATGTCACAATTCAGGAGCTTGACGGTGAAGTTATTCTTATGCTATCAAATCCAATTAACTCAAATAATTATCAGGAAGGATATTCGACAGTTGATCCCTTCCAAGCGGCACCGGATTCGGTAGATACAAATGAGGATGGTGATTTGGATTTGGCATTAACACCTAAGGAAAAAGAAATATTTGCCACCTACAGATTTGAAGGATATCAGGTCTTTCAGTTATATGATGAGTCTGTTGGAACTAATGACTTGGATGATCCCGATAAGGCGAGATTGGTTGCTCAGGTTGATATCAGAAATGATGTCGATAAGCTTATCAATTATGTATTTAACTCTGAACTGAAAGTTGACGAACCACAGTTGAAGGTTGATGGTGACAATCAAGGTATTAGTCATTCATTTCAGATCAAAGAGGATGCATTCGCCACTGGTAATTCAAGGTTGATTAACCATAAGACTTATTACTATATGGTAATTGCATATGCATATAACCGTTATGGTGATGGGTATGAAAACCTGCAGTATATTGATGGAATATACGATCCTGCCACGAACCGATTAGAAGGTCAGAAAATTCCTTATTTGGCAAGTAGAACATCGCCCAGCGGTCCTGTTAGAGTGTATGAAGCCATTCCTCATAAAACGGAATTTGAGCAAAATGGTATTCAGCTCAACTCAAAATATGGAGATGGAGTTGAACTAACGAAAATCGAGGGTAGAGGCAATGGTGGAAACTACGCAATCATTAAAGAAGACTACCTGGACTCGATCTCAACTAATGTTGAGATGCCACGCATAAGGTATAAGGCGGGTAATGGACCCGTTGGCATACAAGTGGTCGATCCTCTTATGGTACAAGCAGGGAACTACACATTGGCCATGAAAGATTCATCTGTTACGGGTGATTTGGCGAATATGTACTGGGAAATTAGTGGTGATTCGTTGGATGCAGTTATTTCTAGCGATCAGACAATCCGTTATGGAAACGAGCAAGTAATTTTCGAACTAGGTTTATCAGTATTTGTTCAATACGGATATCCAGCAACTGTGAAGATCCCTTCAGGTAATGGAGGTGAAATTTATTCATCGACTAACGGATACATCGGATTTGATGTCATCTATGAAGATGAAACCGACCAATGGTTAACTGGATTGGTCGATGTTGATGCCAATGCAGCATTTAATTGGATCAAGAGCGGTAATGTTCTAACTCCATTTGGAGAAGGAGGAGATAATAAACCGTTCGATCATGATGATCACACGGACGATTTCAGAAAGTATGCGCAGACAGAGGATCCTGGTGCGTTTTTGGATGAAGATCAGAATTGGGAAAATATCGCTGGTAGAACCTGGGCTCCATTTGCACTGTGCAGCTATGATACTGCTCACCCGATTCCATATTTCGAGGGAGACGTGAGTTTTGCAGAAAGTGTACTTAAAGCAGCTGGTCTTCAAAACACACCTAGCGTAGATGTTGTGATAACGGATGATAGAAATAAATGGACGCGTTGTGCTGTGTTAGAAGCAGGTGAGAACATGACCTTAACACAAGGTGGTGTGCTAAGAGGAGAGTTGAGAAGAGGGCTTTCAGTGGATAAGAGTGGTCGCAATCAATTGGATGCTGGTTTTGATGCTTCCGAGGGGACTATGGGAGGTACACAAGTGCTAGGAGACAAAGTTTCTTTGCTTACAGCCGAAGAAAAGGAATACTTCAAAGGACTTGGTTTTGATGCTAATGCACTTCGAGGAGTGTCCTTCGGGATGGGGTGGTTTCCAGGTTATGCAATTGACGTTGAAACTGGTGAACGCTTGAATATGGCGTTCTCAGAAGATTCATGGCTGGCCAATGAAAATGGAGCTGACATGATGTGGAATCCCACGAGTTCAATCGCTGAGATTTTATTTGGTGAGTTAAGACTAGGAGGTAAGCACATGATCTATGTTTTTAGACATAATGTGGAAGATGCTGATATTGTTGATGCAGATCGATTGATGCCGGCATATGATGAAGGTGATTTCATGTTCGATAAGCTTATCGGATTCAATGCTCGGGACTTTGCTATGAGAACAGATCGTAATAACCCCCTGAACAAGGATTATTTCGCGGTGATGAGAGCAGGTGCTTGGGTTGGATATCCGCTGGTAGCGGAAGATTTTAAATTGTTTGGCAAGAATGCTGGTTCGCAAGAAAGTTCCGATTTTAACGATGTTACAATTCAGCTGAGATCAGAACAATCATATGGTAAGTATGCATCTGGAGATATTATTCAGATGAAATCACCGAGTGGAACCGTTACATCGGGTTCGAGTTATTATGTTAGAAGCGGAACAGTTACAGCCAATCAAACAGTCGGTGGAACATCTACCCCGGTTACTTTCAATAGTGGTAGTGTATTCAAGGCTGAGTCCTCTACTATTACCGTTGTTTCAACAACCGCATCGTTGGTGGAGACTGTGAATGATGGACTACCATTATTCAATTTCAATTTGGATGAATTAGCTCCTACCATAAATAATGACATAGGGGTAAGTCAGCTTGACAATATCTCCATCGTACCAAACCCATATTATGCTTACAGTGAATATGAGACTGGTCGTCTGGACAATCGAGTGAAGATTATCAACCTTCCGGAAGAATGCACTATTAACATCTTCACGGTGAACGGAGTTTTGGTGAGAACATATCGTAAGGATGATCCAACAATCTCTAGTGTTGACTGGGATTTGAAGAATCAAGATAACATCACCATTGCCAGTGGACTATATGTCGTTCACATCAACGTACCTGGCGTGGGAGAGAAAGTACTGAAATGGTTCGGTGTGCTTAGACCAATTGACCTAAACTCCTTCTAAACCTACTAACCTTGGCTAAATGAAAACAGCATCACACATATTAATAGTTCTGCTAATGTGCAGCTTGCAATCTTTTGCGGGCAACAAAGAGCGCATTGGTCAGGCAGGATCAAATCAACTACTCATCAATCCTTGGGCATCGAGTGGGGGATTAGGTGGGTCTAATAGTGCATCAGTTAATGGCGTTGAAAGCTTTAATTGGAATATTGCTGGATTGAGCGCAGTGGGAAAAACAGAGTTTGCCTATAGTAATGTTCGATTGTTTTCAGGTTCAGATATCGCTGTCAATTCTGTGGCGATAGGACAACGAGTTGGCGAGTCCTCAGTGCTCGGAATCGGATTCAACTCATTCAATTTTGGTAATATTCCAGTTACAACAACAGAGAACCCAGACGGAGGACTTGGAACGTTTAGTCCTCAGTTCCTGAATTTTACAATTGCATATGCGCGTGCATTTTCCAACAGTATTCAGGGTGGTGGAGCTGTTCGAGTGGTAAGCGAGTCAATAAACAATTTGGGGGCGTCAGGGGTTGCATTAGATGCGGGTATTCGATACGTGTATGGAAAATATGATCGCGCCAAATTTGGAATTGCATTACGGAATGTCGGACCAAAACTTACGTATGGAGGAGACGGTCTTGCAACTACAGTAACCTACAATGACAATGAGTTTACCATGAACCAAAGAACTGAAGGCTTTGAAATGCCTGCATTATTGAATATTGGTGCTTCGTACGACATGTATTTATTTCCGCGAACTGATGGCGAGGGAAATGTTTCTGTTGCTGAAGGTGAGAAACCATCGGATTACAGAGTTACGGTTAACGGCACATTTACATCTAACTCCTTTTCACCTGACCAGATTCGTGCTGGTTTGGAGTTCGGTTTCAAGGAGTATTTTGCAGTGAGAGGCGGACTTATATATGAAGGAGGCTTGTTTGATCCACTTTCAAAAGGTAGAGTAAATGCTAATGCAGGCCCTGTGATTGGTTTTGCGGCTATGCTTCCATTTAAAGGAAAGGAAAATTCAGGATTTAAGCTTGATTACGCTTATCGTTTTGCGAATCCACTTGGAGGAACTCATGCAATCGGCTTGAAGTTGAATATCTAAAGACTTACGGGAATTTTTAATTTTGGCATTGGAACCGTCATTTGGCGGTTCCTTTCTTGTTATATAGATGCAGTTAATTCAGAAATTATGTCACAGGTTACATATTACACAGAGGCGGGACTACAGAAGTTGAAAGATGAGTTGCATGAGCTTAGAACAGTTCAAAGACCGGCAATTTCGGCTCAAATTGCGGAAGCACGAGATAAGGGAGACCTTTCTGAAAATGCTGAGTATGATGCAGCGAAAGAAGCTCAAGGTTTACTTGAGATGAAGATTGCCAAATTGGAAGAAATCGTAAGTAATGCCAGAATAGTTGATGAAAGTCAACTTGATACTCACAAGGCATTGATCCTATCAACGGTTAAGCTGAAGCATCTGGCCATTAACAAGGAGTTGACATACACCTTAGTTGCTGAGAATGAAGCGAACCTGAAAGAAGGAAAGATTAGCGTTGAAAGCCCAATAGGAAAGGGTCTACTTGGCAAGAAAGTAGGTGAGGTTGCTGAGATCGAAGTTCCAAATGGCAAGATGAAATTGGAAGTTTTGGAAATTACTCGATAGTGGCGAGCATCTTTACTCGAATTCTGAATGGAGAAATTCCCGGGCATATTGTAGCCGAGGATGATGACTTTTTCGCCATACTGGATATTTTTCCATTAGCAAAGGGGCATACACTAGTTGTTCCGAAAAAGGAAGTCGATTACATTTTTAACCTAGATCCTGAACTTTTAGGGCGATACATGGTATTCGCTCAAGTTGTTGCCAAGGCAATTAAACGAGTTATCCCATGCAAACGGATCGGAGTGGCCGTGATCGGCTTAGAAGTGCCTCACTCACATATTCACCTTGTGCCTATCAACCATATTGGGGATATTGATTTCAGTAAGCCGAAACTGAAATTTGAAGACGATGTGTTTGTGCAGGTTCGTGAGTCAATCCGAGGAGCCTTCAACGAACCCGATTCGGATTTTCGTTGATAAACTTCTCCCAACCTTTTTTTCCTGCGCTCTTTATAGGGCTATTTGATTGGAAGTGATGACAAATAGCCACGGCTAAGCCATCGGTTGCATCCAGGTGTTTCGGTAACGTATCAAGTGAAACCAAGGTTTGCACCATTGCAGCTACCTGTTCCTTTGACGCCCCACCATTTCCTGTAATAGCTTGTTTCACTTTTCTAGGACTGTACTCTGCAATAGGTATTTCCCGCACCAATGCTGCTGCCATTGCTACACCTTGAGCTCTGCCAAGTTTGAGCATAGACTGAACATTCTTGCCAAAAAACGGTGCCTCCACGGCAAATTCGTCTGGGTTGAATTCTTCAATGAGTGCCATTGTTCGCTCAAAAATGACTTTCAACTTCAGCCCGTAATCATCCTCCTTGATTTGAATGGCGCCTATGCTGGGAGTAGTTAACTTATGGCCGATCACGCGCAGAATTCCATAGCCCATAACGTTGGTTCCGGGGTCAATTCCCAGTATTACCTTTTCTTTATCGACTTTTGACGGAACGTTGCTCATGATTGAACGATTTTCGAATGTAGCTCTTGAGCTTGGCCAATTGATTTTGTTTGGCAAAAGTTCTAAACAGCGGTTAAACCAGAATTTGATTTTCTGGTTTTCGATTCTGTTTAAACTGGCAATTTCAGGTGGAGCGATTTACTACATCATCATTCGCTTATTTGAATACGAGACCAACCTCAGCGTCTCGGAGTTTCTAGTAAACCAGTTCAGTCCCGCTCAGTTTTTGTGGTTTGCAGCGATTGCGATAACCCTCATGGCTGCTAATTGGGGAGTCGAGATATTGAAGTGGCATCATCTGCTTTCAAATGAATTCAACACTCGATTTAGAACCGCTATCAAAGGTGTGTTGAGTGGTACCACCTTTGGAGTTTTCACACCTAACAGGACTGGTGAATTCATCGGTCGTGTATTGGCAGTTCAAGGAAAAAATCGGGTAGGAGCAACGGTTCTGTCCTTCGTAAATAGCCTGTCGCAAACACTTGCCACATTATCATTCGGTATCATAGGACTTGTTTACCTAATCGAAGTGCTCGCCTTGGAAGACATTGGACTGATTGCGTCACGATTGACCCAAATGATTCTTATTGCCTTTTGGGCTATCATGGTCATGCTCTATTTCAAAATTGGAAGACTTCACGCGCTGACATCAGGGAATCGAATATTTGGAAAGCTTGCAAAACACTTGAATGTGTTGACTGAGGTTAGTGTATCAAGCCTTAATCGTCTGTTTCTTCTCTCAATCTTTCGTTTTCTCACGTTCATAGCCCAATACTTGCTCGTCTTCGGACTTTTGTATCCTGAGGCCAACTTTATACAGATCGGATCGTTGGCTATCCTGACCATGTTCTCAACCATGGTGTTTTCAATGCTTCCTGTTCCCGATCTGCTTATGCGAGAGGCTATGGCACTGAGCTATTTTGGCTTGTTCAATTTTGATTTAATACTGGTTTCAAAGGCAGTTTTTTTGGTTTGGTGTTTCAATGTTGCCATTCCTGCTCTTATTGGTGCCATTGTACTTCTAACACATCGAATTTTCAGAAGTGCATGATGCTTTTGATTCTGTGCGCTCTGGCTTGCTGGTTTATGGTCTTTGTGTTTTTGAATTACTGGTCTCGACCCCCTCGTTCGATTGACGCTTACATTCAGAAATCACATCGTCTGGCAATAGTTATTGCTGCACGAAATGAGCAGGAAAACATTGAAAGGCTATTAAGATCCATTGAGAATCAAACATGGCTTCCGAAGAACACAGTGGTGTATGTTGTGGATGATCATAGCAAAGACAATACGGCATCCGTTGTTCTAAGTCTGACTGACGAATTCTCGAAATTCAAATTGATCTTGAGTTCTTTCAAAGAAGTGGTGGGCAAAAAGTCCGCTTTGCGAGAACTGTTAACTTCGATCGATGCGGATGTATACTACTTCACGGATGCGGATTGTGAGCTGAGCGCACAAACGATTCCGGTAATGCTTTCTGCGTTGGAGAACGAGACCGTTGATGCGGCTTTCTGTTCGGTAGTCTATAAGGGAAAAGGCTTCGTTTTCGATTTGCTTCAAGCGGAACAATTGAATTCGCAAGTAGTCACTGAAGCTTTCTTCAACTTTGGAAAACCAATTATGGCGAATGCTGCCAGCATGATGATTCGTCAATCCGCCAAGAATCTGCTTTTGCGAACCTATGAATCAGAAGTGGCCAGCGGAGACGACACCTTCTTCGCGCAATCCTTAAATCCAGCTGCGTGCCGATATGTGATGCAACCTGACACCGTGGTTTATACGTGCATGCCAGAGTCGGTCAGAGAGTTTGCGAATCAAAGAATTCGCTGGGCCTCAAAAAGTGTTGGCTACCCATCGATAGTGGCAAAAGCATTTGCAGCCTTGATTTTACTGTTCAATTTGGTCTGGGTTGTTTTGATGACCTGGTTGATGGTGAAAGGCTGGTGGACTTGGGTTTTGGTATTCATAGTTTCCAAATTCGGAATTGAATATCCATTCCATAGAAAATGGTTTTTGCGATTTAACTATTCCCACAAGGTCATTGTGGCAATGCTTCTTTCAATCCTTCATCCGATTTACGTTTGTGTAATTGGTGTTTTGTCTTTTCTCGGAGTAGGATATACTTGGAAGGGGAGAACGTTTAAGCGATAACCGTGTTCAAGCGATTTTCAAATAGCTCATTATACCTGAATAGGATCCAACTTTCGTTGACTGCGAAGGTCGGATTAACGCTCATTATTTTGTTAAGTCTCGCATCATTCAGTGGAGCATATTTAAGACCTGACAAGACTCCTATGGCTAATCACCAGTTTAGAACTCTTGCAAGATTGAAGCCGATGACCTCGGTAGAGTTTCTCAAGGTGAAAAAGAACTTGGAAGTTGAAGGGGCGCCATGGTATGACCAATTCTTTTTAGGCGGTCGTGAACCTGAATTTGAATTGGTTCCGTTTGACGAAATTGAATTTCAAGACCATCGGGTCAAGCTCAAACTCAGATCTACACTAGGTGTAGAGGAGTATCGCTTCTATTCATTTATTGACATCCTCTACCCGGTGAATTCAGAAATTATTGCGGCATACATTTCATTGAATGATAATCACTTCAAGTTTGTGGATGCGCTTGGCAATGATAGAAGTGTTGATGTAGAAGCTGCCAAACTGGAAATTCAATCCGCACACATAGAACGGAATACATTCTTATTAGGAACTGATCAGTTTGGAAGAGATATGTTAAGTCGACTGATGGCTGGTAGCATAGCCACAATCACAATTGCATTTTTAAGTGTTGCGATTGCCTTCCTTTTTGGAGTCGGGATGGGGCTCATTGCCGGTTTTTATGGAGGACTGGTTGATCGCTTTTTAAGTTGGATAATTAACGTGTTTTGGTCGGTTCCTCCGGTTCTATTGGTAATTGCTATTACCATGCTAATAGGCCAAGGCGCGTTTGGAACTCTGGTTGGCATCGGTTTGATCATTTGGGTGGAGATGGCGCAAGTTGTTCGTGGCGAAGTCATCGCAATTCGGAATCGTGATTTTGTGAAGGCTGCACATCTGATGGGGTTGAGTGATGGAAAGATTATATTACAACACATTCTTCCAAACGTCAGAAACTCGATTGTTGTCTTAAGCATAGGGAATTTTTCTGAAGCAGTATTGCTAGAATCGGGTATGAGCTTTTTGGGCGCGGGGATTCAGCCTCCTGTTCCCTCTTGGGGCAGCATGTTGCGCGAGTCATACGGCTACATCATCACCGATTCTGCATACATGCCAATATTTCCCGGATTAGCCATTGTGATCCTTGTGTTGTCCTTTGGTGCTTTGGGTAAAGGCTTTGGAACTAATCTCCGAGAGTCTGGTTCATCACAATCCATTGCCGCTGCTTAGTACAATACAAGCAGACCCATTCCATAGATTACGAATCCAACCGCGAACATCACCAGAGTGTAGGGTAAAATGTCGCGCGCGCTCAGTTTCGTGATGCCGAGTAATGGTAGTGCCCAAAACGGTTGAAGCATATTCGTGATTTGATCCCCATATGCCAAGGCCATAATGCTTTTTTCGAGTGGAACACCCAGCGACAATGCTGCTTTGATTACGATTGGCCCTTGAATGACCCACTGGCCACCTCCGCTTGGAACAAAAATGTTCACCATACCGGCACTCAAATAAGTGAACAGCGGATAGGTGGTCGTGTTGCTGATTGAGATGAAAAAGTTGCTTAGCATTTCAATTAACCCACTTCCGCTAATTAAACCTATAATGCCAAAATACAATGGGAATTGGATAAGGATTCCGCTGGCCCCTGATATTGCCGACTCAACTGCTTTTAGGAAATCGCTAATTCTCTGATGCAGCATGAGCGCCAGAGCCAAAAGCAAGAGATTAATGTTGTTAGGATTGAAGAAATTAAGAAAGCTAGATTCTTTCAAAAGCGCGAGGTAGAGACAGTATCCAACTAAGGCCGAGCCAACCAAAGTTCCTGTAACTCGACTATGGTCAACATATTCGGCACCAACAGGTTCATCGTTGGTTTTTTGTTGTTTTTTGTCAGTCTCTATATTGACAAGTTCATTGGCTTGAAATGTCTTTCCAATCCAATAGAGCGAAGCTGGAACCAGGGTGAGAACCGCTATTGTTATTATGACATTGGAAGAACTAAATGCAGTTTCAGACAGACCGATTCGCATGGGAATTTTTGCCATCTCATCCGATGTCAGAACTCCTGACATCATATCAACTAGGTTCCCACTTTCGGCCACTTTAATTAGAGCTGAACCGGAAATTCCTCCGTGCCAGATCATCAGTGCCGCATATCCGGCAGCGCCAATCAAGCCATAGTTTAATGGTCGGCCGGTCTGCGAGAATTGCTCCCCGACCTTCCGTGCCAGAATAGCCCCGAAAATGAGTCCCAAACCCCAATTGAACAGACCAATAGTGAGTGCAACTAAGCTCACGATCATAGCCGCGGATTCCGAGGAATTACATCGCAGAACCATTAAATCAATTAACCCTTTGGCGGCATTTGTAAGAGCTAAGGCATGACCAAGCACAAGCATCAACATCATTTGCATGGCAAATACCATTAACGATGGATTCCAGAGGCCACCAACCCACCAGGTCAATGATTGTTCTAACGATACTTGACCACTACTTGAAAACTGAAGCGCTATGACACAAGCGAAACTTACAAGTGTCAGAATCAGAGCAATGCTGAAAGGCGAGGGGAGTACCCTTCTTACAATGTTGACATAGGCGTTCAGCATCGTTTGATGCTAGAATGGTAGATCGTCTTCGTCAGAATCGCTTGGCATGGGCGGCTCATCTGGCATTCCTGCATCTGCGAATGGATCAGCAGACGCAACAGATTCACTTGCTTTTAAAGATTCAATTCTCCAAGCTTGTAGATTGACGAAGTACTTTCCGTTGTATTCATTGCCACGCACATTGAAGTGTACTTTAATGTCATCACCGGTTTTGTATGGTTCAATGATGTCAATTCGGTCTTTGACCAATTCGAATTTGACGTCTTGTGGGTATTGCTCTTTTGTTGTCAACACAAATTCTCGTTTCTGAAAACCTGAGTTGAAGGTTTGAGTTTCAAATAATACTTTGATGCTTCCTTCCAGTTCCATGTGCTAGTTGTTAAAAGATAAAAGTGTTTTCCAAGCATTCTCCACTTCTCCATGTTTCAAATACTCCTGTGCTTTTTTGTGTAGTTCGATTTCCAAAGTGGGGCTGTCATTTTCGAATTCAATGAACAGATCGGATAGTTCCGTGAGCCTAAAATCATTTACATCAGTTTCATTGGGCAATGACTCTACATTGCCGAGTTGCCCGAGATTATTCCCTGTGAGGATAGTGCTGTTTCTAATGTCTTCAGGAATTTGATCGACACCAATTCCCAGATTTGTTAATGGCTTGGCGATTTCAAACAAGGAGCTTCCGCTGGCCCTAGTGTACCAATTGCCGCCCATTCGACCTACCAAGTCGATTTTCTGCTGATCAATTCGGCCATCGCTATCTAGGATTGAATCATTGATGTGCATTAGCACAACCTCGCAAATCACCAAGTTTCCTGCTCCTCCATTTGGGCCAAGCTCCACGACATCCTTGATTTTGCACTCCATTTGAACCGGAGACTCCTTGACTCGGAAGGGTTTCACCAACTCTGACTCAACCGGTGTGAATCCAGCTTTCACAAACTCATTGACACCCTCAGGATATTCAGTGCTGGCCAAAGACATTTGCTCCACGATGTCATAGTTGACCACGTTGATCACGCATTCCATCGTTGCTTTCGCGTTTTCGTAAGTGTGTTTTGTAGTATTGTCTCTACCTCTTCTTGCCGGAGAAAAGATCACAATCGGAGGATTTGCGCTGAAAACATTGAAAAAACTGAATGGGCTCAAGTTCGGATTTCCGTTCGCATCCACTGTACTTGCGAAAGCTATGGGTCTTGGCCCAACGGCTCCAAGCAGGTAAGAATGAAGCTTAGGAGTCGGGGTTTCTTTAGGGTCTATTCTCATGGTTATCCTTGATCGGCAAATGTAGTTTTACCTATGTTTTTTTATTGTGTCTCATTGGCTGAATTACTGAGTCAATAATTATATCTTTGCGTCCCTTTTTCAAGGGGTGTTCTTTGTAAGCGGGTGTGGCGAAATTGGTAGACGCGCTAGACTTAGGATCTAGTGCCGCAAGGTGTGGGGGTTCGAGTCCCTCCACCCGCACATTATTTAATAATACGAAGAGGGTGGACATTGTCCATTATCATGACAAAAAGACCGCCCAAACGGTCTTTTTTTATATCCGAAAATTTAGAAATGAACGTAACGCAAGAAAACATTGACGCGCTGAACGCGAAGGTGAAGATTGAAATTGCTCCAGAAGACTATGAAAAGCCCGTAAGGGAGGTGTTGGACAACTATCGTAAGAAAATGACTCTTCAGGGGTTTCGCCCTGGAAAAGTTCCGTTCGGAGTTGCGAAGAAGATGTACGGTAAAGCTGTGCTGGCAGAAGAGCTCAATAAGATTTTGTCCGACAAGCTGAACTCACACATTCGTGAAAACGAACTTAATATTTTGGGTCAGCCCATTCCTCAGGATCTTGAAGACCTTGGGCTTGATTTTGACAAGAAGTTCGAATTCACCTACGACCTTGGATTGGCTCCGGATTTTCAAGTTGACCTAAGTGCCAAGGACAAATTCAATAAATACAAGATCAAAGTTGATAAAGAACTGATTGAAAAATATGTCAGGGATTTTCAGCGCAGGTTTGGAAAGTCGGAAGAAGTCGATAAAGTGACCGAAAAGGACATGATCTACGGCACGTTCTACGAACTTGACAAGAATGGTGAAAAGAAAGCGGGAGGATATCATAATCACTCCACGATTGTTGTCGAATACGTTGATAACAAGGATGCGAGATCAAAGCTCATTGGACTCGAGGTTGAAAGCAAGATCAAAGTTGAGCCTGCAAAATTGAGCAAGGGTGATGCTGATTTGTCAGCGATGCTTGGAGTTCCGGTTTCTGAGTTGGGTAAGTATCCAAAGCAGTGGGAGTTGAAGGTTGAATCGATTCATCGCATTGATCCGCATCCTTTGAATAAGGAATTGTTTGACAAGGTGCTCGGTCCTAACTTGGCTGAAACTGAAGAAGAATTCAGAACGAAAATTTCCGATGACTTAGGTAAGCACTTGGAGGCTGATAGTGATAAGAAGCTGAAGCGTGATATTTCTGATTCATTGTTGGAGAAATTAAAGCTTCAGTTGCCGGATAATTTCTTGAAGCGCTGGTTGCTACAATCCGGAGCTAATAGCGAACGACCCATCACACAAGATGACATCGATCGTGAGTATGATGATTATAGTCGATTCATGAAACTCCAGTTGATTGAATCTGAAATTGCGAAGAACAATGAGATCAAAGTGGATTTTCCTGAAATTCAGGAACGCACTAAGGCCAATATCAAGGCTCAGTTCGGAGGATTTGGAAGTCAGGAAATTCCTGATGAAATGTTGACCCAGTTTGCTCAAAACTTCCTTCAAAAAGAAGAAGAAGTAAGAAAGGTATATGACCAACTTTTGGATGAGAAGATCATGGCATTTTATAAAGCCACGGTTAAGCTTCAAGAAAAAGAAGTATCGTTTGACGAATTCGTTAAATTAGCCTCCACGAAGCCAGGTAAAGGAAACTTTATGGATCAGGTTTCGAACCTGTTAAAATTCTAAGATGACAGACGAAAGGGAGTTTAGGAAATATGCAGTTCACCACCTAGGGATGAACGGCATGGCGATGGATGATTACTTCAGAGCGGTAAATCAACCTTCTGGAATGACGCGAACAGTGATTGAGGAGCGTCCGATGCCATTTAGAGAAGTTGATGTGTTTTCTCGATTGATGATGGATCGCATCATCTTTTTGGGACTTCCTATCGATGACTTTATTGCGAATGTGGTTCAAGCACAGTTGCTTTTCTTAGAGTCAGCGGATTCTGGTAAGGACATTCAGATTTACATCAACAGCCCTGGCGGTTCAGTTTATGCGGGACTGGGTATTTATGACACCATGCAATACATCGGATGTGATGTAGCTACAATCTGCACCGGTATGGCGGCATCTATGGCTGCGGTGATCCTTTGTGCTGGTCAAGCTGGGAAGAGAACGGCACTGAAACACGCCCGCGTCATGATCCATCAACCGATGGGCGGAGTAGGAGGTCAAGCTTCGGACATTCAAATTACCGCAGCTGAGATTAAAAAATTGAAAAACGAACTCTATGAGATCATAGCACATCACAGTGATCAAAAGGTTGAGAAGGTCTGGGAAGACAGTGACCGTGATTATTGGATGAATGCTGAAGAAGCCAAGAATTATGGCATGATTGACGAAGTTCTCGTTCGAAAATAACGATGGCAAGACAAGGCGAAGAACAGGTTAAGTGCTCCTTCTGCGGACGTGATAAAAGGGAAACCTCTGTCATGATCGCAGGAATAACGGGTCACATTTGTGATCGATGCATTCAGCAGGCATCACGCATTGTTGATGAAGAGCTTAGCACCCGATTGCGAGACACTGTTCTTGGTCATGTAAACCTTCTGAAGCCAGCCGATATTAAGGCTCATTTGGATGAGTATGTCATCGGGCAAGACGAGGCGAAAAGAAGTCTCGCTGTGGCTGTTTACAATCACTACAAGCGTGTTTCTCAGCGCGATTCGGAAGATGATGATGTTATGATCGAAAAGAGCAACATGATCTTGGTCGGTCAAACGGGAACCGGAAAAACGCTTCTTGCTCGAACGATTGCCAAGATTTTGAATGTACCTTTTTGCATTGCTGATGCTACTGTATTGACAGAAGCCGGGTATGTTGGTGAGGATGTGGAGAGTATTTTGAGCCGGTTACTTCAAGCTGCAGAATACAATGTAGAAGCCGCAGAACGAGGCATTGTTTTCATTGATGAAGTAGATAAAATCAGTCGTAAGAGTGACAACCCTTCCATCACTCGTGATGTGAGCGGAGAAGGTGTTCAGCAAGGACTTTTGAAGTTACTTGAAGGCTCTACGGTTGGCGTCCCTCCTCAAGGTGGACGCAAGCATCCAGAGCAGAAGCTCGTTCAAATCAATACCAAGAACATTTTGTTTGTCTGCGGTGGTGCCTTTGACGGTATTGATAGAATCATTTCCAGAAGGTTGAACACAGCAGCTATTGGATATCGGAGTACATCTGCCGATGACAAGGTTGAAAAGGAAAATCTACTTCAATACGTTTCTCCGGCTGATTTGAGAGAGTATGGGTTGATTCCGGAACTTATAGGTCGATTGCCATTGATTTCGTTCTTGAATCCGCTTGACAGGAGCGCTCTTAGAAGAATATTGACAGAGCCTAAGAATGCATTGATCAAACAGTATGTTAGATTGTTTGATATGGAGGACATAAAGTTGTCATTCGACAAGCAGGTTCTCGACTATATTGTTGAGAAGGCGCTTGAGTATAAGCTCGGTGCACGGGGTCTTCGTTCTATTTGCGAGGCCATTATGATGGACGCGATGTATGAGCTTCCATCAAGCGAAGAGAAGCCGGAAGAATTTAAGGTCACCGAAGAGTACGCGCGGAAGAAGTTCGACCAGAGTGCATTTAGAAAGCTTCGAGCAGCCTAAGGGATTTCCACTTTAAAGTAGGTGTTGTTTCTGCGCTCGTATAGCATGTTATCGCAGCTCATGTTATCCGTGTCATAGTTGATTCCCCGAGAGGCCAGATTTGGAATTGTCAAGCTGCCCTTTCCCTCAGTTACCCATGGGCAGGAAAAGTCACTTACATAAGCGGAGGTGATTTCAATGTTGAAAGTATTGCCTCTGGAGTTCCTTCCAGAGGAAGTACCTTGAGTCATAAATATGTCATCATCTACGCTGTCAAATGTAGATTGGCCAGTTATCCACCACCGTTGGTGTGAGCAATTCCATTGAATGTTAGTGTTGTTTGATGTGATGTTGCCATCTTCTACTTCCCAGAAGAACCTCCAAGTGTTTTCTGAAGTTAGACCAAGCGAAGTCAAAGTTATGCTACCCTCAGTTAGGTAGTTGTCCTTTTTGAAGTTGGTCAGTGTGATTTTGACCTTCGTTCCGTCATTCAAATATTTTCCACTGAATTTGGCTCTTATTGTCCCTTGGCGGAGCAAGTCATCATCACACGTAGAAGCATTTGCTCCATAATGAATCGTTAATGTGGCCGGAAACCCTAAAGTAGAATCTGTAGTTGAGGTGCTTTCTACACAGGATCGGATATCGGGTTTCACCCCACTTTCGTTGATAAAGGGATCACTAATTGCCGCGCGGTGAACTTCTCTCAGTATGTCATCGAAAATATGGAAGGCAAGAGCTGACTCGCGCGCGGAAAGGGTTTCCACATCATCATCTCGCTCAGAGTTATTACACTTTACCATTGAGAATGCAGCCCAAATAAGGAAAACTCCAGCAATTGTAAGTCGGATAGGGTGCGTCAACACGGGTGTAGCCTATTTCGCAAATTTAGTGAAAGGCTAATATCAATCCTTTCGCTCCAGCAGGTAGGTTTTGAAAGCGAAGTTGTGAACATCATCTTGTGGTTGCTCGAAAAGCAACTGTCGGTTCCAATCGCGTTGATCAAGTTCAGGAAAGTGAGTGTCTCCTTCGATTTTCGCCTCAACCTGAGTAAGGTAAATACGATCTGCTCGCTCAATGCATTGCCGGTAAATTTCACCACCGCCAATGATGAATAGCTCAGTTTCGTTATGATTCCGAGCATGATCGATGGCTTTGTTGATCGAATCAAATGCGAAAATGCCTTCTTCTGTGAAATCGGCATTTCTGGTGATCACAAGGTTGGTTCTGCCCGGAAGTGGCCGAAATTTCTTGGGAATAGATTCGTAGTTTTTTCGACCAGTAAGCACATGGTGTCCGCGGGTGGTTTCTGAAAAAAACTTCATATCACGTGGCAGCCTCCAAGGCAAATCACCATTCACACCGATGACTCCGTTTTTTGCGGTCGCAACAATGAGCGAAATGATCATCAGACTGCTACAGGTGCTTTAATGTGAGGATGTGGATCGTAGTTCTCTAACTTAAAGTCGTCAAAATTGAACGAAAAAATGTCTTTCACGAGCGGATTAATCTGCATAGTAGGAAGAGGGCGGAAATCTCGTTCTAATTGTAAATGAGCCTGTTCGATATGGTTTGAATATAAGTGAACATCACCGAATGTATGAACGAAATCACCCAATTTCAAATCACAAACCTGTGCGATCATCATAGTTAGCAATGCATAGGAGGCTATATTGAATGGAACTCCTAAAAACACATCCGCGCTTCGCTGGTACAGCTGGCAGCTCAATTTTCCATCGGCTACGTAGAATTGGAACAAGCAATGGCATGGTGGTAAAGCCATATTCTGAATTTCACCCACGTTCCAAGCGCTGATGATGTGTCTGCGAGAATCAGGGTTGTTTTTTAGTTGATGGATTAAGTTTGAAACCTGATCAACATGTCCTCCATCAGGAGTTGGCCATGAACGCCATTGATAACCATAAACAGGGCCTAAGTTTCCGTCCTTGTCAGCCCACTCATCCCAGATGCTAACCCCATTTTCCTTCAGGTACGCAATGTTGGTGTCTCCTTGCAAGAACCATAGCAATTCGTGAATAATGGATCGTAGGTGTAATTTTTTAGTGGTTAAAACCGGAAATCCTGCATTCAGGTCAAACCGCATTTGATAACCAAATGAGCTGATTGTGCCAACGCCTGTTCGATCTTCCTTCTTGGTTCCATTGTCTAGAATGTGCCTGAGAAGTTGATGGTATTGCTGCATTGTTCTCGATTAATTTGAAGCTCAAATTTCCCACTTGAGCTAGAGCGTTACAAGTGCTATAGGAACTTTCTATCCAAAAGTTTTCAAATCAATAGAACATACCAACAATGCTGGCGGTGTAGAGGCAAGCGAGCGTTCCGCCAAGCAATGCATACAATCCGAGTTGACTGAGCTGACCTTTTTTGCTTGGAGCCAGTGAGCCAATTCCACCGATTTGGATGCCGATGGAAGCGAAGTTGGCAAAGCCACAAAGGATGTAAGTGGCCATAACGATGGACTTTTCGCTGCTCAAGACACCATTGGCCTTCATTTCACCTAATGTAGCGTAGGCATAGAATTCATTTAAAATGGTTTTTTCGCCAAGCAGTTGCCCGACTAGAACAACATCTTCTATGTCAATACCCATCAACCAAGCCACCGGTGCAAATGCATAACCTACGATAAATTGAAAAGTGAGACCGTCATAGTTTGTGTTTTCAGCAATCACTGAATTCAATCCTGTTATACCTCCAATCAAGTCCCTGAATATGTAGTTTCCAAAATAGATGAGCGCAGTGAACACCAGCAACATGGCGCCAACATTAACGGCAAGTTTCAGTCCATCTGTCGTTCCGTTTGAAATGGCTTCCAGAAGGTTGTCACCTATCTTGGCATGACTTACTTCCATTGAATGATCGAAATCTGCGGTTTCCGGAATTAACAATTTACTTGCAACGATAGCTGCAGGCGCGGACATTACCGAAGCTGTTAATAGGTGTTTGGCGAAGAGCGCCTGAGCGACAGGGTCATCACCACCCAAGTATTGCATGTAAGCGGCTAATACCCCACCTGCAATGGTGGCCATTCCTCCAGTCATCAAGCACATAACTTCGGACTTAGTCATATCGGCTAAATAAGGGCGCACTAAGAGTGGTGATTCTGTTTGTCCAAGGAAGATGTTTCCTGCAGCGCTGAGGCTTTCAGCACCACTCAGGTTCATTAGCCGTTTCATGATCCAAGCGAAAGCATAAACCACTTTCTGCAAAATCCCGAGATAGTAGAGAATTGCGCTGATGGCTGAGAAAAAGACAATGGTTGGAAGAACATTGAACGCAAAGCTCATAACGCCTGGCTCAATTTTCCCTGTGGCAAATGATCTGAACAGGAACTCAGATCCATATTGAGTGAATGAAATGAGCCTGACAAAGCCACGACTAAACCATTCGAAAATTCCGGCAATGAACGGAACCCTTAACACCAAGATGGCAATTACAATTTGAAATGCTATTCCCTTGGCCACCAATTGCCAGTCAATTCGCTTTCGGTTGCTGCTGGCGAGCCATGCTATGCTTGTTAGCGTGGCCAGCCCAAGAAGTCCTTTTAGTATGGATTCGATCACGGTTTAAGAATTCCGGATCGCAAAATAGTAAAGCGATGGCTACTATTTCCGCTTGTTGATTTCATCGCGCAGAATGGTCGCGCGTTCGTAATCTTCGGCACTCAGCGCTTTCTCAAGTTCCTCTTCAAGCTCTGACATGCTTAGTCCACGTAAGCCTGTATTTTCCGAAGCCTCATCCTTAGGTTGTTCGATCTGCGCGGGCTCGGTCTCAAATTCCTCCTCTTCAAGCACAATGCCTGCAGATGCTAAAATGTTCTCGTAAGTATATATTGGACACTTGAAGCGGACCGCTAAAGCTATTGCGTCACTGGTTCGGGTATCGATTTCTTTCTGGCTACGGTCTTTTTGAACGCAAATGAGTTTTGCAAAAAAAATGCCCTCTACCAAATTGTAAATAATCACTTCCGTAACCTTAATCTCGAAAGCATCCGCGAAGTCTTTAAAGATATCGTGCGTCAATGGCCTACTCGGGCGCATCTTTTCTAGCTCGATCGCAATGGCTTGCGCTTCAAAATTTCCAATGATGATTGGCAGCCTGCGCTTTCCGGTCGATTCACCCAAAACAAGTGCATAAGCCCCAGTCTGAGTCTGACTGTAGGACAATCCTAAAATTTCTAGTTTGATTTTGGACTTGTCCACTCGCTACTACGATTAAGCTTGAGAAGCTTTGAACTGCTTAGCCGCCTCGATCAATTTTGGAACAACCTGGAAGGCATCACCAACAATTCCGTAGTCCGCAGCTTTAAAGAACGGAGCTTCCGGATCGGTATTTACGACAACGATAACCTTGCTGCCGTTTACACCAGCTAAGTGCTGGATCGCCCCAGAAATTCCAACTGCGATATAAAGGTTAGGTCTGATTGCAATTCCAGTTTGACCAACATGTTCGTGATGAGGTCTCCAACCAATGTCTGCAACAGGGCGAGAGCAAGCTGTCGCTGCGCCCAATTCTTTCGCCAACTCTTCAATCATTCCCCAGTTTTCAGGTCCCTTTAAGCCTCTTCCCGCTGAAACCACTAATTCAGCTTCAGTCAAGTTGATGCCTTCTCCTCCTTTGGCTTTGAATTCTTTTACCGTAACCGATTTTGCGCCCAAATCTGGATTGAAATCAGAAACAGATGCTGAACCACCGCTCTTTGTTTTACCCACCGAGTTTGGCAAGAGGCTAATCACTTTAGTCGCAGTTGTGATTTTCACATCAGCAAATGCCTTTCCTGAAAAAACAGCCTTTCTTACTGTGAAGTCGCCAGATGTCGATGGGTAATGGATTGCACCACTGACCAAACCGGCCTTTAATCGTGCCGCTGTGATTGGGGCAACTGATTTGCCTGTGTAATCATGAGAGAAGATCACCAATTCCGCACCTGAATCTTTCGCTGCAGATTCTGCTAATCTGGCAAGTTGTTGGGGATCCATATCGGAAACTGATGTGCACTTCAGTATTTTGGAAATACCATGTTCTGCGATGAGATTCAAGTCTGAATCGCTCACATTACCATAAGTGACTACTGTGGCCGACCCACCAGTGTCGGCAGCGATTTTAGCTCCGTATGAAGTAGCCTCCAACGCTGATTTAACGATGGCTCCATTAAAACTGTCTGCAAATACTAATACGTTCATCTTATATCACTTTAGCCTCGTTATGTAATAGGTTAATCAATTCTCCAGCGTTTTCTGGATCGATCAATTTCACCGCGCCTTTTGCGTCTGGAAGCGTGAATGCAACTGTTTCGGTTGTGGCACTCGCCCCCGAACCCGCAACCACGGTCAATGGCTTGGTTCTAGCCGCCATGATGCCTCGCATGTTTGGAATGCGTTGCTCAGCCATACCCTTTGCGCATGAAATCACTGCTGGAAGGCTGACATCAAGCACTTCTGTGCCTCCTTGTTTGTCCCGTGAAATGGATGCGGTTGATCCACTAACATCCAATTTGCTTGCGTTAGAAACAAAGGGTTTGTCCAGAATCCCTGCGATCATTCCTCCTACGTTTGAACCGTTGTAGTCTATGGTCTCTTTACCACATAGGATCATGTCAAATGAGTTGGAGGAAGCGTAGTTGGCAATCTCGGCTGCCACCTGATAAGCATCATTTGCAAGAACATCAACGCGAACTGCATCGTCAGCTCCAATGGCAAGTGCCTTTCTCATAATAGGTTCATAGTCAGCGCCACCAACACTTATGATGGTCACTTTTCCGCCTCCGGCTTCTTTCATTTCCAATGCACGAACCAATGCGTACCATTCATCATATGGGTTCACAATGAACTGAACACCGTCTTCATTGAACTTGGTGTTGCCGTCTTTGAAGGTGATTTTGCTGGTTGTGTCCGGAGCTTTACTTATACAAACGAGGATATTCATTGATCTCGGGTTTATGCCATCATTCAAACGAGGTGCAAAAGTAAATTTTAGAATCTAAAGCGAGGCATTCGATCCATTGGTTCGATCAGCATTTTGTGAGATTAATGATGCCATTCAAATGCGAATCGAAAGGCAGCTATTATATAATGTCTGTATTTACAGTTGTGCTCTTATTTTTGCCGTCCTTTATTTAAAGACTGACATGCGCACGATCCAATTTAGAGAAGCCTTGAGAGAGGCAATGAACGAAGAGATGAGAAGAGACAAGCGTGTTTTTCTCATGGGTGAAGAAGTTGCCGAATACAATGGTGCTTATAAAGTTAGCCAGGGTATGTTGGATGAATTTGGACCTGAGCGCATTATTGATACTCCGATTGCTGAACTTGGTTTTGCAGGGATCGGTGTTGGGGCTGCAATGAATGGTTTGAGACCGATTGTGGAATTCATGACTTGGAATTTCGCCATTCTGGCGGCAGATCAGATCATCAATAGTGCTGCTAAGATGCTTCAGATGTCTGGGGGACAATATAGCGTGCCCATCGTGTTCCGCGGAGGTAACGGTCAGGCTGGTCAGCTTGCAGCAACACATTCACAGAGCTTTGAAGCGTTCTATGCGCATGTTCCGGGATTGAAGGTTATTACTCCTTCAAATCCTGCCGATGCAAAGGGTCTTTTGAAATCTGCCATCCGTGATGACGATCCTGTCGTTTTCTTGGAATCTGAAAAGATGTTTGGTGATAAGGGCGAAGTGCCAGATGGTGAGTACTTGATCCCTATTGGAAAGGCCAAGATCGTGATGAAAGGAGATGCTGTGACCATCGTTTCTTTCGGAAAGATCATGAAAGTGGCCATAGCTGCTGCGGAGGAATTGGCCAAGGAAGGTATTCACTGCGAGGTGATTGATTTGAGAACAATTCGTCCATTTGATGTAGCGACCGTTATTGAATCAGTGAAGAAGACCAACCGATGTGTAATTGTGGAAGAAAGCTGGCCTTACGCATCCATCTCTAGCGAAATTGCCTACAGAATCCAAAAGGATGCGTTCGATTATTTGGATGCACCAGTGACCAGAGTCACTCAAACGGATACTCCGTTTCCATTTACACCAAACTTGATTGAAGTTGCAATCCCCACGGTGGAGCGTGTGATCCATTTAGTTAAGGAATCTTTGTACTTGATATAGGTAGTCGATAAGAATTCAAAAAGCCTGATGAGCCGGTTGGTTCATCGGGCTTTTTGTTTTGGTGTTTTATCCAAAAAGAAAAGGTTCCCGACTCTGGTATTTCTTGGGAACCTTTTCTAAACTAAACCTACTAACCTATGTGCGTATTAAACGCTAACCTGCATAGATTATTTCAATCATTGTGCCAATTAATTGCCAAGGGATGTTAAATCAATTCAAGTCAATTCTGCTCAATTCCGTCATTACTCCGTTTTGATCGTAGCTATACTGAACTAAGCCATTGTTTGAAATCACGTGAGCAACGTTGCGGTGAGCAATCACATCATACGTTTCTCCTGAAGCTGAGCCAATTTCACGAAGCTGGGTAGCATCGCTAATGTCAAACACCTTCATTCCTGCTGAGCCATCACAAACGAACAACACGTTAGATCCATTGTCCAATGAAAGTCCTTTTGGCTCGGTCATATTATATGTCGCTACTGAATATGGACTTTGAATATTGCTAATGTCTAAAACCTCCACCATATCAATGTCTTGAGTTCCGCACTGACTACCTGAACGAAGCGTAAGGAAAGCATGGTTTTCATTGGCCACCACAGGATCACATCCTGTCAAGTGAGTGTAGGTTGAAACGTAAGTTGGGTTCGATCCAGAACTAATATCATAAATCAAAACACCTGTGGTTGACCCGATAAACAAATTATCATTCAGGCTAAAAATGGTTTCAATGTTCCCGATATTACCACCATCACTCAGTGGGTTGAATGAAGCAACTTCAGGCATTTGAGAAGAGCTGATGTCAAACACCTTGATTGTTGATCCGTCAGAAATTGCATATAAATATTGACCAACTAGAATGAAGCGTGCCATTGAACCAGCTAGTGCACCAGAAGTGTTGGATTGGCTAACGCTACGAACATTATTAGAGTTTCCTCCAAATGAAACCACTGTTCCTTCTTCGCTCATCCAATATCCGTCCCAGTCGCCATATTGAACGGCTACGGCATCTTGGTACATATATCCACAATCATCATTCTTGCACGACTCCTCTATTTCCTTCACCTCATATCCAACGATAACGCCCTTCGTTTGGTCAACCTGAGCCACCGGATAGTTGTAGTTCATAGTGGAGGGCACGGTGTAAGAGAATACATCTTGATTCCTTCCTACTTCCCTAACATTCTTTGGGTCAGATATATCAATAGCGACCAAGTCTATATAGCTGTCAACAAATAAGGTATTGTCCTTCACGGCAATATCAACGTTACCTGGAATGTTCACGAACGCAACATGCTGAGGATTGCTCGGATTGGAGTTGTCGTAAACGTGAACCCCGGTTTCAAAATCATTGATTAGAATGTACTGGTCATAGAGGAAAATCTTTCCGGGCTTTAAGAGTGCTCGACTGTCATCATTTGCTACGGATTCTCTAAGATCATCGTAACTCATGTAGACCGGAGTGTTCGCAGTGTAGACCTTTGTTTGATTGAACTTTTTACAACCACCCATTGCCAAGGCTGCAATGGCAAGTATGGCGAGGAATTTTGAGGGCGTTTTCATATGATTTTGAATTGATTGACTAAAATTATACAATGATTGACACACAGACGCATGATTGTTTGTTAAGGTAAAAATTTAACAATTTCACGCCTTAAACGTTTGTAGGTTCGTTCTATTATCACTGACACGATTGCGCATAGGCATTTTCATATCATTTCTGCTTTTGTTTTTCATGGGTTTGACCGTGCATGCTCAATGGGAGTACAAGGTATATTTAAAAAATGGTGAGTCATATGTCGGTGAGATTATGGCGATTTCAGATAGTTACCTGTTGGTTAAGTCATATCCGAACGTGGTGAGCATTGAGAGAAGCAAGGTCTTATATGTGCTTTCAAGTGAAAAGGAAATCATCAAACCGTCCAGTCCGAAGGCACACCCAAAGGCTCCAAAAGAAAAGGCAATGATCACTGCCTTACCGCTGACCAAAAAATGGCTGGGCGAGGCAGAAATGGGTTTGACATTTGCTAATCCATTTGCGATCAGGATGGGCTACAAGGAATGGTGTAGGTTGAATGATAGGTGGCAGCTTGGGCTTGGAACGTCACTGCAGTTTTTTCGTTATTCCATGATGAATTTAAATGCTAGTGGTCGCATGTTTATGGGCAAGAAACTGTATTTCAAATCCTTCCTTGAAGGAGAATTTGGATTAAGCTACTTCGAACACATTACGCAAATCGGTTTGAACATGTCTGAATTCTTTCAGCCGTATCCATTTGATTTTAGTCTAGTTAAACAAGGTAGTCTGGGTGCCGGATTGTGGCTGGACACATCCATGGGTGTGGCGTTGACTACCAAATTGTCGATCAGCACAACCTGGTACACTTTGGAGGAAAATTTCAATTCTTCATATAGCGTAAAAGGCGATTATTTTTTTGGAACTGCGCTCTGGACTGTCAGCTTTGTTTTTTAGTAATTTCTGACGCTTGTTTATTTGATTAGCCGTTTATCTTTGCGCGCTTCAAAAACAGGGTGTTAACCACTGTTTAAAACATTAAAAATCAGAAGATAGATGGATAGTTTGTTGTACGCAATGCCCGCAATGGGCGCGGTGGGCCTGTTGTATGTGGCCTGGAAAAGTGCTTGGGTGTCTAAGCAGGAAGTTGGTTCAGAGAAAATGGCCAAGATTGCCAATAACATTGCCGTAGGTGCAATGGCATTCTTGAAAGCAGAGTACAAAGTGCTTTCAATTTTCGTGGTTGCAGTTGCTGCTTTGCTCGCATTTAAGGGTGCTGGTGAAGCTAACTCAAGTCCATTGGTGGCTTTGTCTTTCGTTATTGGAGCTGTTTGTTCGGCATTAGCAGGTTACTTGGGAATGCGCGTTGCGACTAAGGCAAACGTTCGTACAACAAACGCTGCTCAAACTTCATTGGGTAAAGCTCTAGAAGTTGCCTTTGGTGGTGGATCAGTCATGGGAATGGGAGTTGTCGGACTTGGAGTTCTTGGTCTTGGACTTTTGTTCATTATCTACTCGCAGTTATTTGGTCTTGGAGATTCTGATAGCGTAGCTACTGTACTAAACGTACTCGCTGGGTTTTCACTAGGAGCATCTTCTATTGCGCTTTTTGCTCGTGTTGGAGGAGGTATTTATACAAAAGCTGCCGATGTGGGTGCTGACCTTGTAGGAAAGGTGGAAGCTGGTATTCCTGAAGATCATCCATTAAACCCAGCAACTATTGCAGATAACGTTGGAGACAACGTTGGAGATGTGGCTGGTATGGGAGCTGACTTATTTGAATCTTATGTCGGTTCAATTATCGGTACCATGGTTCTTGGAGCAGCATTCGTTGGTTTGGACATTATGCCAATGGATGGTTTAGGTGCGGTGGTTCTTCCACTGGCTTTGGCTGCGGTAGGAATTTTGGTTTCTATAATGGGAACATTCTTCGTTAAGGTAAAAGAAGGCGGAAGTCCTCATACGGCATTGAACATTGGAGAGTTTGGTTCGGCAGGTGTAATGGTTGTTGTTTCATATTTTATCATCAACTATTTCCTTCCTGAGTCTTGGTCATTGGGCGGAACGGATTATTCTGCTAACGGTGTATTCTTCGCCACTTTGGCTGGCTTGATCGCAGGATTAGGAATTGGTAAAATCACTGAATATTACACGGGAACGGGAACCCCTCCTGTTAAGTCTATTGTTCGTCAGTCATTGACCGGTTCTGCGACAAACATTATTGCCGGACTTGGAGTTGGTATGATGAGTACAGCAATTCCTGTGATCTTGATCGCAGCTGCAATTTTGGTGGCTTACTACTTCGCTGGACTTTACGGTATTGCGATTGCCGCGGTTGGTATGTTGGCAAACACAGGTATTCAACTTGCTGTTGATGCTTACGGCCCAATCTCTGACAATGCAGGAGGTATTGCAGAAATGGCTGAATTACCGAAAGAGGTTCGCAAGAGAACCGATAAGTTGGATGCGGTTGGAAATACGACAGCGGCTATCGGAAAAGGGTTTGCAATTGGTTCTGCAGCACTAACCGCACTTGCATTGTTTGCAGCGTTTATGCAACAAGCGAATGTGAGCATGATCAATATTGCGGAGCCGGGAGTTATGGCCGGTTTGCTCGTTGGAGCCATGCTTCCGTTTGTTTTCTCAGCGTTAAGCATGAATGCGGTTGGTCGTGCTGCAATGTCAATGATTGAGGAGGTAAGACGTCAGTTTAAGGAGATTCCTGCGCTTAAGGCTGCGTTGGATGTGATGCGGAAGAACGAAGGAAAAGAAATGCATGAGTGGAGTGCTGAAGATCGCAAAACATTTGAAGCTGCTGATGGCGTTGCTGAATACGATAAGTGTGTTGAAATTTCAACCAAGGCTTCCATTAAAGAGATGGTTGTTCCGGGTCTATTGGCAGTTGTTGTACCTGTATTGGTCGGATTCATAGGAGGTCCTGAAATGCTGGGCGGATTGCTTGCCGGGGTTACATCTGCAGGAGTATTGATGGCGATTTTCCAATCAAATGCAGGTGGGGCTTGGGATAATGCCAAGAAGATGTTTGAAGAAGGTGTTGAAATCAATGGTCAGATGTACTACAAAGGATCTGATCCGCATAAGGCTACGGTTGTTGGCGACACTGTTGGTGATCCGTTTAAGGATACTTCAGGTCCATCATTGAACATCTTGCTTAAGCTTATGTCTGTTGTGGCGCTTGTCATCGCTCCATCAATCGCATTGGATAAAGTGGTAACTGAAGAGGTTACTGCCGAAGAAAAAGTGATCGAAGTAGAGGAAACGATCACAATTGAAACAGAAGAACCTGCTGCAGCATACGCTAATTAATAGTTAGGACAATTTTTGAGAAGCTCGTTGGTCATAGGTCAACGAGCTTTTTTCTTTTGTAATGTAGGATGCCAGCTGAGCGATCCTAACTTTACTGCATGCGTACATACCTCCACACCATCGTTCTCATTTTGATTGGAGGTTGGGCTTTAGTTCGAGTGGTTTCAAGCGGAAACTTCGAGCGAGAATTGGTAACTACCAGTGACGCTCGCGGCTACTATGCATACTTACCGGCTGTATTTATTTACAGCGACCCATTGTTCAGTGGGTTTGAACAATTGCCGGAGGATGCACAAGAAAAGTATTGGGTAAAGGAGACTGATTCTGGAGCCTGGATTCCAAAGGTGACAATGGGAGTGGCAATTTGTATGCTACCAGGATTCGTTGTTGGTCACTTAATAGCTTTAATGGGCGGGTCAGCGCAAGATGGTTGGTCAAGTGTATATCAATTGGCCATTGCGGTGAACGGTATTGCTTTCCTATTGCTCGGAATTTGGTTTTTGCAGAAATGGATTCAACGGTACTATCCGAAGCGGATAGCCGCCTTGACAGTGTTGTTGTTGTTCTTTTCTACGAACCTTCTGTTTTACGGGACGATTCTCAATGCCATGTCGCATAACTATTCGTTCTCTCTTTTCGCCATGCTGCTTTATGTCTGTGATACATGGACTGATGCACCAAAAGCGAAATACCTGATTGCAGCTGCACTTACAGCAGGCCTCATGATTCTGATCAGACCAATAAATGTGCTGTTGGCCATGGTCCCTGTGGTTATTGCAGTACATCGTTTGATGCGGCACGATGCATGGTCGCAGGTGCGGAATTGGCGAGCTGTTTTAAGCATGTCGGTCGTATTCGCGCCCACCCTTCTCCAGATGATTTATTGGAAACTATCCACCGGAAATTGGATATACTATTCCTATCAGCAGGAGTCGTTCTATTTCAGCAATCCGCATGTGGTTGAGGGTCTGTTTAGTTTCCGAAATGGTTGGCTAGTCTATACACCATGCATGATTCTTAGTCTTATCGGTTTTCCGGGTCTATGGAAAGTCCATAGAATGATGGTAGTTATCGGAATCCCAGTGTTGTTAGCGTACATATATGTTGTCTTTTCTTGGTGGTGTTGGTACTATGGTGACAGTCTTTCAATCCGTGCAATGATCGATATCTACCCCCTGCTTTCCCTGCCAATGGCAAGTATTATATCTATCGGATTAAGTCGTAAATCAACGGGTGTAGTTCTCGTCAATCTGTTGGTTTTGTTGATCACCAATAATGTAATTCAAGATCGACAGTATTTCAGAGGTGAGTTATCCGGAAGCAATATGACTAAAGAGGCTTTTGAATTGTTGTTTTTTAATCCAAATCCTCCGAGTCCTGATGAGTTGCAGATGATTGGGGCTTATGATGCTCCAGATAAGGAAAGCCTCCTCCGAGGACTCGATGAGCGAACTGCCCGAGATACCATTGTTGAGAGACAATTGGCGAGTTCCGGTCAGAACATATTTATACTAAATGATCGTAATATTTACTCTCCGGCATTGAAAGTAAGTGCTCGGGACTTTAATACGAATGAGGATAGATCGCTCAGAATTACCGCAAGGATTAGGAGCGAGGATTTCTCTGCATCAGATTTCTTGTTCGTGGTTTCATTCGATATTAATGGTGAGAACATAGAGTATCATGCATTGGACATTCATAAATTAAAGCTTAATAACAATGAATGGCAATCATTTAGTGTGTTCTTAGACAAGCCTGATGATTTTCCTGATCAGGGTGAGATGTCAACCTATTTTTGGTGCAGAGGAAAGGGCGAAATGTCAATCAGTGAAATGAAGGTTGAACAAATAAACGGCCCATATCTGGAGTAACCGATTTAATGCCTATGATTCTTGTGTCAAAAGAACACAATTTCCAAACTTTTCTGACTTCGCGGGTGCTAACAGCTGTTTGACACTGTCGGTAAAGTTTAGTTCTGAAATTAACAAAGGGAATGTCGAATTCTGACCAACCGCAGAATCAATGGAAAAAACAAATTCATGATTCTCCTTTACAATTAGTGCCGAAACTTTCAATTGATCCAGAAACTCCTCGTGGATAGTTGGTTTATAAATAGATAGTTTTTCGGGAAGATGTCCGCTTTGTGCAATTTGCATCAGTGATTGTCCTTCCGTTTCAAGGTCAGTGATAGTTTCAGATTGAAAGCGATTGGCCGATTTCACATTCATGAAACCTTTGTATAGCAGTAAGATCGCCATGATACTGAACATAGCCAGCAAGGATATCTTGTGCTTTGGAACCATCACCTTGAGTGTTTCAAAACCTAAGTGTAGACATACTGCAGCGAGGATTGCCAACCATGGATATGCCGCAGCATCATACCAATGCATTTTAGCTTGTGGCACAGAAATGATGAGCAAAAAGACGAATGGAATGAGGTATAAAACCTGCATCAACCCTTTCAGCTGTTTCAGGAGAATCAACGGGAGCATTCCTATTATCAGAAGATAGCTGAACGGGTAAAAACCCTCAGCACCAATCCAATTAAAATAGAACGAGAATGGCTTCTCAATCCAATAGATAACGTCATTATCCCAGTAACGGGCTATCTCAGTTTGATAAGCGACATTCCAGTATTCAGGATCGTTGATCCACTTGAGAAGGTAGTAACCTCCGCATAAAATGACTGATGTCGCAATTGGAAAGTAGAACTTGGCGGACTTCAATTGACCTGACCTCAGAACGATCATAGTTATGATCACCGAAGGCATCATGAAAAATCCCGCTATTCCCTTTGAAAAAAAAGCTCCGACAGCTCCAACAATAAAGACTAAAGAGAAACGCGGCCACGAGATTTTTTCCATGGCAAAGAGCAATGTTGCTGCAACGTAGATGGTCTCAAAAAACACGAGCGTAGAATCTAGGTCACCAGTGCGGGCAACATGGGTATGGATGAATCCTTGCGATAGCAGAAGAATAACTCCCGATAGAATGGCAACATGGTTTCGGTTTGAAATTTTTAGGCAAGTGAACCAGGTCAAAAATGCAGTCAGAAATGCAAACAGAATGGAATGTATGCGTATTGCAAAGGTGTTGAAGCCAAAGAGTCGAATGGACATCGCTTCAATCCAAATGGCCAGTGGAGGTTTCGTGTTGTAATAGTCGGTTTTGCCTTCGGATGTTAGGTTAAGGCTAAAGCCATTATATGCTTGATCAAATGCATTCAATGCATATGTCGCTTCATCCCACATATTCACATGCGGATCAGCAAAGTCATCGAACAAACCAACGGATGCGACCAAAGCCAAGACTGCAATAGCAACAAGGAGCTGCATTAAGGGCTGAGACACTAAAGTTTGTTTCATTTAAGTTTTGGGTTGTTTTGATGACGAGCGCTATCTCTTGAAGATTTTTTCTCAAAATTTTTGGTGAGTGCATCCGTCAAGTCGACACCGGTCTGATTTGCCAAGCAAACTAGCACCCACAACACATCGGCCATCTCATCACCCAAATCCTTTCCCTTGTCACTTTCTTTTTCGCTTTGTTCGCCATATCTGCGGGCAATGATCCTTGCCAATTCACCTACTTCTTCGGTCAATATGGCCATATTAGTGAGTTCATTGAAGTATCGAACACCAACAGAGTTGATCCATTCATCAACTTGATTTTGAGCTTCTTTGATGGTCATTTAGTTGTGATTTTGAGTGTGGACCCAGGGCGCATTTTTGAATTGGTCTGCATAGAATTTTTCAAGCTCCAAGGCTACATTCAGCGCCAGTGCTTTTCGACCTTTCTCAAAGTAATGCTCGCTCGGGAAATCCTCTTCTGCAAATTCTAATGATGGAAGTAGCTCAAGATTATTGACGACCGTAATTCCTTGATCTAAATAACGTTGAGTAATCCAATCCGAATTTGATCTCATGATTTGAGGGAGTTGTGGCCCAACAAGTTCATCCGCTCGGTCAATATCTTCTGCTAAAATGTGAAACATTAGATTCCAGCCTTTAGACTTGGCGATGGTGACTATTTCATCCAAGTCTTTTATTCTAGGATTGTCTTCATCAATCACATAGGCGTACTGCTTAATAAAGTGATCCGCCAATTGCCGTTTTGGGTGTTGCCAATCGCCCCATTTTTCTTCTGCCGTCCAGTTTTTAACGTTGTCATGCGGATATGCAAAAGGCAGTTCGTCTATTTCCCAATGATTGAGCATGATCTTTTCACGCTCCTCGATCGAACGATCGTCATAGGCGTTCAGGCTTATCAAAAAGCGATTGAAGAGAGGAGGCCTATTGTTATACATCACGGCCGATTTGTTTAATGGTGTTTCCAATTTTGAGTTGATCCAATTTGCATTGAATGATCTCAAGTTTACGGCAACAATCAACGTTTTTACGTCATTGTTTTCTGGAAAAATATGGAGTAATTGCCTGTAAATTCCAGCATGGGAAGCAGGGAGATTGATCGCTTCAAACTGAAGGTCGGGGTAAAAGTCGGCAATGAACTGACTCAGCTTTCTTCGATCGAAGTCATCTGAATTATCGGGAGAAAAGTTGCTCGATTCACTGATATAAATCACATCGCAGTTTGCAATCTTCCGAACTTGAAGCACCTGTGAGGCTTCTTCGTCAAGAAATTGTGTCAGCTCCCAGCGTTTGTAAAGCCAGTTCAAACCGAGGAATAAGAAAAAAAATGCCACTATACGTATCGCCAACCTCATTAGAACTGGAAGTAAATGAATGGGTGATTGATAGTGCCGGAATGAGCCATGATAGAATAGGTGAGTAGCGCATAAACTCCCCAACGAATGTGGACTCTTTTAGAGTTTAGCCAATCATGAATATTGCCGAATTTGAATACAAAGTCTGATATCAGAAATAGGCCCACAAAGCTGAGTAGCAGGGGGCTCCATTCCATATTGATTGTTGATTCAACACCCGAAAACATCCTATAGATGTAAGAAGTTGCCGTTTCAATGTTCTCACTTCTGAAAAAGACCCATGCTAGGAAAACAACAGCTGACGTGATTAACCAGCGAATGGGTTTCATGAACAATGACTCCATTCTATTGAAGTTGGACACACGTTCGATCAGATATGCGAGTCCATGAATGGCGCCCCATGCCAAAAATGTCCAATTGGCGCCATGCCAAAGCCCGCTCACAAGAAATACGATCAGGATGTTTAAACTCCATCGTGCAATGCTCGCGCGGCTTCCTCCTAGAGGAATGAATACATAATCACGAAACCAGGTGCTCAATGAAATGTGCCAACGGGTCCAAAACTCGCGAATGGAGAGTGATGAATACGGGCTGTTGAAGTTGTCCATGAGTGCAATGCCAAGCAGCCTTGCTGATCCGATGGCAATAAGCGAATAGCCGTGAAAGTCGCTAAAGATTTGGATGCCAAACAAGACCATTCCCCAGAGCAGTTGGACGGAGGACGCGCTTTGATATTCTCCGAATATCTGATCTACCAGAGGAGCAACGTTGTCTGCTACGCACATTTTGATGAACAAACCATAAAGAATGAGTCGTCCTCCGTGCTGCAGGTTTTCATAGGTTAGGTTTTTCGGTTCGAAAAGTTGGTGATGAAGGCGAGAAAAGCGCTCGATTGGGCCGGCAACCAGTTGAGGAAAAAAGCTGACAAACAAGGCAAATTTGAATGGATTGCGTTCTGGCTGAACCCTTCCGAAATAGACATCCACCGTATAGCTCATCGTTTGAAAAGTGTAAAATGAAATGCCCACCGGTAGCGCATAGTGCCAAAATTCATTGAATCGACCGACCATGTCTGCATTCAATATCCTCAGTGGACTGGCCACGTCATTCATGAACCATGATGAGTACTTGAAAAGAAACAGCAGGCCAAGGTTTGTAGCCAAACTCGCACTTAACCAAGCTAGACGTTTCAACATATGCTGGCTAGATGCAATAGTGCTTGCCGCAACATAGTCCACCATGGTGCTGATGGCAATAAGAGCGAGGTATTCCACTTTCCAATATCCGTAGAAAAAATAGCTCGCAAGAAGCAGAAGGATCCATCGGAGTCGAGCTGGTAGCAGGTAATACAGAATGGCTATCGAGGGCAGAAATATCAGAAATGGAAGCGAGTTAAATACCACAGATCATTCCTTGTTCTTGGTGTCAATAATAATGGTTACCGGGCCATCATTGACAAGGTTCACTTGCATCATTGCTCCAAAAGTTCCGGTTTGAACCGGCTTTGTCAATATGACCGAGGTCGCCTCACAAAAAGCCTCGTACATGGGTATGGCATGATCAGGTTTGGCAGCTTTGATAAAGCTCGGTCGAGTTCCTTTTTTTGTGGAGGCATGAAGCGTAAATTGACTCACCACCAGAACTTCGCCATTGACGTCAATCAACGATTTATTCATTAATCCATTTTCATCTGCAAAAATTCTCAGCGCACAGATTTTGTTTGCCAGCCATTCTGCATCCTCCTTTCCGTCTGATTCTTCAATTCCCAGCAAAACTAGGAGACCGGCTTTGATTTTTCCTGTGACTTCATTGTTCACGCTCACCGAAGATTCGCTTACTCGTTGTATAACGGCTCTCATTTTAGCTCAAGGCCCTTAAGTTCTTCATACAAGTGTAAGTAGTTTTCGTAGCGAAACCAGGGCAGCTGACTTTGTTCGTAGGCTGGTTTTACGGCACACCCCGGTTCATTGATGTGCAGGCAGTTGTAGAATTTGCAATTCTCACTCAGGCGATGCATTTCTGGGAAATAGTCCTTCAGTTCTTCGCGATCCATGCTGATCAAACCAAAGCTTTTCAATCCTGGAGTATCAATGATAAATGTAGTGTCATTCACTTCGAATAGTTCGGCAAACGTGGTAGTGTGCTGTCCCTTTTCGTTGAAGTCACTTACGTCAGTGACCCTCGCATTAAAAGATGGATTTAGAGTGTTTAAGAGGGATGACTTTCCGACTCCACTGTGCCCCGAAATGACGGTTGTTTTACCCTCAATGCGTTCCTTGACCTGATCAATACCTTCTCCCGTCAGCACAGAGATTTGCAAAGAGTCATATCCTACGTCCTTGTATGCCTTGCATAGGTCATTCAAGTATTGACGTTCATCGGCTGACAGTACATCCACCTTATTGAAAACAATGATGGTTGGGATGTTGTATGCCTCAGTGGTGACCAGCATTCGGTCAAGAAATCCAAGCTTCAGCTTCGGCTGCATTAACGTGACAAGAACAATGGCTAGATCCATGTTTGCAGCAACGATGTGCGTCTGCTTGCTCAGCTTTGTAGCTTTTCGAATAATGTAATTTTTGCGATCGCTCAAATCGTCAATACTCCAATCGCCTTCCGATCGTTGTGAAATCTCCACGTGATCACCAACGGCCACAGGATTAGTGCTTTTGATACCTACAGTTCTTAGCTTGCCGCGAGTGCGTGCATCGACAATCTCTCCATCATCTTTTCTTATTTTGTACCAACTACCGGTACTTTTAACTACCAGTCCCTTCAAGCGTTATTCACAATAAAATGGTTAATAAATCAAACTGAAGTGTTCATAACTATGTTGATAACCCAATAATTTCGCTACACTTCAAATTGTGTCCGATGCAAAGTAACACTCTACACGCAATACTGTTCTCAACAGCGCTGTTGGCGCAGTCAGTTGTTGCGCAATCGCAGCCTTCTGAGCCAAGAATGAGTAAGGTTGATTACATTTCTAAGTATGCCGATCAGGCGGTTAGGGAGATGCATTCAAGCGGAGTTCCTGCTAGCATTACTCTGGCGCAAGGTATGCTCGAATCGGATTATGGAAACAGTCCCTTAGCAAAGTATGCCAACAATCATTTTGGAATTAAATGCCACAAGGGATGGGAAGGGCCTACTTTCATTCAGGATGATGATGAAAAAAATGAGTGCTTTCGAAAGTACTACGAGGCCTATGATTCATACCGAGATCATAGCGAGTTTCTAAGCGGCCGCGATCGATACGCATTCTTATTTGATTTGAAAACTACAGACTACAAGGGTTGGGCAAGAGGATTAAAGTCAGCTGGTTATGCTACCAATCCTAAGTATGCTGACCTGTTGATTCGGATTATCGAGGAGAATGAACTTCATAAGTATGACGAAATTGTCAAAATCAAAGAAGGCGAGGTCGCTGATGTTAAGGTGAGTCCAAGCCGAAAGCATGACTCTTCTACTCCCAAGGTTATGGAGGTGCGTTCGGTGAATGTGAGCGATAACAACATCAAGTTTGTAAATGCCAATTCTGGTGATACTCCTGCATCCATTGCCAAGAAATACAACATGGGTCTCTGGCAAATTTTGAAATACAATGATTTGGCTAAGAATGACGTTATCATGCCTGGCGACATCGTTTATCTGCAACCAAAACGGAACTACGCTAAGGAGGATAGTCACGCTGTGCAAGCCGGTGAGTCAATGCGCAGTATTTCCCAGCAATATGGGGTAAAAATGAAGAAGCTAAGAAAGATCAACGGCCTATCGGAAAGTTATGTGCCTCAGGCAGGAGATGTCATTAAGCTTCGTAAAATGAGCCACGTCAACGAAGTGTTGACCGGTCGCTAGTTTCTAGTAGGAAAGTCGATAAACAACTAGTTCATTTCCGTCACGGGCGGTGATTAGTTCCATGACACCATTTTGATCGATGTCCGTAATCAACGAATGCGAACTGCCAGGAGCAGGCATGTGGCTCAGAAGTTGGCCTTCGGGACTTAAAATGTATACCCTTCCAGACTCGTCATTACTGAGCCGAATCCAGCCCTTATTCGGCCAGGCGATAGCCGGATGGTCAGTAATAGTTTCGGGAAGCGTGAAGTCTAAAACGACATTGAGCTTTTCATCCAATCCGACAACGCGATTTTGTGCTATGCAGACGAATCTGCAACTCGACTTTGGGTTGAAAAGCAAAGCCGAATTGGTGTCAATCGGAAGAATATTGTCGAGCGTGCAATCTCCTCCTAAGTAACACCTTACCAGATTTCCGGCAGTATCTTGTCCAAGCACGTATGATTTGCTCAGGCTTTCTCCTTTGATCAATTGCGCATGAGACGTTTTGGTTGGAACCTTGATCGCCTTCATTCTGATCCCACCTTCACGGTCATAGCCAATCACTTTGCCGTCTGTGGTTGTTGCCATTAGGTAGTCTTTACCGCTGAAAAGAAACCATTCTATCGGCAATTGAAGAGGCCCACCCATTTCGGGTGACTTCCAACCTTTCACCACAGATCCATCGGTTGCGTAGTTTTTCAATTTATTCCCCTCGTTTACCAGTATGCGGTAGTCACTGTCCTTTGTATATTTGATGGCCGTGGGTTGAGCGGTTGCTTCGGCCTCAAGCTTGATTGGAAATCCTTCCACGTTGTTTCCGTTGCGGTCGACCAAATGCAACATCGTATGGGTGGCGAAGAGCATCTGATTTTTACCCGAAGAAAAGGCGTCAATCATTTGGACGTTACCGACAATGGCCGACTCCAACTGGTGCTTCCATAATGTTTTTCCTTCAGCATTGATCAGGTAAAGTTGATTAGCCACATCCGAAACAATGATTTCGGGCTCCCCGGAATAGTGATTTTTAAACAACCATGGCCCTGCATTTATGCTCGCATCAAGGGAGTTTGTCCAAGCGGTTGGTAGAGCTTCCACAAGCTCAAGATTATGAAGCGCGTTTATGGAGAAAAACTTATTTCCTGGTAGCTCGCTGTACGATTGCAGCACGATGGAGTTTATGCGATTTGATGCGTCCATCTCCTTTAGAATCGATGGATGCAGAGCGGAGGCATCGTTTCGAATGTAGAGTGTAAAGGACGCATCCGAAACCCGGGATGCCATAGGTTCGAAGGCTGCTGAACCTATCAATCGATGGTCGCTGAGGTAGTCATTTACGAAACGTTCTACGATGGATTCTGAACTTCCCGTTATGATCACATCACCCATGTCATGAGATACGGGTGATTCATTCAACCATCCTGTCGCAAACCGCGATGAAATCCATTTCATAGCATATTCGTGCCTGTCTTTTTGAGTGAGCAGAAAAATGGTGGCGTCTTCGCTATCCATGGAAATATCATAGGCGCAAGAAACAATTGCGCATTTCGAAATGGAGTCTCCCAAAATCATCACCAGTTCGGCTTCAGCAGGAACATAGCGCATTAAGTCACTTGCATTTTGCCGATTTGACTCATCATTTCCATAAGTGCCAATGCCGCTGGCCATTGCCAGATTAGGCGCGAATGAAAGGTCAAAACCCAACCACCTGAATTCCTGCATTTCAGCCTCAATAAATGGCAAGAGCTTAGAAGAGATGCTGCTGGCTATAAGGATCGAAAACGCCTCTTTTTTTACGATTGCCTTCATTGACCCTGACTGTGCAGACGCTCGCTTCAACAGGGCATTATAGTCTGCCGAAGCCATCGTTTTGGATGTTGCTTCAGACTGAGCTATGAATGTCTTACTGGAATGTGCAGTTACAATTCCATCTGGCCAAGCCATGCTTGAACCAGTCTCCGTGATGAGATTGAATTTCACGTTCATCGGAGAACCATACAGGATAATTTTTGCCGGTGACTTTGATTCTGAAGCCGGCTTCAGAAAGTTCACCATGTTTTCGAATGCACCATTCAAAGTCGGGATGGCTCTGAAAATGGAAGAAGAATCGTTCAGCTGTTGGTAGAACTCACTCAAGTTATCCACCTCAAAGATTAACCAAGTGCTTTCAGGATAGAATTGGGCCTCTGAAAGCTCCGGCTCCAGTTGCAGTTTAGGATATAAGAACCAAGCACCAGCAGCCAGCGCTGCGATAATCAAGATTGAAATTAGCCACTTCACTTAGCAAAGGTAATCGGGGTGCGGATGGTTGAAAGTTGGCTCCGCACTTTTCTTCAACGCCCGTTGTTAGCCTAGAATTGGAGCTCCAATTGTCGCGGTAGAAGTTGGAAACTCTTCCGGTGATGAGGCGTTGTTCCAAACTTCAAAATGGCATCCCGATGAGCTTTTGTGGGATAGCCTACATTCCTATTCCATGCGTATTCAGGAAACTCTTCATGAAGCCGCTCCATGTAATCATCCCTGAAGGTTTTCGCCAGAATGGATGCTGCAGCAATAGAGCCAATTTTGCTATCTCCTTTGATGATGCATTGGTAGGGAATGTTCAATTCGGACCGAAATCGGTTGCCATCAATCAGAAGGAATTCCGGTTGTACGGAAAGCTCTCTAACCGCATTGCTCATGGCTAGAAACGATGCGTTCAAAATGTTGATTTGATCAATGATTTCAGGGTCAATGAAGTTCACGGACCAAGCCGCAGCCTTTTCCTGAATTAAGCTACAAAGTTCCCTTCGCTTTTTAGCACTTAGCTGTTTTGAATCGTTCAGATCAGGATGCCTAAAACGAGGCGGTAATATCACGGCTGCAGCTACTACCGGTCCGGCCAGGCAGCCGCGCCCAACTTCATCGCACCCGGCCTCCAATCGTTTCGCGGTTAGCCTTGCTTTTAGCATAAGCGAAGCTAACATTATGGTAAATAAAAAGCCCTCCCAGACTTGATCCGAGAGGGCTCACTCACGCTTAGCGCGTGAATACACCACCTACACATCTGTTTTAGCTCCGATGCTAATTTTCATTGTGAATTCATCCATGATGGCCTTGTCTCCCAGATCGTTGAAAAAGCTTGGTGAACCGTAACGAACATCAAATTTTGATCGATCGATCACCAATTCGCCATAGGCAGCTAGTTTACCATCGGTGATGGTCACCTTGGCAGGGAATGAAACTGCTTGGGTGATTCCTTTGATGGTTAAATCGCCCTTGATCTCTGAGTTGTAAGAAGGGTTAGATTTTAGGTCAGACACTGACTTGATCGAGAAAGTAGCAGTTTCATGATTTTGAACATCGAAAAAGTCAGGTGACTTCAGGTGACCTTCAAGCTTGCCCTTGTATTCGCCTTCCAAATCAGTAACATTAATCGAAGTCATGTCCACATTGAAACTACCGGAAACGATCTTGTTTCCATCCAGCTTCAGCGTGCCATCCTTCAACATTACTGTTCCGTTGTGCTTGCCGGTTACTTTTTCTGCGAACCATTCTATTTTACTAGCCTCAGGTTTTACAGTTAGCGTGCTGAGTTTAGTTGGAGGAACAAAGGCAAATATCAGTGTGCCTAGTCCTGCTAAGAGTGTTAATTGGATTGTTTTCATGTTTTAATCAATTATTGAGACACAAATGTATGTATGTACATATAATGTATAGGTAAATAAATGTTAATGAATCCTTATTTTCTGGTTATTCGCACATTTGGTGTATGGCATTAACAGAAACAATCGAACGGGAACTTGGCTACTTAGCTCCCGATTTCAGGCTCACGGACGTTGTGACGGGACAATCAATTTCGATGAAGGGTGTTAGAGGCGAACATGGCACAGTGGTGATGTTTATATGCAATCACTGTCCATATGTGGTGCATGTCAGAAAGAAGCTAGTTGAGTTGGCGAACCAATACCAACCAATGGGTATTTCGTTCATCGCCATCAGTTCTAATGATGTGGAGAAATACCCTCAAGATGGTCCGGGCAAAATGAGGGAATTGGCTTTAGAGTTGGAATTCCCGTTTCCGTATCTATATGATGAATCTCAGGATGTTGCTCGTGCCTTTGATGCTGCTTGCACTCCTGACTTTAGCGTTTTTGACGCGGATTTGAGATGTGTTTACCGCGGCAGAATGGATGATAGTACACCGGGAAATGGCAATCCTGTGACGGGATCCGATTTGGCCGAAGTATGCACCGCATTGATCGAAAAGCGTGAAGTAGTCAAGGAGCAGTTTCCTAGCATGGGCTGCAACATTAAGTGGAAATAGCGCTGTTTACCATTGTGTTATGAGTGTCATTTCTTATCGCAAATCACATATTTTTGGTCGCCTTACCATCATGAAGCCTTATTTATCCATACTACTGACGGGTGTTACTTCTTTGGCTATGGCTTCCGGTCCGGTCAAAGAAGAGGTCGCCAAACGCGATACCGTGCAAGCGGTAGTTATGTATGGGGAGGAGTTGCTCTTCGATGCGGTTGATGGTCTTTCGGATGTTGAAGTTAGTGATCTGCGTGACTCCATTATGAAATTTCACGGAGCGAATGAACTCACAAACTATATCAACCTTTATCTTAATCTCAAGAATAAAACAGAAGAAGAGCTTACTCTATATATTGATTCCCTGTTTGAAGCCGAGGGGAAAGTACCTTATGCACTGATCAATCAGATCAATATTTTCCTTGCCAACAGACCGGAGGATCTGCCGGAAATGACTCCCGAAGATGTTTTCATCGGACTGAACAACTACCCTTATCCTGCCATGGATTTTTATCCTGATTGGGTAGTGGGCACACCAAACCCATATAAGAACGATATGTGGCAAATGGATACCGCCTTTTCCTTGCTATTGGCGGGTGCCGGTAACTTGGGTGAGTTTCATGTTCCTCACAACGATGTGTTAACCTCCAAATTCGGATGGCGTGATGGGCGTATGCACAATGGCATCGACATCGATCTCCAGGTTTGGGACACCGTTGTTGCTGCTTTTCCCGGAGTAGTTCGAGTTGCTCGATCCTCGGGGGGATATGGTAGAGTTGTTGTCATTCGTCACTACAATGGTTTGGAAACAACCTATGCTCATCTTCATCGATTCAAAGTCAAGGAAGGTGATGTGGTCGAGGGCGGTCAATTAATTGGGCTTGGAGGCAGTTCAGGACACAGTACAGGAAGTCATTTGCATTTCGAAGTCAGATTTAAAGGTGTGCCGCTGAATCCAATGAGTTTTATATCCTTTGATGATAGGGCATTGCTCAATGACACCCTGATGCTAAAAAGGGTGAAAAACGGTTTTGTAGCCTATCCCAAAGGGGTTTTATTTCATACCGTTAGGAGAGGAGATAATCTGTATGAAATAGCCAAGCAATACGGCACTACGACAAACAAATTGGCTGAATTGAATGGCATTAGAAGGAATTCTTACCTCTACGTAGGTCAGCGTTTGCGAGTCATATGATCGATCTCGAAGAGCAATTCAACTTTACCAATAAGCTTAAGCATCCTACGAACCATACAAAAACGGTTTATAGGTTTTATGTGCGCGAACAAGCAGAGTATTTTGGGGAGTTGTTAATAGATGCCCAGATAGAATATGAGGCTCAAGTGGATGAAGAAGATGAACGCAAGCCTATGTATTTTGGGGTTAAACGGGTTTATGAACGGAAGGTGGACAAGCTTAATTATACTGCCCTCGGCAGAGGACGCCCAAAATTTATTGCTTCGTCTCAACTACGGTGGATAATTATTGGAATTTCAATCATCACTTTTCTCCTAGCGATCATAGGAGCTGTTGTTTCCAATTAGCCGAATTCTCGCTTTGGCATTTCGCGCGTTGTGCATTTTTAGACTTTTGAACCCAGTTGAAGAGATTCCTGCTCATATCATTTTTCTCCTTGTTTGTTGTCGCGGGCTATGCTCAAGAACGTGTGACTACGTTCGGATTTCAGCTAAAGCCGCTTATTCCCCTCAACCTCGTGGGTACAGGTTTGACACAAAGTGCCGGAGAGAACAATCTATATTCAATCCAGCAAAGGGTTGGGATGAGTTTCGGTGGGGTTATTCGTAGAGGGGTGACCAATTGGCTTTCGATTGAATCAGGTATCAACTATACACGGAGGAATTACCTGGCCTACGTAGAAAACCGAGCGAGTGGTTTTGCTGATTCGTCCTACTTTGGAATCATTGGTTATGAAATTCCGGTTACCGGGCTGGTCTTTGTAAAGCTTAGTGAGAAGTGGTACATGGATGCCGCTTTTGGCGTGGCAATGGATATGTTTCCTTCAGACGTTGGAAGCAATGGAAATAAGCCCGCCTTTGGACAGAAAAGTTTCCGGACGTCCTGGTCTGATAGCAAAGACGTTTTGCCTTGGCTAAATTCAGGATTGATCGCCAACATTGGATTCGAATATCGAACAGAGAAGTCAGGCTATTTTTATTTGGGAGGCTCATATCATAGGCCATTCAGAAGAGCCTATAACTCTGTTTTTGTTTATGATTACAATGGTGTCCAGGAAACCGGATCCGTTCCACTTTTGGGGAGTTACCTTACCTTGGATTTTAAGTACTTCTTCCACGAGGATAGGGAGGAATGATATTTCCACTTTGGTTCACGGATTTCACCGGATATCTTTCTTTTGTTGGTGATGCGGGCCTTACGCTCAAATACGACCGAACTGACCGATGATGAACTAATTAGGTTTGTTGCACAAGGCAAAGAACAGGCTTACCATGAACTCTTCGAGCGATATTGGGAGCGCTTGTTTTCCATTTCTTTAAGGATTACTAAGGATGAGGAAATCGCCAAGGACGTGGTTCAGGAGGTGATGCTTTCGATTTGGACCAGAAGGGAAACCTTGAAAGTAGATCGAGCTGAAGCCTATCTGTCAAGATCGGCTAAATTACAGTCCCTTAAGATGCTCCGAGATTCACACCAGGAAAGGTTCGAGACATTGTTCGAAATGGATATTCCTGAGTCTCCTGGCCAACAGATCGAGTTAAATGAGCTGCAGGATGCGGTTTCAAAATCGATTGAAGAACTGCCGGAACGCTGCAGAGAAGTTTTTCTGCTCAGTCGAAACGAGCAACTTACCAACGCGCAAATAGCTGAAAAGTTAAATATCAGTCAACGCACGGTTGAGACCCATATTTCAAACGCGTTAAGTCATCTAAAAGACAAATTGTTGATTGCTTGCTGGGTTTTTATCACTGGTATTCAGTGATTTGATTTTTTTTTCACTTTTCCTTACGTGTGAACTCCATGTTCGGGTACTTATTACCAAAACCCGATCACCATGGATCGCAATAGATTATCAGAGCTGCTTAAAAAGTATGATGCCGGACTGGCCAACGAAGAAGAAATCAAGGAGATTGAATCCTTTGCCGACCAACGCTTGAATTTAGCTGCATCTTGGACATTAAGTCACGATGATCGATCTCGAATACATGATGAGTTGCGAGAGCGAATTTCGGTTGATACAAAGTCATCTCGATCTTGGTTGCAACTGGCAGCCTCTATTGCAGTATTACTTGGAACAGCCTTGGGGTTGTGGTTTGGGCTAGGAAGAGAGACCATATTGATGGCGGAAACGGGTGTAGGGGAGTTGAAGACAATCACATTGGAAGATGGCACCCAAGTAAATCTGAACTCGGGAAGCACGCTAGAATATCCAGAGTCTTTTGCATCCGATCATCGAGATGTTATACTACATGGCGAAGCACAGTTTAAAGTGGCTAATGACAAGAGCCGACCATTTACGGTTCAATCGAATGGGGTTTATACTCAGGTGTTGGGAACCACTTTCAATGTCAACGCATTCAGTGAGGACTCTCTCGTGGTGGTTTCGCTGCTAGAAGGTTCCGTAAAAGTAAGTGGCGATGCGGGTGAACGCATCATTGAACCGATGCAGGAAGCTACGTTCGATTTGAAGTCGCATGAACTTACGGTGCATGCATTTGATTCCTTGTCGGTCACGGCATGGTTAGAGGGGGATGTTGTTTTCGAACGAATGTCATTTGATCGCCTTTGCAAGTTCATGATGCGCAAATACAGTGTCAAGGTTAGCCTCGAACAGCCTTCGATGAAGGAATACACGATCAGTGGAAAGTTCACACAGCCAAGTTTGGAGGTGTTACTTGCCTCGACAACAGCCGCTAAGGGGCTTGACTACAAGCAGGTACGCGAGAACGAATACCTGATTTTTCAACCAGAGTAATTCCAGTTTAACATAGATATAGAGATGAAAACGCTTTTCATAAGCACATTTATTGTATTCGCCCATTTTGGGCTTAGTAGCCAGACTTTGAACATCCGTAGCGATCAAATGACACTGCGAGAATTGTTCATTGAAATAGAAGCGCAAACCGATTTGCACTTTGTTTTCTCGGAGGATGATATTGATGTCAATGCTCCGATTAGCTCAATAGAGGGAGAATTCGAATTGGATGACCTGCTCAAGAAGATTGCCAAGGCGCAGCCGATGCGATTCAAGAGAATTGAAAAAAACATTGTGGTCAGCACTGATACTCAGAGCAACAACAGCGAGTTGATCTACAAAACCGTTCGAGGCGTGGTGAAGGATGTTGGAACCGGAATGACGCTCCCCGCTGCGAATGTTTATGTAGTTGAGTTTCCGGAAAACAGTGGCGTCACGGATTTGGACGGTCACTTCCAATTACAGGTTCCCGTAGGACGAGTAAACCTCGCGGTGTCCTATATTGGATATCAATCAGTGATTACACCATTGCTCGTGAATACGGGGCAAGAGCAATTTTTGACTATTGACCTCGAAGCATCGATTGAGAGCTTGAATGAAGTAGTCGTTGAAGCAGATCGTGATCGGGCAAGAACGATGAATGAATTGGCCTATGCCAGCGGACGAAGCTTCAATGTGTTAGAAGCGAACAAATATGCCGGAACATTGGGCGATCCGGCTCGGATGACGCGCAGTTTTGCGGGTGTTGTACCCACTAGAGATGATCGAAACGACATCATCATTCGAGGAAATTCCCCAACGGGAATTCAATGGCGACTGGATGGAATTGAAATCCCGAATCCAAACCACTATGGTGGAATCGGTTTGACCGGAAACACAACTACACTTCTAAATATGAACCTTATTGGTAATTCCGACTTTCTAATGGGTGCATTTCCTTCTGAGTATGGCAACGCCTTGTCGGGAGTGTTTGATTTACACCTGAAAGCCGTGAATCCCAAAAAACGCCAGTATCGATTTCAAACCGGTTGGAATGGATTCGAGTTTGGGGCTGAAGGCCCTTTTTCAAAGCAAAAGGACATTGGAACCTATTCCCTCACATATCGCTACTCATTTCTGGACATCGTGAAGTACATAGGCGTTGACTTTGGCGTTTTACCTCAATTTCAGGACTTAACAGGCTATTTCAATTTCAATCTTTCAGAGAAGACCACAATTTCGGTAATTGGCATTGGAGCCACCAGTTTTATTGAGTTGGATGATCGCGATCTGGATTCTACTGATATGCGTTCACCGGGTGAGTACCTGACCACCGGATCAGACTTGTGGCTTGGCGGGGTGAATATCAACCACCGATTTAACGACAAGGTTTCTCTAAAGTCAGGTTTGTCAGTGATCGACAACAGCATCAATACTCATATTGACACATTTAACGTTGAGAATAACCAAAGTGCCTTGGTCTATAAGGATAGGTCAGGGGAAACGAAGTATTCTTTCTTCTTCGAGTTAAACCATCGGACGCTAAGGAATTCGACCAAGTATGGATTGCGCTGGGATACATATGATATTCGATATCATAGCGCGGGAGCGGCTTCTAACCGAACACTAGCGACCATTCATGACAAAAACGCAACAATCAATTTGCTACGAACTTATATCGAGAATGAGTATCGATTTACTGATCATTTCAGGGCCCGTGGTGGCGTTCACATACAATACTTTTTGCTCAACCAGTCGATGGCGGTAGAACCGCGAATTGCCGCTCGCTACTTGTTAAACGATTACAACGCATTGGCTGTTTCCTATGGTAATCACCATCAAATGCAGCCCCGAACAGTCTATTTCGTTGAGTCAGTGAACGGCTTATCAAACAAGGATTTGGACTTTTCGGGCGCCCATCACTACACCTTGTCCTATGATGGATCGATCACCGAAAATTTGCGAATTAAAGCAGAGACATACTATCAGCACTTGTATGATATACCGGTAGAAAGCGACCCGACATCAACGTTTTCAATGCTGAATGTCGGGGCTGATTTTTATATCCCACAGCACGATAGTTTGGTAAACAAGGGGATTGGTCGTAATTATGGGTTGGAACTTACCCTTGAACGCTTCTTGGATAAGGGTTACTACTTTATGGTCAATGGATCGCTGTTCAAATCAGAATATCAGGCATTGGATAAAAAGTGGCGAAGCACGGCCTTTGACATGTTATACACGGCCAATGCACTGGGTGGATACGAATATTGGATTAATCAAAAGCTTGCTTTTGGAGCTGATTTGAAAGCTTCGTACGCAGGTGGAAAGCCCTACACTCCTGTGAATGAGGCGGCTTCTGTTTTAGCGAATGTAGAGGTGCTTGATGAATCAAAGGCGTTTACCAAAAGACATCCCGATTACTTCAGAACAGACCTTAAGATTTATTATCGGATCAACTACAAGAAGGTGTACACCGAGTTTGCGATGGATCTTCAAAATTTGACCAACCATCAGAACATTTTCAGCCGTCAGTTTGATCCACGCACCGGGGACTACATTACGTTCTACCACATGGGCTTCTTCCCCATGTTCACATTCAGGTGTCTTTTCTAGATTAAAGCGCCACATTCCGATAATGGTTCCAGGTCGAAATCACATCATCTACGTAGGCAACAGGCTCTGTTCCTCGGCAATATCCGTGTTTCACCACAGAATCGTTGTAGAATTCAGGTTCGCACTTCAACTCAAGAAACTCGGCTACTTGATACCAATCTTTTCTGCTGCGGCCATGTTTTTCCGCCAATCTGCACGCATCCAGAACGTGCCCGAGCCCTACATTGTAGGAAGCCAGGGTGAAGCAATAAAGTTGAGTGGATTGCAGCCCTTGCTTTATCCAATAATCTTGAAGTTTCAATAAAAATGAAACTCCTGCATGGACATTTTCATCGGGGTGGGTGAGGCTATCAACACCATAGCGCTCCGCTGTTTCAGGGATGAGCTGCATCAATCCGGTCGCGCCAGACCATGACTGTGCTTCAGCGTTAAAGTGAGATTCGTGATAAATAAGTGCTGCGAGTAAACGCCAGTCCCAACCGAGCCGTTCGCTTTCTTTTTTTATGATCTCATCATACTGTGAAATTCGTTTACCGCTGACTGAGCTGTACTCGCTCAACACTTTATCTCTGTGCTTCGAACGTGCTTTGAAGTACTTTAAATGAATCATCGCAAAGCGCTTTGTATGCTTGAATTCTTCCAGCCATGAATTTAAACTGTCCATTAATTCAGTGCTGGTTTGGCGAACGGCCCAACCAATTTCCTGCTTTAGGCTCAGTTCTGTTTCGATATCAAGATTCGGATAGTAGCTTTGGTTCAGGAGCGCCACATTGTGGTCGGCAACAGTGTAGTCAATCTCGCCTTTTGAAACAGCCCTGATCAGT
>JAWKNJ010000014.1:0-218879 GCA_041391765.1 Flavobacteriales bacterium | reverse complement strand
ACAACCTTCGCGGAGAGCTGACGACAGCATAACATGGCTAGGAGAGAACGACCAAAATACAAACAAGAAAAGACAGATGCCGCTTTAACAGAAACAACGGAGCTGGCTACGGTTGACCAACCTACCCAAATGACCAAGGGCTTCGACTGGCGCCCCATTTGGTTGGTTTTTGGCTTTGGAGTTTTGCTCTATGCAAACACAGTCACATTTGACTACGCTTTAGATGACAAGCTCTACATCACAGCTAACGAATTCACCAAAAAAGGCTTTTCCGGGATTAAGGAAATCTGGACCAACGACATGATGGTCGGGTTTTTCGGAACGAAAAAGAACCTGGTCGAAGGAGGTCGTTATCGTCCGCTCGCGCTGACCACGCACGCCATTGAGTGGGCAATTTTTGGTGAGAATGCCGCAATGAGCCACTTCATCAATGTGATCCTGTACGGGTTCATGGGCGTGGCATTGTACCTCGTTTTGCAATACCTATTCGAAGCTGAAAATAGAGACCGATGGTGGTGGACGCTTCCCGTATTAGCCACGATGCTCTTTTTGGCGCATCCGACTCACACCGAGGTGGGCGCCAACATTAAGAGCCGTGATGAAATCATGAGCTTGTTGTTTGCACTGCTCAGTTTTCTTGGTGTGTTGCTTTATATGAAGAATGACGATAAGTTGCAGTTGGTTCTGAGTGGAATTTGGTTTTGGATGAGCTTGGCTTCGAAGGAATCATCGGTTACGTTCTTGGGTGTGGTTCCCGTTTCGCTCATTTTCTTCCCAAAAGGAAATCTTAAAAAGGCGGTCGTTGCCATGTCACCTATGGTCGTGTTCACAGTGCTTTACCTCGTGATGCGCGTTGCCATTCTTGGTCAGGATGCCAGCACGGGAGAAGTGGCCAAAGAGTTGATGAACAAGCCATACCTCAACGCCACGGATGACGAGCGTCTGGCGAGCATATTCTTCACGATGTGGCTCTACATCAAGCTGCTTTTCTGGCCACACCCATTGACGCACGATTACTATCCGTTCCACCCGTTTCACACCTATGATGAACTGGCGGCCGGGTCAAGTGGATACGTGGATTGGTCCAACCCAATGGCGTTGCTTTCTGTGGTGATTTACCTCACCATGTTTGGATTTGGTCTTTACACGCTCTATCAACGCATCAAGGGAAAACCGGCCAACGTATTTGGCTACGGAGCGCTAATCTATTTGGGAACCTTCATCCTGTTTTCGAACCTCTTCTTCGACATTGGTGCATTCATGAACGAGCGCTTTTTATTCATTCCATCCCTCGGGCTCGCAATCCCTCTTGCGTGGGTGTTGATCAACAAGTTGAAAGGGAATGTAGGACTTGCGGTTGCTGGGCTATTGCTTTTTGGATATAGCGCGAAAACGATTGCAAGGAACTATGCTTGGGAAAACGATTATGCTTTAGCAACATCAGACGTCAACACCTCTGATGGCTCAGCAAAGGTGAAAATGACGATGGGCAGCGAATTGCTGGATCAAGCCAAAGCCCCAAAGAATGCAGCTCGAAAGCAGGAATTACTCAAAGAGGCCGAGAAATTTGAGCTCCAGAGCTTGAAAATCTACCCGCGTTATTTTCCACCGCTCGACATTCTTGGCAACATTTATTTTGAGATGGGCAACTATGCGTACAGTGAACACTATTTCGAGCAAGCATTAAAAATGAAGCCAGGCGATCAGCGAATGCAAAATAATATGGAAGCTGTGTGCAACGTTGCAACCAACCATGGCGAGTATGAATCAGCGTTGAAAGGATATGCCGTTCTTCTGAAGTTGTGGAAAGGTCGAAACAAAGACTTGGGCAGAATTTATGAAGCCATGGGTCAGGTATATGGTAAAAATCTTAGAGACTTAACCACATCAAAGAAATACCTGAGAATGGCAAGGCAGCTCGATCCGGAAAATTCGAGTACCTACCAAAAGATTGGGATCGTATATGCCATGTTGAACGAATTGGATTCTGCCCAGTTTAGCTTTCACAAAGCATTAGAATTGGATCCGGACAACGCCCGTGTATTGTTAAACTTAGGGGTACTATATCGCAATCTAGGAAATGAGCGGTTGGCCAACGAATACATGACCAAGGCGCAGCAAATTGATCCGGAAGTCTTTAAGGGCGAATAATCGCAAGCGAAATATATATTTTCGCGCTCCATTTTTCAAACGGAGAGGTGGCAGAGTGGCTGATCGCGCACGCTTGGAAAGCGTGTTTACGGAAACGTAACGGGGGTTCGAATCCCCCTCTCTCCGCAGACTAAATCCCACAGCCGAAGGCTGCTGGGATTTTTTATTCGACCATTGCCGAGCTTGCTTGAGCATATGGTCGAATAAAAAAGACCAAAAGCTGCAGAGCAGCAGAGGGATTTAGTTTGGCCCTCCCCCACTCGGGGATCACGGAAGTAATCCCTTGATCACGCTCAGCTAGGGCTGATAAAATGACCAAAGGCCGCCAGCAGATAAGGGATTTAGTCTGAACCTACGCCTTTCATAGGGTGTATCCAGATCACAACATCGCTTCCTCCATAACGCCCATGGAGTAATAAAGCTTCGCAGTGGACTTACCTAAAGAAGCTATGGACTGATAATACTCACCGGAAGCCTGTAGTGAATTAAGCTCCCTTCGATTTAGGAGAAACAGAGAGCTCTCGCCAAGTTCGAATAGTTCCTTTTCTGCATTCATCAATGTGGAGAATGCAAGTGATGATGTTCGCGTCAGCTGCACTTGATTATTCAATCGCTGTCTTTCGGCCATGCTGCTTTGGACATAGACCTTGATTTGTTGCCCTTTTTGCTGCGCATCCAATTCGTATTCGCGAAGCTCTAGTTGGGCAAGTCTCAATTCACCACGTTCCTTACGCATCAACATCGGCATTCCAACTTCAAGGCCGATCATGTGATCGTTTCCGAGCGCGTAGTCCGTGTTTTGACCGTTGATCAATTTCGAATACTTAAGGTTCAAGTCGGGTTTCAACTGTTCCTTTTTCCAACGCAAGTCTGCCGACTTCAAATCCACTTTGGCAAGTGCCAATTGTTGGTCAGGGTGATTGGATATCAACGTTTGAATGTCGGGAATGGACTCAGGGGCTTTTGCGGCAAACTCAGCTGCATCCTCCGGTTTCTGAGGCTGGGTTTGTGGGTTAACATACAGAACGGTAGAGTCATCGACCCACAAGAACGTGCTCAACTTCAGCGTTGAAGTTTGAAGCTTCATAAGGGCTTCGTTGGCTTTGATTTGTCGCTGATATACCTGAGTTGAGGACTCCAGCGTATCAATGAACGGTCGCTCACCGATCGTAGCTTTTTGGACTACCCACTGTTGTCTTTCTAAGGCCGTTTCGGCTGCATTCGCATACAGCTCAAATAAGTGGTATGCTTCGAACCAATCCCAATAGGCGATGACAGCCTCGAAAAGCACCTGATTGACCATGGATTTTCGTTGTGCTTCGGATGCGTTGTTCCAAATATTAGCGCGTTTCCACTGCAGTCTAGCTTCGTCAAAAAGCAACCCTTCACCAATCGGGACATAAACAGAAGCTCCGAAAAGACCTTCAGTCGGTAATGTCAGTTCTGGATTTAGATAATTGCCATTGGCTTGCTTGTAAAAACCTTCGGCCTTAACTCCCAAGCGTGTAGGAAACTGAATCCCACCTGTGAGATGCCTGTAGTAGTCCACGTCTTGAAAAATTTTCTGGTCGGCCGAGCCAAAGAGCTTTGGATCGAAACTTCCCCTAGCCGAAAGAACCGTGGCTTGGCCCTTGCTCGTTTGCAATTCTGCTTTTCGAATCAACGGATGATATTGGTGAACCAATCGGATGTACTCACTAACCGTTAAAGTGGAATCATTCTCGCTCTGCCCGTACAACGAAGAAGCGATAGGAATCAATACCGCTAGAATTGCCAGGTTCAATAATTTGTTGGCATTACTTCTCATCGCTGCCTGACTTTTCAATTGTTCCATTAATAGCCTGGTAGAAATCTGGTGGGAAACCGTTGATGTTTCTCCATAACTCATATCCTACACGTACGGTATTCAGTAGTATGTAGGATTGAACCCCAGCTCCAACCCGTATTGGTTCTGGCCATTTAACCTCGCCTGAGGGCTTGATCAGCACGCGATACTTTCCTTGTTGATTGACATCTCGATCGATGGCGGTAATCTCGCCATGGAAGGTTCCGAAGGACGTTCCGGGCCAACCGCTAAAAACTACGGCAGGCCAACCGTCAAAGCGCAGACTCACGTGCGATCCCAATTGAAGAAGCGGCAAGTCGACCGGATCCACGAACACTTCAGCCGCCAACTGCTGATCTTCAGGCACAATGTTCATTAAGGGTTGTCCCTTCTTAACAGTTTCTCCAATACCCGCAATGATGGCTTTTGTGATATAGCCGGACTGAGGTGCGGTGATGCAATAGAATCCTGATCTGATCTGAACATTCATTAGCTTGTTTTGCATGCCTGTGACTTCGGCTTCCGCTTCATACATAGCGCTTATAGCCGCATATTTCTCACTCTCTGCCTTTGATATTTTATCTCGAAACTCGTTTTCAATTGTATTTAGTTCGATGCGCGCGTTGATCAATTGGTTTTTCGAGACAAGGAGCTGATTTTCTGCATCGATTTTTTCAGCTAAGGTTTTCTGTCGCTTTTGACCGCGGTTTTCCCAATCAGTTTTTGAGATCAACCCTTTTGCATAGATTTCATCTGCTCGCTTCATTTGAGCCTCAGCAATCTCAGATTGATTGATAGCTGCCGTCAGGTTAATGCTATCGGTTTTGATTTTAAGCGCGGCTTGCCTTAGTTTATTTTCAGCTTGCTCGAGTTTGAGCATTCTAGTTCTGTTTAACGCATCTACTTGTTGATCCAGAGACTTTATTTTTTCCATGTAAAATGAAACTCCGGACTCCTTCGCGACAAGCTGTTGCTCAGTGCGCGGAATGAGCATCGGGTCCAAGTAATCTTGCCCTAATTCGGAAATTATTAAAACGGTATCACCCTTCGCCACGAAATCTCCTTCTGCCACACGCCATTCTTTGACTTGTCCATCTATCATGCTGTGAATAGTTGCAGGACGCTGATCAGGCCGAAGTGCTGTCACATTGCCGGGTGCCCAGATGTTTTGAGTCCATGGAAGAAACATGATGACCACCGCCATCAACATCATGACCCATAAAATCTTCTGAAATCGAATGCCTTGCGGCAAAGACTTAATATGATTAATCGAAGTTAATTGCTCGTTCATTTGTTCAGGGTTTCGCGCAATTGAAATACAGCTTGAATCTTTTCATTAGAGGTTAGTACATCGTAGATGCTTTCCATATTGATGATAAGCTTCTCGATAGAGTTCAGCATCAACAGGATGACTACTTCGGCAGCTACGAATTGACCTATGTTCAACGTGTTACTAATCACAAGCCATCCGCCAAGGAAAAGTAAAATAGCGGCTACAATCACCTTCATTCCAATCATCCAGCTGAATTGAAATACAAGGGTTTTAAAGTGACTTTCCCTGCGATTGAGGTAATTGTATACCAAGCCATCAAACTCTTTTTTGCTCGGTTCGATACTGGTTAGTTCTGCCGCGGATGAGGCCTTTTTTTCCAGGTGATCAGCGACTTTATATTTCCAATCAGATTCTTCCAGGCTAGTCTTCAGTCCTATTCTCCATGAGATCTTGTACACTAAATAGCTCAGAAGTAATAGAATGAAGATGACAAACAAGAAAATGGGATGATAAAAGCACAGAAGCGTTATTCCAAACACGATTTGTACCGTTGCGGCTGGAATATCTAGTAGTAATTTGGAAATTTTCTTTTGGAGTAGAACGACATCGAAAAAGCGATTCATCTTCTCTTTTAAGTCGACACCAGGAAGTTGCTTTCCCGTGAGGTCGCCCAATAACGTATGGAAATCGAATGAGTTGTTGACGAATAGCTCTTGCTCAATATTTTCTGAGACCCTCATCTGATAGATGGTCAGAATACCAGAAAAAATGATCGCCACTAGAACCAAAAGAGCAAGGATGATCCAGGAATAAGTGAACGCTCCGGTTTGTAAATAGGTGATGATGACCTGGATGCCCAAAGGCAGTGCGAGATAGACTAATCCACTGAAAACAGCGTATACATAGATGCGCACTATTTGTTTTCTGAAGGGTGAGATTAGCAACCCAAACCGGTCCCAAATTAATCTTGTATTCATGTTTTATTCTTGAATTGCTTTGTCAACAAGGTCGATGAAGAAGGCTTGGATAGATTCCGGGTTGGTTTCACAGTCTGTAAGCGAAGGCAGGTGCATGGCGAAGAATTGTTGCTGATGTGAACCCTCAATCACCGTGGAAATGAGCGAATGCGGAAACTGGTAACTTGGATTTGCTTCTAGAATGAAGTCACTGATTCGGCCAACGACATTCTTAAAGTCTTTGTAGTGTCCGTGACTGTTTTCTTCATCCACTTTGGCACACAAGTATGTTTTGGCGGACTCGCTGATCACGATTTGATGAAGTTTTGACACGTTGAACGTAAATTCTTCGTCTGCTTTGGATACGGGTGAGGTAATGATTCCAATGGCAATCCTCAATTTTTGTTTTGCATCAGGGAGGTTGTTGGTGTGAAATGCGATTTGATACTCTATCCAACTCCAATACCAACCAACCAAATAGGTGAGTAGTTTGTGTTTGTTATCGAAGTATCGATAGATGCTTGCCTCTGAGGTGCTGAGCACCGCAGCCATCTTCTTAAACGTAAAACTTTCAAATCCGATTTCATCAAGAAGATCAATGCTCTCCTTGATTATGGCTTGTCCAAGATCAGATGTTTCCGGGTCCTTATTAAAGGTCGCAGCGTGAACGCTGATCTTGAATTTATGAAATAGGTTATCCATGCCCGCAAAAATAATAGTAATACTATCGAAGGAGTTAGTGAAAATCTGTTAAGGCCTCAAAGAATCACATAATCAGACATTTAGCAAGGCTGAAGCTGATGATTATCATGTACGGTGTAAATGGAATGCTCCACGTTTGTCATCAAATTGAAACATCATGGCAGTCATTGTAAAAGAGAAAGTCACTAAACAAGCCTCCTCCGGAAATGCCGTTTATGGCTTCGGGCTCATTGGAGCGCTGATCTATTTTTTTTCAAACGCAACCGGATTTTGGATGGGAGTTTTGGGATTCTTCAAGGCGCTAGTTTGGCCCGCCTTCTTAATTTATGAGGCGTTGAAGTATTTTGGAGCCTAGGCCTTCCTCACAAACTCAGACTTCAATGCCATCGACCCGAAGCCATCGATCTTACAGTCGATGTTGTGATCACCCTCGGTAAGGCGGATGTTTTTCACCTTGGTTCCTGCTTTGACAGGTTGCGGAGAGCCTTTCACAGGTAGGTTTTTGATGACGATCACGCTATCGCCATCTTGCAGCAAGTTGCCATTCGAGTCTTTCACGATCAACCCACCCATGTCTTCCACATCACCAGGATTCCATTCGTTCCCACATTCAGGACACATTAATAATTCGCCTCCGGTGGAGTATCCATATGGAGATTGGCAACTGGGACAGGTCGTTGATTCAGGCATTGGTCAAAAGTATGCCGTTACTCCGACCATGCGCAATATGTGTAATATTTGTTTTAAATAGCTGCTATGGAAAAAATCACTGGAACATTTGAAGTAAGACTCACGCCCCAAGATGTTTCTTATTCCCACGGAACCACCTTGCACGGTGGACGCCTCAATATTGACAAAACATTCGAAGGACCGCTCAGCGGATCCAGCCACGGAGAAATGCTCAGCATGCTCGATGCCGGCCGAAGTGCGGGTGGATATGTAGCCGTGGAAATTTTTGAGGGGTCGGTCAATGGGAAGTCGGGAAGTTTTGCGCTGCAGCACTACGGCAAAACTGACTCTACAGGTCAGAGTCTAATCTTGGAGGTTGTTCCCGGTACAGGTGAGGGAGACTTACGGGGAATTAGAGGATCGATGAATATCAGAATTGAGAGCAAACAACATTTCTATGACTTCGAATTCGCCATTCCCTAATTCTTTTATGATCTTCATTTTGAATTCATTAAACTTGAATCATGAACACAACCATGAACAGAAAAGTCGGGAAGGTTCTCCTGCCAGCCGGATCGCTCATCATTGGTATAAGCTACCTAACAAAGTTTCTTCCGAGTGGAGGAATAGATATTAGAGATTTCATGATCGGTCTTGGAACCACCTTCGTGGTCTATTCGCTGGTTGTGTTGAGAAAAGTGAGCCCGTCCAATTAGTCCGAGCTCAATTCCCCAATTCTCGCTCTCAATGATGGTGACCATGTCCGCCTTCACCTTTCTTCATTTCTGCCAAGAGATAGAATGCCCCGTTGGTCACAATTTTCGCATGGTCTGAGATTTTCTCTGCCGGCACCACTTCAACAAACCCGATGTCATTCGCTCCGGTGTTTACTTCTACTTTCTGGAAGATGTGCTCATCCGATTTGCTAGGTGCTTGGTCATGGCTGTGAGCGTGCTCGTGTGCATGATCATGGCCATGACTTGCTTCGGGCTTTAAAACGAAGATATAGCTGAGTCCTCCGTCCGAAACGATCGCATCTGTAGGCAGCGCCAACACTTTTTCGTTACTCGTTACAATTCGAGCATCTACATACATACCAGGTAAGAGTACACCTGCTTTGTTGTCAATTTCAGCATGGACAAGCATGGCCTTGGGCTCATCCTCAAAGGCACGACCCAGAGCAAAAATGCTGCCTTGGAATACCGAATCGGGGTTGTTGCTCAATGAGAAGAACACCTTTTGACCTTCATGAATTTTGGGCATGTCTTTCTCATACACGCGCAGGTCAATATGGATGTGGTCGTTGTCCACAATTTCAAATAGGTTTTGGTCAGGATGTACGTATTTCCCAATGTTCACCTCTATGCTCCGAACGTAGCCGTTGATTGGAGCTTTGATGGGAATAACTGTGGCAAAATCTCCACGTTCAATCGCATTGATGTCCAAATCCAGCATTTGAAGGCGAGCGCGCAGACCATTCACCGAAGCCTGAAGCGATTGATATTCCGCTTCACTTTGTTGTAGGTCTTTTGCGGAACTCAAACTATCTGCGAAGAGCGACTTTTTGCGTTGGTAGTCCATTTCGCGAAACGACAATTGACCCAATGATGCCATGTACTGTTCCTGCAACGCAATAAAGTCGGGATGCTCCAAAGTCGCCAGAACTTGGCCCTTGCTCACATGATCGCCCTCGATGGCGGTAATGGTTTTCACCCGCCCCCCCATCACAGCGCTGAGACTGGCCTTGTTTTGAGGTGGAAGCTGAAGCTGACCGTTGGATTTTACAGTCGTACTCAAGTTCAGGTGTTGAAAATGTCCGAGCTGGATGTCCATCACATCCATTTGCTGCTGAACGAGGTGTACCTCATTTTCATTCGAAGCGTGGTCGTGGGCCTCCGCTGTTTCAGTGGGTTGATTCTCTGTTTGGCCGCATGATGCGAGCAGAAAAGTCAAGAATAGAGAGATATATATTGATGTTTTCATGATTGAATTAGTTGAAGTTACCCGCCAAGTATTGCAGGTCGATAATGCTTTGATTGTAAAGGTTCACGGTGTTCAAATACTCCGTTTTGATCGTCACGGCCTGAGCCGTGGTTTGAATGAATTCGAGGTAGCCGATCTCGCCCTCGCGATAGGCTTTTCGAGCGAAGCGTAGTAGCTCATTTGCAGTTTTCTCGCCTGTGCTTTCATACCAATCGAGTTGAAGGCGATATTTCCGCAATTCTTGCGATCGCTTTTGAAAGGCGGCTTCTGTGCTGAGCTGCCAAGTTTCCAAGTCGGCAGCTGCCATCTCAGATCCGATTTTCGCGGCCTGTGCTTTGCCTTGTTCTGTCCAAAAGAAGATGGGTAAGCCAACACCGAACTGGAACGCCTGTGTTCCGCCAATACTCTCGATTTGCTGGTTGATGTATCCGACACTTAAGTCAGGTAGAAAAGCACTTTGGGAAAGCCGATGTTCGCGCTGCGCGATTTCGGAACGCTGACGATAGTAGTCGACCGTGGCATTGCCACCGCCATTGGAAGACGCAGGTATAGCGATCGGTTCCAAAGCTTGGTTAGGGAAGACCCAAGAAGTGTCTGTTCCTAGCCATTGCTGAAGCTGTTGTCTTGCCGCTAAGGCATCCGCTTGGGCCTGCTTTCTTCGAATCAATACCTGCTCGAGCTGGCTTTGTGCCGTGACTTTTTCAAGCGCATTGATGTCTCCCGCTTCGAAGCGCTTTGAGGCAGCCTCCGCAAATTCGGAGAAAACTTCGGCCACTTCAGCCATCATTTGTTCAGCCTCCTTAGCATAGGATAATTGCGTCCAAGCGCTGCGAACGTTGCGCTCCATCTCCAGCTCCGTGATGGCGAGCGCCTTTTCGCTCAGCGCCACTTTCTCACGCTGCAGTTTGGCTTGGGACACATAGGTCGTGGGGAACTTAAACCGCTGACTAATCTGCCATTGATAGTCGTTCACATTCGCTAGATTGATCTCTCCACGCGAGTAGTTGATCTGCGTTTTGTCAAGGTCAAAGGCAGTCTTCTTGAGCTTTTCTTGTTGTTCCACACCCAACTGTGCGGCACGTAATGATGGATGGTTCTCCTTTGCCATGGATATGGCTTGATCCAATGAAAGAGGTTCCTGCGCATTGAGCGTCAAGGAGCCCATGCTCAAGACCAACAACACGGCATATGCTATCGACTTAGATGCTCCCGGCTTCCAGGTTTCGATTAGACTGTATAGCACAGGCAGCACCAACAGGGTCAGCAGTGTTGCTGAAATCAAGCCACCAATTACAACTGTTGCGAGTGGTCGTTGAACTTCGGCTCCACCAGAGGTGGAAAGCGCCATCGGCAAGAATCCGAGTGCGGCCACCGAAGCGGTCATCAGCACGGGGCGCAAGCGAACCCGGGTGCCGACCACAATACGCTCGTGAACATCTTCGATGCCTTCTTTTTTGAGCTGGTTGAAGTATGCGATCAAAACGATTCCGTTCAACACGGCCACGCCAAAGAGTGCGATAAAACCTACTCCTGCCGAGATGCTGAATGGCATGTCGCGCAGCCAGAGGGCATAGATTCCACCAATCGCGGAAAGTGGAATGGCGGTGAAAATGAGTAACGCTTGCTTCACACTTTGGAAGGTGAAAAAGAGCAACACTAAAATCAAAAGCAAGGCCACGGGTACGGCAACATACAGTCGCTTCTTGGCCGCGATCATGTTCTCAAATTGTCCACCGTAGCTGACATAGTAGCCCGGGGGCAAATCCAGTTCGCTGTGGAGCTTTTCCTGAATTTCATTGACCAGACTTTCAGTGTCTCGATTACGTGCATTCACTCCAATCACAATCCTTCGCTTGGCGTTGTCACGCGAGATTTGCATCGGGCCTTCTTCCATGTTGACATCCGCCACCTCCTTCAACGGGATTTGGCGTCCGTTGGATAATGGGATATACAGGTTTCGAATGTCCTCGATGCTTTGACGCGAGCGTTCGTCCAGCCGAACAACCAGGTCGAACCTGCGTTCTTCTTCGAATACCACTCCTGCAGATTCACCTGCAAAAGCCGCACGAAGGAGACGGTTAAGCGTCCTAATGTCGAGGTCGTATTGGGCTAGTTTGCTTCGGTTATAGCGTACCACCATTTGTGGAAGTCCTTTAGTCTGCTCTACACGTAAATCGCCAATGCCATCGATACCGCTGATCAACGCCTGGACCTCACCGGCTTTTTGATGCAAGATGTCAGGGTTTTCTCCAAAAATTTTAATGGCGATATCCTCTCTGATACCTGCGATCAACTCGTTGAAGCGCATTTGAATCGGTTGGGTGAATTCGTATTCAACACCCGGAATCTGGTTCAATACGCGCTCCATCTTTTCGAACATTTCCTGTTTGGTGGATGCCGAAACCCATTCCTCTTTTGGCGCCATGTGCACCATGATGTCTCCAACTTCGATGGGCATGGGGTCGGTTGGTATTTCTGCCGTACCAATTTTGCTGACAGCCATCTCTACTTCAGGGAAGCTGTCGAGGAGCAAGCGCTGAATCTTCTGCGAAACCTCAACACTTTGTTGCAGTGAACTACCCGGAGGGAGGATTTGATGCAGGGCAAAATCGCCTTCTTCTAGTGTCGGTATGAACTCACCACCCAATCGATTGAAGGTGAACAAGCTCATGAGGAATAACCCGACAGAGACGATAACAACAATTGACTTCGACTTCAACGCTAAATGGAGCGAAGGCGAATAAATGCTTTGAACCTTGTCAATAAGACGATCGCTCAGCGTTCGCTTGGATGAGATGTTCTTGCTGAGGAACAGCGCGCTCATCATGGGAACATAGGTCATGGAAAGAATAAGTGCTCCGAGGATGGCGAAGCTCACCGTCTGCGCCATAGGCTTGAACATCTTGCCTTCGATACCAACAAGCGCGAGGATCGGCAAGTAAACAATTAGGATGATGATTTCACCGAATGCAGCTGAACTACGAATGCGAGTCGATGCACCGAGCACCTGCTCGTCCAATTGTTTTTGATCGAGGCGTTGACCGCTAAACTCTGAAGTCAAGCGATGAAGTATTGCTTCAACGATAATTACCGACCCATCCACTACAAGTCCGAAATCGATAGCACCCAGGGACATCAGGTTGGCAGAAACACCAAACACGTTCATCATGGCCATAGCGAAGAGCATGGACAGCGGAATCACAGATGCTACGATCAGACCACCGCGCAAGTTGCCAAGCAGAAAGACCAGCACCAAGATCACGATCAAGCCCCCTTCAACAAGGTTGGTAGTCACCGTGTTGATGGCTCGACCGATCAGCTTCGATCGATCAATGTAGGGCTCGATGATGACTCCTTCGGGCAGGGATTCGTTGATGATTTCGATGCGTTCTTTAACGGCTTTCACTACATCAAAAGAGTTCTCGCCCTTCAGCATGAGCGCCTGTCCACCCACTACTTCGCCTTGTCCATTGTAGGTTATAGCTCCCATTCTTGGAGAACTTCCATAACTCACCTTTGCGATGTCACGAATGAGAACCGGGATACCATTTTCCGACTTCACCACAATCTTTTCAATGTCCTCCAGGGATTTAACAAGTCCTTCACCGCGGATGAAATAGGTATTGAACCTGCGCTCGATATAGCTGCCACCGGTGTTTTCGTTGTTGGCTTCCAATGCATCAAACACTTCAGCCACGGTGATGTTCATGCTATTCAGTCGGCTGGGGTTCACCGCTACTTCGTATTGTTTCAAGTGGCCTCCCCAACCGTTGACTTCGATGACTCCTGGGGTTCCCGCCAATTGTCGCTTGACAATCCAGTCGTTGATGGTTCGGAGATCCATGTCGCTATAGGCTTCTTCATAGCCGGGCTGCTTGTGAAGCACGTATTGGTATACTTCGCCTAATCCCGTTGTGATTGGCCCTAATTCGGGTGTGCCAAAGCCTGCTGGGATCTCTTTCTCGGCAGTTTTAAGCTGTTCAGAGATGAGCTGACGCGCCAGATATATATCCATGTCTTCTTCAAAGACCACGGTCACCACGGAAATGCCGAAACGAGAAGTCGAGCGAATCTCAACTACTTTGGGAAGGTTCGACATGGCAATCTCAATAGGGAAAGTGATGAACTGTTCCACCTCTTGAGCAGCAAGTGTTGGCGATTGGGTAAGCAGTTGCACCTGATTCGTGGTAATATCCGGCACCGCGTCAATCGGTATTTGTTGAAGGGAATAGGCGCCCCACCCAATAAGGGCGAGCACAAACATCCCAATGATGAGTTTGTTTCGGATTGAAAATCCAATGAGTTTATCGATCATGTTGTTTTAATTTCCTGTAAAACGAAAAGTGGGCTGCAACGAATAGCAGCTTATTCGATGACCTGTTGCAGATCATCGGTTACGCACAGATAGTGCGGCAATCAGGAAATGGCAGGAGGCCCGCGTAGGCCGGAGGTGAAAAGTTCGGGTGCAGTGTAATTGACCTTCAATTGAGGAATGATGCGCTCTTCAGCACACTCCTCTGCGTTGATTGCAATGATCAAGCTTACAAGTAATGAAGCTTGGTTCAGGCTCTTGAGTTGGACCGGTGCGTTTGAGGATGGAATGAAGGCGTCTTCTCCGAAATTGTCAGGATGGTCGCTGTCCGAAAACAGGCAAAGGATTAGATCCAGCAAACTTTCATCATAATGACCTTGGTGATTGATGTGATTGGCCGGGTCTTCGGTTTGAGGAATTTGCTCCACCGAATCGTGATGCTCATGCGCCACGGCATGTTCATGATCGGCAGTAGAGACCTCAAATCCATGATGACAATGTGGAATGACGCTATGAGCCAAGCTCACCCCGTAGGTGAACAACAATGAAATTGCTATGATGACTCGCTTCAATTGCACGGCACAAATCTATAGAATTGAACCTGTTGAATGATTTGGTTGACAAAAGTCAGCGATGAAATCGAGAAGTTCGGTGTTGTTTGTCACACTGCCGAATAATATATTGGTTCTTCTGAGTTGAGTAATTTTGGAATCCGAATGAAGAATGCTACGCAATGGATCATCATAGCCTTGTCTGTTGCCTATGTTCAATTCGGCAATGCTCAGAATGTGAAAGATAAGAGTGAGGATAAAATGAAGATTGAGATTTGGAGTGATGTGATGTGTCCGTTTTGCTACATCGGAAAACGACACTTGGAGGCGGCATTGGAGCAGTTTCCGGATAAGGATCGTGTTGAAATTGAGTGGAAGAGTTTTCAGCTGAATCCTGAGATTCCTATGCAGATTGATAATCCTCAAAGCGTTTACGAATACTTGGCCGAGGCGAAAGGCATCAGCTATGAGCAGAGTGTGAAGATGCACGAACACGTGGAACAGATGGCAAGCAATGCCGGATTGGACTACCACTTTGAAAAGGCAGTTGTAGCCAATTCATTCAACGCGCATCGGGTGATGCAGATGGCAAAAACGAAGGGTTTAGGCGACAAGGCTGAAGAGTGTTTTTTTCGCTCCTATTTTACCGAAGGCAAGGACATTAGCGATACGAATACACTTATGGCGCTGGGCAATGAAATTGGCCTTACGAATGCCGAAGTAGAGGAGTCACTTAGGAATGACGAGTATGCCTACCGCGTGAATCAGGACGTAGCAGAGTCCCGGCAGATCGGTGTGCGCGGAGTACCGTTTTTTGTGTTCGACCGGAAGTATGCCGTTTCAGGAGCGCAACCCGTAGAGACCTTTTTGAGCACCTTGGAACAAAGCGTGGCCGAATGGAAAAAAGAGAACAACATTCCTGAATTGAAGGTTCAGGAGGGCGATGGTCCGGTGTGCAAGCCGGATGAGAAGTGTAAGTAGAAAGCGGTATTAGAAATTTAACTGCACGTTTAATTCCGGCTCATCTGTGAACACTAAGTCGCGGTAGCACATCAAAGCCGATTGATCATTTTGATGTTCGATGCTCGTCACACTTACCGTATGCAGACCGTTATCCCGAGCGATGAGCAGTCCGTTTTCTTTGTCTGAACTGGGTTGAGTGTGGAAACGAAGGATGCTCTCTTGTGTTGGATCGCTTGTGCTATCCAACCATTCGCTGAACCATTGTTTGCGCTGGGCGCGAACTTCTGGCGAATAGAGGGGGGTAGAAGCCCATATACCCGGCAGTTTTGGGTCATGGCCAAATAGGTGTGGTCGTTCCTCGTCCCAAATCAGTTCCCAAAGTCCGTTGGGATTGTAGATGACTACGGTAAAGGGTTCAATGCCTTCGAAGTCGTATTGCTCCACAAAGGAAGGCACATTCCCGTGTTCGATGATGGCTAATGGAACTAAGCCGCGACTGTGCTTGTAGTGATCTTTTCGTTCGTGAGGCTCAAAGGCTCCGTTGAGCAGACACACACTCATGTTGTCACCCGAAGCGATCCAACTGCCACCGCCTTGTGGGTCTTTCGGAAAAAGTATTTCCTTGGTGGACGGAGAGTACACTTTTGGCCCAATAGCTGGACTTCGCGTGATGATCTCATCGCGGTTGGAAGTGATGAGGCAGCCTGATGGCGTTGGGATGTAGGTGACCGTACACATTACGGTCAAATTTAAATGCTTCTGGAAGTTTGGCTAAAGGCATCCATCCGAATTTATCTTCGCCCGATGCAAGCAGCCAAGGTTATTTCCGATCTCCTTCAACTCAAGGAACTCAATGTTACCCGAACATTGCAGCTTTTGGATGAAGGGGCTACCATCCCTTTTATTTCTCGCTATAGAAAAGAGCGCACGGGTGGATTGGACGAGGTGCAACTGCAGGCCATTAAGGATGCGTACAAAGCACATCAAGAGCTGGAAAAGAGGCGCGCTTTTATTCTTGATTCCATTGAAGAGCAAGGTTTATTGAAACCTGAACTGAGAGCACAAATCGAAGCCGCAAAGGAACTCGCCACACTTGAAGACCTTTACTTGCCATTCAAGCCCAAGCGGAAGACGAAAGCCGATATGGCACGCAAGCTGGGAGTCGAACCGCTGGCAGCGGTGTTGATGAAGCAAGAGATCAGCGATGTTCATTCCTATGCTCAGCGGTTTGTCAAGGGCGAAGTGAAAGACAGTGAAATGGCCCTGTCCTTAGCAAGAGACATCATGGCAGAGTGGATCAATGAGCGTCAAGCTGCCCGAGATATTGTGAGAAAGCACTTCCAACACGGTGCAGTTGTTCACACCAAGGTGATCAAAGGAAAAGACGATCCCGAATCAAAATTTCGGGACTATTTTGACTTTTCTGAACCCCTTCATCGCTGTGCCGGACACCGAATGCTTGCCATGCGAAGGGCGGAAGAAGAGGGAGTCATTCGGTTGTCAATTATTCCGGATCGAAGCTCGGGCATCGAGCGACTGGAGCGCTACTTCATCCGAAAACCGGGCTTCGCGGATGAGCAAATGAAGCTTGCCATTGCCGATGCATACAAGAGATTATTAGAGCCGTCCATCGAAACGGAGTTCAGAAATGCGGCCAAAGAAAAGGCCGATGCGGAGGCCATCAACGTGTTCGCAGAAAACGCAAGGCAATTGCTCCTAGCACCACCGCTGGGGTCGAAGCGTGTATTGGCTATTGACCCTGGATTCCGAACCGGATGTAAGGTGGTTTGTTTGGATGAATATGGGGCGCTGCTTCACAACGAGACCATCTACCCGCATCCGCCTCAAAATGAGGGAGCAAGGGCGGCATCCAAGGTGAGTAACTTGGTGCAGACGTATAAAATCGAAGCCATTGCGATAGGAAATGGAACGGCCGGAAGGGAAACGGAGCGATTTGTCCAAGGCATCCGATTACCGGCAGGAACGGAGGCTTACGTGGTGAGTGAAAATGGCGCCTCAGTTTACTCTGCTTCGCCTGTGGCACGAGCTGAATTTCCTGATTACGATGTCACCGTGCGCGGGTCGGTTTCGATTGGACGAAGGCTAATGGATCCGCTGAGTGAGCTGGTGAAAATTGACCCGAAAGCAATTGGAGTCGGGCAATACCAGCATGACGTGGATCAAAAGCAACTCAAGGAAAAGCTGGACGCGACAGTAGAAAGTGTTGTGAACCACGTGGGCGTGAACCTAAATACGAGCAGCGAGCATTTGTTGCAATATGTGAGTGGCATAGGGCCAAAGCTGAGCACAGCCATCGTGAGTCATCGAACAGAGAACGGACCATTTCTGTCACGCAAGGATTTGTTGAAAGTGAGCGGATTAGGAGCAAAGGCATTCGAGCAGTGTGCCGGCTTCTTAAGAATTCCCGAAGCGAAAAACCCACTTGACAACAGCGCGGTCCATCCTGAAAGCTACCACATTGTGAGCAAGATGGCTAAGGATTTAAACTGTCAGGTGAGCGAGCTACTTCGAGACAAAGTCAAGATTGAATCGTTGGAGCTTAGTCGATACACATCAGAGGATGTGGGGCTTCCGACCTTGAATGATATTGTAGCCGAACTCCAGAAACCCGGTCGTGATCCGCGCGGAAAGGCAAAGCTTTTTGAGTTTTCCAAGGGCGTTAGAAAGGTAGAGGACCTTCAACAGGGAATGATTCTACTCGGCATTGTCACAAACATCACCAAGTTTGGGGCGTTTGTAGACGTTGGTGTAAAGCAGGATGGCTTAGTGCATATCAGTCAGCTGGCCGATCGATATGTTAGTGATCCGTTGGAAATAGTCAAGCTAAATCAGGAGGTACGAGTCAAAGTGCTCGAAGTGGACACAGCGCGAAAGCGCATTGCTTTTACGATGAAGCTGGGCGCAGACAATCAATAAAACCGCAATTTCGAGCAATGACCCTCACTCAGCCATTGGTATGCCAATCATAGAAGGACTCATAACAGGAATCGGAACTGTGATCTTTCTTGGTCCTGTGTTTTTTACGTTGCTTCAGGTCACGTTGAGGCAGGGAAGAATCACGGGTCTTGGTGTGGCTACGGGCATTCTGATGAGCGATGTTCTGATTGTTTCGTTGCTCTACTTTGGAGCCGCTGACTTTTTTAGGAATGATGATACGCAGCGCTGGTTAGCCGTGGTTGGCAGTGTGTTGCTTCTTGCCTTGGGATTGAAATACATGATCAAGCCACAAGGAAACCTGGAGGTGAAACACAAGACCAACGTTACTGGTGTTTCTGGCGCCTTTGGAAAAGGATTCTTGGTCAATTTTGTGAACCCTTTTGTCTTCTTCGTATGGATGGCTATCCTGACCTATGCGGAAGAATCTTTTGATTCCAGTTTCGAGATCAGTGCCTATCTAGTCGCTGCACTTGCAGGCATCTTTATCACCGATTTACTGAAGGTATTCTTAGCCGATAAGCTTAAAACATTGTTGAATCCAACGTTTCTGAAACGACTGTTTGTGGGTATTGGTGCGATTCTGATTCTCTTCAGTTTGCGATTGGCCTACTTTGCTCTGAGCCAATAGTTTCTCGCCTATATTTGGGTAAATTAAACCACAACACACTATGGTAGAACTACACGTTTGGATTATTCCCGTGGCCGCATTGATTCCGATGGTCATGGGATTCATTTGGTACAACCCCAAGGTTGTCGGCACGGCATGGATGAAGGAAGCCGGCATGGATGAAGAAAAAATGAAGGGGGCAAACATGGCCGTCATCTTCGGGTTGAGTTATCTTTTTGCCTGCATGCTCGCAGGTGCGATGATGCAGATGACCATTCATCAATTGGGCTTTCAGTCGATGTTGATGAACGAACCCGGAATGGGCGAGGCCGGAAGTGACATCATGATCTTCATGCAAGAGATGATGGAAAAGTATGGTACAAACTTTCGCACCTTCAAGCATGGTGCATTCCATGGCTTCCTGGGATCATTTCTGATTGCGTTTCCTGTTCTTGCAACAAACGCCCTGTTTGAGCGCAAAAGCTGGAAATACATCTGGATCAATGTGGGCTACTGGGCAATTACGATGACCCTCATGGGTGGGGTCGTTTGTCAATTCGCATAGATCACAAACATTCAATCAACCGAACAGTTAGCAGAGCTAATTGTTCGGTTTTTATTTTCCGGCCACCCTTCTGATCATGGCCCCGAGCTTTGATCCCGCATCCTCACGTCCGCGCTCTCGTTGCTTGGAATGGAGCACTCCGTCTTCATACCACAATTCATGGCTGAATGGAAAACTATCCGGGTCGTCAGAAATTCCCATTTGACCAAAACGCATGTCGTTGATGTAGGCCTTGTCACCATCTTTCATTACGATATACCACCCTCGAGAAATCTTGGCCAAACGCTTGACTATATCTTCATCAGCCATATCCCCCAGCGCATTGTGATTCTTATCAAAGTGCATAAACTCAACCTCCCCTGAGCCGTCAAACAACGAGTAATAACCCAAGAGGTACTCATCTTCGGTTTCTACGGTAGCGTTCCAAAGAATGCTGTTGAACACGGTGGCGTTTGTCATCATACGTTCGTACGCGATGCCCTGATTGTCAAGGCTCTTAGTGAAGTGATAATATCCGATGCCCTTTGAGACAATCGTTAATGCCATGTAGCTCGTGCTCATGATCAGGCCAAGGCGGTTGATTCTACTTCGCTTTGGGTTGTCGCGCTTTAAGGTCATGGCCCAAATCACACACACCATAAACGGCAGGGTGTAAAGTGGATCAACGATGAAGATGTTGTTGTAGGCAAATTTGTAGTCGAGTGGCCAGAGGAGCGTAGTCCCCCAGTTGGTGTGGGCATCCAGAAGTGGGTGTGTCACCAGCGACCAAAACATTAGCCAGCTCCATGGTTTCCAGTCGAGGTTGGCCTTTTTATGGATACGCGAAGCAAGCCAACCCAGCAAAGGAGCCATGAGAATCGCAAATAAGATGGAATGTGAAAACCCGCGATGCATTTCTGTGGCCGTGAGCTCGTCTGTGAAGAAATTGGCCAACACGTCCAGATCAGGAATAGTCCCGGCAATGGCTCCCCACAAGATGGCTTTATTGCCCACCTTTTTTCCCAACACTGCTTCTCCGACACCAGCGCCAAGTACGATCTGAGTTAATGAATCCATGGCCTAAGCGAAGGCGGCTTTAAAGGGTGGTCTCAGCTCAAATTCGCTGGGGGAAATGCTCGATACCAGCGGGCCTATCAGGGTGTTGGAAATACTGTTGCGATGGCGAATGTATAGTTTCATGTTCACCGGCTCAGCGCCAACGCTGCTCTTGAGCGTTTCAGCCGTGCGACCCAGCCTCATCTGTACTAACTTTTTGTCAATGGCGAATTCTACGAAGTCGTACAACATGCGTTGATACACCGCGTATTCCTTGTTGCACTCATAATCGATACCTACGTAGTTAGCATCAGCCTTGTCATTGCACAAAAACACGGTGCTGAATCCAACTAGTTTTTCGCTCAAGAAGTAGCCTTTCAGTGTGAAGCGATCGCCCAAGTTTTGTTTCAGGTTCACAAACGCCTGAGCATTCAGCTGACCAAACTTGAATTCCGCATTATCGAGTACTGCTAAATACAATTCCTCAATTCGATCTTGATGCGCAATGACTTGATTCAAATTCATGTCGATCACCATCAAGTCGGATGACTTCTTCAACACACCCTTTGCCTTGGTGCGAAATTTTGTGGTCATGGAGTCGAGGTAGTCCTCAAATGTTTTCCAGGTCGGGTGAACATTCAACACCATGTTGACATCAATCTCGAAGGCCTTGAAATTCTCATCCTCAAGGCTGTTTGAATGATTCAGGGTCTGTGGCCAAAATTCCTTGAGAAGTCCAAAAGAAATCTGCCCGTTCGTTTCTTTTTCCTGGGCCATGCGCTTCATGCTCTGGGCTAGCATCTTGTAAGCTTCTTTAGGCTTGATATCATCGGTGAACGCGAATCCGTTTTCACCGCTGGCAAACACATTACCACAGATCAACACCCGGGCATCTATGCTTCCAATGAGCTTGCTTTTGATGTGATCACCAACGCGACAAAACGTATCGTTGAATTTCAAGTCCCCATCACCACCGGAATAGTGCATGATTTGGATATACGAAGCCGCTACGGGCTGTAGCTTGTCGTTATAGAAAATGGTGTAGCGGAAGTCTATATCTCCGTTCAGCGCTTTTTCCAGTGCTCCGAGGTAAGCTAGTGACAAGTAAACGTTTTCATCTCCTACCACATGATTCCAGTGATCTGCTCGAACCAAATCCACCGAGTCGTATTGACTCAGTTTCGGATCTGTACACCATTTTTTAAAGAGTTGTGTCAATGTTTTTCAGGGTTTTTTGGCGTAAGCAGGGCATCGATTTCAGTGCTCAGCGTTTCTTCGGGATTACTCAGTTCACCAGTGTGTTCGTATTGAATCTTCAGGTTCTGGTCGAGGATGATGTGTTGGGGGTAGGTTTTTACCAATCGAGTTTTTAGTTCGCTCGTGAAGTCTGCGGCTGCGGGAATGGGGGTGAATTTAAACGGCATTCTTTCCAAAAATGCTGAAACGATTTCGGGATCTTCATCGGCAAAACCGAGAAACACAACCTTAGGATTGCCCTGATACGATTCTACCAAACGGTTAAGCGATTCACGCTCGTTGGCACAGTTGTGACACCAGGTAGCCCATACGTCAATGACAGTCACTTTCCCATGCAGGTTTTCTTTGGTGAGTTCATCACCTTCCAGCGTTTTCAAATGAAAGTCAGGCAGCTCGTTGCCAACGTTCGAACAGGATGCTATAGCGATTATTAAAAGCGTGGTCAATGAAGCACTTCTCATTTTCAACTTGGGACAAAGTTGAGCTAAGGAAGAATGAATCGACAGGGAATTACACGAACGGTAAAAATGAACAGATTGATAGTCGGAATGGATGATTGATTAGGGTAATTTGAAGTTGACTATCGATGGATGTTTTCAGCATTAACCAATCAACTATGGTGGTGATTTTAGTCATGGCAACTATCGGTGGTATTCATGAACATTGAATGCTCGTCAGAATGCCTTATGAAAACTATTCTTGTTGCCACAGATTACTCGCCTGCTGCGAGCAATGCCGTTGAATATGCAGCGCAATTAGCTCGTTCCTTGGGATCAACTTTGATCCTTTTTCACTCTTACAAAATGAGCATTCACGCCAGCAATTCGTTGGTCACTTCCAAAGGCAGTAGTAAGCTGTATCAGCGCAGCGAAAAGCAGTTAGCAGACCTGGCAGCAAAGACATCAAAACGCCATGGTATTAGTGTTAAGCATGCGTTGAGGGAAGGCGATCCGGTGGATGCCATCAAGAGCTACATGAAGTACAATGTGGCGGAGATGGTGGTCATGGGAATTGAAAGCAACCTGAAGGAATACAAGCTCTTCGGAAACACCACTACGGCCGTCATCAAGCTCATGCAATTTCCATTGCTCGTGGTACCGAATGATATCCACTATGATGGGGTTCAGAAAGTTATGTATGCCTGTGAAACCTCCTACCTAAAAGACAATTGCGAACTGGGTGTGATGAAGCGATTTGTAAATGAATTGAAGGCGCATCTCGAAGTTTTTCATGTGGTTACGAAAGATGAAGACGAGCGAAGTTTGGACGACATGGAACGCGTCATGGCCAGAATTCTTCATGATGTTGACCACGAGTTTAAATACGTCAACAACGCCAAAGTGGGTGACGGAATTCGCGAAGGCCTGGAGCGGTTCCCGGCCGACCTACTTATCATGATTCCGCATCGGGTGGGCTTTTTCGAGGGCTTGACCAAGGGCAGCCAAACCAGTTCCATGACGGTGAAGACTCGTGTGCCCCTGTTGGTGATCCCAAACGAGAAGGCGTGTTGATTTGCAGGTCATTCGTGAGGCAGATAGTCTTTACAAAACTCGAGTGAAAACATTTGTACGTGTGGGGGTATTTGCCCTGTGAGTTGTCATTCGGACAAATTCACAAAACACACATGAAGAAAACACTGTTCGGTGCAGGCATTCTATTAACTGTAGCGCTAGCACTATCATCCTGTCGGAAAGAGCCTTTTGAACTCGGCACTGCTGTGAATGACAGCTTTCACGTTGAAAATGGAGACTACCTGATTCCGGTGCTGGTGCGCGGAAACACCGCCAGCGGCAAGATACTGCTTTATATCCAGGGCGGGCCAGGATACGCCTCTCTTGATTTCGCCCACATCGACTATCCCGAATGGAAAAACACCCTGGAAAAAGACTTTGCCGTAGCCTACTACGATCAACGTGGCATGGGCAACTGGCAAGGACAGTATTCGCAAGGCGATAACGTCAGTGCCACCTGGGTAGACGACCTCTCTGCTGTCACCGACTTTTTATCCACCGCCTATGATGCAGACATCGTCATGCTCGGTCACAGTTTTGGAGGCGGACTCATGTATGAATACATGATCGCAAAAGGGGATGCTGCCACCCCCGTGGCCTTCATTGCCGTAGATGCTCCCGTCACCACCGACTCTGAGCAAGATACCCTCCGCTGGAAGTTCAGGCGTGAATTTCTCTGGAACACCGCCCAACTCGAACTGAGTCGGGGCAGACGGGTGGAGCAGTGGGAAGAAGTAGTGGACTGGCTGAACGCCCACCCGGTGATCGAACTGTTGCCGGGTGACAACGAATACGAGTTGATGAACCAATGGAACGAATACGTGGAAGACCTGGTCTACATCGACTACCCCGAGAAACTGCCCACCGTGGGTCAGTATGCCAAAGTCGCCTTCGCTTCGCGCTACAACCCCATCAGCTACCTCAGCGGTAGGTACAGAGGGGAAATAGCATCCCGCATTCTCCTGGAAGAAATGGTCGTGCCACTCACTTCCCAACTGGGTGAGATCACCCAGGACTTGCTCATCGTTGGTGGTCGCTTTGACGACATCTGTCCACCCGAGGAAGAGCTTTATGTATTTGACCAGGTGAGTTCGGCCAACAAAGAGATCCACATCATCGACCATGCAGGCCATACGTGCTATACCGACCAACCCGAGGCTTTTTATGAAATCATCAAAACCTATTTGAACCAGTGAGAACCTTCATCCTTTCCCTCCTTCTGAGTGTGCCCTTCCTAAGCACAGCACAGCAACTCCGCCCCGCCACCGTAGACGTGGCCTATTTCGGAGAAACCGCCACCCATCCGGGACTCAAGGTAGCAGCCACCTACCCCTTGAAAACCTGGACCAAAACCAAGGACAAACGCGGTACAGAAATCACCCTAGAGAAACGCATCGAGCTGAGCCCTAACCTGGGTTTTTACCATCACTGTCACTTTCAAACCGGGCTGTTCAGCATCCCCGAATTGGCCTATACGCGACTGAAACCTTCAGGTCGCTACCTGAGTATAGGGCTTGGAGCGGGTTACCTTGGCACCATCGTACCCGAAGTGTACCGCCTGCACGGAAGCGAGTGGGAACGCTCGTTCACGACCATTCACTATGCAGCGGCCTCCGCATCGCTCACCTTGGGTAAGGACCGGAACACCGTGGGCACCGGGAAGCTGAACACTTACTTTAAACCCCAGTGCATTTATGCCTTTCCTGGAACTCCTAGAGGGGTGTGGTATTTGGCTTTAGAAGTAGGTGTGAGGTTTCAAACGCTTGGAGGACATAAGAATTAACACCGAAGACGCATATTTCCAAGGCCTTTCCAAGCAGCAAATGGATGAAAACTTGAAAGCGTGGGCTGGCATTGCGCTGCAGGCCCAGGCTGATAGCTAACAGCTAAAAGCCGACAGCTTTTTTCACATCACATACCCCGGCTCTTTATAAAGAATGTCCTTCTTCCCCATGATTTGGTTGGGATAGACATCGTCTTTCTATTCGGCTCGGGTGAAATCTTCGATGGAAATGGAATAAGGCTCGTGTGCCCCTTTTGGTGATCCCAAACGAGAAGGCGTGTTGATTTCGGATTTTAATGGATCTGGGCATAAGTAATCGCACGCTTTTGAGGGGGTTGATTTTTTAACTGTAGCGGAGAAATTCTTTAAATACCCTGTATTTATTACAATTTAGATTGATTCATACCCTGTATTTGTTACAATTAATGGCTACATTTACCCTGTATTTGTTACAAAATGGGATTTAACCGAAAGATCATCAATCAGTTAAATAGCTGGAAAACCAAGGAAGATCGTAAGCCTTTGGTAATACGCGGAGCCAGACAGGTAGGTAAAACGACTGTGGTGACTGACTTTGGAAAAACCTTCGATCATTTTATCTCGCTCAACCTTGAGAAGCCAGCTCATCAGCGCCTATTTGAAGGAGCGGACTCGCTGGAGCAAATCGTAAACGCCATATTCCTGCAGAGCAACACACCAAGGGATAACAAACCAACATTGCTGTTCATTGATGAGATTCAGGAATCCCCAACGGCAATCAAGCAGTTGCGCTACTTCTACGAAGAGTTTCCTTCCATTCATGTCATTGCCGCGGGCTCGCTGCTTGAGTTTGCGCTGAAGGATGTAGGATCCTTTCCGGTCGGGCGCGTGGAGCAATTGGTTTTGCATCCCTTCGACTTTGAAGAATTTCTGATGGCATTAGGACACGATGCAGCGCTGGGGGCGCTGAACATCATTCCATTTCCTGACTATGCCTATAACACGCTCCTACAGCTGTTTCACACTTACACCATCATCGGGGGAATGCCCGAAGTGGTGAAGCAGTATGCAAAGGACGGTAACATGGCCAACCTGAGGCCCATCTATGAGTCGCTGTGGCAAGGGTATAAGGATGATGTAAAGAAATACGCGCAAAATCGCACGGAGCAAAACGTGATCCGTCACATCATGGACACGGCCCCGGGTGAAAAAGACCGCATCACATTTGGGGGCTTTGGCAACTCCAATTACCGATCGCGGGAAGTGGGGGAAGCGCTGCGAACACTAGACAAGTCGCGCGTCATACAATTGATCTATCCAACCACAGCCACCAGCGCACCCATCACCGCGAACCTCACCAGAAAGCCGAGGCTGCAATTTTTAGACACGGGGCTCCTGAATTTTGCGTTGGGCATACAGGCGGACATGATAGCCCTGCGCGATATGACTGATTTTCATCGCGGGAAGATCATTCAGCACATGGTCGTGCAGCAGTTTCAGGCTCAGCACACAGCGCCTTCTTTTCACCCAAGTTTTTGGGTTCGCGATAAGGCAAACAGCAGTGCCGAAGTGGATTTGGTCTTTCAGCAAGGCCAGCGTGTGATCCCTTTGGAGGTGAAATCAGGTGCACAAGGCAAACTAAAGTCGTTGCATCAATTCATGAACGAATGCGATCATAGCATGGCTATGCGGATGCTGGCAAACAACTACTCTTTGGAACAGGCAAAGACGCGTGAGGGAAAGGAGTTTACGTTAATGAACCTGCCTTATTTTTTGGCACACAAAATTCCGGAATACGCAGGACAGTTTTAGCTCAGGCGCGAGCTAACAGCTAGAGGCTAGTAGCCAGCAGCTCACATCACATACTCCGGCTCCTTAAAACATATGTCTTTCTTGCCGCGTGAAAGGGTCAATGTTGAATCACCAATCGCTGAGTACGGATGCGGTCATTTGAAGTCACCGTTATGAGGTAGATACCCGGCTTCAAGTGTTGAACATCAATGCCTTCTGGAGCGTAATTCATCTCCATGACCAACTGCCCGCTAATTGTGCGAATGTTCACCAATGATTGATGTTGGCCTTTGGAAATACCATCTATGAAAACATGATCGCTGGACGGATTTGGGTAAATCCGAATGGACTCAGATGTTCCAGACCGAGCGTTTTCGATAGATGCAATCAGTGATTCATAGTCGCATTCTAAATCGAAGAACTTCTTGATGTTTCCAAAGCCAATGTCGGTGATGGAATTGTCCACGTCAAAGGTGTCAGTCGAACCTGTATTGACATTGGGGGAATTGTATGCATATTGGTACGGGTAGTCCGCTAGGCTGTCAGGTTTGAAGTTTGGAATTGTTGTAAAGTTTCCGAATGAGTCTAGGTTTATTCCCAACGAATTTGTGTCGATGGTTTTGAAGATCTCTGGTTCGAAGTAATAACCGTTCACCCGCCCAGATGAGTTCCCATAGAATAAACAGTTTCGGACTTGATACACGTGGTTCGGAGACTTCCCTTCATATTCCCCGGAGATGCCATAGTTGCCATTACTGATGAACATCGAGTTGCTGACGAATAGCTCAGGAACTGTTTCGTTTCCCGAATCGTTTAATGCTATGCCACAATCCGTATTGTTGGCAAATGTGCATGCGGTGACATAAATTCTTGGTGGTAAGCCTTGCTTTCCATCGGGGTGATGCAATTTGGTATCGTTTACTCCAATAGCAGCTCCAATATTGTCTGCGAAAAGACAATTGTAGAATTTTACCTGTGAAGAATCCTTAATAGATATTGCCGTTCCTTCAAATCCCCAAGCAGGGTATGCAACAGCAGAATTATCGAGGAAAAGGCATGATTGAAAAATGGCGTTTGACCCAATGATCCTAATTGCACCACGGTCAAATTCCTCCCCAATGAAGCCAGTTATACTCAGCCCAATGAATTTAGCGCATACACCAGAACCCCCAGTTACGGTAAAGGCTTCTTTGTTCGTGCCGCCACAATCGATGATGGTCCGAGCCGCGTCAGGCAAATTCTTGGTATAGAGATATTCCCCGGCAATGGTAAGCGACTTATCAATTTCAATCAATCGGAAGCCGGTACCTTGATACGTCCCCTGAGCAATCAGGATGGTGTCACCTTCATGGGCACCGGCCACAGCCTGGCTAATATTCGCATATTGTTCAGGTACTTTGAGTACGCCTTGGGCATCAATTTGTAGCGCCCATACCGTCAGCAAGAAAGTAACCAAGACTGAATTCAAAAACTGCATCGATGTTCTCATGCGAACGAAGGTAGTTTCAATATGAATTGGCTCAACAACAGTGATTTAGATGGCGCTCGGGTCGGCATTGCGCTGCGGCCCTAGGCTTATAGCTAACAGCTAGTGGCTAGTGGCCAGCAGCTTCCTCTTACATCACATACCCCGGCTCCTTATAAAGAATATCCTTTTTGCCCATGATTTGCTTGGGATAAACATCGTCTTTCCATTCGGTTCGGGTGAAATCTTCGATGGAAACGGAATAGGACTCATCGCCTAAGCCGATGACGCTTTGAGCGGCTTTGATGACTTCAGCAGCCAAAAGCTGCTTCTGTTCTTCCGTTTTTCCTTCCAGCAGTTTGATTTGAATGTGTGGCATGGTGTGGGATTTAATGTGGATGCGATGTTAGGGGATCATCGGAATAAAAGCAATCTCATAGCTAGCATTCAACAGTGGACGTAAGACAGCCGCTGAAAAATAAATGGCTTTGGTACAAGGCATGACGGAATCAGAGGCCAACCGCTTTGCGTAACTGATTGAATAAACCTACCACGGGTTTTGGTTTCTGTTTCAACTGATCATTGAATTGTTGATTCTCTGATTGTTGTTCGTTTCGAACACTTTTTATTTCTGCCTCATTGTAGGTTCTGTCCCATTCAATGCGATTATTCTTAATCCAATAGTGAGATCGACATTGGTAGCTCCAGTTTCCAATTGAAGGGCGTAAGGAAACTGACTCACCATCGTAAGTCAGTTTCCAAAATTGTCTACCAAAAGGAGTAACCACTTTTTCTCCGCATCCGCAAGCACACAGGTGTGAAGCGGTTCCGTAATCCATTGAAACGTAAAGTATCCCCTCCTCAAGCACTGAGGGGATAAACTCTACAAATTGATGTTTGATCTTCATTATTTATTGTTCCTGTGTTAATGTCAAACACGCTGTTGAAATCGTGCGTCAAATCCTGATAAAATCCGAAATATTTCTTCCACATGAGTACTGCCTGAACAGCATTCGATGCATTCAACTCAGCAACTTGAATGTTGGTTGCATATTCATCTTGATCAGCTCGGGAAGTAGAAATTCTTTCCCTCCAATGATCGTTTTGTTGAGGCGTGACGAGCGTTGTGCGCACCTGCCCTAAAAGTTGATCATTGACCTTAATCACTGCCATACCCACGTCCACAAATGGAATACCGTGCACTATGAGGTAAAAAATGATGGTCTCCTTCACTTCACTGCTATCCATTGAAAGAAAGGCAAATGACAAGTCGTTCAACAAATGAATATTATCAGATGTTATGTATTCAGCATGTGGGATGATGTGTTTGTGCATCGTACTATACTTTCTCGCATGATAGTCCACTTTCTTGAGTTCTTCATTCAAGTCCTCCAAGCTTGCGGCACCTGGTGCTCTGAACGCATTGTGGGTCATGAACACATCCGCATCAAACAGATGAATTTCTGCCACCTGCGTTTTAGACACAAAGTCGAGGATGTATGATCCGCTTCCACCCAATCCAATAATTCCAATTTTTTGTTTGGCGAGTTTCTGATTTGCGGCATTTATGCCTGCCCGACTTGAATTGTAATCGAAATACTGGAACACCGAATCGGGACTATCATCCTTGAGCGGTAGATGCGGCCTGGCAATAACACTTCCATCAATAGCTAATGCTTGGTGCTCCAAAATTTCAACATAACGTGAGATTTTGTGATAATAGTCTACATAACCAGTGGAAGGCTTATTTGAAAAGTGAAAGTTGGCAATGAGACCATTCCCAAGATCCATGCTCATTGCATTTAGACTCAAAGCTTCAATTGGAGTACCATCGGCATGACAGGGAGCTTCACCGATAAAATAAATCTGGTGATTATTATCAAAGTCCGCTCTGCTGTTAGACACTCTTAAGTTGGTTATTAAGACTCCGTACTTAACCTTCTTTTCGATTGTTACGTATGGAATGTGGCGGACAACTAAGTGTCCGCCAATCCATTCGAGTTGAAAGCCTTCTTCAAAAAGGCGTTTCAAATCAGGGCTATGATCTATCAGTTCGCGTAGCATTGAAGATCATTTTATCCTTAACCTTTACAGACTCTCCTTTCACCATAGTTCCCTCGGGCTTATTCCCTTGGCCACGCTTGTAGGTTACTGTATACACTATTTGCGGGTTTTCATCATAGCTACCGAAAGCTAGAATGACAACCTCTTTGAATGAGATTTCATCTTTTTCCCATTCCTTTTCTTGTCCATTGACAATTATTGAAACTACTTTTTTCATTTTATTACTTTTTTAATGAAAAATAGCCCAGCTTTTGCCCGCTGGGCAAGGGATGTAATGACCTCAAGCGCACTACTTCTCTTTACGCACACCCTTGAAAGGGCCGCCAGTGGTTTTCACATCCATGAACTTTCCTGTATCAGCATCACGCTTTACAAACAATCCAGTCTTTGGATTTTCAACCTGGCTCCGCTTCCGAACAGCGCCAACACGGGCGTTGTCTCCGGTAGGCTTATTTACTGCCATAATTGAAACATGTATTTGTTCGAGCCCCCGTTTGAAACTGAGGTGGGGCTCAGCTGCCCGAGTGAGTAAGTTGTAGTATCAATAAAGTACTACATTAGCAGGCGAATTCGGGACGCCAATCTGGAATTCACCTGACCGAAGCCTACTCACATAGCCTTCGGTTTTTTATTTCATCAAAGTTCCGGGAATTTTGTCGTGACTAGTCTGTAAATCTTTCCACATTCTTTCAACAACGCTATTCCGGTATCTCTGAACATCCCTTAAGACGGGGCGTTATAGTGTGGTTGCCTTCAAGATAAATATTAAAAAAAGAAAGTTTACAATTTTGTAAATAAACTTACGTTTGTCAACTGTTGCGCCCGAATTTCGTCTTATCCCTAAACTCAAAAACATGCGCTCCTCCATTGCAGAACGACTCAAAGCTGCTCGAAAGTTAAAAGGGTATTCTCTCCAAGATTTGGCAGAAGCCCTTCATGGCACATTATCCCGTCAGGCTCTTCATAAATATGAAAAGGGCGAAGTAGAACCAGACACCGAGAAGATACTCATGTTGAGTATTGCCTTAGGCGTAAAGCCGGAGTTTTTCTATCGCACCTCAGAAGTGGCCTTGGGTGAGATTGAATTCAGAAAAAAAACTAGCTTACCCACTAAAGAGATTGACAGAGTGAAGGAAATCACTAAAGATTATCTCACCCGCTATCTTGAGCTAGAAAATATCATGGGTATCGAAACCGAGTTTAAAAACCCATTTGATGAGGATAGAAATGAATCATATGAAGATGCGACCAAGGCAGCCGAAAAATTGCGTGAGGCATGGAAACTGGGATTGGACCCTATCTACAATGTAGCCGAGTTGCTGGAAGATAATCACATCAAGGTGGTTGAACTCGAAGTGAATGAAGATTTTGATGGATTGCAGACTTGGGTAAATAGAACAATCCCTGTGGTTGCCTATAACAGGGTTTATTTAGAGAAGAGCGATCGCATACGATTTACCTTGTTGCACGAGCTCTGCCATCTATTGTTGGAGAAAAAATTAAAAGGCAAAACGCTTCGAGATAAGGAAAAATATTGCGATCAATTTGCCAGTGCGGTACTACTTCCTGAAGAATCATTGAAAGCAGAGCTTGGCCACCACCGTGTTCGCGTGTTCATCCCCGAATTAGAAAAAATCAAGCAGCAGTACGGTGTATCAATGCAGGCAATTGTGATGCGCGCAACCGATCTGGGAATTTTGAATCCAAACTTCAAACTTGAGTTTTTCAAAATGTTTAGCCGAAACGGCTGGCGCAAAAATGAACCTGTTGATTATGATGGACAGGAAGAAGCAACACGTTTTGATCAGCTGGTGTTTCGCGCGTTGGCCGAAGATCAAATATCCATGAGTAAGGCGGCCGAGCTCAAGAATCAACGCCTCGCGGAATTCCGAAGGAAATATATCCTTCCTGGAAGTCTGTAAAATCAACTGAAGAGATCAAGGAATGAAGGTCGCTGTTACAGACGCTAATATTTTTATCGACCTGATAGATTTGGATTTGCTCAATGCCTTCTTTTCATTGGATCTGGATGTCCACACATCTTTTGAAGTGTATGGCGAATTGTATCCTGAACAACAATCTCTATTAAACGGCTACAGACAAAATAAGCGCCTGAACGTTGTTGCTTTTCAGGCAATGGAGCGGACAGAAATTATGCAGCAAGTTCTTCCGGCAAGGGTGTCCATACAGGACAGAACTGTTCTCTATTTGGCTAATAAGTTAAATGCGATGTTGCTCAGTAGTGACAAGGACGTAAGAATAGCTGCAAAGAACAGGCACATAGAATATCACGGCATGCTTTGGGTATTTGATCAGTTAGTGGATAAGGCTCTTTTGAATGCCAGCGATGCAATCATAAAACTCAATCGGCTGTGCCAAATCAATACTACGTTTCAAAACAATGAAGAGCTGATAAGAGAAATAAAAACTCGTTTGACAGGCTGGTCTACGTAATGTTTCATTTAATTCTATCGCCTAGAATCTTGGATCGATCTTTTAGTGTAAAGTAATCAACAGTGCGCTCATCAATAAGCGTGCTGTTGATCCTGATACAAACAACTGTAATAACTTGTGCCTCACCCCGTAGTCTTCCGATAACTCATCATCGCCAATAGATTAAACCCGATGGCGAAGCCCGTCATGATCACAAAGTGGGTGCGGATGTCGGCAAAGGAGCTGCCTTTGAGCATGATGGAGCGCATGACTTCTACGAAGTATTTGATGGGGTTGATGAGGTTGAGCGCCTTGGCCCACTGCGGTATACTGTCCACAGGGGTGAACAGGCCGCTGAGCAGCAGGAAGATGACCATGAAAAACCAGGTGATGAACATGGCTTGCTGCTGGGTTTCGGTGACGGTGCTGATGAGGATGCCGAGGCCGAGCACTGCGACCAAGTAAATGGCTACGAAGGCATAGAGCGACACAAAGCTGCCTGCCACACCAATGCCAAACAACAGCCGCGCAATGACGAGCCCGAAGCTCATCACCACCATGCCGATGACCCAAAAGGGAATGATCTTGCCGAGGATGAATTCGCTCTTGGTGATGGGCGTGACGTTGAGCTGTTCGATGGTGCCCATTTCGCGCTCGCGGATGATGTTGATGCTGCTGAGAAAGGCCGTCAGCATGGTGACGAGGATGGCGAGAATGCCGGGCACCATGAAGGTTTTGTAGTCGAGCTCGGCATTGTACCAATAGCTTTCGCGGATATCAGTAGTGATTGGTTTCATCCCTTCCGGCAGTGAAATGCCGCTGAGCAGTTCACTGTTAAACGCATTGATGACTTGTTGGCCATAGTTGCTGGCGATGCCCGCTTTTTGGTTGTTGACGGCATTGAGCAGGAGCTGCACTTCCACACCCTGGCGGTTGAGCAGGTGGCGCTCCATGTGGAGGGGGAAGGTGAGCACTAAGTCGGCCTGATCGCGTTCGATGGCGTTCATGGCGCCTTCGGTGGTGGTGTAATTTCCCACGAGGGTGAAATAGCCCGAGGCGGTGAACTTTTGGATGAGCTGGCGCGAGCTTTGGCTTTGGTCAAAATCGACCACGGCAAGGTTAAGGTTTTTGACTTCGAAATCGGCCGCGTAGCTGAGCACGATCAACTGAATGATGGGCATCACAAACAGGAGCGGGATCATGACCTTGTTTCGGCTGATCTGGGTGAACTCCTTGCGGATGATGTGGGGCAGCGAGCTCATGATTCCAATCGGGGTTTGACGTTTTTGATGGCCGCCACGCTGAGCACCAAGGTGATGAGGACGAGCACACCCATCGGCATCCACAGCATATCCATGCCCGAGCCTTTGATCATCAGGCCTTTGATGAGGATGATGAACCACTTGGCGGGAATGATGTTGCTGATGACTTGCAGGATCATCGGCATGTTTTCGATGGGGAACATGAAGCCGCTGAGCAGGATGGTGGGCAAAAGCAAGCCCATCATGGAAACGAGCATGGCGGTGAGTTGCGAGTTGGCTCTGGCACTGATGAAAATGCCCAATGCAAGTGCACACAAGCTGAATAGCAAACAGCTCAAGGTGAGCAAGAAGACAGAACCGTTCATGGGCATGTCAAACACGGTGATGCCAAGCAGCACGATGATCAATGCATTCAAAAAGCTCAGCGCCCAGTAAGGCGTGACTTTTCCAAAAATGATATGGGCCGATCGCAGCGGGCTGACGAGTAGCAGTTCCATAGTGCCGAGTTCTTTTTCCTTGGCGATGGTGAGGGCGGTCATCATGGCACTGACCAGCATGAGGATGAGCCCCATAACTCCAGGCACGAACATGTATACGGCTTTAAGTTCAGGATTGAAGATCATCCGCGGAACGGCTTGCACGATGGGCATTTCGACCTGAATCTGCGCACGATCTCGCACGTGGGTCAGGATGATGGCCTTGGCGTAGGAAGTGAGTACCTGCGCCTGGTTGGGATCGCTGGCATCGCTCACGATTTTGATGGCAGGTTGCTCGCCACGCAGCAATTTCGAACCAAAGTCGGCCGGGATCATGATGCCGAGGCGGGCTTTGTTTTGGCGGAAGGATTCTTCGATGTCTTCCACTTGATGTGCCATGCGCTCCACGAAAAAGTAGGACGAGGCATCGAGGTGGTTGATGAGGGTGGTGCTTTCATAGTCGCCTGCCATGTCGTAGACCACCACACCTGCGTTTTCGACTTCGTTGTTTAGCGCAAAACCGAAGATCATGACCTGCGCCACGGGCATACCGAACAAGATGAGGAGCGTGCGCCTGTCACGGAAGATGTGACGGAACTCTTTTTTGACGAAGGCGAGGAACTGTTTCATATTACGAATAAGTTCAAAGGAGCAACCAAGGGCTGAAGGCTGATAGCTGTCAGCTTTAAGCTCTCAGCTGTCAGCGGGCTCCCAGAAGTCGCATTGTTTGTGCGGGTTATGTTTATGATCCGAATCATTTCGTTGATGTTCCTCTTGCCAGTTCTTGAAACACCGCATCCATGGTGTCGGCATTGAATGATTTTCTCAAATTCTCGGGACTGTCCAACGCTTCGATGACGCCATCCACCATGATGCTGACGCGATCGCAATACTCGGCTTCGTCCATGTAGTGCGTGGTCACGAAAATGGTGACACCATCATGGGCGGCTTCGTAGATCAAGTCCCAAAACTGTCTTCGTGTAATGGGGTCGACTCCTCCGGTCGGTTCGTCCAGAAAAACAATCTCTGGTCGATGCAGCATGGCCAATGAAAAACTCAGCTTTTGCTTCCAACCCAAGGGCAGGTCACCGACCATAGTTTTCAGAGCGTGCTCCAGCTCAAGCCGCTGCAGCATTTGATCCAATCGATCGAGAATGTCTTTTCGCTTCAGTCCATAGACACCGCCATAAAACAGGAAGTTTTCCTTGACGGTGAGGTCTTCATACAGGCTAAACTTCTGGCTCATGTAGCCGATGTGTTTTTTGACCATTTCGGCTTGGGTACCGACATCGTAACCGGCCACAGTGGCCTTGCCCGAACTTGGGGCGAGCAACCCGCAAAGCATACGCATGGCGGTGGTTTTCCCAGCCCCATTCGCACCAAGAAAACCGAAAATCTCGCCCTTGCTCACCTCGAAGGTGATGGCATTGGTGGCGATAAAATCCCCAAACTTCCGCGTGAGCTTGTCGGCTATGATGACCTTTTCTTGTTCCATCAGGCAGCCGATTGTTTAAGCAGTTGCATGAATACGTTTTCAATGCCGGGAGTCACAGGATGTGCCTCGAGGTCATCAAATCCCTGAGCGCGAATGTCGCTTTCGAGCTGCTTGGCATCGGAGGCCTCACGCAGAGTCACGTGCAGGAACTCACCAAAGGCGTAGCAACTCACCGTCAGCGGATGGTTGCGGAGGGCAGTTAGAAGTTCGTAGACACGATGGCTCTTCATCGCGATGAGTGTTCCCTGAAATTCCTCACTGATCTTTTCGGGGGTGTTGATGCTCAAAATCTCGCCTTGCTGTATGAGCGCAACCCGATCGCATAGGGCGGCTTCATCCATGTAAGGCGTGCTGACCAAAATGGCGAGCCTGTCTTCTTTGAGTCGTTTCAGCATTTGCCAAAACTCCTTGCGGCTGACGGCATCAACTCCGGTGGTTGGTTCGTCCAAAAACAAGACATCGGGTTTGTGGATGAGTGCGCAGCATAAGGCGAGCTTTTGCTTCATCCCTCCGCTCAGTGCTCCGGCCAATCGGTTTTTGAAAGGCTCGAGTTGCACGTAAATGTCTTTGATGAGGTCGTAATTCTCCGCGATTGTCGTCCCGAAGATGGTTGCGAAGAATTCAAGGTTTTCTTCCACGGTCAAATCCTGATAAAGAGAGAATCGACCGGGCATGTAGCCGATGCGGTTGCGGATGGCCCGAAAGTCTTCGACCACATCCAAGTCGCACACGCGCGCTTCTCCACTGTCGGGCAGCATCAGTGTGCACAGGATTCGAAACAACGTGGTCTTTCCTGCACCGTCCGGCCCGATCAACCCAAAAAGTTCGCCCTCGCCTACTTCGAAACTGATGTTCTTCAGGGCTTGAACGTCTTTGTAGGACTTGCTGACATTTGATATGGAGATTGCTGTTTTCATGTTAAAGCTGTCAGCTTTTAGCTACTAGCTATCAGCGGTAGCCTTCGGCATTAGTTTTTTGTGTCGAGGTTGTTCATTAGTCCGTGGAGCATGCGTTGCTCTTCATTTATGAGTTCGATGATTTTAGCAGCTTCGGAGGCTTCGCTGACTTCCAATTCCTTCATGATCTCCAATTGCGTTTCCAACTCAAAGGATGAACCCAGCGCGATTTCCAGGTAGCGGTAATATTCTTTCTCGCTGCGTCTGCTGCTTCCTTCTGCAATGTTGGATGAAATGGACACCGCAGCTCTGGTAATCTGGGAACTAAAGGTGAAGGAACCCTGCCGATCCAATTTCTCCGATAGCTTATAAACCTCAATGGCGATCTGTTTTCCTTGTTGCCAGACTTTGAGTTGTTTGAAGTTTTTCATTTTATGTTTTAATCATTAAGAGTTTTCAGCTGTCGGCTATCAGCTTTCAGTGAGTCCGTTGCACTGACAGCTGACGGCTGAAAGCTTGCAACTGATAGCTGTTTTCTATTCAAAATACACCTCCGCTGGCATCCCAATCTTCAAACTGCCATCGTTCGGCACTTCGATTTTCATCGCATACACTTGCGTTGTGCGCTCGTCACGTGTTTGAATGATCTTGGGTGTAAACTCCGCTTCACTGCTGATCCACGTGACGGTACCAGAGTGGTCAATCATCTCACCCTCGGGACCATCCGTTTGCACCTCGACCGCAGAACCTAACTTAACCTGATTCAACAAGTCTTCGCTGACATAAGCCCTCAACACAATCGGATCGAGCGAAGCGATGTTATAGATCGCTCTTCCGGGACCTGCCAATTCACCCGCTTTGATCATGGTGGTGAGGACAGTTCCGTTGATCGGATTTTGGATGTAGGACTTGGCAATTTGATCTTCCAATTGCATCAACTGAAATCGCATGGGTTCCAGTTCAGCCAGCATGCCCTGCGTTTGTGTGCTCAATGTAGAAGCAGTGGCACTGCGCTGTCGCTGCGTGACAAGTAACTCAGCCTTGAGGTCGTCCAACTGCTTGGAGGGTGCCGCATTGGCTTCTACCAACTTTGTAAGGCGTTCGATTTCATCGTTCAACTTGTGGATGCGCTCATCAAACACCGCCAATTGAGCAGCTTCATTCGGAAGCTTTTTCTTGACGGCATCCATGCTTGCTTCGAGCTGCATGCGCTTTAGGTGCAACTGGGTCGTGTCGATGATGGCCACCGTTTCACCCGCCTTCAAAATATGACCTTCCTCCGCTTCAAAACGGATGAGTTTTCCAGCTGTTTCAGAACTCACGGTGAGTTCGTCCACCTCAAAATTGCCATAGGCATCGGCCTTATCTCCTGAACCAGAGCAAGAGCTCAGAGCTGCTAGGAGCGGAAACGCTAGTATGTATAGTTTGTGTCTCATTGTTTCTAAGTTGAGCTGTCAGCTATTGGCTATCAGCCTTCAGCGGTTTTATGTTTCTTCTGTGCTTTCATTCAAGTTTCTGATAGCTGAAGGCTTCAAGCCGACAGCTATTTTATTCCTCCCGTTTCGAATTGGAGAAGGATTCGGTTCTGATAAAGGCTGATCTGATCTACACTTTTGGTGAGTGCGGCCACTTGCTCTGCCAACACTTCATCGAGGTAGTCGTTGGAAGTGATGACACCTTGCTCAACTTGCACTTCTGCGTTCTTGCGAATCTGAGTTCGCAGACTTAAAAGTTGAGCATCTCGCTCCAAGCTTTTGTTCAACTTATCTCCTGCACTCCGCAATCGGCTGACGTTGCTTTCCACCTCGATTTGCTTTTGATTACGCTGCTCGTCCAGCATTTGGTGGTTGAGGTGCAGGTTCTTGCGATCAAGCGATGTTTTGCCCCAGTCCCAAATGGTCCAATTGGCGCGGATGCCAACAATGTAATAACTACTTAGGTCTTTTTCGAAGAAATTGTAAGGATTGGGAGCACCCATTCCGGCCTGGGCAAATGCATTGACACGGGGCATACGCTGAGCCTTCAAAAGACTTTCCTTGGCCAGCAAGCTGTTCTGCTGCGTTCCGATCATCTGCAAGTGCAGGTTGCTCGTAATGGCGTAATCCAAGGATCCTTGAACTTCCGGAGCCACCAATTCGCGACCCTGGGCTTTGATACCTGTCAGTAACTCGAGCAACTCCATTCCGTTGTCCTGCGCACTTTTTAGATCGTCCTGCTTCTTCTCCTGCGTGAGGATTTCGCTTCGGAGCTTGAGGAGATCGTTTTGCTGTGCCACCCCATTTTCAACGGCTGTTTCCAAGGTCATTTGGCGAGCACGCATCAAGTCGAGCGACTTGTTGACGATCTCCATTTGGTCGGAGACCAACAGCATTTGGAAATAGAGCTGAGCAACCTGCTTTTTGTATTCCATCTCGCTCACCTGCAGCGCATATAGGCTGGCTTCAGTTTGAGCGGTTTCGGCCTTTTTAGCTGCCTTTGATATGCCTGCATCAAAGAGTGGTTGATACACTTCTGCATAAGCTCGATACTGCGCTTGGGGGATTTCTAAGCCAGGGGTTCCGGGCAAACTGAATGGAAGTTCGGGCACATCGGATTGATAAGAAGCTTGTCCATTGAGTGTTACCAGCGGCAGGTAGTTTCTGTTGTACGACTTGAGCTTGTTGCTCAACACCTCGTTCATCAGCTCTTGCTGCTTGAGTAGCGGCATTTGTTCTGCTGCGCTGTCAAGACACGTGTATAGGTCAAGTGTTTGCGACTGGGCGTTTGCGATGAACAATACTCCAATGAAGAGTGTGATGGTTTTGATCTTGTTCATGTTTACTGTTTTGGTGGATTCAACATACCCAGGATCCATTGAGGGATGAGTTTTTTGCGCATTTGCATGGTCATGTTGAACTGCTGTTGTTCCATGCCCGTGGCTGCCTCTATCATGGGCTTGCCCATGAATGGAAATACGGTGAGTGATAGGATATTCATGAAAAACTGAATTGGGGGAACTCCTTCCGGGCAGCGCTCGGCCAATTCCTTAAAAAACTTCGCTTCTCGTATCATTTTGGCTATACCCAATCGCTCTGCCATTTCTTGCGGATGATTTCGAATTTCACTCATCATGAAAATGGGTAGGTTGGGTTGCTCGCTAAGCAGGTCGATGTAGTTGCTGACCACCAATTCGAGTTTCTCCTCGAAACTGTGATCGTCATTCATCAATACTACCATCTGTCCCATGAAGCCCTGAATGACCTCGAACATGATCGTATGAAAGAGCTCGTCCTTGCTGCGGAAGTAATAGTTGACCAATGCGAGATTGACATCGGCCTCCTTGGCGATGTCTCTTGTGGTGATTCTTCCATATCCCTTTTCGGTAAAAAGCCTACGGGCTGTTTCCTTGATCTTGTTGGCAGTAGTGAGGTCCTTCTTTGTCATTTCGGGGCCAAAGATGGATTAAACAATTGATTTAAACAAATGTTTAATTATTGAGCGCGCTGATTTTCATTTGTTTATTGGTTGAATTAAGCGTCTAGGAAAATAGCTTTTGCACTATGCCGCGCATGCTCACCACATTCAGTGGAAATTCCAGTACAATGTGCAGGATCGCCAAAAAGAAAAGAGCTAGGTAGGCAATCTCATAGTCATATAGGAAGAGACCGATGGAACCTGCCCAGGCTGCGAGGATGGCGATAGAACGTCTGGTGCTCAAATTCTTTCGCCAGCCAATGGTCGTGGTTTTGCTGAACCAGTTCAAATAGTGGTAGGTATAGCAAAAAGCAATGAAGGTTTGAATTTTCAAGCCGATGCTGCTGAAGGCTACAATGCGACCATTTTCAGTAGAGTCAAACAACTCGGCAATGAAATTCACAAATCGGAAATTTTGGACGGTACCCACAGCTTGCTCCGTTTCGGTAAGGCCGTAAAAGTCAGGGTTGATGCTTACTAATAGAATTATCACCGGACTAATCAGAAGCAATGCAGTGCCAATGAATGCCTCACGCTTCCTCGAGCTGAGCGCACCGTATAGCATAAATAGCAGGGTGAAAACGTATACATGAACAATGGTCGGCAGGAAGATGCCGACCACGATGAACGATCCGAGAACGTACTGCACAATCACTTTTCCAATGATGAGCGAAAGGGGCAAGGCCACGAACAGGTGCCACGGCTTTTTCAGAAACACCAGGCTGGCAGCAAATAACACCAAAGTGACAAGCAGAATGTCATAGTAGTCAGTGATGCCATAAACAATGGTCCGAATGAGGCTAGATTGCGACTCCAGATTAAAAAATGGAAGATGGGCAAAGGCTGGAAATGAAACGATGGCAGCTCCAATCACGAAAAGCCAAATCCACATGGACTGGCGAACAAAGTACTTTTTCTCATTGAGCCAATTGATCTCTGTGAGGTAGTGTAGGGGGCCAAGGATAGCGTATGAGAATAAGAACAAGCTAAAGGGCATGAGGAACGCTAACACCAGCGAAACGATGATCAGCACAATGTTCAGTGCGTCCTCATTAGCTAGAAATGAGCGGATACTATTCATTCAAATGGGGTGAATCAGACTTTGCTGGCTAAGGTATAAATTGCAAGTTCAGCCATTTACTAGCTGCAACAAACCGTTTTATCATTTAGGCCGCACTCAGAAAAGTAATGCACAGAATATCGCGTTTTATAGTTTTGCGATCCGTTTGGAGGTTCGAAGGTTAAGTCAAGGTAAAATTTCACAGTGCCTTAACCGCGGAAATCCAAGCACATTTATAAGTTTACAGCCGAAAATACTGAATACCACAACTTAATATCTGAAATACGAGTGATTATGAAACGTATCTTTTTAAGCCTGACTATGTCTGTTGCCATGTTGTGCATGGGAATGTCTGTGACGTTTGCACAAGGTGATGAGTCAGCACAACCGGAAGAAACCGCTGAGGCGATGAGTGACGAAGGAGCCGAAGGAATGGACAGCAACGCTGCCACAATGGAAGAGCCTGCTCAACCTGAACCCGTTGCTGCCGCAATGCCTCCAATGGATGAAAATGACGAAGCGGAAGAGGAAAAGAGCATGCACCAAGTGATTAAGCAAAAGTTCATCGAAGGTGGGCCAAGCTTCATGTCATTCGTATTGATCTGTTTGATTTTGGGTCTGGCATTGAGCATCGAGCGAATCCTTTATCTAAACATGGCATCAACCAACACATCGAAGCTCTTGAGCGAAGTTGACAGCGCTTTGAAGAGTGGTGGTGTTGATGCAGCTAAGGAAGTTTGCCGAAATACGCGCGGACCTGTTGCCAGCATTTTCTATCAAGGTCTTGATCGTGCAGATCACGGTATCGATATGGTGGAGAAATCAGTTGTTTCTTACGGAAGCGTTCAGATGGGACAATTGGAGAAAGGACTTTCTTGGATTTCTTTGTTCATCGCATTGGCTCCTATGCTTGGTTTCTTCGGAACGGTAATCGGTATGATCGAAGCGTTTGATGCAATCGCTGCAGCAAACAACATCAGCCCTGGTATCGTTGCCGGTGGTATTGGTGTGGCCTTGATCACTACGGTATCAGGTCTTTTGGTGGCGATGGTTCTTCAGATTTTCTATAACTATATTGTTGCTAAGGTTGACAGCATTGTTAACGAAATGGAAGATGCTTCTATTTCGTTGGTGGACTTGATGATCAAGCACAACATGACTAAATAATTCGACTGCACATGTTTGAGAAAATAAATCAATATGTAATGTTCGCCTTTATGGCCATTGGGATCATCCTGATGATCATGACCATGGGCATTGAAGTGCCCGCAGAAGGTGAGTGCTTGGACTGCGGAGTGGTGGGTTCATTCATCGGAATGAGCTATATTCTGCTGATCATAGCAATTCTGGCTGCGTTGGCAGGAACGGTGATGACGGCACTTTCAAATCCTGGAAAAATGAAAGGCACGGCCATCGGAGTAGGAGCTATGTTGGTAATCACAGGCATCAGCTATGGATTGGCTTCTGGAGAGGTGTTGGAATCATACGGTGACGTTTCAGAAAGCGCATCACGATGGAGTGGCGCAGGATTATACATGTTCTACATCTTGTTGGTATTGGCAGTATTATCCATTGCTTACTCGTCTGTTTCAAGATTGATGAAATAGCACTATGGCTAGAAATAAAAGAGAATTACAAGAGATCAATGCAGGTTCGATGGCGGATATCGCCTTCCTGCTCTTGGTCTTCTTTCTCGTGACGACCACCATGGACAGCAGCTGGGGGTTAAGCCGAAAGCTGCCTCCACCGTTGCTTGAAAATCAGGAGCCACCGCCCCCAATCAAGGACAGAAACGTTTTTGTGGTATTAGCAAACGCAAATGACCAGTTGTTAGTGGAAGGGGAGCTTTTGGACATCAGTGATCTCCGAGCTACAGCCAAGGAGTTTATCTCCAACCCACAGCGAAAAGAAGACCTGCCGGAGTTTAAAGAGGAAGATGTGCCAATGATGGGTAAGATGATGGTCTCCAAGCAGGTGATTTCCTTGCAGAACGATAACGGAACATCTTATAACCTTTACATCCAAGTTCAGAACGAATTGGAAGCGGCATATAACGAGCTTCGTGAGGAGCTGTCCATGCAAAAGTTTGGTGAAAGCTATAAGGTGTTGGAAGAAATGACCAAGAGCGATTCACCGGCAGTTGCAGAACCGGCAAAAGAGAAGGTGAAAGCGGTGAGACAAGTATATCCTCAGCGTATTTCAGAAGCGGAACCAAAAGAAACAGGCCAATAACATGTCAAAGTTTAAGAAAGACGGAAACAAGAATACACCTGCGGTTTCAACGGCTTCGTTGCCTGACATCGTGTTCATGCTGTTGTTTTTCTTCATGGTGACCACGGTAATGCGCGAGGTGGATTTGAAGATCAAATTGGATCAGCCAGAAGCGACTGAAATTGAGAAACTGGAAGACCGTTCGTTGGTGGACTACGTCTACATTGGTGAACCGATGCGAACGGATCTTTACGGAACACTTCCTAAGATTCAGCTGGACGATGACTTCGCCACTGTGGATGACATTCAGGATTACGTAGCGCAGAAACGTGCCGATCGTCCGGAAGCATTGCACGGGGCAATTATCGTTTCATTGAAAGTGGATCAGGACACCAAGATGGGAATCGTGACGGATGTGAAGCAGGAGCTTCGCAAGGTGCAAGCCTTGAAGATCAGTTACTCTACCAGAGAAAAGCTCGATAAGAACAAGTTCTAAGAACTTGAATCAATGATATCAAAAGCCCTTCAGCCTTCCGCTGAGGGGTTTTTTGTTTCCAGACCTGTCAGTTTGAGCGCGAGGAACGAGCTAGTCGAATCACAAAGTGATCACGCGAGTAAAACGGCTGGTCTGATATACTGTCTACTCCTCGACCATCCCGCATTTGCGGGAGCTCAGAGTGACAACAAAACAATTTAGGTCTCTAATGCTTGGTTGTCTTTTGGTTTGTCCTCAAATGTGGATGACTTGAAGATCCACCAGAGTCCGGCAAAGAGCATAAAGGCACTGGTTGCTACCAACTGGATATCGCTACTGTCTGAGCCGAGATGTTCTACGGACGGTTCAAGGGCATCAATGCCGATGTACCAAGCTACCATCACCGCAAGCCCGTTGTTCATGAAGTGACCCACCATGGGTAAGATCAGTGAGCCTGACCAATGAGCAGCGTATCCAAGAATGGCTCCCAGAAGCAGTCTTGGAAAGAAACCCAGAAATTGGAGGTGAAGAAATGAGAATAGAAAGGCAGTTACCCAAATAGCAACGTGATAGTTGCCCTTAAATGACTTTACCAACAGTGGTTGAAACGTTCCTCTGAATAGGAGTTCTTCAGAGACGGCAGGGAGTAATGCTATCAGGAACAAGTTGAACAACAAATCACCAATGCCATCCATCGCCAAGAAGAGTTTGATAATGCCCTCCGCATCCTTTTCCGTTTGGTGTATCCAATCGTTGATGCCTTCCACCGGAAATGTCAAGCCGGCATTCCACTCGGCCAAAAAATTAATTAGCGGAAAGGCTGCGAAGATACTTCCTGCAAAAATCAATGGGGATAATCTACTGACATATGGGAGTTCCGTGAGGGAGTATTCGGGGCCTTTAATGATCCATCGATATACGAAGTAGGGAACCATAAATAAACCCAATGCTTGTGCTAGTTGCACCACTTTCAACATCATCACTTCTACGTGGTCATCTGCGGTTAAGGAGCGCACAGAAGTCAAAACATCGAGACCGTAACCCATCACCAAAAATGGTGCAATAGCGGCCAGCCAAAGCACGAACATGGCACCGAATCCAACCAAGATCAAGATGCCAATTTGGACGGCAGGATGGGCGGTTCTGAGTGCTTCTCTCATGCTTGAGTGTTTTGATCGTAGTTTTGCAGCCGTAAAAATGGTGAAGATCGCTAACATAGAACTAGGAGAGTTTCCATTGTTGCTCGCTCCGATGGAGGATGTGAGCGACCCTCCGTTTCGTTCCCTATGCAAAAAACATGGGGCGGACATGATGTACACCGAGTTCATCAGTTCGGAAGGATTGATTCGCGATGCAGCCAAGAGCGTGCAAAAGCTGGACATCTATGACGAGGAGCGTCCCATTGGCATCCAAATCTTCGGAGGCGATGAAGATTCGATGCGTCAATCAGCGGAGATAGTTGAGCGTAGTGAGCCTGATTTGCTAGACATCAATTATGGGTGCCCGGTTAAAAAGGTGGTGTGTAAGGATGCCGGAGCGGGAATATTGAAGGACATTCCAAAAATGATTCGACTTACCAAGGCCATTGTAGATAGCACATCCCTACCGGTGACAGTAAAGACTAGGTTGGGATGGGACGAGAGCTCGAAGCACATTGTTGAGGTAGCTGAACGGCTTCAAGACATTGGCATCAAGGCAATATCCATACACGGTCGAACCCGAGTGCAGATGTATAAGGGCGAAGCCGATTGGACACTGATTGGCGATGTGAAGAACAACCCACGAATGCAAATTCCCGTGTTTGGTAATGGTGATGTGGATACACCCGAAAAGGCCGTTGAAATGAAAAACCGCTTTGGGGTTGATGGGGTGATGATCGGTCGCGCTGCCATTGGATATCCATGGGTGTTTAACGAGATCAAGCATTTCATCAGAACGGGAACACATTTAGAGCCACCGACCATTACGCAACGAGCCGAGGCTGCTAAGGAGCACCTTCTGAAATCAGTCCAATGGAAGGGTGAACGAGTTGGAATAATGGAAATGCGCAGGCATTATGCCAACTACTTTAAGGGCATGCCTCATTTCAAAGAAACTCGCGTGCAATTGGTAACAGAGGATACACTGGAAACCCTGCTAAATGTGTTGGATCAGATTCCAATCGCGCATCAGGAAGTCATGGTTTGAAGGTTGGAGGCCTTCAACAGAACCGAGACTGGAAGTAAGCTAGCTCCCCAGCCGATGAGGCCGGAAACGCACAACACAGCTAAAACATCAGGTAATTCTAAGGAAACAGGATAGAACTCGACAATACCGCCTTGAAGAGGAAAGAATCCGATGTATTGCTGCGCCAAAATCAATGCTATTCCTAAGCTCAAACCACTCGCGATTCCCACCATCGTAATCATCAATCCTTCATAAACAAAGAGTCTACGCACGCCAACAATGGTAAGCCCCATGGTGCGAAACAGTCCTATGTCTCGCTTTTTTTCAATGATGAGCATTGATAGACTGCCAATGAAGGTGAACGTTGCAACAATCATAATAAAGCTGAGGATGAAAAACGTGACCCATTTCTCGGTAGCGTTGGTTTTGAAAATCACATCGTTGAGTTCGATCCGGGACTTGATCTCAAAATTGTCGCCAAAGCGGTTGGCCAGCTTTTCTCGAAGTTGGTTCTCAACCTTGGGATTCAAGGCGGTGATTTCGAGGTAAGAGGCTTCCTGTCTTCGATTGAGAATTTTAGAGGCAAAATCGTAGGAAGTGTAGAAGTACTTGAAGTCGAACTCGGGATTTAGAGCGACAATCCCTAGTGGTATAATATGTTCTACCACAAACTTATTTTCAGGATTCATAGAGCTAATTCCATCTCGTTTTGCAGCGTAAACCTTTATAGTCTCCATCCCATCCTGAATGAACAATTGAAGATTGTCCGCCACACCAAAACCCATGAAGGCAGCTTCAACGCCACGATGATTTAGACCCAGGGATCCTTCAACCACATGCCCTTCCAGGTCCAAATTGGGCAGGTAGGCCTCGTCAATCCCCCTTAAGGTAACAATGCTTTGATGATCATCATATTGCAGGAAGACAGTTTCTTCCAAAACCGGTGTCAGGGCTTCAATTTCAGGCCACGAAGCGAGCTCACTCAACTCGGTCGGTGACATTGGAAAAGTTTTGCCTTTGATGGGCATGACTCGCAAATCAGGGTCAACACGGGTATAAAGATCAGATACCAGACCTTCCAGACCGTTGAATGCACTGAGCACCACAATCATAGCCAGACTGCCGATACCCACTCCCAATGCAGCAATACCAGAAATGATGTTAATGACATTGCGATTGTTTTTTGAAAACAAGTAACGTCTGGCTATGACGATGGGTACGTTCAATGCTGATGCGACCTAGTCAGGAAGGAGCTGGTTGATCCGATCCGCATAATCCAGCGAGTCGTCATGATAGAACCGGATTTCGGGCATCTTCCGAAATTGATTTTTGATGCGCGGATAGAGCAGTCGGGTTACCTCGCCAAGATGCTCATTGAATACTTCCACCAGCTTTTGTGGCTCTTTTTCTGGAAAAATGCTCACATATATTTTCGCGAACCCCAGATCGGGGGCAATGCGAACAACAGTCACTGAAACCATGTTGCCATGACTCAGGTGTCCAAGGTTCTGTTGAAAGATAGTGCTGATCTCTTTTTGAAGCAAGCGTGAGACCTTCTGCTGCCTTACTGATTCCATGACCACAAATGTAGTTTTTGCTTCAGCTATGGGGATATGAGCACTTGGGTGTTATTCATAAATAAACCTACAGGCCCATTGATGCGTCTTATATGAACTATATTCGTCTAAACACTACTGTCTATGAAAGGTATTTTACTTGTTCTCTCACTCATTTTCGCGGCATCACTGGCAGGCGCTCAGATCACTATCACCCAGAACGACATGGGAGTTGCTGGGGACAGTATGGTCGTTGGAAATTTTGATCCTACCACAACAATGCCCGTTGGAGGAACAGGGGCTCAGTCTTGGAATTATACTTTCCTCGTTGAGGAATATAACATCCTGAAGTTCGTTGACCCCGTTACTACGAACAGTGCATCCCATTTTCAAAATGCTGATTTGGCAATTGAACGATTCAACGACACTCTATTTTTTAAATCAAGCGCTGCCAAATTTGAATTAGATGGACTTGCCGGAAGCTTAACGGAGGTGCTGGGAGTTCCTATTTCTATGGCGTTAAATATTCCCGATGATGTGAGTCAAATTGAATTTCCTGCAACACATCTTGACGTGTTCAATGATAATGCCGTTATCGATACAACAATAAGCTGTGCGGCTTTGGGCCAGGGAAGTGTTTGTTATCAAGCTAGAGTGGTGAGAAGAATCTATGTGAATTCTTCGATTGATGCCTATGGGTCTTTGGAAACATCGGGGGGGTCTTATCCTAACACATTGCGTCAGTATTACAAGGAACGCACGCTGGACTCCATTTGGGTAAAAATACTTCCGATTGCACCTATGTCCTTTGTAGATGAAATTGACACTACAATCTACCACTATCGTTGGTATGCGAATGGCGAAAAATGGCCGGTTCTTTCGGCAACTGCGGATGCACAAGGAGGTAATATCGTAACCACTGAGTTTCAGATTGATAAGTTATTGGCGAGCATTGAGCAGATCAATGTGCCTTCTTGCAATGGGGGATGCAACGGTTCGGCAACCGTGCTTGGTTTAGGCGCAGACCCTCCCTATAGCTATACGTGGCCTGCCAGCGCGAACAATCAATCAGGAGCTACTGCAACAGGATTGTGTGCAGGTACTTACATGGTTACTGTAAATGATAATGACACTGATTCATATGAGTTGGAAGTGATTATCGTTGAACCTGCTGCCATGAGCATTACTGGAGCTGTTCAAAATGCAACGGATGCGGGAGGTGATGGTAAGATTGACATTACAGTCGGAGGCGGTGTGGCCCCGTATGTTTATAGTTGGATCGGACCGAATGGTTTCACATCTACGGCTGCGGATCCCATAGGACTTGATTCTGGAGAATACATTGTAACTGCAATGGATATCAACGGTTGTTCAATCATGGACACCTTCACAATTGGAGTTGCCGTTGGAGTAAATGAATTGAATCGCGAAGCCTTCACATTGTTCCCTAATCCAGCTAGCCAAAAAATCAATGTTACTGGAATTGAGCAGATCAAATCGGTGATAGTCTATGATCTCATCGGAAATAAGGTCGTGACCCTTAACCCACGTCAATCAACCGTTGATATTGATGTGACTGGATTGAGCAACGGAACTTACATGGTTGAAGTTATTAGTGGAAATGATAAGAGTTACAGAAAAGTTACTGTGAATCATTAACCGAAACATCTACTTCATCCACAAATCTTTGAGAAAGGTCGAAAAAACCCATTGATTTGTATCCGATTTAATGTCGGCTGCGTATACGAGTCTACCTTACAGATTCATTGCATATGTGTACCCCCCAAACGCACAAGAACATTTTTAGAACCATTATTTCACAGCCCTTGGCTGTGTTGTTGGTGTTTTTCTCAGGAACAGCATACGGACAGGTTTCAGAGTTGACAGTTGAAGTAAATTGGGTGAGCTGGGCTTCAGACAACAAGGTTGAAGTCTACGATCCAAATGGAACCTTGATTTTCGAAGTTTGCGATCCAAGCAACTGCCAAACCACGGCTTCTAATTCTAGTTATTCAGCCACTTTCAACTTGGGATGTTATGCAAACTTGAATAATTACTATTTCATCGCGCTTGATGCGTTTGGTGATGGGTGGAACGGTAATGGTAATTATGTGAGAATCACGAGTGGAGGTGTTCAGGTTGCTAATTACAACCTTACCAGTGGTTCATCATCGGGACAGCAGTTCTTCAATGTGTCAGGTGGAGGTAGCTGTCCAACTGATGACGCGTCCATGGAAAGTGTAAGCGGTGTGATATCAGGGTGCGAATTGAGCAGCAGCGAGCAAATCAAGGTGATAGTAAGAAATCAGGGTACAACATCAATCACTAATTTGCCAATTCAATACCAAGTAAACGGTGGAGGATATATCTCAGCGGGTCAAATCGGTGGCCCTATTTTAGCTGGTGATACAGCCCACTTCACATTTAACGTTAACCTTTCTTCCTATTCAACTTATTCCATTGATGTAAGAGCGCAGTTGTCTGGTGATGCCAATACTGCGAATGATGCGATTAATGGTTATTTAGTAACAAATGCGCAGACCCATGACTTTGTGAACATGGGGGCATTGACCATGGGGTTTGAAGCATCAGAAGACTTGTCAGGGTGGAGTACCCTGAACGTCAATGGAGATGCCGGTGTATGGTCGTTTACGAACACTACCAATCCACGCACGGGTTCTAGAGCTGCTGCATATAATTACAGCACCGCCAATGCTGCAGATGATTGGATGTTTACACCTTGCTTGGAGCTTGAGGCAGGAGCCACTTACGAGTTGACATATTATTATAGAGTCCGGAGTGCAACTTATCCAGAAAGCTTCACGGTTAGAGTTACATCAGCACAAGATGATCTATCAACTGTGTCAACACTTCAGACATTTAATAACATCACCAATACCACCTACTTACTTGCAACGAACAACATTACTGTTGGAACCACCGGCACATACTATGTAGCTTGGGAGGCTACAAGCGCTGCCGATCGGTGGGACATCAATATTGACGACATTCAGATTCAGAAAATTGTGCCGATTGATGTCGGGGTAGTTTCAGTTAATTCGCCTACAGATGGCTGTGGGCTGTCATCTTCAGAGACCGTGCAGATTACCATTGAAAACTTTGGTACATCATCCGCAACAAATATTCCGGTTCAGTATAATCTGAACGGTGGAGGATATCAATCCGCAGGTACCTATACTGGTACAATTGCATCTGGCGCAACGGCTGTGTACAGTTTTGCAGCAAACCTTTCTGCGGCACAAACACACACTATTGATGTTAGAACTCAGCTGTCAGGAGATGGAATTGCCGCCAATGATGAGTTTGCAGGATACAGTGTCACTAATCAAAGTGCCAACCTTGCTCAAGGTGTGATAACCATGGGATTTGAAGCCAGCGAAGATCTTTCAGACTGGCTGATCATTAATGCTAATGGGGATGCCAGACAATGGGAACAATCAACCCAAGCCCCTAGAAGTGGAAGCCAGAATGCTAGACTTCGAAATACAACCACCGCTGCTAATGATTGGCTATTTACGGGTTGTATTTACCTGGAGACCGGAGAAACTTATTTGCTTGATTATTCTTTCCGCGCACGAAATGCCGGATTTACAGAGAATATGACGGTTTATTTGACCAGCGCTCAAACCACAGCGTCAGTAGTTCAAACGCTGGCCACGTATACTGGATTTTCGAATACTGCGTATCAAGACGAAAGCATTGAGTTCACAGTCTCATCATCCGCGACCTACTATGTGGCATGGCGTGGCCAAAGTGCTGCCAATCAGAGAGGGATTCATCTGGATGATGTTAGAATCTACAATAAAACAACCTTCTGGCTTGGATATACGAGTGATTGGTCAGATGCGGCTAACTGGTCTGGTGGCATTCCAACCTTGAGCAGTGCTGCGGAAATTCCCACAAGCCCCATTGGAGGTAATATGCCAACGATTTCGGGTTCAGTAGACGCTGGTGACCTTTCGATAAACCCTGGAGCAACAATTTCATTTGCTTCAAGTGCTACTCTGAATGTTTATGGAGATTATACAGGCACCTCCACCTATAACAATGGCCGGATAAGCTTCGTGGGAAGTTCTTCGCAAATAATTAGTGGAGCAAACTCTTTTTATGAACTGGAAATTAATAATTCGAATGGGGTTCAAATAGGCTCAGGAGATCAGTATATAAGAGAGGCTTTATTTCTTGAGGATGGACAGTTGGATTTAAACTCGAACGCTCTTGTGATCCTATCCGATGCATTGGGCGATGCGAGAATTGCGCCAGTGAATGCAGGAAGCATTTTGGGAAATGTCACTGTGCAGCGCTACATAGATGCAGGAGAAACAAATTGGAGGTTTCTGTGTTCGCCTGTTCAAGGAGCCGATTTTGAACAATGGGATGATGACTTTGTCACCAGTGGGTTCATAGGATCCGATTGGCCGAATTTCCCTTTTACCTCAATATCTGCATATGATGAAAGTGTGCCCGGAGATAACAATTACGGATGGGTGCCGCTAGTAAACTCGAATCAACCCATTACCCCCGGGGAAGGGTTTTGGGTGTGGTGTGGAGACAATTCGGCAGGCACCGCACCTTTTACTATCGATGTCACTGGACCGATATTGGTAGGTGCGGTTGATCTTAATGTTAGTCACACTAATTCTGGCGATTCGATTAATGATGGTTGGACAATGGTCGGAAATCCTTATGCTAGCGAAATCGATTGGGATGCTGCGGGTTGGATAAAAACGAACGTTAATGATGCCATTTACATATTTGACCCCGATGCAGGAGTGTATAGCAGTTATGTAGGTGGAGTCGGAACAAATGGAGGCTCTAGGTATATTGCATCATCCCAAGCTTTTTGGGTTCATTCCAATGGTTCTGATCCGGTGCTCACATCTGCTGAGAGCGTAAAATCAAATAACGGTCAAGGTTTTTTGGATCCTGAGGAAATTGACAAGAGTCCATTGCTAAGGTTTACCTTAATAAGTCAAACTGCGACAGATGATATGGTTATTCGTTTTAAAGAAGGCGGCACGCAAAGGCTCGATTCCGAATTGGACGCTGAGAAGTTCTATAGTTATGAATCTGGTGTGCTCAATCTAGTTAGCTTTTCCAGTGACAGCTTAGCATATTCAATCAATTCACAACCGAGTTTAACCGCTGATGTTTCCATTCCAATTCAGACCTTGGTTCAAACGAGCAAAACTTATCGATTAGAATTCACTGAGATTTTGAATTTCGAGCCGACTTCATGTTTGTTTTTAGAGGATTTAGAAACTGGAGACATGATTGACATTAAATCGATAAAATACGTAGATGTGTTTTTGACGGCTAATCAACAAACTCCGCGATTTGTCTTGCACGCGACAGCTCCACTCTCTAAAGTCGTGTCAGATGTAACGTGCAGCGGGAAGGATGATGGCGTTGTGTCATTCTCAAGCCCTCAATCAGGTAATTGGCTTTTTGAACTAAGAGATGATCAACAATCGACAATTGGCTCGAAGTCATTTACTGGTCAAGGCAAAGTGCAGTTTGGAAACTTGTTACCAGGCCATTATTTTATCAACGTTATATCTGATGGACTTTGTTCAGCAATGAGAGATTCGTTTAATATCCATGAACCTGAGCAAGTGATAGCCTCCTTCAATGCATTGGTTGTAGATGATCAAGAAGTTCAGTTTTCCAATCAATCAAATGGAGCTAGTCGATACGTATGGAAATTCGGAGACGGACAAGAGTCAACACTCAAGAACCCAACACATCAATTTGGCCTTGGAGAATTTGTAGTAGAAATGACCGCATTCAACGTGAACAACTGTAGCAATACAGCTAGGACTTCTCTGAACTTTAAGGAGGCTTTAGGGGTTAGCAATCAAGCGAACGAACAAGGTCCGAAGGTTTGGAGCGATGGTAAAAATCTATGGATGAATTTCAACTTCTCGAAGAGTGAATCAGTTGACTTGAAGTTGTTTGACAGCTCCGGGAAATTAGCATACTCCAATTCTGCTATAGTAGTTCAATCCTACACCAAACAAATTAACTTAGAAAGGTTGGCTGCGGGAATATATGTTGTGCAACTATCTTGGTCTGAATCCAACTATACCACCCAAGTATTCTTGAGGTAACTGAAAGGTTAACCTCTTAGTTACATTTCTCATTATATCTTCACTGACTAGAATCAACATTGGTTGTGAGCCAGGTCAATTCGCGTGAGGCATAACAACCTAACCTTTGAACTCAATTAACGTCATGAGAAAAATACTCGTTCCAACAGATTTTAGTGAATGTGCAGAACATGCAGTGGAAGTGGCTGCCAGTATTGCAAAGCGAACAGAGGCACGACTTTATATTCTACACATTTTAGACATTCCGGTTTATGATCGCAATGACTCATTCCAATCATATGCAGACGCAGCAGAGGGAATCTTTTGGATGAAGTTGGTAAAAAAGCGCTTCAAGGAGCTTTTCGAGAAACCGTTCCTGAAAGGAGTGAACGCGGTTGAAGTGTTGCAATTTGATGGTGTTTACGAAACCATTGCCTCGCAAGCTAAAGAGCATGAAATAGATCTGATTGTGATGGGTTCTCACGGAGACAGTGGAGCACACGAAGTGTTCATCGGATCGAATACTGAAAAGGTGGTTCGATTAGCTGATTGTCCTGTGTTAACGGTAAAACATCGTCATGAAAACTTCGATTTTAAAAACATAGTTTTTGCTTCAAATTTCTATGGTGAGGCGGCCGACAACTTTGAAAAGCTATTCAATTTTGTCAACCTTTTTGATGCGAAGATTCACTTGGTAAAGGTGGTAACACCTGACCATTTTGAAACGACCGATAAGACGGAAAAACTCATTTCTGATTTTGCCAAAGAGTGGAAGTTGAAGAATTACGAGATGCACGTGATCAATGAGCGAAGCATTCAGGCTGGTGTTTTGGCTGCCGCTAAGCGCACCAATGCGGACGCGATTTGCATGGAAACACATGGTCGAGTTGGATTGAGCAGATTCTTTATTGGAAGCCACGCGGAAAGCGTAGTAAATCACGCTGACTTACCTGTTCTGACGGTTAGAATTCAAGAGTTTAAAAGCGATAGCAATCCATTCTCAGGATTATTCTAAACTATGATGACGATAATTATTCCAACCGATTTTTCTGACGCAGCCAAAAATGCAATACGCTATGCCGTTCGCTTATTTGGCATGGATACTCATTATGTGATGATGAATTCATACGTTGAGCCGAGGTCGACCACCTCCTCTATGATTTCACTTCGGGAGGTGCTACACGAAGCTTCTGTGGCGGGTATAGAAGAGGAAACAAATTGGGTCTTGGAGGAATTCCCTGGAATGAAATTGGAAACCCTGTGCGAATATGGTGAGCCCGATCAGGCCATCGCATCCGCAGCGAGGCTGCATAAGGCGGATATGATCGTGATGGGAACAACAGGAGCCACTGGTTTAAAAGAAGTGATGCTCGGTAGTGTTGCAGCGAGTGTTATCAGAATTGCTGACCGTCCTGTCATTGCCGTACCAGGCCATTATAGAATTCGAGATCCAAAACAAGTATTGTTTGCCACAGATTTAAAGATCGAAAAGCAACTTCCGGATCAGGTGATGAGCCTTTTGAAGAACTCTGAGGTAACAGTCCTTACAGTTACTGAAAAACAAGATGAAATATCAGGTGAGGACGCTGAGCACGGCTATGATTTTCATGTTCAGCTTCAGGGTTTAAATCATCGATTTGAAGTGATTACTTCCGAGAATGTCGAGCAGGCGATTACAGACTACGCTCATGGCAATGACATGGATATTGTAATGACGATTCCGCGCAAAGCGTCTTGGTTTCAGCGACTCATTCATCCAAGTGTTTCCAAGAAGCTGGCGCAGCATCTGGATATACCCGTACTAACAATTTCCTAAAATGAAACCTGCCCTCCAAAGAAGAGGTATTGGCTGGTCGATTTGTCGGGGGCAATTAGGTTTTCAAACTGTTCTGACTTCAGAATGATTTGAAGATGTTGTCCGGCTTGGAGAAATGCATTCAACCCAACATCAAAGCGAGTGAATCCTCCGAATCGAATTCGTGGTTCGAATGAAATCCAAGGCTTGGGCTGAAAGGCTATGCCCACAGCCACCTCGGGGATTCCCATGCTCACATATTGTTTCAACCCAATTTCGAGTCTGACTTTCTCGGAAAGTGGCTGAATAAAATGAATGTTGAAATGTGCAGGTAGCCAAGTTGTGAGCTTTGGATGACTTTGTTGCAGGCCTAATAAGGCTTCTATGCTATCAAGGTTTTCACCGGAAACGAGGCTGTCGTCCAATTGCAGAATATTATTCACCCCCACACCATAAAAGTTAAGACTGTCATTTAGCCTCAAGCGTCTTACCCCTTGGTAGAATATCTGACCGGCATCGCGCAATTCGACACAAATCATAGGAGCTTTCTCACTTGCTTTGTAAACGTAGTAGGCGTTGAGGCTGTAACCAGTTCCATACCATGCGCTTAGCTTAGCCTGTTCGGATGCGCTGGCATCATACCGGAAGTTAAGACTCGATTCTACAGCCGTCCCATATGGAGCCGTGTATAGACTTGACTCACCTAATTTGAGGTGCGTGTATCGGCTTGATTTGATCAGCTGAGCAGTAATGCCCCATGTAACGTTTTGTTTGCCGTGTTCTATACCTAAACCAGCAAACTGATAGCTGTGGTAAGTTATTTCGGATGGCCCGAGCTCCATCTTTTGATCCTCGAATGGACCATTGCCTTTCAGGTAAAGTTGGGCAACCCCGTTTTTCATCAATCCAATGGCGTGATCGTTATACCCCAGCCCAAACAGGAATCGCCACGCATTCGGGCGTGCAGTTCGATACCAAATTGCTCCGTTGGTTCCCGCACTCAATCTGGTGTAGTCTGCCGAATTCAGGTCAACAACTGCATCACTCGTTGCAGAGTTGATTCTTCCTTGGTAAATGGCCTCGTTCATTAACTTATTCGACAAAGTGTTGGTCTGAATTCCATATTCAGCATGACACCAAATTCCTCCTCTGGAAAGATTGGTGTCTCCAGAATAGAGGTATTGGTTCCAAATCCAATCGCTTTGAGCCCAAGCATGCACGGATGCCGCTGTCAACAGGGTGATGATTATGGCTAACCTCATTTCTTTTTACCCCCGTACAAATAGTTGAACCGCGCGCTGAGCTTCACATCAAGATCCATGGTGCTGTAAATCTTTACCGGAGTGGAAGTGGAAACCGTACTCACGGATGCTTTCATAATCACATGGCTTGCGGAAAGCACATTGTCAAATGAATTCCGATCAAAACTCCATGCTAAAACTGTTTCTGTAGGATTGTTGAGTTTGCCGGCAGCGACTTCCTCATCAAAAGTCACCTGTTGCAGCCTATTTCCTCCAGCATCAAGAAACATTAGCTCAATTTCTGCACGCAGTGGAAAAGAATTGTCTACAATGGCGTACAACGTCCCGGATCCGATTCCTTCAGGCGAACTGATGTTTGCGGAACTGAATTCCACAGTGTCAATTAGTGTTAGTTCATCAGCAATGAACGATAGTGGAATCTCAATGTCAGCATAAGCGCTCAGCTTGTTCGAATCAACGGCAAATTGCGTTAAGTCATTCGTGTCTTTATCCGGATTGATCTCAATGGTCATCGAGGTTTCAAACTGATCAGGAAATATGGATAGCACATTGTTAAGGTTTGCCGTGGCGTTTTCAAACGACCATGAATTTTCCCAAGGCTCAAAAATGCTTGAGGCACCGCTCACGCTGATTGGGTTGTCAACGCTGCCCAAATCAATGGACACACTCTTACCGGTTTTGGTGTTCTTGGCTTTTATCTCGTGAATAGCAATTTTGAAAGGAACATTGTTGCCATTGGAAATGCCGACTGACATCTTAACTTGCTCGAAACTCAATGATTTTGCGGATAGTTTGTCAAACAAACTCAACTTGGCTATTGACGGACCCACGCTTATGGTAGTGTCCCCGGCATAACCCTCCATGTATTCGGGGATAAATCCGCTCAGGTGAACGAAGATGCGAATGCTGTCTTCCAATGTGATGTTGCGTTTTTTCCCTGTATATTGGATTTCACCACGCAACTCGCTGTAGAAGACATTGAAAGAATCTTTTATGGGGTAACCCGTCATACCGAATTCATAGCCGCTTACATCATACTTGAAGGATTTTTTGGATGGTTTGTTGGATGAAGGTGCAGCAGGAATAGTCTCGTTGATATCAAAGGGACTACCATTGTATAGTCCTTCAGGAATATTGTAATAGAAGTACAATTCGTCTTCTACTGTACTCACCACTTCGACATTTACGAATCCTTTTTTCGCGACAGCCTTAATGATGCGTGAATTGCTTACTTGCTGCATGGCGTTGATGTCTCCCGTGTTTATGATGTTTTGCTGGGGAAAAACGGCCACAGCCGCATAAACGCGTAAGTCACCGATTGTTATTTTGACCGTAATTCGATCGCTGGTGTCAATCAACACCGGGCCAGAGCTGGCGTCCAGGTTGAAATTGTCGACCCATGCTTCTAAAAAGGACTCTACGACAACGCGAGGATCCTGATCCAAGTCATAGGTTTTACTTCTAGTCTGATTCGGATAGATTTTGCTGAACGTATCCTGAACGATGGCATTCTGCGCGGTCTGATTGACAATGGAAAAGTCTATGTCTGATATACTTGAAGGGAATCCGTTGGAGATCGAAATGGTCATGTAACCGGTGTCTAAGGTCATCTCATCGAAGAACTCAGAACCGTCAAGCACATTTGGACCAAAGCTGAGGTTGGAGATGGCGGGAATTGGAACAGTTTGCCCATTCAATGCAATTATTGTTGGCCCATACACTTGATCATTTTCAGCAATTTGCCCAAGGGTAATGTGGTTTTCAACAATTCTGTCGTCCAGTTTGAGCGAGTCAAGCTTGGCCACGTTTTCAAACTGCTTGGTGGTGAGTTCATCAAAAATGTCGAGCGTGGACTCGTAAAGAGTAGTTCGGTAAACCAATGAAATCAACCCGTCATCAGCCTCAGAGCGAAGCGAATCAGGGACTATCTTGGAGATGTCCAATGACGTCCTCAAAATGGGAGTCAAAAGCTCGTTTTCTACCTCGGGCGGTTCCAACTCACGCCTGCAACCAACGGTAATGGCAATGCTGAAAACAAGCACAAGCTTCAGATACGTCCTCATCCGCAGTTTACTCATGCTATAAACATAACGTAAATATGGATTTAGAGTTGGGATTCGTGTTGACAATCGTACCTGAAGTCACATAAAAATCCCCAATCAATGGGCTACATTCGCAATCGATTTAAGCCATGACAAAAGCTACAGAAAAGAAGAAGGATGTCACGATTCTCTTTGCCGGTGACAGTGGTGATGGAATGCAGCTGACAGGGAGCCTTTTCACAAATACAAACGCGCTCTACGGAAACGACATTAGCACGTTTCCAAACTTCCCTGCTGAGATTAGAGCTCCACAGGGTACCGTTGCCGGAGTTTCTGGATTCAAACTACACTTTGCCAGCATAGACATTTTCACGCCAGGTGATGAGGTTGAAGTTTTGGTTGCAATGAATGCTGCTGCTTTGAAAGCCAATTTAGACCAGTTGAAAATAGGTGGAACCGTCATTGCCAACACTTCCGGATTCGACAAGAAAAACCTCCGCCTAGCAAAGTATGAGGACGAAGAGAATCCACTGCTTGATAAGACTCTGGATAAGTATCGCGTCATCGAAATTGACGTGACCAAAATGACCAAGGAAGCATTGGTGAATACTGGCCTTGGAACGAAGGAAGTGGATCGATGCAAAAACATGTTCGTGTTAGGCTTCCTGCTTTGGATGTACAATCGGTCCATGGATACCACTACCAAGTTCATCACTGAGAAGTTTTCAAAGAACGAGGAAGTCAAGAATGCTAACCTGAGCGCACTGAAGGCAGGCTACTACTTTGGGGATACGAACGAGACATTTACCACGAGATTCGAAGTTGAATCTGCTCACCTTCCAAAGGGACAGTATCGCAGCATCATGGGAAACCAGGCCACCGCGATCGGAGTAATAGTTGCTGCGAAAAAGGCCGGTCTGGATTTGTTTTATGGATCGTATCCAATCACTCCTGCATCCGACATTTTGCATGAATTGGCTCGACACAAAAACTACGGAGTAAAAACATTCCAAGCGGAGGATGAAATTGCCGCTGTTTGCGCTGCCATCGGAGCGAGTTACGGAGGCGCACTTGGGGTTACGGCATCAAGTGGCCCTGGTATCGCATTGAAAGGTGAGGCGATTGGCTTGGCCATCATGTTAGAGCTTCCATTGCTGGTTATTAACGTTCAGCGCGGAGGTCCAAGTACGGGACTGCCAACCAAAACAGAGCAAAGCGACCTCATGCAAGCCTTATATGGCCGAAACGGAGAAGCTCAGGTGGCGATCGTTGCTCCATGTACACCATCGGATTGTTTCGATGCGGTACGAGAGGCAGTTCGCATTTCTGTGGAACACATGATGCCCGTGATGTTTTTGAGCGATGGCTACATCGCCAATGGCTCAGAACCATGGAATTTTCCTAATGCGGCTGACCTGCCTGCCATAAAACCGCGATGGGCTAGCAAGGAGAAGTCAATGAAAGATGGTGTGTTCTATCCATACAAGCGCAATGCTGATCTAGTGCGTGAATGGGCAATCCCGGGCATGGAAGGACTAGAGCATCGCGTAGGAGGATTGGAGAAAGAGAACGAAACCGGAAACGTAAGTTACGATCCACATAACCACGAGTTGATGGTGAAGATCAGACAAGAGAAGTTGGAGTTGATCGCTGAGGATATTCCCGAGCAGGAAATGGCTCAGGGAGAAAAATCCGGAAAGGTGTTGGTGTTGGGCTGGGGGTCGACCTATGGTGCCATTCGAACAGCTGTTCGCGACATGATTGAAGAAGGTCACGCGGTGAGCCACGCTCATCTTCGATACCTCAATCCATTTCCAAGGAATTTGGGTGAGATTTTAGCGGGATTTGAAACAGTGCTTGTGCCTGAAATCAACAACAAGCAATTGGTGCACATCATCAATGCGAAGTACGGTATTGGCGCTATTGGCTTGAACAAGATTCAGGGAATGCCATTCACGGCCAGAGAAATTAAGGAACGAATCACAGAATTGGTATAGGATGGAGGCGACAACACAGAACTATACAGCGAAAGATTTTGCCAGCGATCAGGACGTAAGATGGTGCCCCGGTTGTGGAGACTACAGCATCCTGAAGCAAATGCAAAGCACGTTGGCCGAAGCCGGAGTCGATAAAAAAGACACCGTGTTCATCAGCGGCATTGGATGCTCATCACGCTTTCCATATTACATGGACACTTACGGAATGCACAGCATTCATGGACGTGCCACAGCCGTTGCTAGTGGACTAAAGGCTGCCAGACCTGACTTGAGTGTTTGGATCATCACGGGTGATGGCGATAGCCTCTCCATTGGCGGAAATCACTTGATTCACTTGCTGAGAAGAAACTTCAATGTCAATGTACTTCTCTTCAACAACGAGATTTACGGATTGACCAAGGGACAATATTCTCCGACCTCCCCAAAGGGACAAGTGACTAAGTCGACCCCGATGGGTTCGTTGGATCATCCGTTTAACCCGCAAGCCTTAGCACTGGGTGCTGATGCTACGTTTGTAGCGCGCACCATGGACCGCGACCCAAAGCACATGCGTGATGTGTTGAAAGAAGCTAATGATCATCAAGGCACTTCATTGGTGGAGATCTACCAGAACTGCAACGTGTTCAACGATGGCGCCTTCGAGGTTTTCACAGACAAAGCAACTAAGGCTGATTCGACCATCATGGTGGAGCAAGGTCAGCCGCTGGTTTTTGGAGCGGAAATGGACAAAGGCATTCGATTGAATGGTATGAAGCCTGAAGTGGTTTCATTGAGCGATTTCAGCAAGGAAGACCTTTGGATTCATGACTACAACGACCTTGGGAAGGCCATGCTGATGAGCCGCATGTTCACGAACAATCCACTGGAAGGCGGCTTACCGAGACCGTTCGGAGTGTTCTACAAAGAAGACCGTTTCCGTTACGAGGAAGCCATGCAGGATCAGTTAGAAAAGGCGGTATCCATCAAAGGCGAGGGTGACTTGGATCAATTGATTCGAGGAAGTCATACGTGGACGGTGTGAGGACGTCATTTTTTGTGAGCCGAAAACAAATGGGCATATTGGCATCAGTGCTGTTTGCTATTGGGTTTGGCATTTGGGCAATAAAAAAGTTAGATCGCTTTTTCAGGATAGATGAGTGTTTAGATAAGGGAGAATGCTGGGACTATTCGAGTAATGAGTGTGACTGTCAGACTGATAGCGCAATCGAAATGGCGCCCACCGCAAAACAGTAATAACTGAAATACTTCAGCTGGCTGTTTTTTACAAGGGCGATCATCCAGCGGCAGGCGACCAGGCCGGAAACAAAGGCAGCAACTGCCCCTAATAGGAGTGGAGTAATCTCCATCTGAGAAGCAGCAATTCCTCCATCCATTACATCCTTGGCCATTTTTCCGAAGATCAACGGAACGACCATCAGGAAGGAGAATCGGGCTGCACGCTCACGATCAATACCCAATAAAACAGAAGTGGAAATGGTAGCACCGCTTCGGCTTATTCCTGGTAGTATGGCAATGGCTTGGGCGATACCGATAATGATTGCATTTCCCATGCTCACGCTGCGCTCTGTCTTCTTGGCGCGGTCGGCCAAAAAGAGAAGTAATCCCGTGATGATGAGCATTGCTCCAACGAGTAAGATTTGCTTGGAAAACAGGGCCTCGATCTGGTCGTTAAAGAACACTCCAACCAGCCCGGCCGGAACCATAGAGAGAATGATTTTTACAGAAAATTGCGCTTGTTCATTCCATTTGAATTGAAGCAGGCCTTGAAGGATTTCGAGAATATCCTTGCGGAAAACGATGATCGTGCTGAGGGCCGTGGCAAAGTGCAGCACAACTGTAAACAAAAGGCTTTCTTCGGGAAGACTGTTGTCGCCCAAGAGCGCTTTGCCCAGCTCAAGATGGCCGCTACTGCTCACGGGTAAAAACTCAGTGAGTCCTTGGATGATGCCAAGGATGATGGCCTCTAGTGCATTCAAATGATTACTTCTTTATAATGCCATACATCACCAACCCGTATCCGGCAAGAATTGCCAATGGAGCGATGTACATTCTTCTAAAACTAAACACGTCCTCGCTGAACGATGAGATATCATCGGCACCGCCACCGCTCATCAGGAAAAATCCGATGACAACGATGAGTGATCCAATACCGATCAGCATGAAATTCTTCTTTTCTAATGGGAACTCGTTTCCTTGATTGCTCATGATCTTAATACATTTTACTGCTTCGCATTCGCAAGAACTTGCGAACGGCCAAGCTGGTAGAGACCCACGAAATTATGATTCCCAAGGCCATAACTATGACAAATAGATATGCTAAAATTTCTATATCCTGAATTTGGATGAGGTCCGGTAGGATTTGTTGGAGATAATACATCACCCCCATGATCAACAAGATGGCGATTAGAGCGCTGTAGATGCCATGCGCAATCCCCCGCCTGACAAAGGGTTTGCGAATAAACGACTGCGTGGCACCAACGAGCTGCATGCTTTTGATGAGAAATCTTCGGCTGTAAATCGCGAGCCTGATGCTGTTGTTAATTAATGCTATAGCCACGATAAGAAGTAGCGCGCTGAACGCCAACATCACGATTCCGGCAATGCGAAGGTTTTCCTGCACCTTTTGAATGAGTGATTCCTGATAAACAATCTCTTTGATTTTCGAGCTGCGACTTAAGCTCGTTTTGATCACAGCCAAGCTGTCTGTATTTGCATATGCCGGCTTCACTTTTACTTCGATGGATGCGAGTAGAGGATTGTAATCAAGGTATTGCATGAACTCCTCCCCCAAGTCGGCTTTCAATATTTCAATAGCTTCATCCTTTGAAACATACGCAGTTACGCGCGTATATTCTGCAACGTCAATCGCTTTTTTCAGACGCTCCACGTCAATTTCCTTGATATCGTCATGGAGGTAAACCGTAAAGCCAATGTCTTCAATGACCTGATTGCTGATCTTTTGCGTGTACAGAAGGAAAAGACCGAGCAAACCCAAAGTGAACAGTACCAAGGAGACGCTGAGAATGACCGACATGTACGAACCTCGGAGTCTGCGCTTTTGGAACTTTTCTTCTGCCTTTTTTGCCATAACTGTGGCGAAGCTATCTAATAAGCAGCACTGGAAATTTTGGAAGCGGGAAAGTAACTAACACGTTTTAGGGGATTGTGATGAAACTTCAAACTCAAGCTCAAAAGCAAATTCAACGGGCTATGAAATTGAGCTTGAATTTGAAGTTGAGCTTTCGCACTTACTGCACTTTGTCTCCGCGCAAGCTTCTGAACCGCTTTCGGGCTTCCACCACAAACAGACTATTGGTGTGATCTGTCAGAATCATTTGGTAAATCGCCATGGCCTTTTCCATGTCATTCAGTTGATTCTCATAGATGCGACCGGCTTCGATAAGCGCATTGTCAACCAAAATGTCGAATGGATATTGTTCGGGAATAAGCATGAATGTTTCTGCTGCCTTCTCGTATTGACCAAGTTCGGCATAGATTTCTGCTCGTTTAAATAGAATGTTGTCTCCTAGGTCGTGACCCGGAAACTGCTTTTCAATCAATTTGAGCTGAGCCAAAGCAGAATCAAATTTGTGCTGTGCGATCATCAACTCCGTTTGGGCAAATAAGGACAGCGCTTCCATGTTGGAGTCGATGCCGATGTTTTCTGTGATGAATGCACTTAACTCTACGGCATCGTTAGAGATCAATTTTGAGGTAGAGCCTTTGAGAACAAGCAATTGAGACTGAGCCCAGCCGAAGTCTCCAGCGTAGTAGAAAACGAGTGCATTCTTCAACTTAGCTTCATGGCCAAGTTCATCATATTTGAATTTCTTTTCCACCTGTCCATAGAGCAACGAGGCGTCCCAAATGTTGTTTGAGAGGACGTAGATGTCAGCCAACTCCGTTTTTAGGCGAGCCTCGGTATTCTCGTTTAGGCCAGGAAGCTCCAATGCATCACCCAATAGTATAGTTGCCTCTTCCACCGATTCAGATCGAAACTTGCTTTCATAAAAGGCCTTTACATGAGCATAGTCCAAAATAATCGAAGCAGTGGTGTTGCGGAAACCAAGTTCATCCAAGGTGTTTTTGTATTCCAGGATCAGTTGTGCGATTGCCGCTTGGTCATAGTCTGCGTTGGTCACTTTTGCCTTGAGCGCCTGGAGCAGGCCGGCCATAGCATCGAGGTAGTAATAGTTGCCGGGACCCTTGGCCTTCACATAGGAATAGGCACCAATAGCCACATCGTACTTATAGTTGCTGAGTGCTAGTTCCGCTAAGTCGATGACCCGCTCACCATCTTCCTTATTTCGTTTGTCCATGGCCTTCACTTGAATCAGGGCAGACTCAAACTTGTTTTGTTTCATATACATCCAAATAAGCATCTCAGCGTAGATGTCGTTGTTGGGATGTTTTTGAACGCGGCTAAGAAGTTCGGTTTGAAGCACTTCGTTGTACTTATTCTCCTCTTCAAAACCGATCACACGGTTTAGCGTGTTTTGTACACTTTGAATGTATCCATTGCTTACCTCCAACACGTCAAGGTATTCACGAATCATGCCCTCTACATCGCCCTGTTGACCAAGCAATGGCGCGATTTGGAAGTGGAATGGGTAGGCACTTCCGATGTGTTTTCGGCCTTGGTAATACACTTCAAGCGCCCGGTCATTCATATTAAGTTCAGCAAACGCCTGACCCAAATCCAAAATTTGATTTACGGATGCCTTATCTAGTCCTTTGATGAGCTTGTCAAAATGCTTGTTGGCCTTGTCATCTTCACCCGACTTTAGAAGAACGTTTCCAATGTCTGCCTGAAATCGGTACGCCCCTGGGTGCGCTTTCGCGTGTTGCTCGGTTAGTTTCTGAGCATTTTTGTAATCATTTGTTGCCAGCAGGCTGTTAAGGTAATACTCATAGTATTCATCGCTCGCTGATTTGGAATAAAGCCGCTCGTAATAGAGTAGGGCCTTTTCAAAGTCGCCTTCGCGATAATAATGTGCAGCGAGCTGCTCGTCTGTCGTGCCTTGAGCTTGAACCAAGTCAAGCATTGAGACGAAGATGAACAGAATGTAAAAACAGTATTTAAATGAGCGGTTCAGAGGAGTATATCACGGATTTTATGCTGTCCAAGATAGATGTTGCAGCCGGCTTAGTTTTCATGTATTGCTCATTGACTGCATCGTAGCTTCCTTCCAATTCGTCTGTTGCCTCAATCAGGCTTTTAATGGCTTCTGCTTCGGTTCTAAAATATCCTTCAAATTCTTCATCGCTGTAGAAGCTGTTCTTCACATCTTTTCTGAGTGTTTCCATCTGTTTTTCGCTGTATTGCAACTCAGACTTGACTTTTCGGTATCGGTTTAAGGCTTTGCCATAGAATTTTTGACAGCGCATGTAATCCCCGAATTTAATTGCAGTTGGCAGCTTAATTTCCCCATTTATATTATCATTCAGCCAATTGGCATTGCGATCCATTTCGTCCAAGCGACTCTGAATCATCGCAGAATCCACACTAGCAATCACTTCACTAACATGGTTCAGGTGTGTTCCAAGACTATCAATCCGTTTTAGACGCTCTTCCTTGATTTCCTGATTGCAGGATGTAAGACTAGTTGCGGCTAGAAGAAGAATGAATGCTGCGTATCGAATCATTTTATGACCTCAAATTTTGTGTACGGAACCAGTGATTCAGGTATTCTGATTTCGTTTCCGGTGAAATTGTTTTCGAGAATGGCGGCAACAATTCTAGGAAGAGCCAATGCACTTCCGTTGAGTGTGTGGGCGAGTTGTTTTTTACCATCCTTGCTCTTAATACGCAGTTTCATGCGATTGGCTTGGTAGGTTTCAAAATTTGATACTGAACTCACTTCTAACCAGCGACCTTGACCTTGCGAATAAACTTCCAGATCGTATGTCAACGCTGATGTGAAACCCATGTCACCTCCACAAAGACGCAATACGCGATAAGGTAGTTTCAGCTTTTGAAGTAAGGACTCCACATGCGCAACCATCCCTTCCAAAATTTGGTAGCTCTGCTCCGGATTGGAGATCTGAACGATTTCTACTTTATCAAACTGATGCAGGCGATTCAGACCCCGAACATCCTTTCCGTAAGAACCTGCTTCTCTTCGGAAACATGGGGTGTAACCCACATTTTTGATAGGAAGATCATCTTCAGCCACAATAACATCACGGTAAATATTGGTGATCGGAACCTCAGCCGTTGGAATCAAGAACAAGTTATCCTCTGTTGCATGATACATCTGCCCATCCTTGTCAGGAAGTTGGCCGGTTCCAAATCCAGAGTCAGCGTTCACCAGGTGAGGTGGAATAACTTCCGTATAGCCTGCGGCTTCGGCCTCGTCTAGGAAAAACTGAATTAATGAACGCTGGAGTTTAGCGCCTTTTCCTGTGTAAACTGGAAATCCGGCACCTGTGATTTTTACACCAAGCTCGAAATCGATCAGACCATATTTACTGGTCAATTCCCAGTGTGGAGTAGCGTGAGCTGCATCTGATGCATCACCCCAAGTGCGAACAATTTCGTTGTCTTCGCTGCTTTTCCCCGTTGCAACTGATTTGTGAGGCGCGTTCGGAATCGTTGCTAACAAATCTTGAAGCGTGGATTCCAATTCTCGCAACTCTTGTTCAAGTCCTTGGTTATACTTCTTAAGTTCAGATGTTTTCTCCTTGGCTGCTTCAGCTCCGGTCTTATCACCTGATTTCATCATCTGGCCAATTTCTGCCGCGATTTTTTTAGCTTCAGCCAAGTTTTGATCCAGTGTAAACTGTGCGTGTTTGCGTTTGTCGTCTAGCTCAATGGCTTGGTTGATGATAGCTTCTGCTGTTAGGCCGCGTTTGGCAAGTGCATCAATAATTACTTGCCTGTTTTCACGAATGTGGGATACCTGTAACATGAGTGATTAATCGAACGAATGAAAACAAAAAATCCCGATCCATCGAATGCTGAATCGGGAGTTTAAAATGATTTAACGTCAGTCTATTTCCCTTCTTTCGGAAGAACGGAAACGTATGACTTGTTGTCCTTTTTTTTCTGGAAAGTCACAACGCCATCAGCAGTTGCAAACAAGGTGTGATCCTTGCCAATACCAACATTAACACCTGGGTTGTGTTGAGTGCCACGCTGACGAACGATGATGTTGCCGGCTTCAGCATCCTGACCTCCAAATATTTTAACTCCGAGTCTTTTACTATGCGACTCTCTACCGTTTTTCGAACTACCTACACCTTTTTTGTGTGCCATGCTTTCTCGGTTTTATTTCAATCAACTAAGGGCTTCGATTAACTCAGCCTTCTTCATTGATGTGTATCCTTCAATGTTTTTAGCCTTGGCCATTTCTTTCAATTCGGCCACGGTCATAGCATTTAGATCAGTTGATGGGGCTTCTGCCATTACTTCAACTTTTGCTTCCGCCTTTGGAGCGGCTTCCTGCTTAGGCGCTTCCTCTTTTTTAGGGGCAGCAGCCTTTTTCGCACCACTTGCAACGATGCTGTTGATTTGGATCTCCGTCAATGATTGACGATGACCATTCATTTTCTGGTAACCTTTTCTTCTTTTCTTTTTGAAGATGATTACCTTATCACCTTTAAGGTGTCCTAAGACGGTTGCACTAACCTGTGCACCATCGATAGCTGGGGCGCCAATATTTACTTTCCCGTTGTCATCAATCAGAAGAACGCGGTCGAAATCGACCTTCTTGCCTTCCTCTGCATCCAAGCGGTGAACGTAAACCTTTTGGTCTTTTTCAACTTTGAATTGCTGCCCTGCTATATCTACAATTGCGTACATAGCTCTGATTTACTTGCTTTAAAAAGGGGTGCGAATGTAAGACTTTTTAAGTTTTCAACAATGCTTTCGGAAAAAGCATTGAAGAAAAAGGCCGGAACACCGTCCGGCCTTTCTGCTAACTACTTGATTAACCAAGTGCCAATGCTCTGTTCCCCTTGATTGGTGATCTCTATAAAATAGGTTCCAGCAGGCAATTTCAGTTCAGATGCGCTTAATTGCAGCTGGTTTCCAGACAAGCCTCTTTGCGCATGAACAACCTGACCACTCACATTCTTGATGCTCACATCCGCATCTACCATGGGTGAACTGATGGTTATTACCGAAATATTGTCGGTTGGGTTTGGATATAAAAGCGCGCTTGATTTTTTCAAACTTCCAATTCCGAGAACATCGATTTGTGTTTGAACAGTGTCCGACCCACATCCATTAGAAATGATCAAGGTAATGAAGTAAACACCATCTTCAGAATATGTAAACGTAGTTGTGGACCCGCTGGCAGTAGAGCTATCTATGTCACCAAACTGCCATTCGTAAGTTTTTCCTCCGGTTTCACCGTTAGATGTGAAGGTGACTGTGCTTCCGTTCAATGTTGCATCAATTGTTCCAGCGACAGGTGGTTCAACACATTCAACATTAATGTCCAAAGAGGCGGTATATGTATCACAAATTCCTCCTCCAGAGAAAAGTACTGTATAAGCACCAGTATCTCCGTATTGATGTGTTGGGTTTTGTAGATTAGAAAGTGGTGTTCCGTCACCAAAGTCCCATGAGAAAGTCAAAATGCTCTGTGGGTTATGGAGTGTAAACTGGTAGTTATTTGCAGGAAATAATTCTTCTGCAGAAATGGAGTCAAATGATGCTAATTGCACCAATACTTTAACAACTGTAGAGATTTTTTCAGTTGCGCTTCCTTCACAAGAGACAACGCATCGATAATTCGTTGTAATTGATGGTGAAACTGTGAGGCTATCATTATTTGCTCCGCTGATATCCGTATATGCGGCACCACCTGTCGAAGATTGCCACTGGTAGTCAAAAAATGGAGCCGAGTTTGAATCCAAGTTAGTCAATGTCAATAAAGCATTATCGCCAGGACAGATGTAAAGCGTACTAGTGGTAGTCTGATTCGAGCCAATCTTTTTGGCATGGACTGTTGCGACTTGTGGAGTTCCAAAGCAATCCACAACTATGCTTGTGTATAAAGTCTCTGCTTCACATTCGTTCGAAATCACCAACATGATATCATAGGGTCCTGAGGCTGCATAGGTATGGGTTGGGCTGGGCGCATCAGTAGTGTCATTTCCATCACCGAAATCCCAGTAATAGTCACTTGTGTTTTGGACATTAGCAATTGAAAAAGTAAACGTATTTAACGTGTTCGTAAAATCGATGCTATCCGCCATCGGTGGCGCAAAAACGTCAATAAACCCAATCTCAGACGTATCAGACTGCCCACTGGCGAGACAAGTAACAATGCATCGGTACTCTGTTAATGAATCAACATACGCCCAGAAACCTAGAGTCGTATCAATGTTCGTAAACGCGCCTCCATCAGGTCGTGATTGCCATTGATATGAAAGTCCATATGCACCGGTCTGTTCTGTTAAATACATAAGCACCGAATCACCTGCACAAACAGTGTCAGCCATAGGCGTTGGAGAGCCGGCATCAGGCATTCCAATGCAAGAATCTAGAATTATCTCATCATATCCTCTAAAGGGAGTCAGTCGGAATTCATCGTCAATATCAATTCCTACCAGGGATTGCACCGTTCCGTAGACTGGCCAAACATTTTCCATTGATGGATCTAAGTGCAAATCTGAGGCGCTAACAAATGTTATAGGCTCAATGTTACCATAGATCTCATTGGGGTGGACCGCAACTTGAAAGCTGGCGAAATCAGCATATTCAGTGGTGCCAAGTACAGCAAACATTGTGTCAGCAGTGCTGTAAGTATTATAGTCAGCGTGAATTGTACCGCTTGTCGATTCGATCGCTGCAGCTATGTGATATTCATTACCTCCAAGGCGCTCATTGATCAAAACATTGTTGTAAAAATTGAAATCATTTGATGCGTTCATACTGAATATCCAGATGGGTGATGAATTGACATTACCCGCTGTGCCTCCAGTGGCTGTGCCGGACAACTTAACCGTGTTATGGTACACATCTGCATCCATTGCTGACGAAGAAGACAGGAGTCCGAAACCGATACCGAACATGTAATCAGAGCTTGCGCCTGTGTCTAAGAGAATCATGTTATTGGCAACTTTTGCATACGGAGTGCCTCCGAATGTTGTGGACAAAAAGGAAATGCCAGATGTCGGGTTAACACTTGTTCCGTAATTTTGATCATAAATTAAATTACGTGTAATTATCGCTGTATCGCGGAGATTCTCGAACGCAATTGGATATGAAATTGAAGAAGTAGGGGCGATGCTCGTTGTGTTGTAAAACTGATTGGAATCTACAATGGTGTAGCCTGAATATGAGGATGCTGCGAAACCAATGAAAGACATGTCTTCGAATGTGCAACCCCTCACGACCATGTAATCATTTACTGGAGTCGTAGATGCAACCGCCAAGATCCCCCAAATCAAATTATGGAATGCGTTGTGTTCTATAATCAACGAATCGTTTCCGGTGGAACCAGGTTCACTAATCCAAATTCCTCTGTATAAACCGTCAATATTGCAGTATCTGATTTTACAATTTGACGCACCACTTAAGAGCCATATATCTGCTGTATTGGCTGAAGTGCCGTTATTAAGAATGGTGAAAGCTTGTGTGGTCCCTGTGCCACCAGGGCGCCCGTCAATCGTAACGAAATCACTGTTGTTGAATATGAAAATGCTCGCACCGCTCAAGGTTCCTCCGATTGTGATGCTTGATGCTGCAGCTTCAGGTCTAAGCGTAATAACGTTTGCAGCACTTGCTCCAGTCTTGTTCACAAAAACGATAGGGTAAACTTCGTTCGCACCCGTATAAATGGTTTTAACCTGAATTGTATAAGCTTGTGTAATTGTTGAAGGGATTGCACCGTAAGCGGAAGTGATTGAATTGTGATTGCTTATTAATGTGCCTGTTCCATCGAGTAATTCAACAGAATTGGATTGGCTAATAGCCAAGATAGCGTTGATAAAAAGAACTAAAACGAGTAATGATTGTTTCATTGGAATTTGGCTTGTCAAGATTTAAGCAGACGAATTTCGGACGAAAAGGTAAACCGCAGGCTGCTTTAACGAAAAAACTTGTTTAGCCGTTGGGCGACACCTTGATTATTTACCAGGAAAATGCCGCCTAAAATCACTAGCATAAATAGGATGTCGGTTGCCAAAATTGACTCACCATCGATTAGTCCCCAACATAAGGCTACGATCGGAATTATATAAGTGACTGTTGAAGCAAAAACGGCCGTGGTTTCTTTAATAAGTCTGTTGAAAAGGACCACGGCCAGGGCGGTGCCGATAATTGCCAGTATGGTCAGATACATGACTCCATTCCAACTTTGCGGATTCGCCTTCAGCTGATTAACAAAGTCAGTTTGAAATAGCAAGAACAACAAACACCAAGGCCCTGTAAGGAAAAAGGATAGTGCCGTAATGTGAGTTGGTCTCATATGAGGAAGCTTCGATTTAATCGTGTTTACTGCGGTTCCATACATTGCGGCAGCTAGCACTACGAGTAATGCATAACTGGCATCTGCGTTTAATTCAGTGATGTTTTCGACTCCAATTAAACCAACTGCTCCAACCAAGGCGAGCAAAACACCGATAATCTGATATACCGTTGTCTGCATGCGGAAAATCAAAACTCCAATCGTCAAGGTAAAGAGTGATGTAAGCGAGTTTAAAATTCCACTCAGAGCACTCGGTATTTGGGTTTGAGCCATTGCAAACAGGAAGGCGGGTATTGCATTTCCGAATAATCCGGTAATAAGCAAGTACATAGAATTACCCCGGATTTTTTTGAGGTTGCGAATGGCAATCGGGGAAAGCACAATGGATGCTAATGAAATTCTAAAGGCTGCTACTTCGGTGCTGGAAAAATAAACAAGCCCCCTTTTCATAAGGATGAATGAGCTCCCCCAAATTATTGCCAAGAATAGCAAAATGACCCATTGGGTGGGTTTGTGTTTGAGGTTTAGCGTGGTCATAAGGAGCGCGAAGGTAAGGCAACCATAGCGCTAGGTTAAGTGTTAAAGGGGTCTAGCTTCTTGTAGGGAATTGACCCTGTAATGCTATGATATAGTTAATCGCCAAGCTTGGTTGCATGTTGTTCATGGGTTGATGGCCTCCTGCGTTTCCAATGGTAACACCGGTTAAATTCACCGATAGTCCGCTTGTGTCAACACTGACGGACAAATTTCCCAGGTCAGCTACAATAGCCGAGGCAGCCAATTGTTCGCCCGCTGTTGGACTCCCATTGTATAATAATCCGCTATCGCTTTTGCCTAAAAATTTCCCATCGGGAGTTTCGCTGTCTTGATCGTTGCTCACATTCATTCGAACACCCGGAGCACCAGACAATGTGGCTGTTACTGAACCTCCGATGGTGCCTCCTGAACCAGTTGCACTGTGATTATGATCGGGCATTTGATCAATGGTCATAGTGTTAGTTTCAGTTCCGAATGATTGGCCTCGCGCCCTACTCGTCAAACCTGGGCCGCTTCCTGCGTGAACGGGGGTGCGTCCCCTGAGATCAGGCAGGCCAAAAGTGGTTCGGCCGTCACCTCCATAGGCTGTTCCGATGATAGAGAAGAGAGCTTGGTTTTGTGAAATCGATAGCAATTGGCCGTCACAAAAGGCCCAACCACGTGGAGCAAAGTTGCCTGCAAAGAGTATGATCTGACCTATAAATTGTTCATCCATTGTTTCTAGATTATATGGTGGGTATATCGTAGGGAATGTATTGATAAATGTTGCTAGTTCCAGACATGTTGTCGGTCAGGGCTATAATCGTTCCATCTCCTCCAAGTGAAATTTTCGTAATTCTTTCGCTGATATCGTTGCCGTGAATGTCTTTGAAAGGAAATTCAACCCAATAGTTTTCCCCGACATAACGCTGTAGCCTTGCCGTTCCTGGTGCACTGGTCAGTGCCAGCATGAATGATTCATCTGCTGTTGCGATGTCATCCACTTGACTTATACCTCCAATTGCACGGTAGACTTCGGTTGAAGTGCGTCTGGATGGAGGAATATAGCGATAGATCGTTTTGGTATTTCCAAGAACCACAGCTGAACCGTCTGAGCCAACGGAAACGTCTATCAGGGGTTCTGTGTTCCCAGTGTTTAGGAAAACGCAATCCATAGTATAAATCCATCCTGTTCCAGCATCATTTATACCCCAAATGTTGTAGTTGTTTCCAACATTGATCTTGGAGACTCTTCCGTCTGCGAATTGATGCCAATTTTGGTTTATCGGGTCCCAGCGATAAATGTAAGATTGACTATCGCAAGCGAGTATGTGCCCATCATCACCTACTGAAAGTGAGTTTATGGTCGCCTCCTCAGGTAGTGCTTGACATGGAATCCATGCTCTATCAGTGTTAAAACTTCTCCGGTAGATTGTGCCTCCCGGATTGAACCCCCAAATGTTCATAGAGTTTCCAACGGAGACGGAGGATAAAACTCCATCTATGTTTGTCCAATAACCCATAGTTTGTATTTTAAGTAAGAATGCAGCAAGGTAGTTTGAATTAATAAAGGACAAATTCATTTGTGATGAACTGCGGAATTCAAGCGACATTTGACAGGTGGAATCAACAAGGTGTTCATAGCGTAATGAAAATATACACAAGAAAGGGTGATGATGGGACCACAGGCCTTTTGGGTGGAACACGGCTTCCCAAAGATGACCTGCGCATCGAATCGTATGGAACGGTTGATGAATTGAACTCATTCATCGGTATGTTAAGGGATCACGTAGTTTCCGCTGCGATAGATTCTGAGTTGATTCAAATCCAAGAAGAACTTTTCACAATTGGATCTCACTTGGCTGCTGACCCGGAAAAGAATAAGATGCAGCTCCCTGAGATTGAGGAAAATTGGATCCTTCGAATGGAAAATTCAATGGATGAAATGGATCGTCATCTGCCAGAAATGAAATTTTTTGTTCTTCCCGGAGGACACCCTGCGGTTTCGGCAGCGCATGTATGTCGAAGTGTTTGCCGAAGGGCAGAACGCAGGTGTATAGCGTTAGCATCTGAAAGTGAGGTAGATGACAAAGTGATCAAGTACTTGAATAGACTCTCGGACTATTTCTTCGTCTTGAGTAGGCAGTTAACTGTTGATTTTGGAGCTGAGGAGATTCCTTGGAATCCGAAAAAGCGGTGATAATGCGCTGAAAATCAAAAACTAAAGAGCGAATAAAATAAACTTGCTTCGTGTTACTAAAAATTTATTTTTGCGGCCTTTAGAAAACCCCTAAAAACGGAGTAGCGAAATGTATTGGACACTTGAATTAGCATCGTATTTGGAAGACGCTCCTTGGCCAGCGACTAAGGATGAATTGATTGATTTCGCGATGCGAACTGGAGCACCATTGGAGGTGGTTGAAAACTTGCAGGCACTGGAAGATGAGGGAGAAAGCTACGAAACGATCGAAGATATTTGGCCCGATTATCCTACGAAAGAAGACTTCTTCTTTAACGAAGATGAGTACTAATAAGCTCAAGATTTATAAGCCCCAATGCTGGGGCTTTTTTGTGTCACCCAATTTCCGTTTCACGGATCAATCTCTCTAACTTCGCCTGTTCGAGCGCCTTTGAAAATGGCTTATGCGCAACTTTGTCAGTTTGTATTTTTTGGCAAGGCAGTTGACTAAGCAAGGACTTTAATGAAATTCACATGTTAGAAGCGGTAAATAAACTTCTCAATCAAATATTCGGGAATAAGAGTGATAAGGACATCAAGTCACTGATGCCTTTGGTTGAGAAGACTAATGAATATTTTGCAACCTACGCATCGATTAGCAACGATCAGTTAAGGACTAAGACACTAGAGTTGAGGGGTAGAATACAGGATGCGATCAAGGAGGACCAATCGAGGATTGATAGCCTCAAGGCTACGATTGATCAAGATGATTTGGACATTGCCCAAAAGGAAGAAATGTATGCTGAGATAGATAAGCTTCATAAGGCTGTGACAGAACAGGTCGAATCGACTCTCAGAGAAATATTGCCGGAAGCATTTGCTGTCGTCAAGGAAACTGCGAGAAGGTTTAAAGACAATCAAGAGTTGACAGTCCAAGCCACGGATATGGACAAGGAACTGGCACAGCGGGGAAATCATATTAAAATTGAAGGTGACAAGGCGATCTGGAAAACGCGCTGGATTGCGGCAGGTAATGAAGTTCAATGGGACATGTTGCACTATGATGTTCAGTTGATTGGTGGCATGGTCCTGCATGACGGAAAAATTGCGGAGATGGCCACCGGAGAAGGTAAAACATTGGTTGCAACCCTCCCCGTTTATTTGAATGCACTCAGTGGTCGTGGAGTACACGTGGTGACCGTGAACGATTATTTAGCGAGACGGGATAGCGAGTGGATGGGGCCTATTTTTCAGTTCCATGGCTTAACAGTGGATTGTATTGACAAGCACCAGCCAAACAGCGAGTCCCGCAGAAATGCCTACCGATGCGACATAACATACGGCACAAACAACGAATTCGGATTCGATTACTTGCGCGACAACATGGCAGGTCGTCCAAAGGATTTGGTTCAGCGCATGCACAATTATGCCATCGTGGATGAGGTTGACTCCGTTTTGATTGATGACGCCCGAACGCCATTGATCATTTCCGGACCGACTCCCAAAGGCGATCAGCAACAGTTTGTCAATTTGAAATCGCGGGTGGAGAAGCTTGTAAACGCACAGCGCAAATTGATCAATGAAAGTTTGGCTGAGTCAAAGAGGCTGCTCGCATCAACATCGGAAAACACGTCTGACAAGAAGCAGTTGGAGGCGAACTTGAAATTAGGCGGAGAGCAATTGCTACGCAGTTATCGCGGTCTTCCAAAAAATAAGGCGTTAATTAAGTACCTCAGTGAGTCTGGAGTCAGGGCAACGTTGCAGAAAACGGAAAACTATTACTTGCAAGACCAGCAGAAGGAAATGCACAAAATAGATGATGAACTCTACTTTGTAATCGAAGAAAAACAAAATAGCATTGAGCTAACAGAGAAGGGAATCGACCTGATTACCGAGCAAGGAGATGACAAGTCATTCTTTATCCTTCCCGATATTGGAACTGAGTTGAGTGACATGGATCAACGCATCACAAACGTTGAAGAAAGGGCACAGGTGAAGGACAAACTGATCAGTGAATACGCTGAAAAAGCTGAGCGTATTCATGCCATCAACCAACTTTTGAAAGCATATGCATTGTTTGAGAAGGATGTTGAGTATGTGGTGATGGACGGTAAGGTCAAGATTGTGGACGAGCAAACCGGCCGCATCATGGAGGGACGAAGGTATTCTGACGGGCTTCATCAAGCTATTGAAACGAAGGAGAATGTGAAGGTTGAAGCAGCTACCCAAACCTACGCTACGGTTACGCTTCAGAACTACTTCCGGATGTATAACAAGCTAAGTGGCATGACCGGTACAGCGGAAACTGAAGCAGGTGAATTCTGGGAGATATACAAGCTCGATGTGGTGGTTATTCCTACAAACCGTCCTATTGCTAGAGAGGATGCTCAGGATTTGGTATATAAGACTGCCAGAGAGAAGTTCAATGCAGTTATCGATGAAGTAGAAAAGCTTAGAAATGCTGGAAGACCAGTGCTTGTTGGTACAACATCAGTCGAAATTTCGGAATTATTGAGCCGAATGCTCAAGATGCGAAAGATTGATCATCAGGTGTTAAATGCTAAGCTTCACCAGAAAGAAGCAGATATCGTTGCCGAGGCTGGTAAGGCTGGTACAGTGACCATAGCAACAAACATGGCTGGTCGAGGAACTGACATCAAGCTGGGACAGGGAGTGAAGGAGGCCGGTGGTTTAGCAATTATTGGTACGGAACGGCATGAATCAAGAAGGGTTGACCGACAGCTACGCGGTCGTGCCGGACGACAAGGAGACCCTGGATCATCGCAGTTTTTCGTTTCGTTGGAGGACAATTTGATGCGCCTATTCGGTTCTGAGCGAATCGCCAAATTAATGGATCGCCTCGGCTTGGAAGAAGGAGAGGTGATTCAGCACAGCATGGTGAGTAAAAGCATCGAGCGCGCCCAGAAGAAGGTCGAGGAAAACAACTTTGGTGTTCGAAAGAGATTGCTTGAATATGATGACGTTATGAACTCTCAGCGGGAGGTCATCTACAAGAAGCGCAGATATGCTCTTTTCGGAGAAAGAATGGGCGTAGAAACAGCAAATGCCATTCATGACGTTTGTTCATCCATCGTCAATGAATACCAAGATGCCAGAGACTTTGAAGGATTTGAAATGGAGCTTTTCCGCACTTTGACGATCGAAAGCCCGGTTAATAGTGAAGAATTTTTGAACCGATCTGGAATCGAACTAACGGACGCAGTGTTCAGCAAAGCATTAGAACATTATGGTCAGAAGAACAAATATGTCGCTCAGTTAGCGCTGCCAGTCATCAAACGTGTGCATGAAACCCAAGGTGAACAATTCAAAAACATCGAAATTCCCATGTCAGATGGCCGCAAAGGACTGCCATTAGTAATTGACATGGAAGAGGCAATTGCTAAAGAAGGTCGAAACATTCGCCTTGAATTAGAAAAGAGCACCACTCTGGCGATGATAGACCAACAGTGGAAGGAACACCTGCGTGAGATGGATGACTTGAGACAGTCTGTTCAGAGCGCGGTTTATGAGCAAAAGGATCCATTGTTGATTTACAAATTCGAATCATTCAAACTTTTCGAGCAAATGCTGGACAAGGTGAATAAGGATATCGTGGGATTCTTGTTTAGGGCAAACCTCCCAAATCAACAAGCCGCTCATGCCACCCAAGGTCAGCAAGCAGGTTCAGATCTTTCCAAAGTAACTGCCACTAAACAGGAAGTTGCCCCTGGTCAAGCGCCTGATCCAAGGCTACAGGGAAATACTCAGACTCAATCTGAGGTTAAGAAGGAACCGGTGCGAGTCTCGAAGAAGCCTGGCCGCAATGACAAAGTCGAAGTTCGTGATCTGAAGTCGGGAGAAATTTCGGTGGTGAAGTACAAGGTTGCCGAAGAGATGATCGATCAGGGTAAGTGGGAGCTACTGCAGGTTGTGGAGTAATTACTGCTCTTTCAGGATGAGTTCAAACTCAATCAGGTTTGAATACAGGCAATCTCGAGGGACCGCTTTCCCCTTAAGAGACTTCATCTCAATTGAGGGGTTCTCGATTACAATATGCCAATCACACTGGTATGATGAAGTTTGAAGATAATCTGGTGCCAGGTTAGAATTGGCATGAATCATTGATGTTTTGCGAAGTGACGGTTGAAAGATGATTGGTCCAGAATTTCCCACATAACGGTCGGTTATTTTAATGCTGCCTGATATATTACCACTAACGGCTGAGTCTTCAGAAATGCGAAGAACAGCAATACCATCAATATTGTCTGAATTGTCAATATTCACATACAGCTGGAGTTGACCAGTAACTTCGTTTAAGTCGGTGAAGGTTCCTGTATATTCCCTTGTGGAAATGGAATATTCTTCTGCTTTATGCCTCTGAGCAATTGACGAAAGGCATAAGACAAAGCCTAGGAAAAATGCAATCAGAATTTTCATGGCTTGAAAATCAATAAGCTAAAATAACCATATGGGTTATTCTAATTGGAAAAAGCAAAACCCTCCACTATCGTAAAGATGTTGAGCATGGGGATATTCAATGAATAGCTTTTCCTTATGCTGAATTTTACAAACCAAGAAATGCTCTTCTCCGGCATGGTTGGGTTTAACGCGACCATAGAAGTAGTGTGCGTAGCTTTTGTACTTGTATGTTTCCAGCTTCGCACGTTGATGTTCTTCAAAGAACTGGATGGCCGCTCGTTGACTATAACCTTCGATTTTCGGAACGATGCTCACCATAATGAGCACAATGCTAAATGCGGTGCCCAATGTCAAGGCGATAAAACTTGACATTGGTTTCGAATTCATTATCCGCCAAGAGATAACTATGGTGACCAAAAAGATGATTCCAGGTAACCATTCCCATCCTATCCAGTTTACATCAGCGGTCAAGTTTGCAGCTGCGAAGGGGTCATTAATAAGGTGAACCCAAGCGCTTTTATTAATAAGCAGAAGAGGCAAAATTGTGATGATCATGGCCAGAACAATACCTTGAGTTCGGATCCATACAAATTGCCAGGTCTTGATGGAAACAACATTCAGATGACGATGAACAATTAGCGCTGCTAAATAGGATAATGGCAAGTATGTCATCGAACTGTAGTGAACGATTTTGGTCGTTACGATGGAGAATAGGATCAATACGACCCAGAACAGGTATTTCATCCACACGGAAAGATGGTGTTCATCGCCAATGAATTTTCTTGTAAAGGCTGATAGTGCGATTATGGACATCGGCCAACAGCCGATCAGTACGACTAGAAAGTGGTAGAAGAAGGGTTGTTTATGTCCGGCAACAGGATGGAGAAACAAGTCGATTTGGTATTCGATGAACTCTACAATAAACCATGGTCCGTTTTGAAGCCACTCATGGCCAAACCAAATTGCAGATACCGTGAATGTTGTTCCGGTAAAGGCAATGATGGATGAAGCTTTTGCAGGTTTCTTAAACCTTGCAAACAACCAGTAAACTAGGAATGTGAGGAGTAGTAATAAAAAGCCTACGGGACCTTTCGTCAAAATGGACAGGCCACTAAATGCACCCGCTAAGATGGATTGTTTGAGCTCACCTTCCGGTTTATGCTCGACCGCAAGGAACAGGTGATAAATGGACAGGAAAATGAATAGATTGAACCAGGGATCGATTATGCCTGATTTGAAATAAAGAAATGGTAAGAACGAGCCAATGTAGAGCAGTGCCCAAATCCAGCCGAATGTTCTGTTCTGCCATTTTGAACCAATAGAATAGATGACCTGTAAAGTCAATATCCCACAAAGCGCATTCGGGAGTCGGGCTGCAAACTCGCCAACTCCGAAAATTGACATGCTTAAGGCCTGCATCCAAAAGAACAATGGAGGTTTTTCTCTGAATGGCTCGAAATTGATGGTCACCTGCCACCAATTACCGGTGAGCAGCATTTCGCGTGCACTTTCAGCAAAGTTGATTTCATCCCAATCGAATAGGTGAACAGCTCCGAGAAAAGGAAGAAAAAGTAAGGATGAGATCAGAAGGATGAGGAGTCGATCGCGATTCAAGCTCTGTTCCGGTTTGTGTCGAAATTAGCCAAAAGCCCCTTTTCGCCCCATTGACGATTTTTTAGCAGAAAAATGACAATGAGTGAAAACCCAGAGCCGATGATGCTTCCGGCCACGATGTCCTGCATAAAATGCTGACTTAGATAAACTCGACTGAATGCCGTTGTAAGTGCCATTGCGAGACAAACCAGTTGCCATTTGGGCTTTCTTAGAACAAATGCTAACGTTAGGAAAAGTGCAAAGGCTGCGGTTGAATGACCAGATGGAAATGAGAACGATTTATGTAGTTCAACACCGTCTATCAAATGCAAATCGACAATGTTTTCGAATGCTTTCATCGGCCGATGATGATCGTTAAAGACGACACGTTTCAAGAATTGAGTCGTTAATCCAGCTCCTGTGGTGCTGATCATCATGATGATTCCGTATCGGACCTTATACAATAAGAGTAGGAGAACGGCACTGCCAATTGCTAATCCCTCTGCGAGCTTTGTTTCGTATTTGAAGAAGCCGTCCGCAACTGGATGATGGATCTGATTGATGATTAGATGAAGCTCTTTCTTTTCGAATATCACGAGGAGAATAATACCAACAATCAAGAATGCTAGCTGGCCGATCAGGAATGGTTTTACTTCCTTCAAGGCAGACATCAGATTTTGGTTTCGAAAATTGGGTAATTGATCAAGCCACGCTTGCTCAGCCAATATTGAAGCGATGTTCTTAGTACCCCAAATCCGTAGGTTGTACTCCGTGAAAAGTTGATCGATGATGCCTCCTTGAAATATTTTGTTGGGCAGGTCACTTCAGCTATCTCAAATCCGGCATGAAAAACCTGGGCAAGCATTTGGTTGTCAAATACAAAATCATTCGAGTTTCCTTCGAAATTGATCTTCTCCAAAATTGCTTTTGAAAATGCTCGATATCCAGTGTGGTACTCGCTAAGTTTCTGTCCCATGAGAAAATTCTGTGTGAGCGTTAGAAAGCGGTTGGCGATGTATTTATACAACGGCATTCCACCTCGCAAGGCACCTTTTCCCAAAATTCTACTGGCTAGAACCGCATCATATAGTCCGCTCGCAATAACCGATGCCATTGCCGGGATCAACTTTGGAGTGTATTGATAGTCAGGATGTACCATGATGGTGATGTCAGCGCCCAGTTCTAGAGCTTTCCTATAGCAAGACTTTTGGTTGCCACCATAACCCAAATTTTCATGATGCGTAATGACATGCTTGATACCAATTTCTCTGGCTAAATCAGAGGTTTTATCCGAACTCTTGTCATCTACCAATACCACATCATCAACAATGTCAAACGGGATTTCATCATAGGTCACTTTCAGCGTTTTTTCAGCGTTGTAGGCCGGCATTACTACCACTACTTTCTTCCCGTTAATCATGTCGCGAAAATAGAATTATGGTGTCAAATATTTAACCAGCCCAGCTGTCTCGGTCCAGGCTGCGATATTGGATTGCTTCGGCTAAATGCTCGGGAAGTATTTTCTCAGAATAAGCAAGGTCAGCAATGGTGCGAGACACCTTTAAGATGCGGTCGTATGCCCTAGCCGACAGCCCAAGTCGTTCCATGGCTCGTTTGAGAAGTGCTTGCCCCGCTTGGTCGATTTCGCAATGCTCGTTGATCATCTGCTTGGTCATCTGTGCATTGCAGTAGATACCCTTGTAACCTTCAAATCTTTTCTCCTGGAGGTCTCTCGCCTTCATCACGCGGTTTCGCACCGCTTCGCTGGATTCAGCGGGGCGTTTATCACTGAGCTCGTCAAATTTTACTGGAGTTACTTCGATGTGGATGTCAATCCGATCCAACAATGGACCGCTTATCTTGTTGAGGTAATTCTGAACGACCCCAGGTGCACAAACACAATCTTTTTCAGGATGATTGTAGTAGCCACATGGACAAGGGTTCATAGATGCGATCAACATGAATGAAGCGGGATAGTCCACCGAGAAACGGGCACGGCTTATGGTTACCCTGCGTTCTTCCATAGGTTGTCTCATCACCTCCAAAACGGTGCGTTTGAACTCTGGAAGTTCATCTAAGAAGAGGACACCGTTGTGTGCCAACGAAATCTCACCAGGCTGTGGAAATCCACCCCCACCGACTAGTGCGACATCACTGATCGTATGATGTGGAGATCGGAATGGTCGAACTGTGATCAATCCACCTTCATCTTTGATTTTGCCAGCAACAGAGTGAATCTTTGTTGTCTCCAAAGCCTCGTGCAAGTTCATTGGAGGAAGAATAGTGGGAATGCGTTTGGCCAACATAGTCTTACCAGCGCCAGGAGGACCAATCAATATTGCATTGTGACCGCCAGAGGCAGCTATTTCAAGTGCACGCTTTATATTTTCCTGACCCTTAACATCGCTGAAATCAACATCGAAGTGATTGAGCCGATGAAAGAATTCTTCTCGGGTATTTATGATGGTTGGTTCGATTGGCATAACTCCTTCAAAGTGATCAATTACCTCTTTGATAGTATGTGCGCCAAGCACGTCCAAATCGTTAACGATGGCTGCTTCAGGCGCATTCGATTTTGGCAGAATAATGCCTTTGAAGCCTTCTTTTCTCGCTTGTATAGCTATTGGAAGAACTCCTTTAATTGGCCTGAGTTCACCGTCCAGGGCTAATTCTCCCATGATAATGTACTTACTGATATGCTCTCCGTTAATCTGACCAGAGGCAGCTAAAATTCCCATGGCCAGCGTAAGGTCGTAAGCCGATCCTTCCTTTCGAATGTCGGCTGGAGCCATGTTGATGGTAATCTTCTTACCAGGAATTTTGTAACCGGTATTATTTAACGCGGCATCAATCCGATGTTGGCTTTCCTTCACAGCACTATCTGGCAAACCCACTAATGAAAAGTTGATACCCTTGTCTATGTTGACTTCAACGGTAATTGTTGTGGCATCAACACCGTGCACGGCACTGCCGAATGATTTAACAAGCATGAAGAATTAATTGCAACAAAGAAAACAAGTGAATTGAGATACGTGAACTATGCGGCTAACTCACTACGAATCGCAGCTCGTAAACCATGATCAGTTAGCATGGCAATTGTAGTATTTCCCAAGGTCTCAATGTATCCATTGATTTTGAGGTAACGAATTAAATCGATGGCGTATTCGGTTTCCAAACCCATTTGGTAGGCGATGCTGAGCACATCAGTATGAGAATGCAAACTACCCTCTAATCGATGGTGCAAAACCTCAAGTAGGTGATATCGATCTATGTGTTTCTTTTCGATTTCAGACATTTTTCACCGATGCCTCTCAAATGTAGATCGAGCAGAGCACCGGATGTATGTTAAATCTGCAGAAGTTGTTAACCGATTTTCAACTTGCCAGAAGCCTTAAGGGTTTGATACCACCTTTGATTTAATTTCGAACGCCTCTATACCGCAGTCTAAAAATTGTTTATACTCCTCTTTGTCAGGAGTGTACCCTACTGGAACATTCAAAAGTTCCTCAGCAGGGCTTATCAAAGCATAATGAGGTTGAGAGTTGGTGCCAAATGTTTCAGTTTCCATGGTGGCCCATTTGTCACCGTATGTTTTGATTTTCTTTCTTCGCCCAGTTGAAGTCACAAATTCAAAGCGCTCTTCTTCCGGCAGTTCCTTTCTGTCATCTACATACAGCGAAATCAGCACATAGTCTTCGCTGATTCTTGAGTAAATCTCTGGGTCTGGCCAAACGTTTTCTTCCATTTTTCGGCAATTGACACAAGCATATCCTGTGAAATCAATTAATATGGGCTTATTCGTCTCTTTTGCAAATGCTAAACCGTCCTCGTATTCATGGAAGCAATTCAACCCTAAAGGACAAGGACTTGGGTGTATATAGCTATAACCGGCTGACGGTGCAATTCCACTCAATAGGGTGAGCGAAGTGAATGTTTGAGATTTCTCATCATATCTGAATCCTGTAATCATATACACTGACAGCGCAAAAAAGACGGCAGCAACAGAAAGGGCCACTTTCCCGGGCTTGTATCCGGGAGAATCGTGAGGGAACCTGATCCATCCCATTAGGTAGGCAACGATGCCTAATCCGCATAAGATCCAGATGATCAAAAAAGGTTCGATTTTCAGAATATTCCAGTGTTCAACTAAGTCAGCATTGGAAAGGAATTTAACAGCTAGTGCAACCTCAACGAATCCCAGAACCACTTTTACTTGGTTCAACCATCCACCCGACTTAGGTAATGAGTTTAACCATCCTGGAAATGCAGCGAACAATCCGAATGGAAGGGCAAGTGCTAGTCCAAAACCTGCCATTCCTGACGTCAGCTGCATAGCACCGCCATCTGACGTGATGGCTCCCGCAAGCAATGTGCCTAGGATTGGTCCGGTGCAGCTAAATGAAACAATCGCCAGTGTCAGTGCCATGAAGAAAATACCGATCAATCCACCAAGGTTGGATGCCGTATCAACCTTGTTTGCCATGCCGCTAGGCAGGGTGATTTCGTAGTATCCAAAGAAGGAGATTGCGAAGCCAACAAAAATCACAAAGTAGGCCACGTTAAGCCAAGCGTTCGTGGAAATGGTGTTGAGTATTTCCGGGTCCAGACTATCCAATAAATGGAAAGGAATGGAGAGCACAACATAAATCAAGAAAATGGACAGGCCGTAGAGCATGGCGTTGGACATTCCCTTCTTTTTATCGCTGCTACTCTTCGTAAAGAAGCTTACAGTGAGTGGAATCATCGGGAACACGCATGGCGTGAGTAATGCCACCAGACCTCCCAGAAACCCTAGTAAGAAAATCGTCAAAAACCCACTAGACTCTGAATCACTGCTATGACCTTCGTCACCGCATTCATTAACCGGACTCTTCAAATCAATGGTTCCAATCTTCAGATTTTTCAAGCCTTCTGTGGCTTCAGTGGTTTGCTCTGTCGGTTGATCTGCCGCATCTGTTGAGGCGACAAACTCGCCTGTCAGCGGATTCAGTGAAAATTCTTCTGTGGTAGGTGGCAGACACTTTTCAGCATCGCAACACATGTAATACAGTTCACCGCGAATGAGTTCTTCACCGTTTGTTTTGATGGTTTGCTCCAAGGTCATTTGGCCTTCGTAGTAGCTCAATTCCATCATAAAGTTTGGGTCATACTCGTGGTGCATTTCACCAATTTCACGAAGCTCACCGATAGCTTCAAAGCTTCCACTAAGCATGCTGAACTCTGTTGCCACAGGACCGTCCTCGTTTGGCAGGTCTTTGGAATATACGTGCCATCCCTCGGCAATGCTCGCTGTGGCGCGGATGGTGTATGTCTGTTCATCTTGTTTTTCTGCTGCAATGTGCCACTTCACAGGATTTTCAATGTTTGAAGTTGGAGCGGCTGAAGGAGCCTCTCCGTGGTCTTTGCCAGCACTATTCGATGTCGATTCATTGCTCGCTTTTGCAGGCGTGGCAGCACCTGTTTCACCACCTGGTTTCAGGGCTTGTTCAATATCAAAATCGAATTCAATGTATTCAGGAGGAAGGCATTTGGAGTCATCACACGTCATGTATGTGAGCTCGCCCTTCACCTTTGCGAATGGCTTGGTTAGCTTTACTTTTTGTTGTAAAGTCACTTGCTTTTCAAACCACAGCAACTCCATGTCGAAGTTCGGGTCGTATTCTTTGTGGGGCATTGGTTCAATAAGCCCACCAACGAGCTCGGCTCCATCCAATGACTGAAAATCAAATGATGTTGGAATCGGTCCGATTCCATCTTCAATGGTAGTGGAGTAAACATGCCAACCTGCGTCAATTTTAGCGGTGAACTTCAGGATCGCGTGGTTGTTACCTTCCAGTTGGTGACTAAATGACCACTTAACCGGATTGTAAACTTGGGCGTTACTGAAGCTGAAAGAAAAAAGTGTAACTAAAGTGATGAATAGAATCCTCATGATTTTGCTTGAAATTACAACGGGGCGAAAATACATAACACCCGCACGCAGCAATGGAAAACCGATTCTAAGGTTTGGATTCTTAACATGATCAATCTTTTCATTTTTTTGGAAATGCAATTCAGCGCTAAGAAATATCGATGCAAGGATGATTGAGAAGATCACATCTTTCTTTCAAACCGATTAAATCAGAGAATATGAAAGTTAAAAATGAAATAATTGTTTGGGCAGTGTTGATGTCGATAGTGCTTTTGGGTTCATGCAAAAAATACGATGACTTAACGCGTCAGAATCCAAGCAAGGAGGTAAAATCAATCGAAGTGGGGATCGAAGGCGATTGTGAGCAGGAACTTGTTTTTGTTGATCCTGGCATGTGTGGAGGTATGTGGTTCAAGAATAAATCCGCAGGGTATATTGAAGTGTATGGTTGGAAAGAAGACAGAGCGGAGCTTTCGCTTCGAGAAGGAGATTTGATAATTGCAAATTATGAGCCTTATACCTATGAAGGCGTTCAATGTTTGGCTATGACCGAGTTCGAGAGTGAATTTTTAGAAGGAGAAGCAGAATACCAAACGGTTATGTTGACTTGTCAATCAAAGCAAGATAGACCCCAAGAAGGCGGGCACTGTGGTAACTCCGGTTTCATTTTCGAGAATGAAGGATTATGCAGTGGTAAATGGTTTAAGGACTTGGCCGGAGCAGTTTATGAGGTGTACGAGTTGCCTGAGAATAAATTTCACCTAGTGGTAGGAGAGACATACTATTTTGAAATTGCCCCGTTCAGTAAAGCGGCCATTATTGAGTGTGAGGCAATTTCGGACTATGAAGCCAAGCTGCTCGAAAGCGGAATCCAAATCAACGTGGTTCAGTTTACAAAGCGACATTGAGAAACTTTGAATCAAAAGAAAAAGAGCCCGGATTTCTGGGCTCTTTTTATTGTAGGGTTGGGGTATTTGAACGAACCAAATTTCTTTAGTGCACGCTAAGCTACTGTGGAATTGAAGTCAGTAAAACAGAATGGTGACGAAGAGCGGAAAGAAGGTGATGAATCAATTTTTCATCAGGTCTTTTAATTGCGGCTGGTTTGATCTCGAAACCGGAAGCTCCTCGCCTTTCACAATGACACTGCCGGATTTGAGTGCCTCAACATGATCTTTGTTTACCACTGAAGTTCGATGCACTCGAATGAACTTGTCTTCTGGAAGTTGTGAGACCAGCCAATCTAGAGTGTAGCGTACGGTGTATCTCTTTTTCAAAGTGTGCAGTTCAATATAATTTCCGTCACTTTTCGCGTAAAAAATATCATCATGATCAACCCAAACGTGGTTCCAACCATCTTTGAAATGAAGTCTCTTATGGTTGGGGTCTGATTGACTTAAAGCAATTCGAACAGCGGCTTCAACATCTGGTTTCTTGAAAGGTTTGGTGATGTATGATGCAGGATTTGTATCGAGCGCCATGGACAATACTTTGTTGTCAGAGTGTGCCGTAATGAATATAAATGGGATTTGGTAATCATCTAAAATTGTTTTTGCCAATTCGATTCCCGTGTGCTCTCCATCCATGCGAATGTCCAGTAAGGCAAGAGAGACTATCTCATATTTTAGAGCAGCTATAGCAGATTCTTTATCATGCACTAATTTGACATGTTCGTATCCGCAAGACTTTAGAATATCGTGCAAGTGCTCAGCTATGAGCACTTCATCTTCTATAATAAGTATGGTATGTCGTGCAGGCATTACAATGGAAACCAAAGTCGATAATGGATGCCACCGTCTGATATTGTTTCGGCCTTTGCTTTCAATTGTCGGCTGAACATATCGATCAATCGCGAACCTAGTCCTTTCTGTTGATTTCCTGAAAATCCAGAACCATTATCAGATACTTCAAAGGTGATTTCTTTTTTACTGAAGTCGGCCGAAAGTCGTACACAGATTCTTGGTTTTTCGGTGGACTTAAATGCATATTTTATAGAATTAGTTACTAGCTCGGAGCAGATCATGCCCAATGAAATTGATTTTGAAATATCCAACTTGAGTGTAGCAATATCCAATTCAAATTTGATAGGGAGCTCTTCAGTATTAACCATCGTGTTGATATTCTCCATCAATCGGTCGAGGTATTCGTCAATTAGCACGTATCCTGAGTCTTCCTGATCATAGAGTCTCTCATGGACTAAGGCAATCGCTGAGACCCTCATTGAAATATCTGTCAACAGTTTTGTATCATGCTTAGTCTCATTGTCAAGCTGCATTTGAATGAGCGACATTACGAATTGAAGATTGTTCTTGACACGGTGGTGCACCTCTTGTAGTAATGCTTCTTTTTGATCGAGCATGGTTTGTAGGGTTTCATATTGAACAGCGATATGTTCTCGCTGTTCATCCATAGACTTGTTTCTTGCTCGCAAACGACTGTAGATAACGACAAGTCCTACAATCGCGAGAAGTGAAATGACCAAAGCGACAACAGCAAATAACCGGAGTTGACGTTCGTTTTCAGCACTTTTTACAGCCATGGTGCGCTCTGTTTCAGAAGTTGCTAATTGCTTAAGAGCCAATTCATTTTGGTAACGAGCGCTGATTTCTGCTAAATCTTGTCGGTGCATGTCTGCAATGATGTCGTCATGCACCCGTTGGGCAGAGTCCCTCAGTACAAATGCTTCTTTATATTGTTCATGTTTCAGCAGCTGACTGGCTTGAAGATCCAAGACCAAATACGTTACAGCCGATAGATCATGGGAAAGACAAAGTGTTAACAGGCTATCTAAATATGGCTCACATTCCGGCATGTCTGCATCGCAATAAATGCGCGCTATGTTAAGCCGTGAATTGGCTTCGTAATGTGGCATCCGTAATTTTTTCCAAAGCGTAACGGCATCTGAAAGATAACTGAGCGCTTTTTTGTGGTCTTTCAAATTGAAGTATGCATAACCCAGCTCGTTAAATGAAGTGGCTTGTTCGTCAATCAAACCGGCTTTTTGGGAATATTCGAGAGACCTTTTAGAATACTCAATGCCCAATTCCATATTACGTTGGCTTTCGACTTCTACTGCGGCATACCTGTGCCAAGCCCTAGCCAAAACTTTTGGAGACAAGGCGGAAGCATTCTCGTTCATGCGAATTACCCGCTCTAGTTGGGACTTGGCTAATGCAAACTGTCCGGTGGTTCGATAAAATTCAGCTAGACTTACAATCGCATCTGCCGCCTCATTTCTATAGGCGCGATCTTCGTAGAACTCTATTATGCGTTTCAACAAGTTTGCGGCTTCTATGTAATGGCGGGTGATTTTCAGGTATCGAGCCTTAATGTTCCAATATTTTAGAACCAGCATTGAATCAGCCGGAGGCACACGCGAATCAAGGGTCGCAATTAATTCAGGGCAATCCACATATCGAGCTAGAGAAATAGCTTCATCAAGCCTGCATAGTGTTTCAACATATGATCGGTCGGAATCAGAAAAGCTTAAGTCGCGAAGGCAGCTTTCATAGTGTATTCCTGTGGTAGTCTCTTCATGGCCAAATTGCGCCAGTGAAGATGCAGTCAGTCCAAATAGGAATAGCATGGTAATGATCAATAGTCTGGGGGGCAAGCCTAGCATAATGGTGCAAGATCAGTTTTTTTGAAATCTGCATAACGACTTGAGGGTGAGCGAAGCAAATTTGGGGATAAACAAAAAAGCCGCCCCGAACAAACGGAAGCGGCTTTCCAACCTAAACTACCCTATTCTTTACAGGTGCATCTCTCGGTTCCCTGCAAGTTTGTATGCTAGCCGTGTCTTCAAATAGTACATGACTGGCACAATGACTAATGTGAGGAACGTGGCGAAGGTCAATCCGAAAATCACAGCCCAGCTCATTGGTCCCCAGAATACTACGTTGTCCCCACCCACGTAGATTTTTGGATCATATTCTGTCAGGAGAGAAATGAAGTCGATGTTCAAGCCAATGGCCAGTGGAACCAAGCCAAGAACAGTGGTGATGGCGGTCAGAAGTACCGGTCGCAACCTTGTTTTCCCGCCTTCCACCATGCAGTCAATTAGATCAGGGATTGGAAGCTTTGCGTTTTCGCTAAGTCCCATTTCTTCTCTTTTTCTGTCGATGAGAAGCTTGGTGTAATCAATCAATACGATCGCGTTGTTCACCACAATACCAGCGAGGGAAATGATCCCGATCATGGTCATCATAATCACGAATTCCATGCGGAAAATGACTAATCCCAGGAACACACCGATTAGCGATAGTACAACCGATCCAACAATGATAAATGGGGTGAGCACGGAGTTGAATTGAGCAACCAAGATCAAGAAGATGAGAAACACTGCTATCATCAACGCGGTACTGAGAAATGCCATCTCCTTCTCCTGATCTTCCATTTGACCAGTGAATTTGATATCGACACCTTCAGGCGATTCATAGTCCTCAATGGCCTCTTGAATTTGTGCTACAACTTCGTTCGGATTATGACTTTCCAGCACGTTGGATGAAACAGTAATCAACCGTGTTTGATCCAATCGTTTTACGGCATTGTATGTAGTGGATCGTTCCGCATGGGCGATGGAAGAAATTGGAACCTGCTGAATCTGCCCATTCGTTTGATCGCGGAAAGTGATCCATTGATTCATCATGGCATCTTCGTTGTATCGATACTTATCTTGCAGTCGAACCATAATTGGATACTCATCTTCACCCGATTTGAATCGGCTTACTTCCAAACCAAACAGTGAGTTCCGGAGCGTTGTACCAATTTGACCTGTAGAAACGTTAAACCTTCTAGCTTTCGCACGGTCAATGACCACCGGCATTTCAGGTTTACCCATACTCACATCCAACTTTAGTTCTTCCACACCTGGTATGCTCTGATCATCTACGAAGGCTTTCACCTTGTTAGCTTCAGCAAGGAGGACGTCATAGTTGTCACCGCTTACTTCAATATTGATTGGTTTCTTTTGGGGTGGGCCTGCTGGATCCTTGTCTACAGTTATTTGAACGCCAGGTGTTCCGGCAACCAATTCGCGGATATCATCCATGACTTGGTTTGTGCTTACACCTCTTCTGAACTGGTATTGAACGAATGATACGGTGATTCTCGCCTTGTTAGGCGTAGCGGCCATCGAAGGACCTTCGTTTGGATCAGATGTACCCTCTCCAACTTGCGCGATGACTGATTCGACTAGGTAATTGTACCGTGATTTGATCCCGTTTTCCTCTTCTTCAACCTCGTATTGGCTCACATAGTCCAGCACTTTAGATTCGAGCTCCTTAGTGGTGGCGTTTACCGTTTCAATGTCGGTTCCGATTGGCGCTTCTATGAAAACGTTAACGTAATTCGGCATGTTAACCGGTAAGAAGAGCACCTTCGGGGCGAAAACCCTCAGTAGGAGAATTGAAAAGATCAAGAGCCCGAAAGTTCCGAACAGATAGGTTAGAGGCTTCTTTCCACGAAACACTCTTCTCAGGATGCGTTCGTACATCGCCTCCATTCTTGGGATGATTCGCTCTTGGAAATACTTAGTAGCAGGGTTTAAAATGAATTTGGTTGACAGCACAAGCATACCGCTGAGGATAATCAAGTTTCCAAATGCGGTTGACATGAATGTAAAGAGGATACCAAGGGCCATCAGGATTGAACCAATGGTGATGGCTCGACTTGCCTTCATTGGAGTTTCTTCCAGTTTCATAAACATGGCCGTCAGCACTGGATTGATCACAAGAGCTACAAATAGTGATGACCCAAGAACGATGATCAATGTGACGGGCAGGTAGAACATAAACTCACCCATGATTCCCGGCCAAACGATCAGTGGGGTGAAAGCGGCTAGCGTGGTCGCAGTGGATGCGATAATTGGCCAGGCTACTTCCCCAACACCATATTTTGCAGCATCAATGGCGTTCATGCCTTCGTCCATCAGTCGATAGATGTTTTCCACTACCACAATTCCGTTGTCCACTAACATTCCCAGCGCAAGAACCAGAGAGTAAAGTACCATCATGTTTAATGTTACACCTGCTGTATTGAGAATGAAGAATGCAATGAACATAGAGAGCGGAATTGCTGTTCCAACGAACAGAGCGTTTCTTAAGCCAAGGAAGAACAGCAGTACGGTGATCACTAGGATCATCCCAAAAATGATGCTGTTTTCAAGCTCACCAACTTGGGTTCTAGTCTGCTTACTCAAGTCTCCCGTTACTGTCACCTCCAGATTGTCTGGAAATTCTTCAGCCTTGGCCTCTTCCAAAATTTCCATGATTCTGTCCGCAGCATTGATGAGGTTTTCTCCGGCTCGCTTTTTCACATCAAGCATTACCACTGGGTGGGTTGACTGTCGCGCATAGCTTTCCGACTCCTCTTCCTCAAATACCACTTCAGCCACATCACCCAGATAAACGATGTTCTGCTTCTCTTGCTTGATGATGACTTTCGCCAACTCTTCGGCATTTTTGAATTCACCTTCAATGCGGACCGTCCTTCTCATGTCGCCCTCAAGCATGTTTCCCGCTGAGATGGTCATGTTTTCATTTGCAATGGCACCTGCAATGTCGTTGAAGCTGAGTTCATTGGCTTGAAGTCGATAGAGATCAACATTGACTTTCATTTCTTTGTCTTGCACACCTCGGATATCTACTTCTGTGATTTCCGGCAGCTTCTCAATGGCATCTTCCAAGTACTCTCCGTAGTCCTTCAATTGGTCTAAGCTGAAATCTCCACTGAGGTTGATGTTCATGATCGGAGTTAGCTCGGAGATATTCAACTCAAACACGTTCGGATCAGCGGGCAGATCTTGAGGAAAATCCTGATCGCCCATGGCGATATCAACCTTGTCTTTCACCTTTCTTAGCGCATCACTGGGGGTAACGCTAAAATCAAATTCGATGAATATGGTCGAGAAACCTTCAACGGATGTCGAGGTCATTCTGTCAATTCCGGTAATTGATCCGATTTCTTTTTCTAGAGGACGCGTAATGAGCTTTTCAATATCAACTGGAGAGTTTCCCGGGTAAGGCGTTCCAACATAAATCTGAGGTATAACGACTTCAGGAAATGCTTCACGTGGCATGTTCACATAAGCTGTTACGCCTGCAACAACCATTATAAAAAGGATCACCATAACCGTCATACGGTTGTTGATGCTTGCGGTGCTGAGTCCGAAATTTCTGAGTTTTGACTTTTTTTCTTCCATGATATTATGTCTGATCCTGAGACGATTATGACTTTACTTCAACAGCGTCCCCGTCCTTCACGGAGCGAGCGCCTTTGTTGATCAGCGTTTCATTTCCGCTCAAACCTTCGGTAACTTCTATTTCGTCATTGTAGCTCATACCGGTTTGAATTTCAACCTTCTTTGCCATGTCACCTTCAATGATGTATACAAACTGCTGCCCAGTTGGGGTCATCTGAACCAATGAGGAGGGAATAACCACGGCATTCTTCGCATGGTAGTCACGAATGCTCACTTCGCCAAGCATGTTTGGCTTCAGAACTTGCTGGTCGTTGGGCAGGTTCACTTTTGCTTTAAATGTTCTGTTGTTGGGGTTGATATAGTTTCCTAAGCGTTCAATAGTCGTGTTGATGGTTGTTCCAATGCTCGGGAATGCAACAACAACTGAGTCACCAGATTTTACCTTGCTTAAATATGCTTCCGCAACATCAGCTTTTACATAAACATCATTCATGTTAACGAGCCTGAAGGCAGGCATCATGGCCGTTGCCATTTCCCCGACTTTCGGAGTAATCTCGTCAACAATTCCGTTAAATGGAGCTTTCACCGTGTACATGGCCAGTTGAGCTTGTAGCGTTTCGAGGTTTTGTCTCAGAGATTCATAGTTGTTTTTTGCTTCCAAGTATTGAATCTCAGAGCCGATTTCCTGCTTCCAGAGCGATTCTTGCTTCTTGTAAACGATTTCGGCCAGCGACAATCTTGATTTTACTTCATCGATCTGATTGGCCACAATTTTGGCGTCAATGGTCATCAAAGTCTGACCTGCGCTCACCTTTTCACCCTCCTTTACAGAGATCGAGGTGATTCTTCCATTCACCTCTGGATACACCAGCGCATTTTGGTCAGCTTCAACAACCCCTTGAACGGTAAAGAAGTGCTCAAATGGCTGTACTTTAAGAGTCATTGATGTGACCTGGGGTAAGTGTTCTTTTTTGGTCGTGTCCAGTTCGCCTATTCGGGATTCAATGTCTTTGATTTCGTCAGAGATTTCCGAACGCACATCTTTTAAAGAATCTCTAGTTTCCTGAAGCTTGGCAAGATCATCTTCACCTCCTCCGCAAGAGGCGAGGAGAACAGTTGTAAGAGATAAAGCAACTAATCTTCGCATTGTTTTATGTTGAATGATTTGTGTTTTCATGTTGGCTTAGTTTCCGAGTGCCTTGTCAAGCGCAAGCTTTGAGTTGAGCAACTCCAATGTGGTATTGATGTAGTTTCCTAATGATGTTAAGTACTGATTTTCTGCAGTTGTCAGATCGGTGCTCGAAGCCAGGCCTTCATTATATTTGATTCTGGTTCTTTCCTTAATGCTCTTCGCTAGTTCCAAATCTTCTTTTACGTTGTCATAGCGGTCAAGCGCACTTTTATAGTTGCTTTTAGCATTCAGTGCTTGCATGGACAAACTCTGTTCGAGCTGTGTCTTTTGGCTTTGGATTTTTGCCAATTCCAACTTGGATTGCTGCACTCGTTGATGACCTTGAAGCGAGCTGAACAATGGCACCTTTAATTGAACACCCCACAACGTAGTAGGATACCAATTGCTGTTATTGTAGAAGTCGAATTCCCTGCGGTAGGCGTTTTGACTGTGGTTGAAGAAGGCGCTTAATTGGGGGTAGTATCGGGCACGCTCGTTTGAAAGGGAAAGCTCCGATAGTTTCTGACTTTGCTCAAGCGATTTGAAATCAATATGTCGATCCGCTGAGAACGGTTGATCGAGAAGTGAAATGCTGCCATCGCTCTGCGAGGTCACTATCGTCTCGATGTCATCGGATAGTGTGATATTTTCTTTGATATCGATGCCCATTTGTAGCTTGAGCATATTGAGAATATTATCAAGCTGTCGTTCAGCAAAATCGAGCTGATTACTCGTATTCGATCTTAGTAAACGCATTTGATCCGCATCTTGCTTTTCGAGGAAACCGGCATCGAAGAGAGCGGATGTTTCGGAATAAATGCGCTCTATGTTTGCTTTGTTCTCCTTTAATGCAGCAATGTTTTCCATTGCTGCCAGCGCTGAGTAATAAGTTTGGGCTACGCTGTTCTTAACTTCGATTTCTGATCGTTGCAGTCCAAATTCAGAAGCCTTCACGTACTCTTTTGCTGCTCGCAACCCCACGAAATAAGAACCATCGAAAATCAACTGGCTGGCAGTGATTCCGGCACTCATTGAATGTGGTAATCCAAATCGAAGAGGGACAAGTTGATCTGCGTCTGCCGCTGGGTTGAAAGCGGTAGCCGGGGCTACTTGGGTTGGAATGTCGATATAGTTATTATAGGACGCTTCACCGTTCACTTGGGGAAGCCCAATTGCCGTGGTTTCCTTCACCTTGCGTTTGGAGATGTCAACATCAAACTTTGCCTGTTGAAGCTGATAATTGTGCTGAACGGCATAATCCATCGCCTCCTGAAGTGAAAAGCTTTTTGCTTCCTGAGCTTCAGCCAGCGCGTTGCCAAAGAGGCTAATAACTATGAATAAAGAGGTTAAGTTTTTCATCATTCTATAGGTCAATGTTTTCTTGTTTTACTTTCTCTTTTAAATATTCAATCCCGGCTTCGCTAGCAATACCTCGGATGTGGTAGCGCATCATTTCAAGATGAATTTTTCGGAATGAATACTTGCTGGGGTCGAACGTCACCCCATCCGAACACATGTGAACTTTCGAAGAGTAAAACTTTGCGATAAGAAATGGGTCGAGGTTGTCTCTATACAGACCTTGTTCAACTCCCCGCTGCACATTTTGCTCTACGCAATTTGTAATGAACTTGGTTTGAAATTCGTTGTAAATCGCCCAAGCCTCGGGGTGATATTTTTCGAGGTCATAATTGATGGAAGGGTGCATTTGACCAAATTTTTGGCTGATGTCCTTTGAAAGTTCGAACAGCATATCAATGGCATTAGGAATGCTGTCGCATAGCTCTTGCGCGCGATTTTTTTCTCGAGCAACAATGATTTGTAACGTTTTGACCACCAAGTCATTCTTATCGCTCACATAGAGGTAAAGCGTTTTCTTCGAGACACCAAGTTGACGGGACACATCATCCATGGTCATGCTCTTAATGCCAAAGCGCATGAAGAGGTGTGCTGACTTTTCCAGCAGTTCGCGTCCTCTTTCGTCCAATTCGAATTCCATAATCGGGGGCGAATGTAGGAACAAAACCCACACTGGAAACGAAAAAAATAAAAAACGTTTCCATTGAGCTCAAAGAATGAATTCAAATCGCACTTTTTGATCAATGGTTAGACTTAGACATTGTTGACATCAACTGCTTGAAAATTATTGGTATCTCAAATGGCCTATTTTTGGCTCAATGTTGTAAACTTGAACGATCTAAGAACCAATCCTAACCCTTAGTGACAAAACGTGTCTGTCGAGAAATAATCATTGTGGATGATGAGCCAATTGCGCTTTTCATTCTTACTAAGATGCTTCAGAAGCTATATCCTGACTTAAAAGTGGAAGCATATACACACTCTAGCAAAATACTCTCATTGATTGAAGAACGGGGAACGCACCAAGTAATCTTCATGGACCTAACCATGCCAAGCTTATCCGGCTGGGATTTGCTTGAGGCTATGAACGGGCATGGTTATGGTGGCGAAGTGGTTATCCTTACTTCATCAGTAAACATAGAAGACCGAGAAAGAGCGATGGCATTTGCTAATGTTAAGGGATACTTGGTCAAGCCTGTGACTTTGGATGAACTTCAGGGTCAACTTGAAAGTTTGGATGGGCTGAAGTTGGTTGAGTAGTACCTCTACTTCTACATAGTAATAACTTAGGTCTCGATCATATCAAGAGCAGACTCTGCATAACACTCAGTTTTGAGATGTTTTGCGTAGTGAAAAAACCTTCATTTTTGTAAATTAAGGCTATTGGGTTGAGGAAATGCTTAATCGCCTGAATGTTAGGAGCCCTACATAACATAGGAATGAACCTCGCTGCGATTACCCCGAGAATCAGCATGGTGCTCGTTTTGGTATTGATGATGCTAAATTGCGAGCCCCTCGTAGCTCAAGATGAGTTGGTCATAGAGGGATATGCCATGCAGCAAAGCATGGAGGATGCTGAAGGCTATGAGCGACCCGCAAGTGATGTAACTATTAACATTTATGATGACGATGGTTTGTTTTTTACAGAGCAAACTGGAATATCCGGCAGCTTTTATTTCAAGCTACCGCTGGGAACAGACTATTTCGTTGAGTGGGTTAAGCCCGGTTTAACTTCAAAGCGGATGCTTTTTAATTTGATCGGTGTCGAAGACGGTGATTTGAAACGATCCGATCTGAATTTCGCGTTCGATATTGGTTTGATTGAATCAACCTTCCTAACCAATGAATTAAAGAATGAAGGAGGTGTAACTCAGATTAGTTGGTCTAAAAAGAAGAAAGAGTGGGTATACGACAATAAGCAAAGCGATGACTACTGGGAACGGTTTGCAGACCTTCAGCAACAATATGAGGTTGCGAAGAAAAACGCCAAGTCAAACCGGGTTGGCAGGGTCTTGTTCGGGGCAAAAGACAAAGTAGTTTGGCCGGAGGACCCCGGAGATAGTTTGGACATTTTTGTTTTGGACGACTACAGTACGTTCGTTCAAATGAAAATCCTTCAGCAGCAGGAAGAGGAATACGCCAAATCCGATGTCAGCTTGATTGAAGGGCTTGAGGATTTGAAGAAGAAACAGCGCTACAAAAAACCTGACATTTTATTCGCAACTGCTGCGTCAGGAATCAGTAGCGAAGAGTTAATGGAGGTTGTCGAAGACAAGTCGCTACTGATCACGGAGGGCTATGGCGTAAGTTCTTCCATGATCAATATAGAAAGTAGTTTGACCGACACTAAGATTCAGATCAACGACATTGAATTTGTGAAGCGCGGATTTGTAGCAACAGCGGAACTTCGACAAGAAGCGGAAACCACTATTGATAAAGATGAATGGGCAAACGTACTGGCAGATGCTCAACAAACCCTTAAGACAGAGAAGGAGCGTGCTAATAAAATCGAATTGCAGAAAAAGTCATTGGAGGTAATGAATCAGGGCCTTTTTCGAGCCAAAGGTGAATTGGACAGTGCATTGAGATTCAAGTCTCTGGAAGTTGACATGTTGGAAAGTAACATCGCAAACAAAGCAAAGGAATTGGATAAGCTTAATGCGGTTATGAATCAACGCAACAAGCAGTTGACCGAAGCACAGAAGCTGTTTGATCAGCGCCAAGCTGACTTGGAAAGAACCGTTGCCGTTCTTGAGAATAAGGAAAAGAAGCTGCTTGAGTTCGATGAAATTCTGGCATCTACCTACGATGAAATTAAAAAGCAAGAAGCCAATCTGAGTGAAGTTGGCTTCCAATTGGCTGATCAGAAGAAACTGAATGCATTCATTGCCGGAGCCCTTGGCTTGATCACCCTATTACTCGTTTGGGCATATAGAAATTACCGCAAGCAGAAAAAGTATGCATTAGAAAACCAGAAACAGGCTGAGAGAATCGAAGTTCAGCGTATGCAGTTGAAAGAGAAGAACACTGAATTGAATGACTCTATCAACTATGCAAAGCGAATTCAAGAGGCGATGTTACCAGCGATAACCGATCTCAATAGCATGGTGAAAGATTCATTTATCATATACGAGCCGAAGGATGTAGTAGCGGGAGACTTCTTCTGGATTCAGAAGAAGGATGAGACGGTATATTTTGCAGTAGCAGATTGCACTGGTCACGGAGTTCCAGGTGCGATGATGAGTGTCGTCTGCTATAACGCTCTTAACCGCGCGTTACGTGAGCTAGGTAGTGCCACGCCAGCTCAATTGCTTGACCTCACCAGAAAGTATGTTGTAGAACAGGTTGCCTCAGCCACAGAAGATGTGAAAGATGGCATGGACATCGCCATGTGTAGCTGGAACCCGATCACCAGAAAGCTGCAATTCGCGGGAGCACAGAACCCATTGTGGATTGTTACAAGAAATGAGATTCAGGGTCATGAACCGGTTACCATTAAGTCCGATGACCAGAGTCTGAATGTTTATGAGATTAAAGGGGATAAGCAGCCGATCGGCTTGTACGAATTTGCCACTCAATTCGAAAACTACGAAGTGAGTTTGAAAGATGGCGATACGGTATACATCTTTAGCGATGGATACGCGGATCAGTTTGGTGGTAAGAACGGTAAGAAGATGAAGTACAGTTTGTTCCGAGAACTTGTCGTATTGAGCGGTAAAGACGCATGTGAGACGCAGCGTGAGTTTCTATCCGAGTATTTCCTTAACTGGCGAGGTGAGCTTGAGCAGATTGACGATGTCTGCGTGATGGGAGTGCGTGTTTAGCGGGTTATTTTAGGAGACCAGTCAATTTATCCTGAGCGAGACAAATTTGATCAGAAGGAGTGTCTAAATGATTGGGGTTCCATGTCTAGCCATTAAAAGATAATTCTAATTTCACTCCATCACGATGAACAAAACCAGACAAGGCAAGGCTGATAGAACCTATTTGATTCTTGCTGCATTGTTCATTACCGCTCTCGTTGTGTGCAATCTGATTGCCAACAAGTTTGTTATCGTCAACCTCGGGTTTTATCAATTCACACTATCAGCTGGGGTACTTCCATATCCGATAACCTTCCTTATCACAGACATATTAAGTGAGATCTATGGTCGCAAAAAGACTAATTACGTGGTAATGACCGGCTTTGCGGCATTGGTTTTTACCATGTTGATATTATGGGTAGGCGATTCATTCCGAGCAATTGAGAATTCACCTGTCTCCGATGAGGTTTATCATATGGCATTCGGAAATTCAACGAGAGTGATTTTTGCTTCGATGGCCGCCTATCTCGTTGCTCAGCTTGTAGACGTTCGATTGTTTCACTTTTGGAAGCGTTTGACCGAGGGAAAATGGCTCTGGCTCAGGAATAATGCTTCAACAATTTTATCGCAACTTGTTGACACAACGCTGGTTGTTTTAGTTTTATTCTACGGCAAGGAGTCGTTCGAAACAATGGGTGACTTAATCAAGGACGGATGGATGTTCAAAGCACTTGTGGCCTTGGGAGACACGCCATTCATATATCTTATAGCATGGCTGCTCCGAAAGCAGTTCAAGCTAAAGTTTGGAGAGGAAATTTAAACTAGTGAACTAGCATCCTTTGCACGTAGACCCCATGATCGATATAGGAAACGACTAAATAGAATTGATTCTCTATTCCTACAGGAATTTGAAGTTGATTGACATTTTCAAATCTACCAACTAGCTGTCCATACACAGTATATAACTCTACCCTTGAAACATTTTTATTATTTGAACTCAGCACACCATGAGATGGGTTCGGGTACCAAATTTCCATGTCATTTGATGCGTGAATTTCGTTTATAATGGAGATCGAATCATTTAGATCGAAATTTATTGTGTGGGAACAATCGTGCGCATCACGAACTGTCGCTTGATGTAAACCGGATTTTTTGATAATCGCAGTGTCAGAATGACTTTTTATACTGTGTGACCAAGAAAAGAAATGGGGCGGTGTTCCTCCTTCAGGCACTATTGAAACATGCCATTCATCGATGGAAGAATCAGGCTTTTGAATCTCCAATTGCGCACCAAGCTGTTCTGGTTGGGTTAGACCCACTAAACCCGTATTAGAACAAGAAAGTAAATCAGTAACCTTTACCGAATACGTTGATGCTAATAGTGAGCTACGCATTTGTGTAAATGCCCCGTCTTGCCAATAATATGCATAGGGAGGGGTGCCACCGGAGACATTTAGTAAAATAGAACCTGAAGAGTCATTATGACAATGTAAGTTGGTGGTAATAAAGTCTATTGAAATGGAGTCTGGTTGATCAAGATTAATTATTCGGGTGCGACTGCAACCCCAATGGTTGGTGACTTTAACGCTGTAAACTCCCGTATCAAGATTATTCAACTTTGCGATAGTCTTTCCGTTATTCCACAAGTAGGTGATTTGACTCTGACCTGCGTTTGGAATTGCCTCTATAGAACCGTTTTTAGCATCGAAACATGTAGGTTTTTTTACCTGGACCTCGAAGCTTGGCTTCAAAACAGATCCAATTTGCACTGGAATGGCAACAGAGGTTTGGCCAAATTGGTTGGTAACAGTTACACTATATGTTCCAGCTAGGCTAGTTGTAATGGTGTCATCGGTGGAGCCGGTAGACCAAATTAAACTGGTGTAGTGTCCTGCTACCGTCAAGGACACAGGACTTCCGGAGCAGATGTATTTACCATCTGGGAGCTGAATGGCTGGAACGGGATAGGCTAGCCCGCTTTCGAAGAGTTTTATTGTTTGGTCACATTCTACCCCATAAAGGGTGGTGTCTGAGCCTGGCATCGGCCAATAAATTTGAATACTATCAAATCCACAGGTGTCACCAGACGAGATGCTCAAAAACTGGGAATTTTGACTTAGGTAGCTCTCAGTTGAAAGGCTCCAATATTTTCTGGCAACATTGCCTTGATATGCTATGACTATGGCGCCAAATGCATTTCGGTTCGACACGGATCCTGCAAGCATCAAGCGAAGCCAGTGATTTTCGGTTGCTGTTGTATTCTTATAAAGCTCGATTTTACCCGGAGCGCTATTTTGATACAATAAATCAGGGAGTCCATCCGCATTGAAATCACCATGTGCCGCTGCATAGGTAGGATTGGCGGGAGCATTATAAATGGTTGTATTTAGTTCCAGAAACGTGTCACCATAGTTTTCATAGAAAAGATTTGAATGGTAGGGAACATTGGCATATACCTCTCCACTGGCAACGAAAAGATCGCTATCCATGTCTAAATCAGGATCGAAAAACACACACCCCCATGAAACCGTTGAAGAATCGATGAAATAGGTGCCCGTGTCTAGGGTGTAAGTCCCGGTAGATGAGCTAGATAAGACCGCGTTATCATTGGTGTTTGTTATTATAAGATCTAGAAAGCCATCGTGATTTATGTCTGTGTGCGCAATGCCCATCCCATTTAGGCCAATATTCAAACCGCTTGTCGCAGGGGTGAATGTGCTGTCTCCATTGTTTAGATATAACTGATTGCCTTCAGAATGATCATTGACGACATAAATGTCAATAAGACCATCATGGTCAAAGTCAGCGAACATAGAGCTGAAAGAAACTTTTAGGCTGTCGTCAACCCCGGCACTAACGCCAGATTCAGTAAAGCCTAAGGAGTCAGATAGATAGAAAACGTTCGGATAGTCCTTGCTGTAATTGCAAACATAGATATCTAAATATCCATTATTGTCGATGTCGCCAGCGCCCAAACCGTAATATTGATCATGAACCATTGTGAAGCCCAGGCTGATACTAACGTTTGTGAAATGGAAGGTTGAATCATGTCTGAATACCTGAGTGGCTGAGTCAATAAATGATACAATTAAGTCGTTGTCTCCATCATTATCTATATCAATCCACATTGCAGCTTTTGCGTGTCCGTCAATGAAAATATCCGTTGTTACCTCTATGAAGCCAATTGGTGATCCCATGTACAGGGTCAGGTATGCGTTCGTATCTTGAACAATCGTAATATCATCCCAGCCATCCTCATTTATGTCGAAAAAGCTAATTCCACTGCCCCAGGACTGAACGTTATGGCTGGTTTGGATATCGTCAAACACTCCAGTTCTTGTAAATGAAGGCTGGCCCTGCGCATTTACGATCCAAAGAAAAGTCGTAAAAAAAGTGAGTTTAAGAATATCTGACAGGCACATGAATATGCTCAATAAGAAGGTATTACAGCACAGTTATAATGCACGCAAGGTAAGGATACTTTGGCTTGTTGAAAACCTGAACATATAGTACTTTTGCATTCTTGACATATCTATTTAGAAGCGATCTAAATTAGAGCAAAGAGAATAATGATGATAAGTGTTTCAGAAACTGCGAAGGCAGAAGTTGTAAAATTAATTCAAGAACAAGGGCATGCTATAGATTCATTCATTCGTGTCGGAGTGAAAGGTGGTGGCTGTTCTGGGTTGACTTACTTGATGGACTTCGACACTCAACTTAAAGCGGATGACAAAGTTTTTGAGGATAAGGGAGTGAAGATTGTCGTGGATAAGAAGAGCTTCCTCTATTTAGTTGGGACAGAATTAGATTTTAGTGGTGGATTAAATGGAAAAGGGTTTCAGTTTATAAATCCAAACGCAACCAGAACCTGTGGTTGTGGAGAGAGTTTTTCAATTTGATTTATTCAGAACGTTCCACAGCCCAAGGCAATTGATATGGCTTATACAGAAGCAGAATTAGCGGAAGAGCTAAAACATAAAAAATACGAATTTGGATTCGTCTCCAACTTTGAGTCTGATAAGGCTCCAAAGGGGTTGAGTGAGGATATTATTCGATTTATCTCAGCTAAGAAAAATGAGCCTGAGTGGCTACTGGAATATAGATTGAATGCCTTTAAGCAATGGCGGGATATGGTTGAGCCAACTTGGGCTCATATACATCATCAAAAGGTTGATTTTCAAGACATTTACTATTACTCTGCGCCAAAAACGAAGAAGCGTTTAAACAGCCTGGATGAACTAGATCCCGAATTGAAAGCAATGTATGATAAGCTGGGAATCAGCACGGAGGAACAAAAGCGTTTAACTGGGGTTGCCGTTGATGTTGTTGTAGATAGTGTTAGTGTTGAAACCAGCTTCAAGGAAAAATTGGCCGAGCTTGGCATTATTTTTTGCTCCTTTTCAGAAGCAGTTCACAACCATCCGGAACTGGTGAAGAAGTACTTGGGAAAGGTGGTTCCAGCAAACGACAACTTTTACGCAGCATTGAATTCTGCTGTGTTCACGGATGGGTCGTTTTGTTATATCCCGAAAGGAGTTCGATGCCCAATGGAATTGAGCACGTACTTCCGAATCAACGAAGCCCAGACTGGGCAGTTTGAGAGAACGCTAGTCGTTGCTGATAGTGGTTCATATGTGAGCTATCTTGAAGGTTGCACAGCGCCAATGCGGGACGAAAATCAGCTGCATGCTGCAGTCGTAGAATTGATTGCCATGGATGATGCGGAGATCAAATACAGCACTGTGCAGAACTGGTATCCAGGCAATGAAGAAGGCAAAGGCGGCATTTACAATTTCGTAACGAAGCGGGGATTGTGCGATGGAAGTAACTCGAAAATAAGCTGGACACAGGTGGAAACAGGTTCGGCAATTACCTGGAAATATCCAAGCTGTATATTGAAGGGAGATAACTCCATTGGTGAGTTTTATTCTGTAGCAGTCACGAACAACTATCAGCAAGCTGATACTGGTACAAAGATGACTCACATTGGCAAGAACACGAAAAGCACTATTATTTCCAAAGGCATTTCAGCGGGAAAAAGTAATAACAGCTATCGCGGACTGGTGAAAGTGCTTCCGAATGCATCCAATGCCAGAAACTTTAGTCAGTGTGATTCGCTGTTGTTAGGCAGCGAATGTGGAGCACATACATTCCCCTACATAGAAGTTCAAAACAGTTCATCCAAAATCGAACATGAGGCTACGACCTCAAAAATTGGAGAGGATCAAATATTCTATTGCCTTCAACGAGGCATTGATGAAGAGAAAGCAGTCAGTTTAATTGTCAATGGATATGCCAAAGAAGTCTTGAATAAACTACCGATGGAATTTGCTATAGAAGCTCAAAAATTGCTTAGTATTTCGCTTGAAGGCAGCGTGGGCTGATCGATGAATCTTCCGGGTAAATACCGAAATCTGAGTTGGGTGTTGTTGTTGATTCCCATCTACCTGTTCCTTTTTGTGAAGTTAGGATCTCCTCATATTCGCTTGTGGGACGAAGGTTGGTTTGCTGTGCACGCAGTTGAGATGCTGGATCAAGGATCATGGTTGGTTAGTTATTTCAATGGTGAACCGAGTTTCACTTCTTCAAAGCCACCGCTACAAACATGGCTACAAATGCTTTCGATTTCTTTGCTGGGAGTGAGCGAACTAGCAGTCCGCCTGCCCAGCGCAGTGGCTTCGGCAATCGTAGTTTTACTCATTTTCTTCAGTTCGAGAAAGGAGCTTGGTCATGAGGTAGCCATGATGTCAGCTATGGTTTTGCTGACTTCCATTGGGTTCATTGGATATCACACGGGACGCGGGGCAGAAGCTGATGCCTTAATCACACTTTGCCTCACCTTGCAATTCATTTTCTTCTATCGCTTTAGTCAAACTCGCGATCATAGTTCGTTGTGGATGTTGCTATTTGTGATTGGTGTTGGATTCTGGGCAAAGTCAATGGCCACAGTACTTTTTTTGCCTGGATTTGCCTTATACACAATCATTTATAAGAGATCTCTGGTTATCGACTTATTGAAATCTTGGCAATTGTATGTCGGGATTTTAGGTGCTGTTGCTATAATGATATCATACATTTTTTTGAGAGAATCTGCACAACCAGGCTATTTGGGTATGTTTTTTAGATCTAACGTAGGGCGATATACCCAGTCTGTTGGACATGACCATTGGTGGATATATTATTTCCGAAACATGATCGATGGAAGATACATGTGGTGGATGCCTTTGGCAGCGGCTGGGATTGTGATTTCATTCTTCAAGGATGAAGCTCGCCCATTTGTTACACTGGCTTCCATTTCAGCTTTAGTGTATTTGCTGGTTATTTCATTTTCTCGTTCAAAGTTGGTTTGGTACGACATGCCATTTTATCCCTTGGCGGCTATTTCAACAGCATATGGAATAAACAGCATATTAAAATCTCAAGTTAACACGAGAAAGTCAGTATTAGTCGCAGTCTTGTTCTTTTTTCCAACCTTCAGAATGTTCCAACACACTCAGGCAATGACACTGAATTTGCAGGAGATGGATTTCGAGTCACAGGAGATATTTCTAAACAAAGCATTTCGACAGAAAAAGGATCTCAATAATGTTATTGTGGTTCATGACCATTTTGAAGGTTCAATACTCTTTTACAAGCACAAGTTCGCGACCATTGGTCAGGAATTGATACTGCAAAATGAAGTTGATGGAATTTCACAGGGCGATAGATTGCTGCTGAGAGCAGAATCTCACAAGGAGAAATTGGAGAGTAGATATCATTACGAAATTTTGGATAGTTGCAGGACTGCCGTATTGTATCGGGTTACAGGCACAATCCCACAAGAAATGGATTAGAAAAGTGAATATGGATCAATTATTATCAATCAAAAACCTCAAGGCTTCCATTGATGGAAACCAGATTCTGAAGGGCATCAACTTCACAGTAAATGCCGGTGAGGTGCATGCTATTATGGGGCCAAACGGAAGTGGAAAGAGTACGTTGTCGTCTGTATTGGCAGGCAGAGAGGAATACGAAGTTGAGGCGGACGATGTAAAATTCTTAGGAAAGGATTTATTGGATCGGCCCGCAGAAGAGCGCGCCCGTGAAGGATTGTTTTTAGCGTTTCAGTATCCGGTCGAAATACCAGGGGTTAGCAACATCAACTTTCTGAAAGCGGCTGTCAATGCAAAGCGAAACCACCAAGGCCTGCCTGACATCACGGCAAAGGACTTCATGATGATGGTGAAGGAAAAGCAAGCGCTCGTTGAATTGAAAGAGAACTTGGCAAATCGAGCAGTGAATGAGGGTTTTTCAGGCGGAGAAAAGAAGCGAAACGAGATCTTCCAAATGGCAATGCTTGAACCCAAATTAGGAATATTAGACGAAACTGATTCTGGGCTTGATATTGATGCGTTGAAGATCGTGGCAAATGGTGTTAACAAGCTTCGAAGTTCCGATCGCGGATTCATAGTTATCACGCACTATCAACGCTTGTTGGACTATATCGTTCCTGACTTCGTCCATGTTCTATACAATGGTCGCATTGTGAAGTCAGGCGGAAAAGAATTGGCCCTGGAGCTGGAAGAAAAGGGTTACGATTGGATCAAAGAAGAAGTGACCGCATGACCAAAGATGCATTTCTAAAGCAATTCGATAGCAAACCGGCCTTGTTCCCTATTCAAGGACAAGCAAGAGCTGCTATTCGCAACGGACTCGCTTTTCCAACAACACGGGATGAGAAGTGGAAATATACTCGAGTGTCTTCATTGGTTTCTGCAGACTATGGTCATGCGGAAGGAAGACTTGAAACAATTGAGCAGTTCAGAATACAAGGCGCGGATTATGCAACGTTGGTTTTCATAAATGGCCGTTTTCATGCGGACTTGAGTGATGCTGTTCCGGAAGGTATGATCGCGGTTTCTATGGCAAGCTCATTTGGAACACAACGTAATCAGATGTTGGACAAACTGGGAAAGCAGGGAGACATTGAAGAGCAAGCCTTTGTTTCACTGAACACGGCTTTTTTTGAAGATGGAGCCTACATCAAAGTAGTTGCAAACACGCGAATTGAAAAGCCTGTCTGCATCTTGAACATCGCACAAGGAACAAAGCAGGCCTCGAATGTTCGAAACCTGATTCACATCGAACGCGGGGCTGAGATTTCACTTTTGCATCAGTTTGAAGGCGATCAGAATGATGGATCATTCAGCAATGCGGTGACTGAGATATTTGTGGATGAGAATGCCAAGGCCACATATTACCTCATCGAAAATGAAGGCCCTTCGGCTTCAGGAATCAATGCCACGTATGTTGAGCAAAAGCGAGATAGTCATTATACGCAGGTGACGGTCACCAAGTCCGGTAAATTAGTTCGAAACAACATTCATGCTTCTATCACAGGCGAAGGCTGCGAAACCAACATGATGGGAATTTATTTCACTAGCGATCGTCAGCATGTGGACAACCAAACATATGCAGATCATCAGAAACCTAACTGTAATAGCAACGAGCTTTACAAAGGCGTTATGACTGACCGATCGACAGGTGTGTTCAACGGGAAAATCATGGTGCATCAGGATGCACAGAAAACAAATGCATTTCAGAGCAATCAAAACATTTTGTTGAGTGATGCAGCCACGATTAACACTAAGCCGGAGTTAGAGATTTATGCCGATGATGTTAAGTGCTCACACGGATGTACTGTTGGGCAATTGGACGAAGAGGCCATGTTTTATCTGCGGAGTCGAGGCCTTGGAAAAGAGGCCGCGCACCGATTGTTGGTGCAAGCGTTTGCGGCTGATGTGATCGAAGTCATAGAGCACGCAGCAATTCGTGAAGACATTGCGCGCTTTATTGAAAGCAAGTTCCAATGAGTTTCGATTCTAAAAAATTCAGAGCTCAGTTTCCAATTCTTGAGAGGCAAGTCAACGGCAGGGCATTGGTCTATTTGGACAATGCCGCGTCATCTCAAAAGCCGCATCAAGTCATTGATGCGTTGACCCGTTATTATACCTACGAACATGCAAACGTGCACCGTGGAGTGCACCATCTTAGCCAGAAGGCCACGGATCGTTTTGAGGAAGTGAGAAGAAAAACGCGGGCATTTATAAATGCCACGCACGATCATGAGATCATCTTCACACGCGGTACTACCGAAGCGATCAACCTGGTAGCAAGTTCTTTTGGAAAGGTATTTCAGGATGATGGTGACGAGGTTTTAATTACCGCTTTGGAACACCACAGCAACATCGTTCCGTGGCAAATGATGTGTGATGAATGGGGTGCCAAACTCAATGTTGTTCCTGTGAGTGATTCGGGTGAATTGATCATGGATCGTTTTGATGAACTGCTAAGCGGGAATACTAGAATGGTTGCAGTCGCACACATCAGTAATGCGCTCGGAACCATCAATCCAATTGAAGAAATTATCACCAAAGCGCACAAGGTTGGCTCGGCTGTGTTGATCGATGGTGCTCAAGCCTCACCTCACCTTCGGATTGACGTTCAGGATTTGGACGCGGATTTTTACTGTTTCTCCTCGCATAAAATGTATGGGCCCACTGGTATTGGCGTGCTTTATGGCAAAGAGCAATGGCTCAACGACATGCCTCCCTATCAAGGCGGTGGGGAGATGATTGATAGGGTCACGTTTGAAGAAACAACCTACAATGAACTGCCCTTCAAATTCGAGGCTGGAACGCCCAATATTGCGGATGTCATTGCGTTTGGAGAGGCTTTAGATTTCATGGAAGAGTGGGGCTTGGAGAAGATTGCTAAACATGAGCACGAACTTCTGGAATATGCCACCGAGAAGCTGCTCGAAATCCCTGAATTAAGAATAATTGGTACAGCTGAGCGCAAGGCATCGGTCATATCTTTTTTGGTGGCGGATGTTCATCCGTTTGACATGGGAACCATCTTGGATCAATTGGGAATTGCTGTTCGCACTGGCCATCACTGCGCCATGCCTCTGATGGATCGCTTTGGTATTCCTGGAACGGTCAGGGCTTCTTTCGCTGCTTATAATACCAAAGCCGAAGTGGATGCTTTGGCGGAAGGGGTAAGGAGAGCAGTTGCGATGTTAGAGTAGAACATCTAACATTGCGCATGACCACCTGGGCAAGGGCAAATTATTCATTAATAACACTTGCCATTTCGGTATTATTCATTGTAGTCTACCGGTTGCTAAATGTGCACACGCACGAAATCTCCTGGGACGCGTTTGGTTATTACCTCTATCTCCCATCCATTTTCATACATGGCGATTTTTTGCTGAACGATATTTCGTGGATTCATCAGGCTAATGAGACTTATCATTTGACCGACACGCTTTATCAGCTATCCGCGAGCCCTTCAGGTGAACCTATGTACTTTTTTCTGATGGGCATGTCATTGTTTTATTTGCCCTTTTTCTTCATTGCCCATCTAGTTGCATTGTCGTTTGGATTCGAATCAGACGGGTTCTCAGCGCCATATCAATACTCATTGGCAATTGGCTGCATTTCCTACACGATTATTGGATTGGTTTATCTAAGGAAACTTCTCATTAAATATTTCGGTGACAAGGCAGCTGGGCTAACCATTCTGCTGATGGTTTTCGGAACTAATGTGATCCATCACCTTACGATTAAGAATCTGGAAACGGTTAATGTTCTTTTCATGCTAGCTGTTGTGTCAGTTTATTGTATTGACCGGTTTTATCAATATGGTAAACCTAGATACCTGATAATTTCAGTTATCGCAGCCGCACTTATGATCTTAGTAAAACCAAGCGAAGGGGTGATAATTGTTTTGCTGCTCTGCTGGAATGCTTGTACGATAAGCGGTTTAAGGGGACAATTGAGTCAGCTGCTGAGTCATTGGAAAACGTTATGCATTGCAGGTTTTGGTGTAATATTAATGGCCGCCCCACAACTGTGGTATTGGTATTCGAAAACGGGGCACTTGCTATATGACAGTTATGTCAATCCCGGTGTTGGTTTGGATTTTTTCTCTCCACACATTTGGGATGTTTTGTTCAGTTATAGAAAGGGGTGGTTCGTATATACCCCGCTTATCGCATTCGTGCTGGCAGGACTGATTTGGTTAACAACAAAAAAACCATCGCTTGGACTTCCCATCGTGGTATTTGTGGCTCTTGAATTATGGGTAGTTTCAAGTTGGACAGAGTGGTGGTATGGAGCAGCCTTTTCTTGTCGTCCGATGATTGTGACCTACCCATTCATTGCATTCGGCTTGGCCTATTTTCTGGAGCGGCTGTTCAATTTTAAAAGTTGGGCAAGATTGGCTTTGGGAACCTTCATTGGCCTGGCTGCTCTGCTCAGTCTTTTCAAGTATTGGCAACAGGAAGTCGGGATTTTAGATCCATACAGAATGACAGGGGAATATTATTGGTCTACTTTTTTGGACACAGAATGGAATGCCTCCAAGCAGCGGTTACTTCTGGTAAGAAGGACCTTTGATGGAAATGCTAAGCTGCAATTTCCGGAGTATTATGGAGCGGTCGAATTATCAAATGCACAGTCCGTTGCAGTAGAAAACGAATTCTTTTCCCTTCTAAGGACTCCGTATGAAGAATTGAGCGACAAAGATCATGTTTGGATTGAAGTTGTCGTTTCAGGGGATTCTGTACTGGTAAGAGATGAGCTATATATTGTTTCGGAGATGGTTAGAGAAGAGGGTAGTTATGGATATCATGCGCAACCCATTGATTTGAGTGAAAATCATGCCGATACAATCCGTTACCTGACGCCAGAAGTCAGAGATGAGGCGGACATGGTACACGTTTATATATGGAATCGAAATCTCAAAAAACTAAGACTCGCTTCAGTTTCCATTCTTGTATTAGAGCGGGATTCAGAAGCGAAGTGATGGGGGAAACTCTAATTTCGAAGCGTGGCAAAATCTAAAACAGCATTTGTTTGTCAAACCTGTGGAACACAAAGTCCAAAATGGATGGGAAAGTGTTCGGGCTGCGGTGAGTGGAACACGCTCATCGAAGAGGTGATTTACAAGGAAAAGAAGGGAGGCGGAAAGAGAACATTTACGGAAGGTGTAGCCAAGAAACCTGTTCCTATTACTCAAGTGAGTAGTGAGGTAGCGGATCGTATGCCTCTTCCTGATTCGGAATTGAATCGCGTTTTAGGAGGAGGTGTCGTTCCCGGAAGTGTGATGCTTATCGGTGGCGATCCAGGCATCGGTAAGTCAACACTGTTGTTGCAACTTGGCCTTAACTCGCCAAACCAGAAGATACTTTACGTTTCTGGGGAAGAGAGTGCAAATCAGATCAAGATGCGTGCAGAACGGATTGGAAAACTGCATGACAATTTGCTGTTGTTGACGGATACTTCGCTCGAGCGCGTGATGGAACGTATTGATGAGGTCGAGCCTGATTTGGTGATTGTCGACTCCATTCAAACGCTTCAGAGTCCGGAGATTGATTCAGTGCCGGGTTCGGTTGCACAAATCAGAGAATGTACGGGAGAGTTGATCCAATACGCCAAGGAATCGAACACACCGGTCATGTTGATAGGCCACATTACCAAGGAAGGGAACATTGCCGGACCAAAGGTGATGGAACACATGGTGGACGTGGTGCTTCAATTCGAAGGTGATCGTCAACATTTGTATCGGCTACTACGCTCTTCTAAAAATCGATTCGGTTCAACGAATGAACTGGGGATCTATGAAATGCAAGGCTCGGGATTGAAAGAAGTGAATGATCCTTCACAAGTTTTGCTTAGTCAGCGTGATGAAGGACTGAGTGGGTCCGCTATCGCAGCCAGCATGGAAGGCGCCCGACCCATGATGATTGAAGTGCAAGCGTTGGTGAGTACGGCTGCGTATGGAACACCGCAAAGAACAACCACAGGTTTTGATGTTCGAAGACTTCATATGCTGCTGGCCGTCCTGGAAAAACGATGTGGATTCCACCTCGGTAAGTTTGATGTGTTCCTAAACATGGCAGGCGGCATTCGCGTGGACGATCCGGCCATCGACTTGGCCGTGATTTGTGCAGCACTTTCCAGCTCAGAAGACTATCCCATTCCTCCTAAAACCTGCTTCGCTGCGGAGATTGGCTTGAGTGGTGAAATTCGTCCGGTGACACGCATCGACCAGCGAATTCGCGAAGCCGAGAAGCTTGGATTCGAAGAAATATTCGTTTCAGGTTATGGATTGAAAGGAATCGAAACCAAAGGCATGAACATCAACGTGCGCCCGGTGAAACGGGTAGACGAAGTGTTTCAGGAATTGTTTGGCTAAAAATCAGTCAATCTTATACACTCCGATATTTCCATGATATCCAATTGTGTCAGTGATGTGGTATTGTAGAAAAGTGAGGCCCGCAAAAGTTGTGTCAGTTATGATGGCATATTTCGCTCCCAGATGGATGACTGATTCGACATCCTGAGAGTCGTACAGTCCGGTTAATCCAGTCCATCCTTTTCTGTTCATTAGATAAAGGCTTTGGTTAGGACTCATATCCGGAAGGCAAATTACTTTGTCTGACTTGGAGATACCATGATCTTCCAGCCATGGTTCGAGGTCGTTTAGTGAAGCGTTGAAGGTGTGAACTTCAAACCATCTCAAATAACTGTCCTTGAACAGGTAAATACTCGCTTGCGAGCTTCTCAACGATAGGATAGACAAAACGAGTACGGCTCCCAATTTAAGCTGCTGCATAGATGCTCTTGTTAATATCTCCGCGAGCAGTTGAGTAACAGAAACAGTGATCATCAGCGGCAAAATCATTAGGGTTAAATAGTAATAGTCATGATGCTGAAACTGATGGAAGAATAAAAGCGCATAAGCCAATGAACCCAGTGCCAGAAGTGTTACCAACAGGGACAATGATTGCTTCTTCCTAAAAGAAAATGCGATGAAGAACATAATGGAACCAATCAAAATGTATTGGTTGATTTTTGGCCAGAGAACAGGCAACCAGTATGTTCTGAATCCAATCCAAGTTTGCCAAAGTTGCTCAGGAGGGTCATTCCAAAACGGAGTGGCCGCTGTAAGAAAATACAATCCGTGGTTAGCTTCGTTGTATCCCTGGATGTAGACATACCAAATGATAGAAGGGATGAAGACGATGACTATCCCGGCTAAAATAAGCGACCATCTTGATTTGCCCCAATGCGGATAACGTTCATCTGTGGATGGCCAGAAATGATAGCAGCCTTCCAGTATAACAATTGCAATGAACGGAAACACCATAGATATTTTGACCAACATCGAAAGACTGAATGCCGTTGCAGCTAAATACCAAGTTACTCGCTTGCCTTGTTGAAAATACAGTAGGCTAAGTGCGAGACCCATAAGCGAAAATCCTAGCCCGGGACCATCAGGTAGAAAATTATCCGCATAAAAAAGCAATGTGGGAGAGTTGAAGAAGAAGATGAAGGGGAAAACGGAAATTATTGGGATGGATGATGTTTGCAGTGTGGCGTGTAGGAGCACAAATACTCCTGTCAGTAATATCAGCAAGTGAAGAGATCGAAGAATGGATTCATGGAATCCAAAAAGGGAGTACAGCTTTCCTGCAATGTAATATGTGATTGGAAATTCACCACCTGCCTTTCCTTCGCCATTCAGTTGATTATGAATTGCCGGTTCCCATATCGGATTACCATCTTGATGAAACAGCAATGCCATGGAAGGACCATCACATTGACGCCATTGGTGTATGGACCCAGGACGCTCAAAAGTCAGCCTCACATACTCGCACTGCCATAAATATACAATGCAGAAAACGCAGAACAGCAAAAACGCCAAGGCTTTGTTGTGAAGCAGCTTTTGAATTTGGGCCTGAATGCGCAAAACGGGCTACTTTACATAAACCGTCTTCGCATTCACAAACTCTAAGATGCCTTCGGCACTAAGCTCGCGTCCAAATCCGGAACGCTTGATGCCGCCAAATGGAAGTCTTGGATCACTCTTCACCAATTCATTGATAAACACGGCCCCTTCATCAAACTCATGAATGCGCTCCAATGCTTTTTCAGGATTACCAGTGCAGATTGTGGCACCTAGTCCGAAGCTGCTTTGGTTGCTGAGTTTGATCGCTTCATCAAAATCTTTCACCCGAACAAATGGAGCTACCGGGCCAAACAATTCTTCATCAAAAGCAGGCATTCCTGGTTTTACTTCCGTTAGAATGGTAGCATCGTATTTAGCACCATCGCGCTTTCCTCCCATAAGCAGCTTAGCGCCTTTCGCGATGCTGCCGTTCACTTGTCGCTCTATTCCTTCTGCCAGGTCAACCCGAGCTAAGGGACCAATCTTTGTACTTGAGTCTGTAGGTTCCCTGAATTGAAGTTCGGCTACTTTCTTCGCAAACTTTTCGATGTATTGATCATACAATGAATCGACCACTAAGAAACGTTTACCGGCTATGCAGCTTTGGCCGCTGTTCAAGAATCGGGCGCGGAATCCTACGTCTACTGCTTGATCCAAATCAACGTCCTCTAGTACTATGACCGCATTGCTACCGCCCAATTCCAAAACACTTGGCTTCAAAACCCGACCCGCGGTGCTGGCCACTGCTTCACCTGCTTTTTCGCTTCCTGTCAATGAAACTGCGCGCACCAATGGATGTTCGATTACCTGACTTGCCTGTGAGTTGTCCAGAATCAGCGTTCGGAATGCATTTGCCGGATAACCCGCATCGCGGAAAATTTCTTCAATATCCAAAGCGCAACGCGTCACGTTCGGAGCGTGTTTTAGAATCGCGGTATTCCCTGCCATTAAAGTTGGTGCTGCAAATCGAAACACTTGCCAGAACGGAAAGTTCCACGGCATGATGGCATATATCACACCCAGCGGACTATAGGTAACGAAGCTCTTTGAAGCATCCGTTTCAATGGCTCGCGGCTTCAAAAATGACTCTGCTTGTTCAGCATAGAAGCGACAAACCCAAGCACATTTCTGAACTTCAGCTACAGCCTCAACAATAGGCTTACCCATTTCAGCAGTGATGTGAGCTGCATACTTGTCCTTTCGCTCATTGAGTATATCAGCAACGCGCATCAACAGTTTGGTGCGATCCGCAAAAGACGTTTTACGCCAAGTCTGATATTCTGCATCTACTGATCGGATGATAGCATCCGTCTCTTCATTCGTATGCGTTTTGAAACGCTCAATCTCCTCTAAATTCCACGGGTTTATAGAAACTACTTCCATCACTACAGATTTGACTGCAAGATTACTAATCGCCCGCTCGTAAACCTACATTTGTGCAATGCTGTTTTGGTACCTCTATTTCTGGATCATCAATGGGTTGAGAATGTGGTTTAAGAAGGTCTATTACCACTTCGAAGAACCCATACCGGATGGTGTTCCCGTAATATTCGCCTGCACGCACCCCAATTCGGCAGTGGATTTCATCTTCCTACCGATGATTACCAGAAAGCCTTGTCATGTATTGGTACGAGGGGATGTGTTCGAAAACAAATCGCTCAACAAGTTTTTTCGAAGCATTTGGATGTTACCCGTTTACAGAATAAGAGACGGCTATAAAAGCCTGAACAAGAACGCGGACAGCTTTAATGAATGCTACGACCTTTTCGATCGCAGTGGTCGCGTGCTTATTTTTTCTGAGGGAATCAGTATCCAGGAAAAGAAGCTCCAGCCTCTGAAAAAGGGAACCGCGAGGTTGGCATTGGACTACGTGGCTAGGCGATCTGGAAAAGAAGTGCTGATAGTTCCTATGGCAAACAATTACAGTAAGTTCAGAAAGTTCCGAGCAACCGTGATGACCAATTTTGGCAAGCCCATCAAGGCTTCATCCTATTTGGAACTCCTCCGATCCAATGAAAACCAAGCTTACGTGAAGCTCACCAGCGATATTCAAGACGCTTTAGATGAGTTGCTGATTCAGCCAAAGGACTATTCTGACGAAAGTGCGTCCGAAGTTGCGCTGGATGCATTGCGCTTGAATAACAATGATGTGCGCAAAGAGTGGATGATTGAAGATCAAGAACCATTCTTGAGGGAGAAGGCACTGGTGGAGAAAATGAACAAAGGAGTTTGGACGCCCGATCAGAGGTGGTTGTCAAAAGCCAAGGAGCTGGAAATCTCTGAGCACACAGAATCAATGCTGCACAACGGAAAGTCTGCATGGATTCAGTGGGGGGTCATGTTGGTGCTGGCACCATTTGTTGCCCTGGCGCAGGTGTTTCACTTTTTGCCTTATCGTATCTCCACTTGGATTGTAAAAACAAAGATCAAGGACGTCATTTTCGAAAACACGGTGATGGTGTTGGGCACGACTGTGCTTTACATGATTCAGTTCTGGATTCTCTTTGCTCTACTTGGAATTACATTCGGATGGCCTGGTATAGTGGTTGCAATCTCAGGTCTGTCATTGAGCCTGGTCTACATCGAATTAATCGATGAGTTTTTGTTCGCCTGGAACAATCGTAAGAACATAAAAAGGCGGGAAAGTTATTATTGCCTTTTCGATAGTCTACCTACCTCATAACTTTCCCGCTTTAGGATAGGGGTATTATCCTACTAAACTGTTGACCTTGGTCCAAGGTCCGCCATTTACGGCTTCAATACCTGCTCGCTGAAGGATATCTGTTGCCTGGCCACTTCGCATGCCTGAGGCACAACAGGCAACTACTGGCTTGTTCAGTTTCTTAATGTCGTTCACTTTGGATTGAATAGTCTGTAACGGAATGTTCTTCGAACCCTTCACGTGTCCTCCGGCAAACTCGGCCGGTGTGCGAACATCAATAACCACAGCTCCTTTATCCAGCAACTCCTTTGCCTGATTTCCTCCCCCTCCGAATAATGCATCTAATAGTCCCATAGTATTTCGTTTACAGGGCGAAAGTATGGGTGGGTAAAACAATGGGATGTGATAGAAGTCACGCTCTGGAAAATCAGTTTCAAACTCAATTTCAAGCTCAGAGCCTTTTGAATTTGAGTTTGAAATTGTGCTTGAATTTTCCTAGTCCTTCACACGATTCAACGCCATGAACGAGAACAGCCAGCGTGGTAACGGCTTTTTCTTGCGCTTGTCGCTAAGGGTTAGCAACCAGTTTAATTTTTTGGAAACAGTGATTTTGTCCGTCTCTACGAGTTCGATAAGGGAGCCATCCGGATCTTCGAGGTATGCGAAGCGACCAGCAGCTTCGCCCATACTGAAAGAGTCTCCGCTGTCAATTGTGAAGGCATTGTTCATCTTGTCAGCACGAGCCTTGATCTGATCCATTTGGTTCACATCAAAGCACAGATGGATGTATCCTTGGTCACCCCAGTATCGATCCTTCAGGTTGTGATCAAGGCTGTCGTTTTCCAACGGCTGAAGTAACTCGATGTGAAACATTCCGAAAACCTGAGAAAAGGCTCCTGTGTTGCGGTTGCTTGGTTCGAGACGAACCCTCCGGAATTTTTTGTCGCCATCTTTTAGTTTGGCCAAATCCGGGAAAACGCCTTGTTCATCATAGTTCACCTTATCGACTTCCAAAACCTCTCGATAAAACTTCATTGATTTTTCCATGTCGGAAACTCCCACGATTACTCCTTCAATTCCACCGAAAATGCTTTGCTTCTTCTGGTACCAATGATCAGTTTCAGAGGCGATGAACGGATTTCCAAACGGATCGATGACAGAGAAACACGGCTTACCTGCCGGGTCAATGTGGACGTCAGATGCATTGTGTTCGGCCACGGATTCATGACCCAACTTGGCATCGCGGCACTTGATTTTGGTAACAAGCAATCCTTTGCGTAACAACGAGAATTCAGGCTGAGCAGCTGATGGTCGGCTAGTGTATTGCCAAATTTCCATTCCCCCACCTCCATTTAGGTTCATGGCGAGGATGGCATGACGAGCATGCACCTTTCCACCCGTGTATTGTGTCATCAAAGGAGCCTCGGCAGCTTCGTCAAATACTGGAACATCGAACCCGAAATTTTTGCGATACCATTTCCAGGATTTGTGCACATCCGGTGTGCCAATGCCCATTTGTTGAATGCCGTTGATCATAGACTAGTTAGCTTTTACTCGCGTGACCACCCATCGGAATAGCCACGGCAAATAGCGGTGCAAATAAATTAAAACTTGTTCTCTACCGAGGTATACTTCGGCTTTCCCACTCTCAATTGTTTTAGCAATCACTTTGGCGCATTCATCAGCAGTGATACCTCGAGCCAGTCGCTCATCGATAGCATTAGCGGAGGTTCCGTCCTTCGTTAGTGCATTAATGCCCATGTTGGTTTGCACCCGTCCCGGACTGACGAACGATATTATGATGTCGGTGTCTTTTAGTTCCGCTCTTAAGGATTCGAAGTATCCTTGAAGCGCATGCTTGCTTGCTGAGTAGCTCGATCGCAATGGGAATCCAAATTTTCCCGCAGGCGAACTCATGATAACTATATTCCCCTTTTTGCGCTGCATCATCCCCGGAAGAGCTGCCTTAGCTACCGCCACCGCACCAAAGAAATTCGTTTCCATTATTTGGCGCTCAGACTCAGCTGAGGCCTCCCAGGTAAGTGAACGTTGACTAATGCCCGCATTGTTGATCAACACATCGACACTTTCCAAAGTCGCTTTCTGTTGATTGAGCGCGGTTCGAAGTGAAGTTGCATCACTCACGTCAAGTGCAATTACTTCATGCTTTTCCGGATTCGGTAGAGATTGAATCAGCGCATCAAGTTGCTCCTTGTTGCGACTACTCAGGATCAATGAAGCCCCTTTTGATGCTAACAACTTAGCCGTGGCTTCGCCAATACCGCTGGATGCACCGGTAATCCAAACACGCTTATTTGACCAAAAGCTCACTTTAGGGTTGATTCAAATGCAAACCAAGTGGTTTTTGTGCATTCAAAGCGATTAGATTTGGAGAAACTCACCCTTCTTGACCCTAACAGAGCGCTACAAATTGTTCTCATCTGAGGCTTTGGTTCAAATCATTGAATCGGAAGAAGGGGATTATACGAACGAAGCCATCGAGGCTGCCCGAGCTGAATTGAAGACTAGAGGAGTCACCAATGATGACCTTCTATCGCTGAGCCGAAAGGTGATCGGTGAGCGTATCAAAACCTATCTGGAAAACTTCGATGTCATCAATGATCAATTGGAATTGCCAAAAAGCAGAATCCTCAATGAGGAAGAAATTAAGCTCCTTTTCCAAACTGTCTTTGCGCATTGGAAATCCGAAAACGATGATATGATTCCAGACAGTTGGAAATATGTGTTGGGGGCGGGGTTTGGGTGATTACACCACCAAATCGATATTCACCGAAGTGCCTTTTCCTCGTTCGGAGTCCACATCGATGCGACCATCTAAGGTCATTACGCGGGAAATGATGTTCTTCCAGCCAATGCCTTCCGACTTCTCAATTTCACTCGTGTCGAAGCCGACTCCGTCATCATTCATGACCAGATGAATGCTGTCGCCTTTCGATTCCAACTTCACAAATATGTTCTTGGCTTGAGAGTGTTTGATCATGTTGTTCAGGACTTCCTGTATGATTCGATAAATGGCGATACTGGTTGTTGATTCGAGCACTTTTTCGCGAATGCTATTGGTCAGATGGACCTGGATCAAGCCAACGTCATTGATCTTTTCAACCAGCTGATCAACGGCCTTGTGAATGCCTTCTTCCATTAACACATAGGGCATCATGTTGTGCGAAATGCTTCGTACTTCTTTCACGGTTTCATCCACTAAGTCTTTTGCGGTGACGATGCGTTCTTTGTCCTCTTCCGCTGTTGGATTGATCTTGGTAATGGTCATTTTGATGACGGAAAGCAACTGGCCCAGTCCATCGTGGAGTTCCTTGGCAATGCGTGTTCGTTCCTTTTCTTCGGCTTCAATTACCGCCTTGAATCGAAGTTTCTGCTGTTGATTAAGCTCGGCTTCTCGAGTCACTTTTTGACGTTGTCGAACAACAACAAAACCTGATCCGACTAGTAACAGCAGCAACAATGCTCCACCGATCACCATGTTTCGCTGGCTTCTGGCTTCTGCTTTCTCAGCCTTCAGGTCTGCATTTTCCTTGGCTTTGCGCTCCACATCAAACTTGGCTTGCGCTTCGGCAATTTGCTTTGTCATTTCAGATGATAACATACTGTCGCTCATCAAATGCACCCGTACCCCCAATTCAGCAGCAGTCTTGTATTCTCCCAAATCGTATTTTTCATCAGCTAGTCCTTGAAGGGCGTGAATGATGGCGGGAGCGTATTTCGACTTTTCAGCCGCTTCCAATGCCAGTTCACGATACTTGGTCGAGCTGTCGCGCTGATTCAACACGGCAAACGTCAACCCCATATTGGAATAAACGTTCACATAGCCCATTAGGTCGTTAAATTGACCCCGAAGCGCGGCCGACTTTCGGAAGTACTTTAAGGCTGAGTCTGCCAGTGTTTTGTCTTCGGTGATCAGAAACATGTCATTGAAGGAGTTCCCAATGTTGTTCAATGTGCGAGCCGAATTAGCTAGGTCTTCATGTATTTCATCAATGGAGAGCACTATGCGATACTGTGCGATGCATTCCCAGCAGAACGAAGTGTCCATCATTGATCGGCACTTGCCTTGGTTCAGCGAGGCAATGTTGTTGCTCAAGTTGGCGAGCAGGTTACTGTCATTCAATCCATCATCGATCAGCTGCTTCACTTCCATATAAAGTTTCATGGCTTCATCCGGTTGACCGAGATCTTCATAGTAAACTCCAATGTTGGCTAGGGCTCCGGCATACTTGTCCAATCGTCCAATTTCTTTTTCAATGTCCGCAGCCTTGTTTCCTAATGTGATGGCATTTTCAAAATCACCCAAATAGCTCAGTATTCTTGATTTCGATCCGTAACCCACGGCAAGGCCCTTTCGATCTTTGTTCTTCTCACTTAACTCGATTATTTGATCTGCCCAACCGATTGCAGTTTCAGGATCTGAAAATTCAAGTCGATCAATAATGTCCAACATGATTTGGATCCTTGAGCCAGCTGATTTTGCTGTATCTAATCTCGCTTGAGTCGTGAGTATGATCGAGTCGTTGTTTGCGTAGGATGCGCTGAGGCCAAAGCTCATTGCCAAGAGTAGGGGGATAATTCTCATGCTAACGAAAATGGTATTTCCAATTGGAATTACTGCTATGGGTGGAATACAAGCTTAACCGATTTCTACAACGAGCAGGGTGAGCGGGGCTATCCGCTGATGGAGGTGCAGCGGTTGTAAGTTTTATTTCTACTATTTTGTTTACGATTGGAAGACAGAAATTGATCTGTTTTCGTTGACCCTAGTTTTAATCATTAATGAAATATCCTCCAATAGTCTACAAGTACAGAAATTTCACTTCTGACAGTCACAAAGCAGTCTTGCATAAAAATGAGTTGTTCTATGCAGCACCGAAGTATATGAATGACCCATTTGACTGTAGAATACCACTTTGTCCAGAGCTACTAGACACAGAAGAAAAGATAGATTCCTATGTCGGTCAAATGATCAATAATAACAGGCAGCAGCTTCTGCAAAGAGGTGACAACATCGAAGAATTGCGCAACAACTACATCGAAAGGTTAAAGAACGATATGCCTGCTGAGCAACAGTTTGCTATGTCGATAGAGTTTAGTGCACTAGACCAAAGATTGGGCATCATCTCGATGTCTTCAAAGTGGGACAGCATTCTGATGTGGAGTCATTATGGAGACTATCATAAAGGTATTTGCTATGGCTTTCATGAAGAAAAGCTAAGGAACTCCGGTCGATTTGGAGGAGGAGGGAAGGTCTCATATTCAGATAAATTTCCGCGTTTAGACCCACTTGAGGAAAAGCCGATGAGGAATTCTTTCTTACAAACGCACACTAAGGCAAAGAAGTGGAGATACGAAAAGGAATACAGGTTTTTCACCTATTACCCAGAAAACGTTGATCCTGAATCAGAAAGAAGAAAAGCTTATGCAGAAGACAATGAATTCGCTGAAATAATTCTTGGTCTCAACTTCCCAGACACGGACATTCCAGAAGTTCTAAAGTTTGCCTTGGAGAAACAAGTACCCGTTTACAAGGCTTGCAAAGTTGCTTGGAAGTTTGAGCTATTCAGGGAACGAATCAACTGACAATTGAATACGATGCAGGAACAATCATATATCGACTGGATAAACATCTTAATCCTTGCGCTTAATGCCTTTGTTATTTATAGGGCGTTGATTCATGATAAGCGAAAAGACTTTGAATCAAAGCTATTTGAGTTGAAGCTAGAAGCGTATCGAAGTATACACGTGGCATGCAGCGAAATTCAACTACAGTTGGATATAAACTCGGATCCTTTTGTCAAGATATATGACTATGATAAAAGCCAGAAAGGAGAATGGGAGGATTACTGTCGCGAGAACATTTTGCCAATGGTCAATGTCGGGCAAGGTTGCTTCGATTCGGTATTTAAAGAACATGGGGTGTATATCCCTAACAGTGTCATGGATTGTCTTCAAGAGTTTTGTGTTCTTGCGACCAGATACATTGTTGAGTCGGTTCATTTTGATACTAGAATTTTACTCGACAAGGAAGATCGACTCAACGAAGCGCTATTCAACTTGCGTCAAACTATGAGAACAGATTTGGGTATTGATAAACTGGATAGAAGTTTAGAGGATCGTATTAATGCTAAGATCGCATGACTGAAATCACTATTAATTTCCGATACCAAATCACCCTCAACGCTACATTTGCCCCATGCGCCTCATCGCAGCCTTATTGATCAGTATTATGTTGGCACCGCTCGCTCTGCAGCTCAGCGTGCATTCGTGGTATTGGGCAAACAAGGCGTACATCAGTAAGGTGCTCTGCGAAAACCGTGACAAACCCATGCTGCACTGTGACGGTAAGTGCGTGCTTGCTCAAAAACTCAAACAAGCCGAACAGGATCAGGAAAAGAACAGCACACCACCGCGCGTGGAGTTCAGCGTTTCTCCGTTCATTGTTGGAAGTAAGGCGGTCATTATCGGTTCGCAATCCATTTCAAAGCTCCTTTGGGGAACCATTTATTCCAGCGTTTCCCTCGGATTCCTCAGCGATACATTCCGTCCGCCTCCCATGCATTAGTTGATCAACAGACGTTTTTTTTTTCAACTAATCATTCAATAACATGAAACATGTTTTTGCGGTGGTTGGCCTCGTGGCCATCTCCACCGCTTCGTGGGCATGTGATGTGTGTGGATGTTCAATGAGTACGGTTTCGGGCGCGTTTATGTCAATGCAAAACGCCCACTTCATTGGACTGAAATACAACACACGCTCTTTTAATAGCACGCATCCGACCCTTTTTGCAGGTGAGCAACCGGTGGTGTCGAACGAGCAATTTCAGTCACTGGAACTGCGCGGCAGGTTCACGCCTGTGCGCTTTCTGCAGTTCACGGGAATTGTTCCGATGAACCACTTCGTCCGCAAGGAAGAAGTGGTTATTACAACCTCTACTGGCGTTGGCGATGTTGCTTTGCTAGGCAACGTGGTCTTTTTTTCGCGCATTGACTCCGGTCGATTCGATCATCGGCTTTCCTTCGGTGGTGGTGTCAAGCTGCCCACAGGTAAGTCGCAGACGATGAGCGAGGAGGGACAAATCTTCATTCCGTCCATGCAGCCCGGCACGGGGTCTATTGACTACCTGGCCAACATCAGCTACATGATGCGCTGGATGACGTGGGGCTTGTCCACCCACCTCAATGCTCGTCACAACGGAGTGAACAAGCAGCACTACCAGTTCGGGAATCGATTCGGGGCGGAAGCCTTGGTGTTTCGATTGTTCAATGTCGGGCAGGGCGGATTGCAACTGCGACCCTTTGCCGGAGCTTCCTATGAATTTTCTGAGCAGGACAACCAGAACACGAGGATCGGGAGTCTTAACGAGTATTCCGGTGGAACCATGGTGGACGCAAAAGCGGGGCTATTATTTTTTAAAAACCAGTGGATGGCATCCATGCGAATGGCCCATCCTTTATATCAAACATTGGGAGCCTCGCACATTGAGGCTAAAACCCAATTCTCCATTCAGATAAACTATTTAATAAAGACAAAATGAAATCAAATACATATTCAATCATCGCAGTGATGGCACTGAGCATGGCTGCATTCACGTTCTCATCCTGCAAAAAAGAAGGGTGCATGGACGAAACCGCCACCAACTATGATGCAGAGGCAAAGAAGGATGACGGCAATTGTGAATATGCTGATCCGGAACCTGTTATCAAGTTTACAATCTCCTCTCCGGAGGAACACAGTACGTTTAATCTGGGTGAAACGGTGCATATTTCGGCTACCTATGAAACCACAGAGGAGGTTCATGGTTATTCCATAAAAATCATCAACAACTCAGATAATGACGATGTGGTTTTTTCGAAGGAAGAACATGCGCACGAGAGCCCGGTACACATCCATGAAGAGTGGGTGAACAACGTGACCATTCACAGCGACATGACGCTTGAGATATCCATCACCACTGACCATGATGGAGGCACAGAAACCAAAAGCATTGGTTTCCACTGCATGCCAATGTAAATAACTAGTAACTGCCGGATCGAGTGTCCCGCTTAAAGTGGGTTGGATCGAGAGCTGTCTTCAAAGAGATGTCACTTCGAGTGATCGCGTGAGTGATCGTATCGAGAAGGGCATCTTTTTTTGTTACCCCAGCTGATCCGAAATAATAAAGCTTCGCTCGCTAAACGCGGGCAGTTTGGTCGTCTGTTCGTAGAAGTACTTAATGTCTTCGTTCGGATCCATCAAGCCTAGGCTGTATAATACAGGTACGTAGTGATCGGGTGTTGGAGCAGCCATTTTACCGAGCTTGTGGCTTGTCTCGTAGTTGATAATGTCTTTGAAGTTGCGCGAGTCGATTTGTTTTTTGATCCAGGCATCGTATTCCGCTTCCCAGCCGTATGGATTCATGTCATTGCGCTGCATCTTTTGCATCGCCAATCGTAGGTTGTGAATTAACGATCCACTACCAATGATGAGCACGCCTTTTTCGCGTAGTTCCTTAAGCTGCTTGCCGAGTTCATAGTGATACTCCGGCTTGGCGTAGTAGTCAATGCTCATTTGAAACACCGGAATGTTCGCCTTTGGGAACAGGTGCATCAGCATAGGCCATGCTCCGTGATCCAATCCCCAGTCGGTAGTTTCTGTAACGGTGGGAACGATCTTCTTGACTTCGTGGGCGATGTCCGGTGCACCCATCGCTTGATACTTGGGATCGTAGTAATGGTCCGGAAAACCATAATAGTCATAGATCTGCTCCTGCTGCGGAGAGATGTTCACGAACGTTCCTTTCGTACACCAATGAGCCGAAACGATCAAGGCTGCTCGAATCTCAAACTTGTCCTGCAAATCCACTCCGAGGTTGTACAGCGTGTTCCAAAACGGACGCTCCTCCTTGCTCATCGGAATGTCCATCGGGTTTCCATGTGAAGTGAACAACACGGGCATTTTTTTGCCCTGTGAAGGGAGTTCGTCCGTGAATTTCTTGAAACTGCTTAAGGTTCCCATGGCGGATACGGCTAATATGGATTTGACAAAGTCTTTACGGTTCATGACTCAATTGTTGAGCATCATTTCTTGGCAGGAGCCTCACTCATCGTGATGAGGTAATGCAGGATTTTCTCTTCGTCTTCGGCACTCATTTCAGTTCCTGTTTTCTTGTTCACTTTCATGACCATGTTGGGTACAATTTTCATCCACTCTGATTCGGTGCGACTTGCCGGTTTCTTCAATGGGTGGCACTTGTCGCAGTTGGCTTCATACAATGATTTTCCTGATTTTAGATCAGCTACACTGATACCAGGATACTTCGCCTGTGCACGGTCCGCATCCGTCTGTGAAGGTGTGACCAGTTTGGTACCGAAGCATCCGGTGAGTGTTACGATGGTGAGGAGTGCAATGAGTTTTCGTGTCATGTTGAGGTTATTTGAGTACGATAAAAAAGTCTTTGAGTCCGCTCAGAATGCTCTGCACGGCATAGGAGGCTAGGATCAATCCCATGATCTTACTGATCACGGTAATTCCGTATTCACCTATGCGCTTTTGAACCATGTTGGCGATAAGCAAAAGCCCCATGGTCAAGAGGATCACAATCAATACTAAGAAGGTTGTCATTGCTTGCTGTTGCAAGGAGTAGATGTGGTTGTCGGTGAGCAGCACCACCGCCATGATCGCGCCTGGTGATGCAATAGAAGGGATTGCAACTGGAAATACCATTACGTGTTTGTAATCCGTGATCAGATGCTTTTCAGACTCGGGTTTTCCTTCTCCAAAAATCATGGTCAGCGCAAAAAGAAATAGAATAACCCCACCTGAAATCTCAAAGGCGTAAAGGGATATGTCCATTCCTTCAAGGATGATTTGGCCTACAAGTATGAAGAAAAGCAGAACAAAAAATGCGAGAAGTGAGGCGCTTATGGCGATCTTCTTTTTATGCTTTTCATCGAACTGCTTTGTGGCTTCTAAATAAACCGGTACTGACCCCAACGGGTCTACCACTGCAATCAGAAACAAAATTTTTGTGATGATTTCAGCTAGCATAGTTCTTTTCGTTCAATGTGCAAGGTAATCAATTAACGCAACAATGTGTGTACCTACACATAAAATGTGTCACAACATTTGAAACCGCTAGATTTAGCACCTTGAAAGCAAAGAACATTTCCGTCATCCTACTGCTATTAATAGCTGGAATTGGCATTGGTTGGTACTGGAATGACAAGCAAAATCTGGCCTTGAGAGCGCAGCTTGAGGGTGTGCGTGAGACCATAGAACGTCAGCAGGAAATGATTGAAACTGTCGGCCGTGAGAATATGCAGCCCATGTTGACTGAACTCATGGATCAAATCGACCAGGAGCTTAAGAACAACGATGCACATACCTTGAGCCAAACGACCATTCAGCGCATAGCGGATTTAAGTCATGCATTCAAACCTTATAAATATCTTCAGGGAGATACGCTCAGCGCGGGTGCATATAGTCTCGAAAGAGGTCAATTGTTACTACATCTTATCCGACTGGAGCTTGATTCAGCTACTTGGTTCGGCATCAAAAGTAAGGTGTCGTTCGCGGGGGCTGATCTTCAGGAAACGGACTTGAGAAATCAGGACTTATCAGGAGTGGATTTGTCGGGTGCTTTGTTGGAGAAAACTAACTTGATCGGGGCTAATTTGACGGTAGCTAATCTGAGTTACGCACAGATGGCACATTCTGATCTGAGAGCTGTGAATGCGCGTCAAGTAAATCTGAGTTATGCCAACCTTAAAATGACTGACTTTGGAGGAGCTGATCTTCGTGATGCGAACATGCACATATGCAGCATGGAATGGGCTGATTTTACCAAAGCAGATCTGTCATGGGCTGCATTTGATGGTTCGAATTTGAGGAATGCGAAATTGCGAGGATGTAATCTAAAGGAGTCCTATGGACGATGGTCAGACTTGACGGGTTCCTTGTTAGATAGCTCGAGCATGCGTGGTGCAGACTTGGAAGGGTGCGTGCTGATAAAAGCAAAACTTAGCAATTCTGATATGACAGGGGCCAACTTAAAACACACCAAATTGACAGATGCGGATTTCAGCGGTTGTGAACTTGTGCAAGGAGTTGTTAAGGAAGGCGATTGGCTTGAGCGACTGCAAGAGTTGAACGTTAAAGGAGCTGAGGAGATTGCGAATGACTATTACACGAAGCCAGAGAAAATGGGTGCCAACAGCGTGTACAGAATCCAGCGCAGCAATAGACCTTAATTCGGCAGCACTGTTTGTATCATTACCTTGTTCAGTTTGTTCGAAAAGCGGATGACAAGCTCATCTGTGGCTCGGAAAGGGGTGAAACCAATCCCGAGTGACCAACTTAAATGGCTTTGAATCTCATTCAGAAAGTCTGATAAGGATGCAGGCGTCCATTGATATGAGGCCCCAACATTATACTTGGCCTTAAGGTCTTTGCCAATCTCTTGACCTATTTCATTGTTGATCATATCGATGTAATTATCCATCGGACCATTTTTCAGGTCAGATAATTGCTCGTATGTAAAATCTCCAGTAACCAATTCGGGCATGTTGTAGCGTTCGTGGACATCTGCTATAAAATCTGCAACTTCCTCGGAGTAGATAGAAGTCATGAATGACTGAGCGATAATGTGGTTGAAAGTATTGATGAACCCTTTTTCGGAAAAATCGCGTTCATCAATACGGTGCAAATCCAATTCGCTGATGTTGCACATCATAGCTTCTGCGACATGATAGAAGGCGAGATCGTCCATCCCGTAGATTTCATACTGATTCCTCGAAAGGGTATAAATTTTAATCAAGGCATCCCTATTAAAAACCGCGAAAGGTGAGTTAAAGATGAGATTCGCTTTGTCCCAAAAGTCTCCATCCCTTGCCTTCAAGAAATCCGTCTGACTCACGCCTTGTTCCAATTCCGATGTCAGGTTCAAATAGGAAACACATGCTTTTGGTTTCGCCCCAAATGTATCCTGAGACCCACCACCCATATATTGAATGTTAACCACGGATTTGAATTCGTTGAAAGAATTGAAGCGCGTTCCCACAATGGCTTCTCTGGTTCCTGGCGCAGATCGTCCAAGTAATTCGTGCTCACATTTGCTTTCACTACATGAACCTAAAATCGAAGCCAATGCACCGTACAATAGAATATTCGATATAATAGAAGTCAATTGAATATTTCGCGTCAGGCAATGTTAGAAAATGAAATGCTTATTCTTCATTCCTTAAATTCGGCCTCGATGCCTCTATCAATCTTGAAAACAGTTTTTGTGCTTTCTGGATGCTGCCCGATATTTTCGGTTGGCGCGCAAGAATCAGTAGATTTTAAAACAATTCCGAGACTCTCTCAGGAAGTAATCATCGATGGGAATTTGGACGATTGGAAGACAGCGGCATTCAATGATGGAGAATGGAACCTTGAACGCGTTCAATCATCACCATGGTATGAGTCAGCGAGAAACAAATTGACCATTCACGATGGTGAAACAGGTCTTGACCTGGCATCAACTTATTACTTGGCCTGGGACGAAAATTACCTGTACTTGGGAGCGGAGGTTAAGGACAATGTCAATGATGTGACCGAATCTAAACATCAACCAAAGCGCTGGTACTATAAGGATGCCATAGCATGGTTTTTTGAGTATCCTATGGATACCATTGCCGAAGAATTTGGATCAGGCGATCACGGGTTTGCCTTTGTTATTGACTCGCTATATCCCAGCTATGGAGCTTGGTGGCGCCACGGAGATGCTCGTCAAACGTATGTGGAAACTCCTCTGCCTCAGGGGGCGTTCGAATATGTCATCAAGTTTAATCCGTGGAATCGCAGTGAGGCAGACTATGTCTTAGAGGCTAAGATTTCCGCGAAACAGACAATGGGAAATGGTGATGAACACTGGACCCCTATTCAACCCGGAAATAAGTTCCGTATGATGATTGTCCATTGTGATCCCGATGGCGGTGAGTATGGTGGACATTTGTTGATCTATGGTAAAGGTGATGATGATGGTACTTGGACCGAATTTGAATTTGAGTGAAACACAAATGATAAGATTGCTTTTCGCATTCATTGCTACAACAATGTTCAAAACCAGTCTTGCCGGTGATTTGAACGTGAAGGATTTCGGAGCATCGAAAGACACATTTACTTTGTCAACTGCTGCCATTCAAAGCGCTATTGATAGCAGCTATAGTCAGGGAGGAGGTAGGGTTGTTTTCCCAGCTGGAGACTATAAAACAGGAACGATTGTGCTCAAAGATGGGGTAACGCTCTATCTTGAATCAGGTGCGAACATTCACGCAAGTCAAAACATTGATGATTATCGTGCTCCATTAGAGTATGCATTTCGTCCAATGCTTATCTACGCGAATGGGGCCAAGAATATTGGTATTCAAGGAAAAGGATCAATCAATGGACATGCTAAGCGGGTGTATGAGGACCTAAGGAAAACAGACGGTTTCATTGCGAATATTACCGAAAATGCGCGAAAGGCCGGGGTGGAAATGAAGATGTACTACGTAGTAAATCCGAGCATGGGGCTCGTGTCCTTTGTCGATTGTAAGGACATTAAGATTGAAGGCGTTTCATTCATCGAGTCTTCGGTTTGGACGATACACATTTTGAAGTGTGAACGAGTCAGCATTGATGGTGTGATCATTACCACTTCTTTGGAGAAAGGGGTCAATGCAGATGGCATTGATATCAATTCGACCAGAGATGTCAACATCACCAACTGCCAGATTTCAACTGGCGATGACGCCATTGTTTTAAAAAGCTGGTTTCAAGAATTCCCCTGTGAGAATGTAATAGTGTCAAATTGCACACTCGAGTCTTCATCGACCGCACTGAAAATTGGCACGGAGTCACATGGCGATTTTCGGGAAATCGAATTCACGAATTGTGTGGTTAAGAATTCGAATCGAGGTTTAAGTATCGTGGTTCGTGACGGAGCCACTGTTGAGCGCGTGAAATTCTCAAACATCAAAGTAGAGTGCACTCGAAGGCACTTCAATTGGTGGGGAAATGCCGATCCGATTTGGATTTATCTCTCCAAGCGTTACCCGAATTCCAGAGTCGGCTTTATACGAGATGTTCGGTTTGAAAATATTGTGGCTACCGGAATGGGAACCAGCAAGATTGAGAGCACCGAGGGGGTGCGTCTAGAGAACATTCAATTCATCAATGTTCAGTTGAAGATGGATCCCGAGAATTACATTGACAAGCGAGCCGATGATGCATTTTATGCTGAGAATGTGAGAAATCTGCTGTTGGAACGATTTACTGTCAAATGGAATGATCAAGAGGTCGAAGAAGGGTGGCGACATGCAATTAGAACGTCAAATATTGACGGATTAGTCATTCGAGATTTCTCAGGAAGCCAAGGTTTGAAGGACTCTAAGGACGCGGTAATATTGTTGCATGAGACAAGCAATACAGTCATTGAAAATAGCTGGCCAACCACCGAGGTCGGGACAATGGTGCGCGTGAGTGGCTCAGGAAGTCAAAAGATATTTTTGAATGGTATAGATCCGATGGATCGAAGCAAAGAAGTCCTAGTCATTGACAAAGAGGTGCAAGACAAAAGCTCAATCTTAATTACAGACAGATGATAAGAATGACGGGCATATCAATCATGTTGGTGGCATTGACTTCCGTTCGATTGCAGGGGCAGGAATTTACAGAAAGCAAGTCATTCCAATTTTTTGAAGCCAGCATTTTAAAACATGATTCGCTTCGAGTCAGCTCCTATAGTATTGACTCAGGATCTTTCGTGGTATTTGAATTTGCAACAGACAATGCCGGAGATCAAGGAAATCATTCAAAGGCAGAATCAAGAGTTTCGTTTCAGTTGGTAGAAAATACGGAACAATTTTCATGGAACGGACCCGAATTGAAACAACACAATGCCATCTATATGCAGCTCTGTAGATGCATGGACCCGCAAATTCATTTTCTGGAGGCAGGAACCATCAAAGGACATAGGTTGGAAAATGGAAATTGGCAAGTTGACATGGACGTGATCACCCACGGCCGCATCACCGGTAAGGAATATCAGATAAAAGAATCAGCTGAGTTTATCAAGTCTAACCATTGACAATTCAACGATTTCTAAAATTCTATGCCTTGTTGCTCCTAATTTCTGGATGTGGAGAACCAAGAACCGATTTATTACCGGTGAATCTGCGCTGTGACTTCCGTCAGAATCCTTTGGGAATTGATGACGTGAGTCCAAGATTGACGTGGATCCTTCAAGGGGAAGGAAGGTCAAGACGGCAAATCGCGTATCAAATTCAGGTGGCATCTACTCAGGCTCAACTCGATAAGGATGTCATTGATTTGTGGGATTCGGGGAAGATATTTACTGATGAATCGGCCAACATTCGCTACGCAGGAGCCTCTCTTGGTTCTGGAGTCATGTGTTTTTGGAAGGTGAGGATTTGGGATGAATCGGATCAAGTTTCTGAGTGGAGTAAAGTGAATCATTGGTCAGTCGGACTCCTTCAAGAAACAGATTGGGTTGCTCAATGGATAGGATTTGATGAAGCTTGGAATGACAGAGGCATCGAAGTTAAACCTTGGGCAAACCAAATCGAAAAGGCAAAACAATACAAGCCTCTACCAAGTCCCCATTTGCGAAAAGAGTTTGAGGTGGTGCATGAAGTGAAATCAGCAAAGGTTTATGTGACGGCCCTTGGTGTGTTCGAACTCTACATCAATGGTCAACGTGTGGGCGATGATTACTTCACTCCGGGCTGGACGGACTATGGGAAGCGAGTTGATTACAATACCTACGAAGTGAGTGCACTGTTGAAAAAGGGTAAAAATGTGATCGCAGCCATCCTGGCAGACGGCTGGTATGCTGGAAATATGGCAGATCGAGGGCAATATTGGTATGGCGAAAAACTGCGATTGAAGGCTCAGATGATAATGGAAGACGAAGCTGGAAATCGTGATACTATCCGCACCGATGACACCTGGAAGGCAAGTTACGGACCAATTCGGGAAGCAGACTTGCAGGGCGGTGAAACCTATGACGCGCGTTTGGAAATGAACGGTTGGAATCAGGTTGATTATGATGATAAGTCATGGTCTGGAGTAGAAATTAGTGATAGCTTTTCGGTCAAATTAGGAGGATATCCGGGGGTGCCAATTCGCAAAACGGAAGAGATAAAACCCAAACATATTTTTGAGATTTCATCGGGTAAGTACATCGTGGACATGGGTCAGAATTTTGCGGGATGGGCGAAGATTCAAGTTAATGGAAATCCGGGTGATTCAATTGTGATGCGATTTGCAGAGAAGCTCAATTCTGACAGCACGCTGCATACGCGAAATCTAAGAAGTGCGCGATGCACTGATACCTACATTCTGAAGGGTGGAGGACCGGAAACATGGGAACCACGGTTCACCTACCATGGTTATCAATTCATTGAAGTGAGCGGATTTCCGGAAAAACTAACGTCCGAAAATATTACTGGTATTGTGGTTCATTCAGATCTGCCTCGCACAGGCTGGTTTGAATGTTCGGACGCCTTGATCAATAGAATATACAGCAACCAGCTCTGGAGCCAGCGATCGAACTACTTTGATGTGCCAACGGACTGTCCTCAGCGCGATGAACGCATGGGATGGACAGGTGATGCGCAGATTTTCATGAAAACTGCTGCTTATAACATGGATGTTTCTGCATTTTACAACAAGTGGTTGGTTGATGTGGTGGATGGGCAGCGCAATGGCATGTTTCCGAGTACCGCGCCCAGAGTGTACAATCGAATCGCGGCTGGTTGGGGTGATGCGGGGGTGATTTGTCCATGGACCTTCTTTCAAGCCTATAACGACTCCTCGATTCTGAGGGAATATTATCCTTCTATGAAACTGTGGATGGATTATCTGGAATCGAAGAGTGTGAATCACCTCAGCGGCATCGGCAGCTATGGCGATTGGCAAAACGTGAAAAGCGAAACTCCAATTGAGCTTATAACCACGGCATACTACAAGCACGTTTCTGATCTCATGGCCAAGATTGCTACGGTTTTAGACTACAAGCCAGATGCTCAACACTATAATAGTCTGTCGATGAAAATCAAAGACGCATTCATTCAAAAGTTCGTAGATGTTGCAACGGATAATACTCAGACGGCTGATTTGCTGGCACTATCATTCGATTTGTTACCCGATACTCTGATCGACAGTTATAGAGCACGGCTCCGAAATGACATTTGGAATCACGACACGACCTTGACCACAGGAATTCACGGGACCAAGTTTCTTATGCCCGTGCTGGGCGAGTACGATTTGGGTTTGGCATATCAGTTACTAAACAACACGAAATTTCCCTCATGGGGACACCATATTGAAAATGGAGCAACGACCATTTGGGAACGTTGGGATAGTTATTCAGACACGAGTGGATTTCATAAGGATAGCACAAACTCGCTTAACCACTATGCCTATGGTTCAGTCGGTGAGTGGTTTTATTCGACCATTGCCGGTATTGAATCCGATGGGTCTGGATATAAGCACATTATCATTCGACCTCAACCTGGAGGAGGTTTGACATGGGCAAACGCTGCATATAACTCCATTCGTGGCCCAATTAAGTCTTCATGGCGAATTGACGAGGGCAAGTATCATTTAAATATCAGTATTCCAGCAAATACGGACGCAACGGTGTACATCCCAACATCTAATGCGAATTCTGTGGTTGAAAGCGGGCGTTTGATCATCGATTCACCGGATATCAGCGTGATCAGCGAAGAATCAGGCCGGATTGTGTTAAAGGTAGGCTCCGGGGATTATTCTTTTCAATCAGACCTTTGATGTCAGGTTTTGTCGATGTCCCAAAAGGGCATAGAACAAAACGTAGCCATAACACAGTATTCCAATGGCAAATGAAGCTTGAACTCCGAAGTGGTCGGCCAGCATGCCTTGAATAAGAGGTACGATGGCTCCTCCAACAATAGCCATGACCAAAAAACTCGAACCTCGGCTGGTTTGTGCACCAAGTCCTTTGATAGAAAGAGTAAAAATGTTTGGGAACATTACGGAATTAGATAGTCCGATGGATAAGACGCACCACATGGCAATTTTTCCGTCTGTGAGCACCGTGGCCAGCACTAAGATCATGGCACTTGCAGAGGCGATGGCCAGAAGCGTTTGCGCCTTCATTTTTTGCAGGAGGGCAGAACCGATGAATCGGCCAATCATTGCTCCTCCCCAGTAATAAGAAACATAGTTTCCGGCAAGTGATTCCTTCATGCCAGTGATGTGGTCTTCACCAAAAAAGTTGACCAAAAACCCTCCGATAGACACCTCAATACCGACATAGAGAAAGATGGCGAGTACGCCAAAAACCAAGTGACGATGTTGCCAAATACTGGATTCAATGTTTGTCTGTTCGCCTTGATATTGAATTGATGGCAACTTGAGAAAGGCAAATAGAATTGCCAGAAGAATGAGCGTAGCCGCCAGCGCCAAATAGGGAAGCTGAACGGCTTCCACACCCACGGTCATTCCTTCAGAATGGTCTTGAAGAATGAGAAGGGTTCCAAAAATGGGGGCGATGGTATGGGCGAGCGAATTAAACCCTTGTGACAAATTCAACCGACTCGATGCCTTTTCTGGATCGCCAAGTGAGGCCACATAGGGATTTGCAGCAACCTGAAGCATTGTAATTCCAGAAGCAAGGACAAAGAGGGCGAACAAGAACAGCGGATAATAAATCACGATGGAAGCCGGATAAAACAATAGACATCCAAAACCCATTATCGACAACCCAATGACAATTCCCCTGCTGTAACCCACCCGTCCAATCAGCCATCCGGCCGGCATGGACATGACGAAATAGGATCCAAAAAAGCAGAACTGAATAAGCATCGCCTGCGTGTAATTCAATTCGAAAACAGCCTTAAGGTGCGGAATCAGAATGTCGTTCAATGAGGTAATGAAGCCCCACATGAAAAACAGCATGACGAGCATGGCGAAGGCGGACCGGATCATTGGGTTTTGGGTCATTTCAAACGGAATAGAGTTTGGAAATATAGTGCTTCGAAAAAATGATCAACATGATTGACATGGGATTATTGTTTGATCCCATCTAGCCTAGAATTGGATCAAACCGAATTCGTTAATCCTTTTTCACTAATCGCTTAAACATGAACGCGCGACCTGAGCCCGACTTCAGATATTTCTCGAAATCGTACGCCATGTATTTGTCTTGAAAAATAATATGAGTTTCCAGTTGAATAGGTAAGCGGCCGGATGTGTAGTAAACCTCTCCTTTCCCGTGCCTCTTTAGTCGGTCTTCAAGATTATTTGTGCACCCAACATAATATGTATTGTCATTGCATTTGAGGATGTAAACTGTCCAAGTCATAATGGCAAAAGTGGATCATAACACGATACGTCCATTTCGATGCTCAGACATGGTCAAGAGGAACTGCATTTATTGGAAGAATTAAGGTGGAGTTCCTCCACCGAAGCCCGCATCAACGGGAATAGTCGATGATGGTAACACACATTAAAAAGCCCGCCTTCGCTCCCTTGATTGGGAGCTTCTGCGGGCGAAGGTGGAGAAGATGGGATTCGAACCCACGACCTCTTGACTGCCAGTCAAGCGCTCTAGCCAACTGAGCTACATCCCCAAATGGGCGGCAAATATAGTTTCCTCATTACATATGTGAAGGTTGATTATTCGATCTTTGACCCTCAGATCAGATTATGCGTCTTGAAAGCATTATGAAGGTTTCGCGATTACTTGTTTGGCTAATGGTTTCCGCGCTTGTTATGGGTACACATGCATGCAAGGGTGGCGAGGAGGAGGAAGAACCGGTGGAGGAAAAGCCAATTCAAACCGAAGAAGAAGTCAAATGCGATAACGAATGCTACTTCGCCATGGATGGTCAATGCGATGATGGTGGCCCGGGGTCATCCAGTAGTTATTGCAACTTCGGAACCGACTGCGAAGACTGCGGTAAGCGGGTTGTCATTAAGATTAAGCGCTAAAATTATGGTTCGAGCCGTTGCTTTGTCTTTTCTTGTTGTCATTGTCACCTTGACTTCCTGTTCCGAAGAATTATGCGACAACACCTGTCCGTTCGCAAATGATGGGGTTTGTGACGATGGTGGCGAGGGTTCGACAGGACATGTCTGCCAGCTTGGTTCCGACTGCAACGATTGCGGAGAGCGCAAGGTCAGTAAGTGACCGAGCTTAGCAACTCGTCTAGGATTTCCCTGTGATCAAAGGCCATTTCGGGTAATGCATTCAAATCAAACCAGGCAAGATCCTTCGCATCATCGGCTGCTTTTCCATCGATAATGGAAGGCAAAATTGAGTAATAAACCACACTCAAGGTTCTACCCCGTGGGTCGCGTCCGGGCTTGCCAAATGCGCCAAATTGGATCAAAGCAGAGGGTTCGATTTTGATAGAAGTCTCTTCCAAGAGCTCACGGGAGGCTGCAATTTCTAAGTCCTCATCGTCCTCGACAAATCCTCCGGGAAAGGCCCATGTGTTCTGAAATGGAAGGTTGAGTCGCTTAATCAATAAGACTTGTCTGCTTTTGGTCAGCAGAACGGTGTCTGCCGCTACGAGTATGTTTTGTTCGATAGCCACGTCAGTTTTAGCATATTGACCCAAATTTCAAGGCATTTTTTATTCCTAATTTTGCCGCGAAATGAGGATAGAAGTACTGAAGTCGAAGATACATCGCGTTAAAGTTACAGACGCGCACCTCGACTATATTGGAAGTATTGAGATTGACGCTAACCTGATGAGGGCCGCCAATTTAATTGAGGGGGAAAAGGTTTCTGTGGTCAACATCAATAACGGTGAAAGGCTGGAAACATATGTGATCACAGGGAAGGCCGGTTCAGGAACGATCAGCTTGAATGGACCTGCGGCACGAAAAGTTCAAAAGGGAGATATTATCATCATTATTTCTTACGCTTCGATTGACTTTGAAGAGGCAAAATCATTCAAGCCCACTGTCATATTTCCGGACGAAAAGACAAACACGCTTACCGCCTAACGCTCTTGAACAAGAAGCTCAAATCAATCTTGCAAGTGCTGCTTTCGCTGGCACTCGGTTTCTTTCTCATTTGGATCATTTACAAGGATCTAACCGAGGAAGACAAGCAGAATATCATTGAGTCATTTCGCGAAGCAAATTATTGGTGGATATTGCTGTCAATGGTTATTGCAATTACCAGTCACGTGTTCAGGGCTTATCGCTGGAGATATCCGCTTGAATCGCTCAACATTCACATCAATTTGCCAAATCGATTTGCTGCAGTCATGATAGGTTATCTCGCCAATCTCGCTTTTCCCAGATTAGGTGAGGTAACGCGTTGTGCCGTGCTTACACGATATCAAAAGCATCCGTTCGAAAAGCTGTTTGGAACAGTGGTGGCAGAGCGCGTAGTGGACGCCATCATTTTGGTATTCATCATGATTTTCACCTCCATTCTGCAAATCGAAATTCTCAGCGAATTTTTGGCAGATGCACTGGGACCATTGGCTGAAAAGTCGGATGCCGCATTGATACTAATAGGCATCGGTGTTCTAGGACTCGGAGTCGCCTATCTGGGCTGGAGATTTCTGAATAAGTCCACCCACAAGTTTGCGGTGTTTTTCAGAGAAAAAGTGCACGGATTGATGGACGGTATGAAGTCTATTAAGAGGATGAAGGGCCAACTTGGATTCTATTTTCATACGGCCATGATTTGGATTGCCTATGTTGTCATGTACTATGTTGCTCTCAAAGCATTTCCGGAAACAGCCGAAGTTCCATTCGGTGGAGTAATGGCTTCATTCGCACTAGGTGGGCTTACCATTGTTGCTGTTCAGGGTGGACTGGGAGCATATCCGTTGGCCGTCATGGCGATTTTATTGCTTTACGGAATAAACAAAGATTTAGGCTACGCATTTGGTTGGATTATCTGGACCGGTCAAACCTTGGCGATCATCTTGGTGGGCTTTCTTTCTGTTTTAGCGATGCCTCTGCTAAATTCGAAGCAGCCAAGCGATGTCTGACTCAACAGCATACCAGAATAAAATTCAGTCTCTGGAACATGCCTTGTCCGTTCGACAAGCGTGGCGAGATGCTGGTGAAAAGGTTGTTTTCACCAATGGGGTATTTGACATCCTTCACCCCGGGCATGTGCACTATTTGAGCGAAGCCAAGGCCTTAGGAACCAAGCTGATATTGGGATTGAACAGCGATGGCTCAGCCCGAGACTTGAATAAGGGTCCTGCGCGTCCGATCAATTCACAAAAAGCGAGGGCACTGGTGCTTGCGGGACTAGAATCTGTCGACCTTGTCGTGATTTTCGATGAACCAACACCCCTTCAAATAATCAGCGTATTGCTGCCAGATGTTTTAGTAAAGGGCGGAGATTATGAAATCAAGGACATTGTTGGAGCGGAGGAGGTAATGAATCATGGCGGAGAGGTGAAACAGTTGTCATTTTTAAAGGGATACTCTACTACCAACATAGAAAAGCGCATCATCCAAGCACACGGTATCGAATGAAATCGATCAACGAAATACAGGACGGAGTGATCGAAGAGTTTGGATTCTTCGATGAGTGGATGGATAAGTATGAGCACATCATTTCATTCGGAAAAGAACTTCCGGAATTGGATATAGCCTACAAAACAGAGGATAACCTGGTAAAAGGCTGTCAAAGTCGAGTTTGGCTTCATGCCGAGGAACACAATGGTTTATTGGCATTCAAGGCCGACAGTGATGCTGTGATTACGCGAGGCATTGTAGGACTCATGGTAAGGGTTTTATCAGGACATACACCCTCGGAAATTGTAAATGCAGACCTTTACTTTGTGGATAAGATCGGATTAAAGGAGCATCTGAGTCCGAACAGGGCGAATGGCTTGGTTTCGATGATCAAAAAAATGAAAATGTACGCCTTGGCCCATCAGGCCAAATTGAATAGTGAGTGATGGATAGAGAGGAGAAAAAGCAATTGGAACAAAGCATTGTCAATGCCCTAAAAACAGTTTATGACCCGGAAATTCCTGTGGACATTTATGAGCTTGGGTTGATCTATGAGATCAAGATCAATGATGAAAAAGAAGCGACCATCGTTATGACACTGACTTCGCCAAGTTGTCCTGTTGCTGAAAGCCTTCCAGTAGAAGTTGAAGAAAAGGTGGCGGGAGTTGAAGGCATTACAAAAGCATCCATCGACCTCACTTGGGAGCCACCATGGGACAAAGACATGATGAGCGAAGAGGCGCTTGTTGAATTGGGGCTTATCTGATGGAAGAAATCGAAAATAAGGTTGCAAAAAGTGGCTTAATCACGCTTGATCTCGAAGAGCAAAGGCCCGATTGGCAAATTGTCGGAATCGACATTGCCGTTGCCTTATTTGAAGGATTGGTGCTTCGAGAGAAAGACTTCAGAGAATTTGTAGCTCATCATAATTGGGAAGCCTACCGAGACAAGGCCGTTCACATCTATTGCAGTGCTGATGCCATTGTGCCTACTTGGGCTTATATGCTGATGGCTACGCAGCTTGCTGATGTTGCTGTCAAGACCATTTTCGGAAGTGAATCGGAGCTGAAACTAGAGTTGTGGCGAGACTTCATCTGCTCTATCGACCTCAGTGAATATCAAGATCAGCGTGTAATCGTAAAAGGTTGCAGTGATGAAGCCATCAGCGAAAGCATTTATGTTGAACTTTCGATGCTTCTGACGCCTGTGGTCAAGTCGCTGATGTTTGGAGAACCATGTTCTACGGTTCCTCTTTTCAAGAGGAAGTAGCACCAGACTTTTTTTTGGTAAAAAACCTGCCGCAGATCACATAGGTTTAGTTGGCTATGGAAATGCGGCAGGCTTACTTTAAGCGCTTTCGCGCCAAGGGTTAGAACGTTATGTCTGCGTAGGCGAATATTTGTTCCAATTCTACCATGGCCAATTTTTGACCATTCAGGTACTTCATCACCTCAGCTCTATCAAAACCTCTTGACCTCAATTCATCTACATACGCTTCAGCTTCATTCAATTCATTGAACTGTCCTGCCGCGTAGGCGAATGTTCTGTTTGGAAGAACCTCGAAGCTTAAGTATTCGGTGCTAACAGGCGAAGATTTGATGCTCATCGGTTGATCATAAGTGCCGAAGTAAACCGTGAATGAAACAGCCTTCTCTACTTTTTCTCCATTCATTTCAAAATAGTTTCTGTTACCTGCCAATGCGAAGGCATCCGCAGCAGAAATGCTGTATTGATTGAAGAATGGCACCAACGAAACCTGAGTGGTACTGACACCTTCAGGAAGGCTGGGTACGTTTTCCATGGCTTCTCCAATGGTGCGATAAGTACCGTAGTACACGATCAGACCATCAGCACCGCGACTTATGGTGAAATCTGAGTTCCTCCAGTCGGAATGCACGGCATTGCACTGAATCTTCCACTGGAAAACCAGAGATTTTGGCAAATTGGGGTTGTGAATTCGGGTTTGCGCTGGTACAACGGCAGCAAATACCATCAACATGATTAGCGCAACAACAATCGGTAGCAGATTTTTCATAACACTAGATTTTAAAGGTTACAGTTAGTTGGTGGTTTAACCTCGATCTAATGTGGAAAGAACGATTTGAATCCTCAATTACCTTTTAGACAACACCCCGAACAGAAAGTTGTCCGGTTCAATTTTGTCTTGCTATTTTGAAATGAAACTCCTCAATCCCATTCCCCGAATAGCTGGGTCGTTGGTTGCTTGTACGGGATGTTCCAAGTTTCGGTTACGTTTTCTGAAAATTTCCGTGAAAATCGTGTTGTCTAAAATCACATTTTTGATCGCACCCTATGATCAGAACCATCGCCACCATTGTTTGTGTTTGTGCCTATTTAGTGGTTCAATCACAGGAAATCACGCGGAGTATTCGCGGTAGAATCGTTGACAAGGAAAGCAAGCAGCCGATTCCGGGCGTGAATGTGATTTTGATGGATGATCCGAATAATATCACCGGAACAACCACCGATGTAGATGGTCGTTATGAACTGGAAAACCTGTCCATCGGTCGCCACGAACTGAAGTTCACTTTTCTTGGTTACCTGCCACAATATGTCAATAATGTGATTGTCAACTCAGGTCGACAAACCATTCTCAATATCGACTTGGAGGAATCGGCTACCGAATTAGAAGCAGTTGAAATTAACGCAACACGGGACGGGGAGCCGCTCAATGAAATGGCGATCGTAAGTGCACGGCAATTTAACGTGGCAGAAACGGAGCGCTACGCGGGAAGCCGGGGTGAACCTTCTCGAATGGCCAGCAACTTTGCAGGAGTGCAGGGCGCGGACGATTCGAGAAACGATATTGTGATTCGGGGCAATTCGCCTCAGGCGATTCTTTGGCGATTGGAAGACATTCCAATTTCAAATCCAAATCACTTCAACATTCCAGGGACCGCGGGAGGTTCTGTCAGTATATTGAACAACCTGACGCTGGGGAATAGTGATTTCTACACGGGTGCTTTTCCTGCTGAATTTGGGAACGCCAATGCAGGTGTATTTGATCTCAACATGCGCCCGGGGAACAACGAAAAGCATGAGTTTATCGGTGAGTTTGGATTTCTCGGAACGAAGGCGCTTATTGAAGGACCGATCAACAAAGAGAAGAACATCACCTATCTGGCAACGTACCGCTATTCCACACTGGCACTCATTGGTGGACTCGGCATCAATTATGGCACTTCAGCTATTCCAAAGTACATGGATGGTTCTTTTTATGTGAATGTTCCTGGAAAAGGTTCCAACTCGCTCTCCGTTTTTGGTGTTGGAGGTTGGAGCGATATTGATATTCTAATCAGTGACCAAAAGTCACCCGATGAGCGCAACATCTATGGCGACAACGACCGGGATCAATACTTCGGATCGCAAATGGGTGTTACGGGTGTGAGCTACGTGCACGCGTTGAACGAAAGGTCATACTGGAAAACGGTAGTTGCGTACAATCACAGCCGTGTGAACTCCTACCACGAGTTGATTTATCGTCACCTTAGTCCTGAGAATACCTATCATCTGGATTCCTCCAAGGCGCTATTGGATTATGTATTCCGTGATGATCGGGTCGTTGCCCATTCATTCATAAACACAAAGTTGAATCGAAGAAACGTATTGAAATTCGGGGTAGTCGCACAGCAATTTTTCTTCAACTATCAGGACAGCACGTGGATCTTCGACTCGACTCAGACAGACTTTTTGAATTGGCGAGTGCGGTGGTATTCGGAACAACAAGCGCAATTGCTCGAACCCTACGTTCAGTGGAAATATCGCAATGACAAAGGATTGACCATCACGGCCGGACTTCACAGTCAGTACTTCACATTGAGTCATTCGATCAGCTGGGTCGAACCTCGAATAGCACTGCGCAGAACATTCAAAAGAGGTGGAGCGGTGACAGCCGGAACCGGATTGCACTCTCAAACGCAGCCTTATTATATGTATTTCTATAGCCTGTCCGAGAATTCGGATGGAACCAGAAAGTTGCTGAATAAAACCATGGATTTCACCTATTCGTGGCATGCGGTCATGGGCTACGAGGAGATGATCACGAAGACCGCGCGTTTCAAAACGGAGGTATATTATCAAACCTTGTGGAACATTCCGGTGGAGAAGAACCCGAGTTCATTTTCCTTAGCGAATACCGGGAGCGGATTCGAACGCTTTTTCCCGGATACGTTGGTCAACAAGGGAACTCAAACCAACTACGGAATAGAGTTCACATTGGAAAAATACTTCGCCAGAACCTACTACTTCCTGACCACACTTTCTCTGTTTGATTCCAAGTACACTGGCAGTGATGGAGTCACCCGCAACACTGATTTCAATGGACGCTATGCTGCGAATGCACTCTTCGCCAAGGAATTCAAGGTGGGAAAGAAATCAATGATTTCACTCGGATCTAAAGTGACTGCGGTCGGTGGGCGTTGGTATGGTCCTGCAGACATCGCATTGAGTAATCAAACCCGAGAACTTGAAGTAGTCGATTCCTTACGGAATACGCTTCAGTTTCCGGATTACTTCCGTTTGGACTTAAAGGTGAATTATCGTTTGAATACGAAGAATGTAACGCACGAAATCGGGATTGACATCGTCAACCTTTTGGATACTAAAAACGTGCTGAGTTTGACCTATGCACCGGATGAAAACAACGATCCAGCAAAGTCCATTCGCAGGGAATATCAGTTGGGCAGACTACCCTTGTTTTACTACCGAATCTCGTTTTAGTAAGCCCGTTCTCGCTTCCCTTCAAAATAGTTGATGTAGGCTCGATTTACCACACGATTGCCACCGTTAGTAGGGTAATTTCCGCTGAAGTACCAGTCTCCTTTGTGGTTCGGGCAAGCCTCGTGCAATCCATCCATGCTTTGGAAGATAATTTCCAAATCGGCATTCAGGTCTTCGGGTCGAAGCAATTCAGCCACCTTGGCCGAAATTTGATCATCGGTGAATTGTTCGTAGATCTTTTGAACGTGGTTCACTTGATTGATGTTTCCAATGTCGTTGATACACAGGTTGTAAACATCTCTTAGTAAGCTTTCTTTCCCGCTTTCTTTAATCAATGCCACGGCCGCTTGAAACACCACAAAGTCTTGGAACAGGCTCATGTCGATGCCGTAACAATCCGGATAGCGGATTTGCGGTGCGCTGGAAACAACTACAATTTTCTTTGGGCCAAGTCGATCCAATATCCTAAGGATGCTTCGCTTCAGCGTAGTGCCTCGAACGATGGAATCATCAATCACAACCAGGTTGTCCACTCCAGGTCGGATGGTTCCATATGTGATGTCATATACGTGAGCCACCATCTCATTTCGGTCACTGTCTTGGGTGATGAATGTTCGAAGTTTGGCATCCTTGATGGCTACTTTTTCGATGCGCACGCGCTCATTGAGTATGCTGCGTAAAGAATCATGATCACTTTTATCCAAGCGGTCGATTTCAAGGAGCTTGCGTTCCGTGTGAAACTCTTCCAAGCCCTTGATCATACCATAAAAAGAAACCTCGGCAGTGTTCGGAATAAAACTGAACACGGTATTGTCCAAGTCAGCATTGATGGCCTGCAAAACGCGCGGTACAATCAATCGACCCAACGCCTTACGCTCGTTGTAAATGTCTTTGTCACTTCCTCGGGAGAAGTAGATTCGCTCGAAAGAGCAGCTTAACTTTTCACCGGGCTGACGCACCATATCTTCGCTCACCTTGCCGTCTTTCTTGATAATCAAGGCATGACCGGGAGTAATCTCGCTGACTTGTTCAGCTTGAAGATTAAATGCGGTTTGGATAACAGGTCGCTCGCTGGCCACTACGACAACTTCATCATCCTGATACCAAAAGGCGGGACGGATTCCATTTGGATCTCGCATCACGAACGTGTCGCCATTTCCAACCATTCCGCATATGGCATAGCCGCCATCGAAATCGTGTGCGGATCGTTTTAGAATATTGAGCACATCCAAATTCTTGGAAATCATCCCGGTGATGTCCCGATTGTCATATCCCAAGCGCTTGTACTTCTGGAAAAGCACTTCGTTTTCTTCATCCAGAAAGTGACCAATCTTTTCAAGGACGGTTACGGTGTCAGCCTTCTTTTTGGGATGTTGACCGAGATCAATGAGAAGGTCGAATTGCTCATCTACGTTGGTCATGTTGAAGTTTCCCGCCAATACCAGATTGCGGGTCATCCAGTTGTTTTGGCGCAAGAATGGGTGACAAGCCTCGATGCTGTTGCTTCCGTAGGTTCCGTAGCGCAAGTGACCGAGGAATACTTCGCCCGAAAAAGCTGCATTATCCTTGAGCCATTGAGGGTCACCAAGTTTGTTCGGATCGTTTTCTGTGACTTCCTTGAATCGCGAAAACACGTGATCAAAAATGTCCTGAATCGGTTTGTTGCTGTTCGATCGATGCCTCGAAATGTACCTGCTACCCGGTTGGACATCCAGTTTAATGTTTGCTAAACCTGCACCATCCTGACCGCGGTTGTGCTGTTTCTCCATAAGGAGATACATCTTATTTAGCCCGTAGAAGGGCGTTCCGTATTTTTCGCGGTAGTATTCGAGTGGCTTTAAGAGGCGGACCATCGCAATCCCGCACTCGTGCTTAATTTGATCACTCATCGTTTGAGGACGCAAAGGTAGAATCATTTCAACAAGAAATGAGGATCAATTCCAGCAACGAGTTGCCATTAATACTCGTCTTATTAATCCTTAGATGGACAAGGAATCCGCTACATTAGTGGGTTCTTATTTAACGTGAAGGTCACAATACTCCATATCCTCATTTTTCTGAGTGCTTTATCGGGCATGGCTCATGATCATGAAGTTCCAGCTATTAAGTATCAGGAAAACAAAGGCCAGTGGGGAAGGGACATACTCTTTTATGGTCAAACAGGTGCCATGGATGTTTACGTGGGTGAGGGAAAGTTTCTGTTGAACTTAAAGAATCGTGACGACCTTGATCTCATAAGCGATGCACACCACGGATGGGCAGAATTACCACCCGATTTTGCGATCCATTATCACAACATAGAATTCGAATTAATTAATGCCAACTTCACAAAGGCCAAGGGTTATGATCAAACCAAAGACTATGTTAATTACTTCTTAGGCAATGATTCCACCAAGTGGGCCGGAGGGGTGCGGCAGTTTGGTGAAGTGAGGATGGACGAGGTATATCCGAAAACAGACTTTGTTCTAAGCAGCCTTAGCAACCAATTGAAATATGAGTTTCAATTGGCTTCGGGAGGCGATCCCGGCAACATAAAACTTAAGATCAACGGAGCAGATCGCATTCAGTTGATCGATAATCAGATCCACATTCAAAACAGCATCAAAGAACTGGTGGACGACAAGCCCATTGCTTGGCAAATCGTAAACGGAGCCAAGCGATTCGTGCAGTGCTTCTACACCTTGAGTGGGGATTCCGTAGGATTCAGCGTTCCATTCTATGATCCTGCCTATCCTTTGATCATAGACCCGACTTTGATTTTTGCTTCTTACACCGGGTCTGGTTCCGATAATTGGGGATCAACCGCCACATATGACGATGATGGAAATCTCTATGGTGGCGGAACCGTGGTAGCAACCGGAGGCCCAACCAATTTGTTCCCAACGGTTGGGGCCTATCAAAGCGGATATCAAGGGGGAGTAGGAGGAGGTGGTAGTTACGGATCTGATATGGTTATTACGAAGTTCAGCGATGATGGAACATCGTTGGTATACTCAACTTATTTGGGGGGATCGGGTAATGAAATTCCGCATAGCCTAGTAGTTAATTCAAATGATCAGCTCTATGTTTTGGGAACAACTTCGAGCACCAACTACCCTGTCACCACTGGTGCCTTTGACAATACATATGCAGGTGGAACAGCAACAAATAATTCAAACAGTATAGACTATCAAACCGGATCTGACATTGTGATCACTAAGTTCAGTGCTAATGGGGCTGCACTCATTGGTAGCACTTATGTTGGTGGTAGTGGAAATGATGGTCTCAACGAGGATGCCATACTTTCATTCACATACTCAGATGAGTATCGGGGTGAGATCATTGTAGATAATAACGATCAGTGTTATGTTGCAACCAGCACTCGATCGAATGATTTCCCAATTGTGAATGGATTTCAATCATCCTTTGGCGGAGGTACTACAGATGGTGTGGTATTTAAGTTGAATTCAAATCTCACTGGATTGCTTTGGTCAACATATATTGGTGGTGATCAATCAGATGGGGCCTATGCCCTTCAATTTGATCCGGCATTTAATGTGTTTGTAACCGGTGGGACTCGCGGGGGTTCTTTCCCAACCACTGCTGGTGTGATAAACCCGAGCTACATGGGAGGCACCTGCGATGGATGGGTAGCCAAGATTAGTAACAATGGTCAAACCCTACTTGCCTCCACATACTTAGGAACCAGCAGTTATGACCAAAGTTCGTTTGTTCAACTAGATCTGCAGGGCAATGTCTACTGCGTGGGCCAAACGACTGGATCCTACCCAATTGGCCCCTCATGGGTGTATTCCGTTGCTGGAGGAGGGCAGTTTCTTCATAAGCTGAGTAACAACTTACAAGCTACTGTCTTCTCAACCAGATGGGGTACGGGTGGAAATAATATCAACTTATCACTATCTGCGTTTCTGGTTAATCAATGCAATCACATTTTCGTGGCTGGATGGGGTGGAACAGTTTCAGGAGCTCAGAATTTATCAACCACTGGGCTCCCTACTACATCAAATGCTGTTCAAACCACAACCGATGGAAGTGACATGTATTTTATTGTATTTGAGGACAGTGCGAAAAAAATCTTGTTTGCCTCATATTATGGAGGAGTTGGAACTATCGGTGGAGAGCATGTAGATGGCGGTACTAGCCGATTTGACAAAAAAGGAATTATATACCAGGCTGTTTGCGCAGGTTGCGGTAATAACGTTTTCCCAACAACCACAGGGGCCTACTCAACAAGTCAGACAACTGGTGTGAATTGTAATTTAGGAGTAATAAAATACGACCTTGTCACGCTTGAAGCCGAAGCTGATGTTGATGGTCCAGGCATCGTTTGCATCAATGACTCGGTGCATTTTTTGAACGCAAGTTTTGGCGGTTCTCTGTTTTATTGGGAGTTCGGAGATGGCGCAACTTCGAGCGAGTTTCAGCCTTCTCACGTTTACACGACCGATGGGACGTATGATGTAATGCTCGTGATCTATGATTCGGTAAGTTGCATTGCTGCCGATACGGATTACATTGAAATATTGGTCACACCGGGACCAAAGGCGGAAGTTGTTCCTGTCGCGGAAATATGCCCCGGAGTTCCGGTAAAATTGAAGGCATCAGGCGGAATAGCTTATAAATGGGTGCCGGCTGAGGGTTTAACCGATCCTACCATTGCTGATCCAACAGCGGTAGTCCAAGAAACTACCGTTTATACGGTCTACGTTTCAGACAGCTGTGGTGTTGACACGGCTAAAATCAGAGTAAAAGTTTTCAAGAATGAAACGGACGCCATTACCGATACTGCTGTTTGCAAGGGCCTATCAGGTCAACTTTGGTCAGACGGAGGAACCAGCTATTCTTGGAATCCGCCCCTCTTCCTTTCAGCTACCAATGTCAGCGATCCGTTGGTAACCCCGGATACAACCACTTTCTATAAGGTCACGATTTTGGATTCTCATGGATGTAAACGGGTGCATGACGTTTCTGTGTTCGTTGAGGGATTCGTACCTCAGATTTGGGCGTCAAACGACACCGCCATTTGTCAAGGAGAACGCATCCTTTTGGCTGCGGGAGGATCGGACAATTATCAATGGATTCCTGACTTATGGGTCCTGGATCCACGGCTGCCTATGACGGCTGCATATCCTGAAGCATCGATCAACTATATCGTTAGAACATATAATTCTTGCGGGGATGCTTACGATACTGTGGTTGTAAGAGTTAACCCGATTAAAGTGGAAGCCTTCGCAGACACAGCAGTGTGTTTGGGGGATTCTGTGAAATTGGGAGCATCAGGAGCTTTGACTTATGAGTGGACGGGGCCTGAATTTTCACAGCCAAACAAAAATCAGTTTGCAGCCATTTTGCCTGATTCCAGCGCGTGGTATTACGTGAGAGGATCGAACATCAATCGATGCAGCAGGTGGGACAGCTTGTTTGTTCGCGTCAATTCCCTGCCTGAACTGCGCTTGTCTAATGTACTAGATACGATGACAGGACTGACCAATGTGCTCTTGGTGGCAGATGCGACAGGTGAGGTGCACTGGTCTTCGGCCGGATACGTGCCGTGCGCGAACTGCGACTCCATTGTTGTGTATCCGCAGCGAAGAACGGTGTACTATGCGGATGTAACGGATTCCAACCGGTGCCACGTTGTCGACAGTGTGCGTGTGGAACCCATCAGTCAGATTTTTGCGCCATCCAGCTTTACACCGAATGGCGATGGAATTAACGACCTGTTTGTTCTGCGTGGATACAACATCAAATCCTATGAGATTTCCATTCGCGACCGTTGGGGACGTGAAGTTTTTGCAAGCAAGGACATGGCGCGTAGTTGGAACGGATCATTTTTTAATGAGGGAGAAACCTTACAGATAGGAGTCTATTCGTATGAAATAAAGTACACCGTATTGCCAGATCATGATTTGATCGAACTCGGAACGGTGTCCATCGTTCGCTAAACGAATCGTGGATCCGTTTCCATCACATGACCACAGCTATTGCATGTGCGAAGTTCTTCGCTTGAGTAAAACTCCTTGAAGCGAGGGAGGAAATCAGTTTCGATGTCTGATAGAGGGAAATAAGTTTCATGGAGCTTATTGTTGCATTTTTCGCAGAACCAAAGCAGGCCATCCGTTCCCTCAGGTCTCACCTTTTCTATCACCAGTCCGATTGAACCTGCCGATCTTCCCGGGCTATGCGGAACTTTTGGAGGAAGGAGGAACATATCGCCCGGCCCGAGGTTGATGTCCACTGCTTTTCCATCTTCCTGAATCTTCACGGTAATGTTGCCCTCCAGTTGGTAGAAAAGCTCTTCCGTTTCATTGTAGTGGTAGTCCTTTCTGGCATTTGGCCCACCCACAATCATGACGATGTAGTCGGTTCCCTCGGGATAAAGATTCTTATTTGCGACTGGTGGTTTGAGCAAGTCACGGTTATTCTCAATCCATTTTTGCAAGTTGAAAGGCTTCCTGATACTCATGGTTCATTGATTTGACGATAAAAGTATTAAAGCCCGTGAAAGATCAATCAGGTGTGACCAGTTTGAAGCCCTTTCCGTGTTCGTTAATGATTTTCACGCGCGAGTCTTCCTTCAAATACTTACGAATCTTAGCGACATAAACGTCCATGCTCCGTGAATTGAAGTAGCTGTCATCACCCCAAATAGCGAGCAGCGCCTGTGATCGATCGAGGAGTTGGTTTTCGTGTTGCACTAGCATTTTAAGCAACGCATTTTCTTTGGAAGTAAGGTGCTGTTCTTTCTCATTCACCTTGAGTGTTTGGTTCTTAAAGTCGAAGGTGAATTCACCGACTTCGAAAACCGTTTTTTGCTCTTGTTTTTGTTCCCCTTTCGTGCGTCTCAAAATTGCCTTAAGTCGAAGGAGCAACTCTTCCATGCTGAACGGTTTGGTGATGTAGTCGTCTCCCCCTGACTTGAATCCTGAAATAGTGTCCTCTTTCATGGATTTAGCGGTTAGAAAAATGATGGGAACACTTTCATTTGCTGCTCTGATTTCTTTACCCAAGGTGAAGCCGTCTTTTTCTGGCATCATCACATCCAAAATGCAGCAATCGAAATCATTGTTTGCGAACAGCTTCCAGCCTTCCACTCCGTTTTTGGCAAGCATGGGTAAATAACCTTTTGCCTCAAGATATTCGGTCAAAATGGTTCCCAAATTCGGGTCGTCCTCTGCGACAAGAATTCGTGCGGGATTAAGCTGCTTGACTTCTGTTTCCATGTGTTCTGTGCTTTATTGGGATTTCTACAAAAAAGGTGCTGCCTTTTCCAAGTTGACTTTCAACATAAACTCTGCCACCATGTCTCTCGCTGATGATTTTAACATAACTCAATCCCAGACCAAAACCTTTCACATTGTGAAGGTTTCCGGTGGGAACGCGGTAGAGTCGGTCAAATACTTTCTTCAGGTTCTCCGTGCTGATTCCAATGCCACTGTCTTTGACTGATATCAGAATCGAATCTTCCTGATTTCTAGTTGCTATTTCAATTTGTGGCTGATCCTTGGAGTATTTTACAGCGTTGTCCAGAAGGTTGTAGATCACATTTGTCATGTGATTTTTATCGGCTTCAACTTCAGTCAAGTTGGCTTGAAAATCAGTTAACAGCTCCCCGCCTTTTTCCTTGACTTGAATCGAGAATTTATCAATCACATCTTCCAGCAATACATGCATGTCCAGCGATTCTCGCTTCAATTTGAAGTCACCTTTGTCCAGCACCGCGCTTTGTAACACTTCTTCCACGAGCAATCCCAGACGCTTGTTCTCAGCGTTTATTATTCCGATGTAACGATTCTTTACATTTTCAAGCCTGCTGAGTTCAGGATCGCTGAGTGCCTCGCAAGCAAGCGAAATAGTCGAGATCGGAGTCTTCAGCTCATGGGTCATGTTATTGATGAAATCGTTCTTGATTTCACTGTTTTTTTTCTGTTGCACTACCGTTTTGAGAATATAATAGATCGTAGCACTTACCGCTAAAATGAATAAAAGCGATACCGCTAGCAGCAGCCATATGTTTTTGAAAATATACTGGTCTAAGTTCGGGAAGTAGATGTGTAAGTAGTAGGGCAGCTGAACGACATCGTTTGGAAATAATCGAGCGGTCATTGGCGATGACTCCAGCGGAGACTCAAACTCTTCATTACCAAAAACCATCGTTCGACCTTGATCGAACACCGCCATTTCAAAAGCCAAATGCAAGCCGTGTTTATGGAAAGCTATTTGAAGCAGTGAGTCCACAATACGAGGATCAACGCGCTCATCGATGGGTTCATTGATGTTTACCTCAATCAAACTTTTCACTATGTCACCTAAATAGGCCTTTTTGTTTTTGACTCTGTCGCGTATGCCTCTTACATCTGAGGCGAGCGGATCTGCGTTCCAAGCGAGTTCAAGATCAATGGTATCTGCTTTGGCTACGCGCAATTTGACTTCTTCTTCCAAGTCGCTCGTAAATGGTAAATCAGCAACGCTATGTGTGATAAGCTTCTCGCTTTTTTGCCCACTCTTTTCTTCTATTATGTGCATTTCTACCTTGTCTCCAGTGCGCTGCACATTTTTATTAATGACGTATTCAACCAATGAATCATCAGGTGGGAATGATGTCTCATCAATTTTGGAAGAATCTTGAAAAAAGAGGTATTTAGCCTCTTGGTGAGTTCGAAGTTTGGTGAGAGTTTCATGACGTTCGATCAATTCGACTACCTCATTCAAAGCCTCGCTTGCGCTATGTTCAATTTTGTTTCGCTCCTGGTCAAATGCATTCATTATCCAATAGATCTGAATGGTTATCAAGCCAATCATGGCCAAGCTGACCACCGTGACCACCAGTTTTAAATGAAGCGCTTTCATTTCTTGAGTCGCAAAAATAGCGTGGACCAAAAGCGTAAGTTGGTGCTTAACAGTACTTAACAATGGTTAACCGCCCTTTAACAGGCAACTTCGAGCTACTGGGATACGTTTGAATCGAAAATCATCAAAGAGGCTTTTTAAGCTGTTTAGTTAGGTAGAAGAACCCTGATCTGGCGGTCAGGGTTTTTCTTTTTAACCAGTTGATTTGTTGATGTTTCCGACTACCTTAGTCAAAATCAAATCATCATGCAAAAGGTATTACTCGGATTGGCCATTGCAACCATATTTAGCATGCAGGCTTATGCTCAATTAAACACGGTTATTCAAGCCCCACCTACTTCAAATGGAACAACTCAAGTTAGGGCCCCAAATGGGTTGGCTAGTCATACCAGTTTGAGAGCTCACTTTGTAATCACAGCAGCTGAATTGGCCGTGCTCCCTTCGAGTACGAATTTGACAGTATTTGGCTTCACTTTGGTAGATGGCGTATCATTCGGGGCTAATGGAACATTCAAGGTTTACCTGGAGGCGACCTCCGATCTGACAAACTTGAAATCGACCAACTGGAACTCCGCAATTTCAACAATGACTCAAGTTTATAACGGCACCTACACTATTCCGGTTGGTGCGGCTGCGACCACTGTGGATATGGTTTTGACCACGCCTTTCGCTTATACGGGTACCGGATTGTATGTGGCTTATGAATACATAGCAAATACTACAGACACCGATCCCGCAACCTATAATTCGAATACAACCATTGCCGGTGCTGTCAAGATGATTTCGAACACCACGACCACTCCTGATAGTATACTTACACTTTCGTCAAGCTTCAGACCTTGTGTCAGGTTGGGCTATCCGAATCCTTACTCCAATGATATTTCCATTGAGGCTCTTTTGGACAGAAACGGAAAAGTAAATGCAGCTCTTCAGACAACTCAGACTATCAAGGTGTTGGTAAAGAATGCTTCTAACACATCAGTTAGCAATGTGAATGTAAGCATCAATATGACTGGGGCAAACACGTATTCAGCCTCTCAAACGATTACTTCTATGACCGCAGGTGCATCTCAGCAAATAGACTTTGCTGGGGTTCCAACAACATCCACTGGATTGCAGAACGGAACGATTACGGTGCCCAATGACGACAATAACAGCAACAATACGTTGACAATTAGCCAAACCATATCCTGTGATAGTCTAGCATTTTACAATACGGATACCACTACCAATGCTATTGGCTTTGGCACCGGTACGGGATGTCTGGCAAATAGACACGCCATTCCTGTAGGAACGCCAACAAAAGTCACTGGGGTAGGCGTGGTCTTGTCTGATGAGACGGCTTTGAGTGGAAATCAAATTAAGGGCATGTTATTCAACAGTTTAGGTCAACCGATTGACTCGAGTGCTGCGGTGACTATTGTGAGCACCATGCTGGGCACTAGGCTGCAAATGAATTTTTTACACGCTAATACGGATGTTTCAGGACAGACGGTATATGTAGGGTTTCGACAGTCAGCAAACGCATTTAATGCCTATTACCCACTCTCGACACAAGCTGATCCAAACGCCACACCCAGCAGGTATTATTCCTTAGGCGTATATGGAGGCAACCTCACGGCCTATACAACTTTCGGAGTGTTTATGATTGATGCTATTGTTGAACCCAAAGTTGACCTTGAGAGTAACATTAACGGGATATTGGTTTGCGAAGGCGACAGCGTTATTTATTCCACCACATCAGGGTATACCAATTATGAATATTTCATCGATGGTGTTTCGGCTACCTCCGGTTCCAGTTCGTCATATACATTCGGTCCGATCGATACGCATGTTGTCTTAGTACAGGTAATGGCGAATGCATGTGTCGCTGTGGACAGCCTTGAAGTCGCGGTTCAGGTCTTAGACACCAGTGAGGTTGCTCAATCTATTTGTGAAGGCGAAACGTTTGTATTCAACGGCCTTACACTGTCTCAATCTGGAATATATACCGAAACTTTTGCCTCGTTCATCGGATGCGACAGTGTAGTCGAATTAGATCTAACAGTGCACCTAATAGATTCGATCAATAACAATGTTTCAATATGCGAAGCAGAATCTTATGACTTCTATGGGCAAGTGATCAATGTTCCAGGCACTTATTACAAAACCTTTGTTTCAAATATATCGGGATGTGATAGTGTAAGAAGCATTGAACTTACAATAAGTGATCCGGTAGTTAATTCATTTGTGGACACCGCTTGCGCAAATGAGTTTTATGACTTTAATGGTCAGCAACTTAATGTTCCCGGTGTGTATATTGACACGATGCAAACCACTGCTGGCTGCGACAGTGTTTTAATTCTAAATCTAGCCATAAGAACAGTTGATACAGAGGTGCTTAAAAATGGCTCCACGGCTACGGCCGTTGAAAGTTCCGCAGAATACCAATGGTTGAAATGCCCAAGTAATGCCGTTGTTAACTTTACAAAGAGATCCTATACACCTCAGGCTTCCGGCTCCTATAAGGTGGTTGTTACAGTAAGCGGGTGCTCAGACACAAGTGATTGTGTTTACCTGGTAGGTACAGGTTTGGAAGGAGTTTCAAGCCCATTTCGAATGGATGTTTATCCTAATCCAGCAACCAATGTTGTTTCTGTCAAATGCGATGTAGCCTTTTCCAAAGTTTTACTCATTGATTTAGCGGGTAAGAGAGTCTCTGAATATATCAATCAGAACACAGTCGGCACCGCGAGCGAATTTTCAGTTTCGAACATAGCCAGCGGCACGTACTTGTTAACCATTCAAGATGATGATGGCTATTTGATAGGTCAGCGATTGCTTATGATTAATCCATAGGCTGAACCGGAATTGATTTACGCCCGCGAAGTAACCGCGGGCGTAATATTTTGTTAGAGGCTTCTACATTTGCCATATCTAGGAATTCATGGAGAAACTGCTTAACTACATCAATGGAGAGCTAGTCGAGCCGGCTAGTGGCAACTATTTCGAAAACTACGAACCTGCCACAGGCAAGATTTATTCGATGATTCCCGATAGCGATCAAACGGATGTGATCGAAGCTACCAATGCTGCAAAAGCTGCATTTGGGATCTGGAGCAAAATGAGCGCCCAAGAGCGCTCGGCAATATTGATCCGTATTGCAGAATTGATTGGCGAAAATCTGGAGATGCTCGCTCAGGCAGAGAGCCGTGACAATGGAAAACCCGTGAATCTGTCAAGAACAATAGATATACCCAGGGCACAAGCAAACTTCCATTTTTATGGAACAGGAATTTTACACTTCGCCTCTGAGTCGCATTCTATGGGCGATGTAGCAATTAATTACACGCTGAGACAGCCTATCGGTGTTGCAGGCTGTATATCTCCATGGAACCTTCCGCTTTACTTATTCTCTTGGAAAATTGCCCCGGCACTGGCGGCCGGAAACACTGTGGTGGCTAAGCCATCGGAAGTGACGCCATACACTGCTTATTTGCTTTCCAAGCTGTGCATCGAAGCAGGAATGCCGAAAGGGGTCCTGAATATTGTTCACGGCCTGGGACCAAAAGCTGGAGCAGCAATCATAGAACATGAGGACATCCCGATGATCAGTTTCACTGGTGGAACGGCCACCGGAGAATGGATAGCCCGGACCGCAGCACCGAAGTTTAAGAAGCTGAGTCTCGAGTTAGGAGGCAAAAACCCAAACATCATTTTCGCGGACTGCGACTTTGAGGACATGATGAAAACCACCTTGCGGTCCTCATTTGCTAATCAGGGACAAATCTGCTTATGCGGTTCCCGCATTTTGATCGAACGTTCGATCTATGATAAGTTTCGTGATGAATTTGTCGCTCGAGTGAAGAAGATGAAAGTCGGTGATCCTAAATCAGAGGATTCAGATTTGGGAGCTGTCGTGAGCAAGCCGCATTTGGAAAAGGTGATGAGCTACATCGAACTTGCACAAGAAGAAGGCGGAACAATATTGTGCGGTGGAAAACGACCTAAAATGACCGGTGAACTGGCCAATGGATACTTTTTAGAACCTACTGTGATCGAAGGGCTGCCATTTACCTGTCGAACCAACCAGGAAGAGATTTTTGGCCCGGTAGTTACATTGATTCCATTCGACACGGAAGATGAAGCCATCGAAATGGCGAATAGCACCAAGTACGGTTTGGCGAGCAGTGTTTGGACCTCTAACCTGAAGCGCGCCCATCGCATTGCCCGGGAACTACACACTGGTATTTGCTGGATCAATTGCTGGTTGCTTCGCGACTTGAGAACTCCATTTGGTGGAGTCAAAAGCTCTGGAGTAGGTCGTGAAGGTGGCTTCGAAGCATTTCAGTTCTTCACTGAGCCGAAGAATGTGTGCATTAAGTATTGATCACGCTCAGCGTCCTTTGTGAGGGTCTTTGCGCCCTATGCGGTGAAGCGGTTTTAGCGAAACAAATACATCTTTCCAAACTCCTTCGTGAAGTACTGATCCGCGCCTGACTCCATGCGTTCAATGGCTTGTCCTTCAATTTTCATGATCACGCGGTAGAGGTAAACGCCATTTGCCAACCGATCCCCGTATTCATCCGTTCCATTCCAAGCATATTGTGTGATGTTCCGACCGATGTTGATGGGACCAAGTTCGTCCTTAGTGATTTCGCGCACCACCTTGCCTGTTACTGAAAGTACCTGTATCGTAAATACGTCCGGAACGCGCATTCCGGTGAGCGTAAACACAAATCGAGTGGAGGTGGTGAACGGGTTGGGATAGTTCATGACTTGTGTGACTGTGCTTTTGTTGATCACCTCGAATTCTATTGCATAGGCTTTTTTCCCAGAAGGATTTCCACTGGCGTCACGTCCCATGACGCTTAATTTGTGTGTGCCGTCTGTCAGTTGATCTGGACGATAGGTCACACGTGCTTTGTTTTTCTTGTTCGTGGCCGGTTCGAACGCCATTACCTCCTTTCCTTTTTGTACAAATGGTATGCGCTTCTGTGCTCCTGATGGATAGGTCATGAACACATCAAAGGAAGTGGTGTCATCCAACAACAGATACTTGTTTTCATCCTTCAACTCCATGACGATTTCCGGAATGGGAGATACGATATCTCCGTTCAGGATGTGAATGCCATCAAACGTTACATCGAGCAGTGGGTTGTTGTTGTCGCCCGTTACTTTGAACGGAAGGTAAGCGCGGTTGTTGAAATGGTATTGCTCTTTATGCCAGCGGTAGTCTCGTGGGTTTACTTCGATCCATTGCGTATATCGCCCATCCAGCGAAGAAGTATTGATTGGAACCGAATCCAGCACGGAGGCCCCTGCTTTCAAATTCGCGTAACCCAATATTTTTTCACTGATCACCTCACCGCCTGTCGCAGTCACCCAGTATCGAACATACAGGCTATCAAAGTCGAACTCGCTGATGTTGTCGATTGACACACCAAAGTGCAGCGGCTCACCTGCCGTAACCGTTTTTTCAGTCCAGATCAAACCGTTGATCGGGTTGATGGCTGCATCCGGTGCCGGTGAATAGAGCACGTGCCAATTGTCCAATTGAGCCGGGGTTCCATTTGTATTGTCGGATGTGAAAAACTCTAGGCGCATATTCGGAATAGATTCTGCATCGGTTTGCAGACCCACTTTCCCCGAACTGGTCAATTCTGTTTCATAGGACTCAAGACCTTGGGAGTTTACACCGATCGCGGTTGCCCTAACGGCATCGGAAGAATTGGGTTCAAGCGAATATTTGTTCATATAAAATGAACCCCATTCCATGGCAGGGCCTATTTCAGGCCCTCTTATGGTGCCTTGTTTAAGTGTTGAGTAAACCTTCGTTTTCAAATTGATGATGTCTCGATCAAATGTTCCGAGCACCTCTTCCGTCAGTTCAGGAGATCCTTTTTTAGTAAAGAAGATGTACGGATTTTGATTCTTAACGAATCGAATACTATCAGCCCCTAGATTTTCGAAGGCCTGAAACATGGTGTCGTTCCACAATGTTTCGAAATTGGCTACGCGAAGTGAATAGGCTAGAATGTAATAACCTTCCGGCACCTCGTTTTCGATCAAGTTGATCATGTTTTCCCTGCCTGCTTGAGTTTGTAGGTTGAAAGAGAACCAATATGCCACGCGTGCACCCCTCGATGTAGAAGGATCGTAATCATTGCTGTTCCCGAATCGGTGATCTTGATTAATAAGGACACCATTTTCTAGTCCATAGGTTCCCCACGGCATCAAATTCACCGTGTCAATTACCGCGATCGCCATACTCGGAGGAGCGTTTGGCGGAAGTCCATATTCTCCCAAAGGTTTCAACTGCCCATCGAGTCGAAATTCGGTTGCGTCACGCTCGCTGGCAATTGCCGGATTTGCCGAACCGACAACGTGCACGGTTAATTCTCTTGTGGCTTCTTTGAAACTTAGCAAACGCTTCGAGCGATCATAGTTGATGAAGTCGAAGTCATTGTCCTTAAACTGAAAGAAATGATCCTGTCCCCATCCGTATTGCCCTTTGATCACTTGGAAACTGAACTCTTTCCACTTCGATAAATCGTCCGTGGGAGCAACTCGCCAGAAGAATACCGTGCTATCCTGAAAGCCTAATGAGGGAAGGTTTGGATCCCATTCAATTACCGCACCTGTTTGGGTGATTTGCTGCTGCAATGGGTTCGAATAAAAGTCCGTGGTGTCAATTTGAATGGTGTAAGTACGTGATTTGGCAAATGGATAACCGGTGTTCGCTTTGAGTGTAACGTCCATGTCTGAGACCACTGCGAAATTGTATGGGTACACCGGGGAAATGTTAGCATCCACAATGTCCACGGTGATGTTTTGAATCACGTTGTTATTACTTTCATCAAACTCTGGAATAATGCTTTCCGGATAATCAACCTCTAAAGTGATGTCATTTGGACCCACTCCGTTCACAGGATCCACAGGAAAGCGAAAGCGTACCGGCTTTTCATAGCCTAGATTTTCAATCGTCCGATAACGCACATCGGTGCCCGTAGAAGTTGGAAACTCGCGCGTGGCTCTAAGTGAAGTTACTCCATTTACTGTTCGCCCCAGGTTCGTTACATCCACAACAATATCAAAGGAATCCATCTCCGTGGTGATGAAGGTCGGGTCCAAGTGGTAAGCAGGTCCCTTAACAGGATCGTTGATGCTCAGCTCGCTCTTGGAATGTGGATAGACTCTGAGAGCGGGATCACCATGAAGCGTCATCTCCAAGGCGATGCTTCTGTTCTTTTCAGCTGCCAAGACCTCTGCCACGTTATTTGGGTTGTTGATGGTTTTCGGAGATACTGAATAGGCTGCGTTTCGAATTTGTTCACCAAGGCTCTTACCATAATTAAGGCTCGAAATTTCTTGGTGAATTGCATAGCACATGTCGTTCAAATCGTCCGGTAAACTCAGGTCCGGAGTAGCTACAAACGCTATTGCCCCTTCGTTTGCGAGAAGCACGTAGCGCTCCGAGGTGCTTTCATCGGTATGAATATTTCCCGAAAAGCAACTGTTTGCCATAACTATTGGGTACTTCTCGTAGTTGTTCCAATCGGCCGGATCGTCCACATTTATGTCAAAACCGTTATTCGTGGTTCCATGTCCAAAGAAGCAAATCATCGAAACTCCGCTAGAGATGAGTGTCCTTATTGTGTCCAAGTCGAGCTGCTCGATGACGTTACTCGTGGTCTTACTAAATAGAAAAACCTTGCCTCCAAATTGCGGTCCTTCAAGAGCTAATTCGTAGGAATTCAGGTTGTTTTTAAAGTACTGGTTTTCGCTGGCATCGTTTCCCCCCGCAAAGTGGAGGATGTTCTTTTGCCACTGCTTTTGATCAATCGTATAGGTCGCTGAATAGTCGTTGATTGATCGTTCCATTGCGCTCAACTTGATCTTATAATTCCGGACTTCGATGTCGTTTTGAGCCGAGACCCGACCTGTTGCCAATGCCGGTGCGTATGGATGATCTGTCAGTCCCATGGTCAAGTAGTTATCTGATGGTGGATAGCACATGGTAGGAACCAAAGACCCTGCGCGCTTTGTCGCATTCTTTCTGTGTTCACTTTCCTGGTATGTTTTGCCAAGTAACAAAAGATACTGCGGTTCGGTGTTCCAATTGTCAATCGCGTAATCACAGAATCCTCTAATAGCCAGTGGATGCAGTTCAATGCCATAGGCGAATTGATCGTAAAGCTCATCCACATATACGACTACTGATCGTCCGCCATGCGTTGAGTTTCTGTAGTTGGCATACTCTGCGGCTGAAGTCTTTAGTTTTTTGTTCGTTATGATCAGGAAGGCGGAGTCGCGCTGTATGTCTATCGGATTCTGAAATTGTGCATCATCAGATACAGGAATGAGACCCTGAAGGCCGATGTTCGTTACTGCGGTGTTTGCCGAAAGAAACAGATCACGTTCCACACCGGAAACCACATTGCATTTGAGCGTAGTCCCGCTTTGCTGCAGTTCATACCTGCGGCCGGCCTTTGGGTCGTAGAGGTAGGATGTTGTTCCCCCAGGCCAATTCGAGGCGTTGAAATGTACTTCAACCGCACTCTGCGGCACTCGGATCTTTGCTTCGGTAATGCTCTCGCCCGAAAAGCTCAGGGTGTGAGGGTAGGAGAACTTTTGATAGCTAAGGCTCACATAATCCACGGTGGCGTCAACCAGTGAGCCTGTGGAAGCAACATATGGTCTGACCTTGTGCGTTGAAGCCGTAATCAGTGATGAAGCAAATGTGGATTCGTAGTGCTTGAACTCATACTCGGAAAGGATCAAATCCTCCAGCGTAGTATACGTTCCGTTGGGATTGTGCTGAATTCGGGCGTGGTGTGCTTTCGCACCACCGGCACCGGCATTATAGCCCATGATTCCCATTTGAATTCTGGTATTTCCTGAGCCATAAACATTTGGAGTTTGAAACGATGCTTCTCCGCTTCCCTTGGATGATTGGGCATTGTAGCCGATTTCACCCTTTGTCCAGCCTTTACCTCCCGAATACCTTGAAACCGGTTTTCCACCCTGAAGATCCGCCCCTGGATGGTAAACAGTATTGTAGTTCACTGTTTGCTCTCGAATAAAATAGTCCATCGGAGTGGAGGCGGCAGTGCCAAACGGGACAGTTATGTATCGAAACGTGGACTGCGCACCGCTTGGGTTCCAGGTCAGAAAATATACGAGCGTGTCGGTATACAGACTGTAATACGGATTTGTGTGTTCGCTGGCTGATGGATACATCCGTTCATCCAACCAGCCCGTGTTTTTTTCGCAGTAGAGCTCGATGAAGTCGTTGTTGTCAAACGAACCATCCCCTTGACCTTCTATGTGAATGTATTGCTCAGTGCCTTTCGCAAAAACCTGAATGGTCCTGGGGTCGATAGAAGAAACGGAAACAGGTGCACCCGCTTTGGCTATCGCGTTGCTCAGCGCCAATTGATCGATGCGGTAGATGCCGTCCTTGGCTACCTTGAACTTGAAGTAGTATCGATCCGGGCTATAGTCGATCCACTCATTGCCATAGGGCTGTGCAATGAGGAAAAGAGGGATGAATGATGATACGAGTCCAAGTAAAAGTTTTTTCACTGGCTTTTCCTGTTGATCGCCACCTTCAGGCTAAACACGTTGGAATACAGCGCTACGCTTTGATCGCCAATATCGGTGAGCGCGTAGTCAATGCTTAAAACATCTTTTATTGTGACGCCAACTCCAAGGTTTGGCTGGAAGGTGTACTCATAGTAATTGCCGACTTCGGCTTTTATACGTTGGACGTTGCCAATGCCTCCTCGGATATAGAAAATCGTCAAATAACTCAGCTCAATCCCCAAGTTGGGATCAATGCTGAATGGTTTCCAGGGAAGCAATACGTTTCTTCTTCCATCGGTGGTGATGTCAGCGTTCAACTCAGGCATGATGCCGACACGCTCCTTGATCACGAACTTTCTTCCGATGCCCACAGCAAATTTTGGAAGGGTGATTTCCAATCCGTTTTTCGGAATTTCATTGCCCGTGGCCTGAAATACTGCCACGGTCGCTGAATCCAGAGAATAGCGCCAAGCGTTGTACGTGTTGGTCACATCACGTCCGACAGCTCCAAAATTCCACTTGCCAAATTTGTATTGCATTCCTAGATCCAACCCGAAGCCCCATGCGCGGGCCATGTCTCCCACCTGACGGTAAATCACTTTGGTGTTTCCTCCCACAGTTAGTCCCTTGTCGCCAATTTTTTTGGCGTAGCTGGCTAGGAAGCCGTAGTCGGCAGCTGAAAAGGTGGTGATGCGATCGTAGTTCACGCGACCATTGGCATCGATCAGTTGTGTGGTATTTGGAATGTCGTCCACACCAAATCGAATCATGCTGAGGCCAAAGGCACTACGCTCGTCAATTTTGGTTGCAAATCCTACGTAGTCATACTTAGCAATACCGGCAAAGTATTCTGCGTGCTGGGCCGCAACTTGAAGGTTGTTGTTGATTCCGGTCAATCCTGCAGGGTTCCAATAGGCTGCGGTCACGTCATTCACGGATGCCACTTGAGCTTTGCTCATCGCCAATCCTCTAGCTCCAACTCCAATACTCAGGAATTCGTTGCTGTATTTTCTGGTTTGAGAAAATCCTTGAACGACCAGAATAGTCAAAACGAATGCGGGGAAAAGGGCTAATCTCATAGGAGTGATGCACAAATGTACGAAGGAATGGCATGGATTCATGGGCAGGAAATAACTGTAAATAGCTCGAAAAATTGTGCGTTTCCAACGAATGTCACATCGAGTAGGACGAGTGTAGCGAGTCCATATCGAGATGAAAGGCATTTAAGAAGGGGGCCGGTACCACAGCCGCTGTCTAATTTCTCGATACGAGCTTTCGCTATGTGGCAAAAGCTCACTCGAAATGACAGCTCATTAGGTCAACGAGAATATCTTCGCTGCCATGCAAAGCATCATCCGATTTATTCCCAACCTATTGACGCTTTCGAATGCGGCCTTGGGTGTGCTGGGAATGATTTTCGTTGCACACGAGGAGATGGTCAGTGCGGTGGTCTGTGTGGGCATTGCACTGGTGCTCGACTTTCTTGATGGCTTTGTTGCTCGTTTGTTCAACGCGCAAAGCGAACTCGGAGTGCAGCTCGACAGTCTGGCCGACATGATCACCTTCGGTGCCCTGCCCGGTATGATCCTTTTTCAGATGATCAGCATTTCCAAAGGGATTTACTTCTTGGACATGTCGCGCTGGACAATGACCGAGATTCTGAGCTGTTCAGTGGCGCTGTTGGTTCCAATGGCGGGCGCATATCGGTTGGCAGTTTTTAACCTGGATAAAGAAAAGCGTGATCACTTTTTAGGACTGCCCATTCCGGCAATGGCCATGTTTGTGATGTCAATTCCATTGGTGTTGGAAGCGCATTACTCATTGAACTTCTACTATCGACTCAGCGATTCGTTCATCGACATCATTGGCATGGAGCGTAAGTGGGACTATTCGGACTATTGGGTGGTCAAGCACATGTTTAGACCATGGTTTTACCAGTTGTGGAGTGTGATTTTGGCTGCCATGATGGTTGTTCGCATTCCTATGCTCTCGCTTAAGTTCAAGGGGTTAAGTTGGGGTAAGAACAAGTGGCGCTACGGCATTTTGATTTGGGCATTGATTTCCTACATCATTTTCCTCGTTCCCTACACCGATATTTTCTTTATTGAGTTCGGCCTGATCGATTACTTGATCCTGCCAATCTTTATGCTCGGTTATTTTCTGCTCTCGTGGATTTATGCCATTTTTGGCGCCTCAAAACTCGATCTGAAATCCGATGAAATTCAAAGCTGAAATCGACATCATGCCACACGCTAATTTGCTTGACCCACAAGGAAAGGCGGTGACGGCTTCCATGAAAAATCTAAACCTGAGCGAGATCACGAATGTTCGTGTAGGTAAGCACATGAGTTTGGAGGTGGAGGCAGCGAGCGAAGATCAAGCACGAGCAAAAGTGGACGAGGCATGCAAGCGACTGCTATGCAATCAGATCATGGAGAGCTACTCGTTTGAGTTGGCTTCGGTCTAATCTATTTTCCAAAAAGCTTTTCTGCTAATTCTTCTTTTGTTATCCTGTGATGATTGGCTATATCGTTGAGAATGGACGATAAGGTGCCAACTTTGATCGGATCATGATTCGGGATAGTTATGTGATGGGTTGAAGGTGTGTGGCTCGATGATATCCGAATATGGCTGCCCTTCTGTCTCGTGATTTCATAACCAAAGACTCCCAAAGCTTTGATTAAGTCTGTGGCGGAAATGCTTCTCGGTAGCTTCATGCAGCAAGCACTTCCTCTCTAACAATGTGAAGGCGAATGATTTGAGGTTTGTTCTCTTCAAAATGGCAATTGACCGCATCTCTTACCATTTCTTTGAGCTCCTCCAGGGTTTCTGCCTCCGTGAAGATAGATTCGCCCAGCGCCTTAGCAATTAGGCCTCCTTCCGGAGAATCCTCCACAATAAAGATGATCTCATTCATAGTTTTACGAAGATAATGCAAGCTGTAATGTTTTAAGAGTTCGAGAATTATTGAAGGCTGCTTTGCAATCAGATCATGGAGAGCTACTCGTTTGAGTTGGCTGCTGTTAACTAACCTCATCTCTTAGCACCACAGTTTTGTGGGTTGAAACCCTTAAGGCTAATTGGATTTTAGCCACGCGCTGAATTTCGCCAGCGATGATGGTGAGATCGAATGTCCAACATTGTCCGAGACGAATTCTGTTTTAATGCCGTTTCGGGCCAACAGCTCCTTGCTTTCCAAGGCATATTGATAATTCAAAACGTTGTCATTGGTGCTGTGTGCCAAAAACACCCTCAAATCTTGCAGCTTTTGGTCCTTGCTCATGTTTTGCTCGGTGGTTTGTAACACCCTTCCGCTGAAACACGCAATACCGGCCACTTTTTCAGGCCTTGTAAGCCCAATAGAAAACGACATGATGGCGCCTTGACTGAATCCCATCAAGTAAATCTTTTCAGTGTCGACACTGTATTTTTCTATGATCTGTTCAATGAATCGCAGTAGCGTTTCCCGGCTTTTGTTGGCTTGCTCTTCGTTGATGTTCGGCTTGCCGTTTTGAAAGTTGATCTCGTACCACCCATAACGGTCATCTCCCATATAGTAGGGAGCTTGGGCGGAAATCACCAAAAACCTTTCATCGATTTGATTAGCCAATGAAAACAAGTCCTTTTCGTTGCTTCCAACTCCGTGTAGCATGATCAACACGGGAGGATGGGCTGATGCCACCAATGGCTGTTTGACCAAGTAGTTCAGCACCACGTCATCCGAATTTAGTTCCGGAGTGACGGAGAGTAAAAGGCTGGAAATAATGATGAGAATGTTCTTCATGCTGATTGGATATACTGGAAATATTATCGGTCATTCTTGCTTTTGAATGTTGACTTCTAAACGCTTACCCCAAAAATATACCCGACCAAGGCCGATAAGCCCATGGCCATCGTACCCCAAATGGTGATTCGGAGAATGGCCTTCATGATGTTGGAGCCTCCTGTTTTGGCTGCCAAAGCCCCCAAAATTATCAGGAAAACGATGTTCGAACCGTAAAGGGAGTACTCCATACCATTGATCGGAACAAACAGCACCACCAGCAGCGGCAGGATACCCCCCACGGTGAATGCCGCACCCGAAGCCAAGGCCGCTTGAATGGGATTGGCCATGCTGATTTCGTTGATTCCCAGCTCGTCTCGAATATGCGCTCCCAAGGCATCGGCTTCGGTCAGTTCCTTGGCCACCTGCAGGGCAGTTTCTTTTTTCAATCCGCGTTTTTCATAGATCTGAGCCAGGATGTGCAGCTCTTCCTCGGGCATTTCTTCGAGCTCCATTTTCTCTCGTTCGATGTCGGCCTTTTCGGTGTCGGTTTGCGAACTCACAGACACGTATTCTCCAGCGGCCATAGACAAAGCCCCGGCCACCAGCCCGGCCACCGTGGCCAACACTGCCGGTTCTCTGGTGGTACTCGCAGCAGCTACACCAATGGCCAAACTCGAAATGGAAATGATGCCGTCATTAGCACCCAACACAGCCGCCCGCAGCCAATTGCTCCGATGGATGTAGTGGCTGTCCAAGTAGTTGTCGATGGTAATGTTCTTATTCATGCGTGTCTTTTATTCATGAATAATAGGCAGTAAATCCACCGCTCTCCACAAAGGATTTTGTCTCTGCGTTAGGTTGCACAAACTCGCCATCATAAGCCAGGCTGACGGTCACTACTTTTTGATTGAACTCGTCAATTTGGTCAAGCAGATACCGCATCAATTCATCATCAAACCCAGGAAGCATGTGTTCTTGCAGTTCTGCCATTGAGACTGGCTCACTCGCATGTTCCAAGCAATAGCTTAGAATCATGTCCATGGCTTGCATGTGGGAGATTTGCTTGTTGTTCATTTCGAACTTTGGCCAACGATTTAGCTAAGAAACGTGAGGATTTCGAAGTACATTTCTGTCCTCCCGTGACGAACCAAACTACGAAGTTCTATGATTGCTTTTAGTACATGTCGCCCCATGTTTTCTATGGTTTTGTTATGCTCTGGCTTTTATTTATTCATTTTTAATTGACTGGTTATATAGAGTGACAATCCGTCCAACTTGTTCAGACCTGTATTCGCCATTGACTATCCTTTGGTAGATATCCTCATTTTGTATAAAGACATGGGATATTTCTTCAACGAACTTGTCATCCGATTTTGGAACTTTTAGGTAATCCTTCGTTTTTGGATCATGAATATAGAAGCTGCTTGTTGCTTTCCATATTGCCTGTGAAATTCCAAGTGGAGCATAGAATGATGTTTTTTCATCAAGTCGAAATTCTTTCTGCATTTTAGGTATAAATGATAATCGGTCTGAGCCTGTATAGTAGAAGTATAGGTCAATATATCCTTCAACAATTCTTGGAACTATCGCATAGGATTTGCCATAGGGAATACTGGCAAAAAACAAATTACCCGCCTTTAAAAAAAGTACCTCTTTCGTTTTGAACTTTTTCTTGCCGGATGCAGTAATGATTTTGACACTCCAAAAAACTCCATCGGATGGCAGGTCTACTTGTCCAAAAACAGTGTCATTTGTTTCGGGTTTGTTTTCATTTCGAAGTACTACAAAATCATTGGACTGTTGTGAATAACCGATGGTTGCAAGTACTGCGAGTATAACACTCAGAAGAGTTTTCAAGTTTGTTGGCGGTTTTATTTTTAGCTTGAGCACAACGGCTCTGGCTATGAAGCGTGCGGATTAGAACTTCTTTTCTTGTCCGTTCTTAAACACCGAAGCTTTAGCGAAGGTGTTGAGCAAAGCATGAAGCAAAGCGAAAAATGTGAATTTTCGGTTTGCGGAGCATGCTTTCATAGCTATTGTTCTGCGCAGTTTATTATTTCAAATTCCATTTACTCATCTTGATGGTCTTATTCTCGGCAATAATGGCAACGATAATGATTCCGGCTCCTATTGCGTTCCAAGTAGCATAGTAGGCGAGTGATTGAAAAATGGCTAACGCAGGAATTCCGATTACAATCCAACTCAAAGCACTCAGGTCTAAAGCAGTCATGGATTTTTTCATTTCTGGCCTGTTTCTATTAGGAACAATCAGTTTGTTTAAATCGCTCAGTTCAATGCTGTCTCTTTTTGAATAAAGAGCCGATTGGGCTAATCTTTGAATTTCTCCCAGAGTCAAAGAGGTGTCAGCATACATTTCTCTTATTCGATTTTTGGTTGGTCTGCGGTTTTTCCCTTGATAAGTCCATTCAGCATATATAAAGGTTGAGTCCACATACTCTTGAATGATCACTTTTTTCCTTCGCTGTCCCTCTGGTTTGAGGAAAACGTAATAGTCATCCAGAGGAAGGTGAAACTTCTTGTCTACGTTAGATTTCTTGTAGAAGTGTAAGGTGTCTTGTGCAGCAATATTGGTTGTTGTTACCGTCAAAATGACAAGTAATGCGATCCATGTTGTTTTAAGCTGAATGGTTTTCATTTTCAAATTGCGCAGAACAATTGACTAAAGTAACTATCAACTTTATTAAGACCTCAACAATCAATGTAACATTCAGCTCATCAGTTGTATACAGGCGCAATCGGTTATGAATAATTAGCAGATTGCTGTTTCATATTGTCATACGATTTGCTGTTACACAATCGTTCATGGTTTTGTTGTTACACAGTTGAACAATGAAACCAACGAATGTACATACGGCTCGGCTTTTTAAATCGGTGCGCGAACGCATGGGATTGTCTATTCGCGCAATAGCGCAGCGGTTGCGTGTTTCCATTGCCACGGTGAGCCGCATTGAAAGTGGGCACTTTGCTCCGAGCGTGGAGGTGGCGCAGCGCTTGGTCGCGCTGAGCGGAGAAGAAAACCTGGAAAAACTCTTCATCGATGCCTATCGCTAGTCGCATACCAACGTTGGAGTCGCTCAGTGCGCCAGACTTGAAGTTGCTCAAGGTTCGGTTGCAATACGATGCCTACACCACTGAGAAGCGCATCAACAAGCTGCGCCAACGATTAAACCGAGATGATAGCCGGCTGGTGTTGCTCAGGGCCGCTCAGTCGGCTCTCAACACCCTGCGCAAACAGGCCGTAGACATTTTGCAAGCCTTGGTGCAAATGAATGTCGACCCGGCATTGATCGCAGCGCAGCAGGCTCAGGTCGATAAATACGAAAGAGAGCTTGAAAAGCTGAGTTCCGCAGAGGTTTTCACCCCAAGTGGAAAAGACATTCACATTCACGCCATGCGCATTGCCGAGCTGGAGCATAGGCTGCAGCATTTGACAGATGAGGTTGCTTCTATTAATTTGTTGTTGGGGGAGGGAAGTTAGAATCACATGCTGGGAAGCTCGAGGAAGCCAAGGCTAATGGCTGGATAATTTCCAAGATTTAAAATCTTGTTCATCACACCAAAACCACTTTTTCTGTTTCAACCAACTTTGATTAGGGTCAGGCAAATTGGTCTGTGGTTTGAAATTCATGGTGTGATTTGACCATCCCTTTTCGTATGACTCAGGTTTTAAATAGCTCAGTGTGTTCTTGTTCTCAATGAGATACCAAAGCACAGTATTATATTTTCCCATTTCTTTTGGATTACTCGAATACTGAAGCTTAATGGTATCTCCACAAACAATATAATTTCCAGAGTGGAAATAGTGATTGAGAATATACTCTGGGGGTTTACCTGTAGTTGGAACAACGGCTCCATTTCTGTCGTACTCAAAAAATGGTTGAGGAAATGTCACAAAGACTAGAAACCCATCTGGATATAGGAAGAAACTTGACTTTGTATTCTGATCCCAACCGGTTGTGAAATATCCGTTGGTGTGGATTAATGTGTCAATCCCATTATATTTCCCAGAATAACAATTTTGAAGTTCGAATCGATGATTGAACTGACCTAGAACAGGTTGACAATTTGAGATTAATATGAGAAGAAAGCTTAGAAATGTTCGAATCATCGTACAAAACACTTTAAACTTGATTTCATTGTTTCTCTTCAGGCGAAATCGGCCTGGCTTTTTTCAACTCAAAGTTCTGCCCCAAATACACCCTGCGCACTTCAGGGTCGCTAGCTAGGTCTTCCGCGCTGCCGGCTTTCAGGATGTTTCCTTCAAAGAGCAGGTAGGCGCGGTCGGTAATCGATAGCGTTTCCTGCACATTGTGGTCGGTGATCAGGATGCCGATGTTTTTGTTTTTCAGCGTGGATACGATGAACTGAATGTCTTCCACGGCAATGGGGTCAACACCAGCAAATGGTTCGTCCAAGAGAATAAAGTGCGGGTCAGAAGCCAGGGCACGGGCAATTTCTGTTCGTCTTCGTTCTCCACCACTGAGTAAGTCGCCACGGTTAGTACGGACGTGTTGCAAACCGAACTCATCCAACAAGGCTTCGAGTTTTGCCTTTTGCTCCGCCTTGCTCAAGCCCCTGCGCATTTCCAACACGGCTTTGATGTTGTCTTCCACGCTCAGCTTTCTGAAAACAGAAGCTTCCTGCGGCAGGTAGCCCACGCCCATTTGCGCACGCTTGTACATCGGCAGGCTCGTGATGTCTTTGTTGTCTAGAAAAACGCTTCCCTTGTTGGGTTTGATCAGACCAACGATCATGTAAAAGGTGGTCGTCTTTCCGGCTCCGTTCGGTCCTAACAATCCTACGATTTCTCCCTGCTTCACATCCACAGAAACGCCCTTGACTACCGTTCGGCTTTTGTATTTCTTGATGAGATTTTCTGCTTTCAGAATCATGGGCTAGAACTCGAATTGGAAGGTTAGGCGGACGCCAAATGGAACCACGTTTGGATTGTTCAAATATGTGAATCTCCAAAGCGCGTCAACCCTAAAAATCTTTAAAATGTTTTCTACGCCCACTCCGCCTTCCACGTAAGGATACCTTAGGCTGAACAGGTTGGCAGGAAATTCGAGTTCCGTAGAATGCGAGGATGAAAGGCCACCAAAGGCACTTCTAACAGTGGCTACTTCTCTCCATTTCAGTTTACGGAATAGCGGAACCTTGTTGAAGAAAATGCCGTTGAAGTGGTGCGTGTAAAACAGCGTGATCCACTCATCGCTGATAAACTCATAGTAATTCATCAGGTTGAAGGCATAGTCGTCATAGAAATAGGTCTGGTTTCCGGGAAACATTTGCAACAGCGGGTAGGGTACAGATCCCCAAATTTTACCGGCCTCCAGAATGAATTCGCTCTGCCCAATCGGATTGATGGGTACTCGATCTGAAATGCGCACGGTGAGCCGTTGGTATTCGTAGTCACCTCCGAGCAGGCCCTTGATGCCAAAGCGTGCATTGGCCTCAATGATGGGAAAGCGCGTGCCAAGACTGACCCTATCAAGCTGTCCGCTGATGAACTTTTCCTGAAACGCAAAGCGGGTACTCACCCCGATTTCAGCCGTGCTGATGCGGTTGATGTCATAGAGGGTTCCGTCTGTTGCCTCCTTTTGAAACTGCACCCCGTTCTTAACGGACCACATGTCCTTGCGGGCGAACTCAAACTTGGAACTCAAGCCGGGGAAGTACTCAATTTCATAAGCGCCCTTGTATTCCTCATAGGCGTTGAATCGGAAAGGAATCCTCCGGAAAACCGAAGAAAGAATATTGTCCGTTCGCCAGGCGTTCGCACTTTGCCCCAGCTGTTCAAGGTCTTGTCTGGCGCTTAAATGAATGATCTGACGCGGATTTTTTGAAATAAAGTACCGCGAAGCCGCCTGATACTTGAACCGCTCATCCTTTAGACCATAGGCCAGATAACCGCTCAATTCCAGCTTGGTGCTGAAGTCGCTGTTGGTTTTGCCACCAACGCGCATTCTGGCGCCCTCCACCTGATTGAAGCTAAAGGCCGTAAAATAGGGACCAAGATCCACGTACTTCATCTCATAGTGTCCATTCACAAACAAGGTGATGATGTCCACGTAGGTTCGGAATGCTCTGATTTCCTGGATGGTGTCCACCATTGCATAGACCTTGTATTCGTTCTCGCTGAGGTGTTCCGGCCGCTGCTCATTCCAGTAGTCGTCACCGTATTCATTGGCTCCTTCCTTCACCTGAATGTTGTTGAAGGTGCTGTAAAACGAGCCTTCCTTCTCATCGTTGATGATGAAGTCGGAATAGATGGTGGTCTTGCGGCCATAAAACCCAATGGCCTTGTCTGTGATGTTGAAGTCAACGACCACATTTTCCTTGGTCAGCATCCAGACTTCCTCTTCCACCTGATTGTATTCATGGTATACCCTGAATGTGTTGATCCAGTTGATGTTCGCTCCTTCGGTGATTTGCGCATCAATTTGCTTGATGGCGTAGCTCGTATCCGCAATCCACATTTCGCCTTCAAAAACCAATTCACCCCTGCGTCTTGGTTTGAACACCACCTTGAAGCATTTATGGCCGTCCATGATGGCACTGTCCGTCAGGTAGTACTTATAGGAAATGGGGCCAAAATCGGCCAAGGGACTCACGAAGCTCTTTCCGAAGGCATCCACGTAGTTTTCGTAGATGTTCGTGTTTTGATACATGTCGCCCAAAAATTGGCTGACGCTTTCGTTCTTAACCCCAGCCACCTTGGTTGCTTCAATGATTTCCATGGAGCTTTTCGGATTCTTTCGATAGAAGTAGCGCGACTTGGATTCTGTCAAAAAGATAGGTAGGAAGGGTTTTTCCTCGCTTGTGGTATCGATGTTTTCAAACACAAAGTCAAACGGCTTCATCACCTTTCGATTTGTGAACTTTTCATCGATGTTGTTCATGTCAAACTCGATCTTGTTGTAGACATCGTATTCGTAGGCAGCCAGTTTTTCGCGGTTGTTCGCCTTTTTGTTGCGCACCACCTTTTTCATGAGTTCAACGGCCGGGTCTTTTGCCTTTCTGTCTGCAACTACAGTTACGGGTCCAAGCGCAATACCGGTTACTTTAAGCGGAAAGTCAACCACGGATGAGCGGTCGGGTTTTACACGAATGGACATGCGCTCGTAGCCAAGAACCGATACAATCAGAGAGTCGGTCGGATAATAGGTCTCAATGCGGTAATTGCCTTGATCGGTAGTGGTTGAGCCAATCTTGCTGTCTTTGAAATAAACGTTGGCAAAGGGCAGTGGCTCCCCTGATTCGGCATCATAGACTTTTCCTGTTACAATGGTTTTCTGCGCCAGCAAATCGGTCGCTATAAAGCAACCAACGATGGCGAAGAAGAATGCCGGTATATGTGAGAGTGACTTCACAGCGTTCAATCCGTTACAGGGTTTACAAGTTTACTGAGCCTGTTGTTTCATAACAACACCAGAAATCCAAATACTTAGTTCATAAAGAATGAGGATCGGAATAGTGACGAGTATTTGACTGAAAATGTCAGGAGGGGTAATGACAGCGCTTACGATCAACGCACCGACTATGGAGTGTCTGCGGAAAGCCCGAAGCACCTTGGGCGAAAGAATCCCCGCTTTGGTGAGGAAATACACTGCCACCGGCAATTCGAATACCGCACCGCAGGCCAGAACCACCGTGGTAATAAGCGAAACATATGTGCTCAGCGTAGGATTGTTAAGCACTTCTTCACTCACTTGGTAGTTGAGGAAGAAGTTCACCGAAAGCGGGCAGATCACATAGTATCCAAACAGAACACCGCTGATAAAGAGAAATGACGTGGATGCCACGAAACCCCGTGCATACTTGCGCTCCGTAGCCTTTAGCCCGGGCATGATGAATCGCCACACCTCCCAGATGATGAAAGGAAAGGCGATGACCAGTCCGGCAACGAGGGCAGTCATGATATGCGCACTGAATTGACCAGCCATGGTCAAGTTGACCAACGAGGGAAGGTCCTGACCAATGCAGATGGCACCATCGGGAAACATGCTTGGCACGATCTCGCTCATCTTGTCGCTGAGCTTGCAGAGCAATCTGTAGGTTAGGAAATCCGGTTTTTTTGGCCCAAAAATGACGGTGTCGAAAATGAATCCTTTGAAAATGAAGGCACCGATGGCTGCAATTAGGATGGCTAGGATGGATCGGATTAAGTGCCAGCGCAGCACTTCCAAATGATCCAAAAATGACATTTCATCTTCCTGAGATTCCAAGCTTTTCGCGTTTTAGAGCGGCCAAAGATACTAGGGATTCGAGGCTTCGGTTTGAAATTGACGGAACTCGACTACATTTGTTTTTGTGAACAGCTCATTTTCAAAGTTTTTTCTCTTTTCTCTGATGGTGATTTCTTCGCTTGGGGCTCTGCAATGCGAGCGGCTGGATTCCAGCGTAGGGGCTGTTTCAGAAACCAACGAAAATCAATACGCTGTTGAGGAGTTGATCGAGCAACAAATCATGGCGCGTTCCAATGAGAAGTCATTGGTCAAAGAAGAGGACAAGGCAAAGACTGCCATTAAGTTCCCGAATATTTTTGACGTTTTCCGCTCAATATTCTAGCACGTTCTATTCATTCGCACTCGGAAATGACGAGTGACTTTCATCCTTCACGATCAGTTGTAATTTGGCTTTGGGCAGGCATTGTTCTTATCCTGATCATGGTAATCATTGGCGGAATGACGCGGCTTACCCATTCCGGTCTTTCCATGGTGCACTGGACCTTCCATGGATCATTACCTCCTATGGACCAAGCCACTTGGATGTCGGAGTTTGAACGCTATCAGCAGTCGCCTGAGTTCAAAGAAGTGCACAGTCACTTTACAGTCGAAGAATTTAAAAGTATTTATTGGTGGGAGTTTGGTCATCGCATGTTTGGCCGAATGATTGGAATGGTATTCCTGATTCCCTTTGGTTTGTTTTTATGGAAGAAGAAAATACCCAAGAAAATGCTTCCTAAGTTTTTGATCATACTCGGACTAGGTGCGTTTCAGGCGTTGTTGGGTTGGTTCATGGTGAAAAGCGGGCTGATTGATGTTCCCCGTGTAAGTCATTATCGGCTTGCCGCACATTTGGTTACAGCGTTTATCACGTGTGCTTACATTTTATGGGTGACGCTGGACTATCAACAGTTCGGAAAGCAAATCACAAAGTCATCTTTGAGTAAAACTCCCTTGATCGTATTCGGTGCCATGCTCATTTTGCAAATCATCTTTGGAGGGTTTGTGGCTGGACTCCGTGCTGGATGGATCCACAACACTTGGCCGTTGATGGATGGAGAAATTATCTCATCTGCTGCAATAGCAATGGATCCGTTGGTTATGAACTTCTTAGAGGGACGCTCAGGGGTTCAATTTGTTCACCGAACTCTGGGGTTTATCGTCATGGGCTATGCTCTTTGGCTTTGGTTGGGAAGCAAGTTGGGCAAATCAGAAGCCTTGAAAATGCCCGTCAAACTGTTGGCTGCGGCTGTTCTGACCCAATTTATATTAGGTGTATCCACATTGCTGTTGGAAGTGCCAACATCCTTGGCGGTCGTTCATCAGGTGTTTGCTTTAGTAACCTTGCTAAGCGCCACGTGGCTCTTACACAGGAGCTACTATCAACTGGAGTGATTGGGTCCAATTTGGCATTGTGCCCATCTTTTCGTAGTTTTTGCGTGTGCAATCAAGAAAAGACGAATTACAACGCATAGTATCAGAGATTTCCACAGTCACTTTGCGCATTGAGCGCGACCATCCCGAGTTGTTCAGATCATTGAACGAAACGCCTGTTACAGTGGCTTCATCGGGGAGTACGGAGATGAATATTCAAGTCCTGAAGGATTATCTGCAGAGTTTAAAGGACATGGAAAGTAGGGTAGAAAAGGGAGTATAGGCAACCTTAGACGGATATCAGTTGCGCAGAAGCGAAAAACTACCTTGAAGGATTGGTTTTTCGGATCCTTTGTAGAGTTGATAAAAATAGACCCCCTCAGCTGCAGGACTGCCATTTACGGTGCCATCCCACCCATGAACGGCTTCATTCCCTGAAAAAACCAAGATTCCCCACCGATTAAACACGAGAAGACTTGTGCCTTCCATGCTGCACGTGCTTTCGGGCATCCATAGGTCGTTGATGCCATCCGCATTCGGGGTAAATACATTGAGTCCTTCATACTCACAATCAGGACAGGCATCCTGCGAAATGCGCACCTCGCGAACCAGTGTGCTGACACACCTTCCAATGGTGACAGTCACTATGTAAACCGCGGTGGTGTCGCTGGCTCTTATGAATGGTGTTGTTGCTCCAGTGTTCCAGCTATAATCTGCGTTTATTGAAGTTGCATCAAGAATGATCTCATCATCGGTGCAAATCGTGGTGTCTGTGCCCAAGCTTGAAGTAGCAAAGCTTACTACGCTCACCTTCATGGTATCCGCAGATGAGCCGCATTCGTTACTACCCTTCAGCCATGCAGTTGAGCTGGTGTCAACGGTGATGTTTGATGCGTTGGAGTTATTGAACCACAGGTATTCGACACCGAGTTCATCTGGTCGATCAACGACCAATGACTCACCTTCGCAAATGATCGTGTCGGCCGGTAGGTGAATAGTCGGTATTGAGTCTAGATTCACGAACAAGGAATCGGAAGTCGATCCACAAGCATTTTCTATGGTAACAGAGTACTTTCCTGACAGGGTGATGGGTAATTGACTAGCCGAATCACCTGAGCTCCAATAGATGATGGAATTCCCAAGGGATGCGGTGTCGAGGGTTAAGAATGCCGGTGCACATAAGGTTGTGTCATTGCCAAGTTCTAATTCCGGAACACCTTTAAATGTGACTTTAATGGAATCTGTAATCGAATCACAATAGCCAAAAACGGTTACCGAGAATTGAGTGTCCGCTACGATGGATATCGAGGATAACGTATCTCCATTGCCCCATAGATAGGTCGAATATGGTTGACTAATGTCAATGGATAGCGTATCCCCATTGCACAATGTCGTGTCTTTGACCAGACTAAGCCTTGGCTGAGGATAAATGACGACACTGTCACTACTAAAGAAATAGAAGCCGTTCCTCCAAACTTTAACCACCACGAAGTAAGTACCAGGTTGAGAGTAAAAATGATGAGCCACAGAATCAGTTGAAGTGTTGAGTGCGCCCGAGGCTGAATCACCAAAATTCCAAAAGATAGAATCAGCATTATAAAGTGAGGTGAATTGTGTTGAGTCACCTTCGCAAACTTGATCGATCACAAACTCTTCTCTAAAAAATGATTGAGGTAATGTTGGGATGCTCATGAACGAACTTTTGCCCTCTAAATAGACAGCTTGAGGTTCATACCCAACGAAACTTCCTGAGCTTTCAGGGTAATTTATTCTGCCAACGTAAAGAACGTTTGGACCGTAAATTTTTCCATCCGGAGCCATCTGAAGTGCACCACCGAATGCGTTTGAATCAATTACGTACTGACTTGATGTAATTGCTACTGAGTCGAATAGACTAACATCAAATTGTAGTAATGGTCCATCTGATCGGGTAGAGGAATACAGCTTTTGTGAACTGCTGGAAAACTCAAGACCGTACCGAGAACCTCCAACAGAATCCTGATAGATAATAATCCGATCTCCACAAGTGCCAGTCGCATTGTCGAATTCAAAAAAATCAATCATCGAATGTTGGACGAATCCAAAGTTTGTGTTGTATCCCTGAACTATTGCTAGATATTTTCCATTTGGACTAAACTTCATCTGACCCCATTGCCTATCGGTGATGAAACTGTTATTAATCACTAGACTGCCTTTTCCTGCAAAAGTTTGTGGGCCCACGCCCGAACTTGTAACGTGATATGTAAAAATTGAATCTGTCAACGCCTTGTATCCAGCAACCCAATAACCATCGTTGGTTGCGTCTGCAACGGCCGTTACCTTCTCGCAAGTTGGCGTGAATAAGAGAATGTTCTTATTGTTGGTGTCCACATCTCCAAGTCCTCCGTTGAGGTTCAGATCAACAATGGAATAGCAAAATCCCTTGTGCGGAAAGACCGGACTGTCGGTAGTGAAGATGAAATATTTAAACGGTTGTCCGGGAAATGGAACGATCACTCCAGACTGGACCGAAGATGGATTTCCAAACAGGTCATTCCCATGAGGCATTTGCTGGTGAGTGGAATCATAAACGCTGATGCCGTCCGTGTAAAATAGCAGATTGCCATTCGCATCTGAAATAGCTGCGCATCCTTCGTAAGTGAACAGCGCACCATTAGTGTCGGCAACGGGCCCAGAAGGTGTGAAGTGAAGTCCAGCGTGCTCACCAAAATACCACCAATCGGCTTGGGTTTGACATGACGTTCCCAAGCTGAAAGCGCTCATAGTTAGACAAACAAAGCCTTTGATTAAGCACTTCATCGCCACTAAAATAAATCATAGTTGTCGACCAAAAGAAGTCTCTGATTGGGGGAGATTACTGAATCCACCTCAGTGTCTCGATCAGGTGATCGATGTCGGCTTTGACATATTCGATAACGGGAGCAAGCGAATCCTTGTTCGGGGTGACGTTAAAGTACAGTGAGCCGCGAAGGAAGTGTTGCGTGCTATCGGTCACGAAAAATTGAAAGTCGCTGGCGGTTTCGCCTCTGAAGTCATATGCGATACCATATACATGCTCATCGGGAATTTCAATCAAGCGTTCATTGATCTGAGTTGCCTTACCGATGTGTTTCATGGCCAGCTTGCGATTGTCCTCAATTTTCACCCCAAGGTCATCATGAACCTCAGCGTAAGTCAAATGCAGAGTAGCTTTCAGGCTGGGATAGTAGATGTTGTACCAACAGGTTTCATTCTTATACTTGGGATCAACAGTAACGTAACTCAGGCGAGAAGCTTCGAACGTATATGGGCAGGTCCATGCTTCCGGGTTTGGAGCGATGTAACTCGGCTCAGGAAGTTCAATTCTTGCATAGGCCAGTGGCTTGGGAGTGTATTCCTTGCTACAGGATAGCAATGCAAGCAGGCCAAGTGCGAAGATCAAACACCTCATGCTGTTTCGGTTTCGGGTAAAATCGTAACCTTCACTTGCTTGATCCTGCGTTTGTCTGCCGCCTCCACGGTGAACTGGAAGTTTTCAAAACGAATCCGCTCGTTTTTCAATGGAATTTTTCCACTCAGTTCAAGAATAAATCCTGCTATAGAGTCACTATCTCCCTTGGCTTCTTCAAACACCTGTCCATTCACACCAAGCACACGATACATATCCATCAACGCAGTCTTGCCTTCAAATACATAGTTGGAATCATCGAGTTTGCTGTAAACGATTTCGTCCTCGTCAAACTCATCGCTGATTTCACCCACGATTTCTTCAATAATATCTTCCAGCGTAATCACACCCGAGCTACCTCCATATTCATCTACCACCACGGCCATGTGATTTTTCTTTTCCTGGAATTCTCGCAACAAGTCGTCAAGCTTTTTGTTTTCGGTTACAAACACGGCCGGGCGCAGAAGTTTCTGCCATTCAAAAGTCTTTGGTTCATTCAGATGAGGCAAGAGGTCTTTCACGTAAAGCACGCCCACCACGTTATCGAATGACTCCCTGAAAACTGGGATTCGTGAAAATCCATGCTCAACAATTTGTTTTTGAAGGGCGTGATAGTCTAAGTCCTGATCCAGCGAAATCACATCAACGCGCGGTGTCATGACTTGACGAACTTCCGTAGAACCAAATTTTACGATGCCGCTTAGAATCCTTTTTTCGTCCTCTTTGGTAGTGTTGTCCGTAGTTAATTCGAGCGCATGAGAAAGTTCATCAGCTGTGATTTGCGTTCCGCTTTCTGTTTCACGCGCACGCTGATCGATTTTTCGCGTTGATCGAACCAAAATCTTGGATAAAGGGGAGAAGAGCCTGCGCATAAACGCCAAAGGATACGCCATGATGAGAGAAAGTCGAAACGCCTGTTTCGTAGCGTAAACTTTGGGAGAGATTTCACCTGCGATGAGAATGATTAATGTGACAGCGACTACTTGAATAACAAAGGCCAAAACCTCACGACCCTCAAAGTCAAACATCTTGTCCATCAAAAAGGTGGATATGATGATGATGGCCACATTGACCAGGTTATTGCCAATCAAGATGGTAGCGAGCAAGGTCTTAGGTTTGGAAAGCAAATCTGTCACCACATCAGAAGACTTCGACTTGTCATTTTCCAGTCGTTCGCGATCTTGTGGAGAAAGCGAAAAGAATGCTACTTCGGATCCGCTTAGAAGCGCGGACAGAAACAATAAAAAGATCATCAGGAGTAGTCCAATGGCCACGCCAAAATCCCATGGTTTTAAGATGTTCAGGAATGTGCTCGAAAACGGGTCGGGGTCCACTTATTTAGTTTTCGTTAGAAAGGAAGATCGTCAAACGAATCATCGTCTGGCGAATCTGGAGCCAAGTTTTTAGAAGGCGCAGCTTTTGAAGATGACTCACTTCGATCATAGTTCCCACCACCCGAGTCTCCATCGGGTCGGCCTCCGACCAACGTCAATGTGTCGGCTTCAATCTCCGTCACATAGCGGGTCACACCATCCTTGTCATCATAGCTTCTGGTTCGAAGCTTTCCTTCGATGTACACTTGACGACCTTTGGCCAAGTATTTTTCAGCCACTTCGGCAGCTCCCCGCCAAACATTTACGCTATGCCACTCGGTGTTTGTTACTTTCTCACCGGTTTTGCTGGTATAGGTTTCAGAAGTAGCGATCCTCAAGCGGGCAACTTTGGTACCTGAACTCAACACACGCACTTCAGGATCTGCGCCTAAATTTCCGAGAATGATCACTTTATTTACTCCTGCCATCGTAATTAATTTTCTGTGTTAAAACAAACCTACACGAAATAACCTGTAGTCCCAAACGCGGATTTCCACAATCAAAGCGGGTGCTTTTCCAAGTGGCGATCAATTAACCTTGGGAGCGCAAACGTATGAAGTTCAGACGGCTTAATGCGGTTAAATTTTGTGGAGTCCTTCGTTGAGGCACTCATCGTGTAGAAGGTAGCATGAATGTCTTGATGACTCAAAACATGCTTGGGTGACTTGACGATAGATAGGATTTGAGAATCTTGAATGTCTAGTTCCTCAATGATTTTTGATCGATCAGGCTCGAAATCACTGGTTGTTTCTATGAGGGGAAATTGATAAAGATTGGCCCAAATGTCCCCGTCATTACGCTTGTCCAATAGAATGTGACCTTGCTCGAATATGATGAAGTAATGGAAGTAGCGGCTTCTTCTCTTTAACTTCTTCTCCTTAAAGGGAATCTGTTCCACCTTATTCGCTCGGTAAGCGGTGCAAGAATCATTAATTGGACACTCCAAGCAATTCGGATTTTTCGGAACACATTGTAGTGCCCCAAATTCCATCATGGCTTGGTTATGTTTTGCGGGTTGACTTGGATCTATTAAGTCGTCCGCGATGGATTGTATTAGTTTGTGGGTGGTTGTCGCGTTCACGGCCTCTTCTATTCCCTGTATTCGACTAATCACTCGAATTACATTTCCATCCACTACTGCTTTTGGTTCTTCGAAGGCGATGGATGCAATGGCTGCGGCAGTATATGAACCGACACCTTTGAGTTCAATGATCTGGTTGTAGGATGAGGGGAAGTTGCCGCCAAAATCCCGAAGCACTTGTTTGGCAGCCGTGTGAAGGTTTCTTGCCCTGCTGTAATAGCCCAAGCCCTGCCATAGCTTAAGCACCGCGTCTTCGCTCGCATTTGCCAAATCCTGAACTTTAGGAAAGGCTTCTCGAAATCTCAAGAAATAAGGCAGACCCTGATCCACTCTGGTTTGTTGTAAAATGACCTCGCTCAACCAAATCAAATATGGATCATCGGTTTCCCTCCATGGTAAGGATCGCTGATTTTTATCATACCAACGATGAATCCTGATAGTCAAAGAGTTAATATCAGTTTTTTGAGGAATCATGAGGCAGCGAAAATACTTTGACTAACCCTTTTTCTAGTTTCCAAATGATTCTATATTTGCAGCCCGTTTTTTGGGGCGGGTAAAACAACTGAATATCAAAAGTTTATAATCGATAAAAATTATGACCAAGGCAGAAATAGTCAATGAAATTGCAGACAAGACCGGATTGGACAAAGTGGAAGTTCTAACCACTGTTGAGGCGTTTATGGATAGCGTGAAGAACTCGTTGGCTCGTAATGAGAATGTTTATTTGAGAGGCTTCGGAAGCTTTATCGTGAAGAAGCGTGCTGAGAAAACAGGCCGTAACATCTCAAAGAACACAACACTTATTATTCCTGCTCACAACATTCCTTCTTTCAAACCTGCTAAGACCTTCGTTGATCAGGTTAAGAAGACTGTGAAGGTTAAGTAAATTGATGTCCGGCTTCAAATCTGGCCATTGGGCGCTGCTGGCACTAACAGGTGCTGTGATTGTTCTTTTGCTTCTTGCTCCTCACCAGCCTGCTACGGTTGCTGCTACTGAAGCTCCGGCTGCAAATGCGGAACCACCTACGGTTGAGAATGATATTGATTCTGCGTTGAAGATCATATCCAGCGAGGCTCCCATGCAGGGAATTTTGCTGCTGCGATCCATTGCAGATGAGCATCCTGAGAATTTCAGAGCACAGTATCATTTGGGTAAATTTTCAGCCCAAACAGGACAATGGGAGAAGGTGGTCGAGCGATTTGAAATTGTAAAGCAGATTGACCCTCAGTTCACTGAATCAGATTACTGGTTGGGTGTCGCAAAGTTGCAATTGGGTCAAACAGAATTGGCGAAAGCACATTTGGAACGTTTCGTTGCAAGTGATAAAAATAATATTCAGCTTAAAGAAGAAGCTGAAACAATGTTGAATCAAATTAATTAAAGAGATGCCAAGCGGTAAAAAGAGAAAACGTCATAAGATGGCGACTCACAAGCGCAAGAAGCGTTTGAGAAAAAATCGTCACAAGAAGAAGAAGTAATCTTCGCATATAACAGCCCCCCGGCTATAAATTCAACAAAGTGAGTGAAATCAGTAAAGAAATGATCATTCGCTCGGGGGATGGTGAAGTCAATATTGCTCTTCTTGAAAACAAAGGACTTGTAGAATATCACAACGAGAAACTCGACAAGGGTTTCAACGTGGGTGATATTTTCCTTGGTAGAATAAAGCGACTCGTCCCCGGGCTAAACGCGGCTTTTGTTGACGTAGGTTACGAAAAAGATGCATTTCTGCATTATCACGATATGGGGCCACAGGCCGCATCGTTGCAGAAATTTATATCGGAAGGGATTACCGGTAAACGGAATTCTGGTCTACTGAATGATTTCGAAATTCAGCCGGACATTGATAAAAACGGCAAGATCGATCAGGTTGTCAAGGCCAATCGATATCTGCTGGTGCAAATTGCGAAAGAACCCATTTCGACAAAGGGCCCGCGCCTAACATGTGAAATCAGCATTGCAGGCCGATACTTGGTATTGGTGCCATTCAGTGAGCGAATTTCCGTGTCTCAGAAAATTAAAAGCCGTGAAGAACGCGAACGTCTTCGCAGGCTCATATCAAGCATTCGACCCAAGAATTTTGGAGTCATTGTTCGCACTGTTGCAGAGGATAAGCGAGTTGCCGAACTTGATTCTGACTTGCGCAACTTGGTTGATCGTTGGAAACAGGCATTTGACAATTTCACCTCTACAAAACCACCGAAAAAGGTGTTGGGTGAGATCGACCGAACAAATGCCATCCTTCGTGACCTTTTAAGTCCTTCATTCAATCAAATCGTCACGGATGATGAAGCGCTACACTCAGACATTTGTGCCTATCTCAAGACTATTTCTCCGGAAAGCGAGAAGATTGTCAAGCTTCACAAGGGGAAGACCGATATAATGGAGCATTTCGGCATCGAGAAGCAGATCAAATCACTTTTTGGAAAGCATGTGACGATGAAAAGTGGCGCTTACTTGGTCATTGAGCATACGGAAGCGATGCACGTGATTGATGTGAACAGCGGAAATACGGCCAAACAGGAAACAAACCAGGAGAACAACGCGATCAAGGTAAATATTGAAGCTGCTGAAGAAATTGCTCGTCAGCTCCGACTTCGCGATATGGGTGGTTTGGTTGTGATCGATTTTATTGACATGCGTCAAAATGAAAACAGGAAGACGCTGCAGAACAAATTGCGTGAGTTCATGTCGGCAGATCGTGCCAAGCATCAGGTGTTGCCTGTGAGTCGATTCGGTTTGGTGGAGATCACTCGTCAGCGTGTTCGTCCGGAAATGGAGATCAAGACTGCCGAGGTTTGTCCGACCTGTAACGGTACAGGTGAAGTTCAAGCTGCCATCACCGTTGTTGATGAAATCGAAAACAACCTTCGCGCATTATTTGAAGAACAGAAGGGCCGTACGGTGAGCATTGCTGCACATCCATTTGTTTCTGCTTACTTGCAGAAGAACATGTATGGCTTCCAAAGGAAGTGGTTCAAAGAGTACAAGAAATGGGTACCTATTGAGCCCAAGACTGCCTTGACCTTGCTCGATTATGAGTTTTTGGACAAGGAAGGCAATGAGATTCTATTCTAAACTAAACCCGATTCATTGAATCGGGTTTTTTGTTTCTTGACTTTACATTCGTTTCATGGCAATAACCAAAAAAAAGGCTGATTTGAAAGACGTTCTGCCGAAGATTAGAACGTATTGCAACTATCGCGACCGTTGCCACAAAGAAGTCCGTGACAAGTTGTACGAGTTAGGCCTTTGGAGGCAGGATGTCAACACTGCTATTACGCAGATGATTGAAGAAAACTTGCTGAATGAGGAACGCTACGCGAGAAGCTATGTCCGAGGTCATTTTTACAATAAGCATTGGGGCAAAGTCAGGATCGTGGCTGAACTTAAGGCCAGGCAAGTGCATTCTAGGATGATTACCATGGCAATGGAAGAAATTGATGAGTCTGATTATGAAGCTACGATTCAAAAATTGATCGAAAAGAAATCGAAGGAGTTGACCGGAAATCAGTTCGAGCGAAAACAGAAAATGAGCCGGTATTTAGCACAAAAGGGCTACGCTTATGCGGACTTTTCACAACTGCTCAGCAGAGTCAAGTAAGACTCGATTCCACATCTTACCTTCGCGCGGCATGATTACATTGGATGACATTAGGGATTACGAGGAGAGGGTTGTTGCATTGAAGGGCTATCTAGACATTGATCACAAGAAGGCCCAAATCGCGGACGAGGAACAGCAGACACACGATCCAAATTTTTGGAATGACCCCAAAAAAGCTGAAGGAATCGTTAAACAAATCAACAAGAAAAAGGTCTGGACAAACTCTTATGACGCGATCGCTACCGCATTGGATGACCTGAAGGTGCTGCATGAGTTTTACAAGGAAGGAGAAGCTACCGAAAAGGAAGTTTCTGCTCAGAACTCAAAGCTCGAGAAGCTGTTGGAGGATCTTGAGATGAAGAACATGTTGTCCTCAGAAGAAGACAGCCTGGATGCAGTGTTGCAAATCACCGCAGGTGCGGGTGGAACAGAAAGCTGCGATTGGGCATCAATGCTCATGCGTATGTACATGATGTGGTCGGAGAAAAATGGATACAAGGTAGCTGAGCTCAACTACCAGGAAGGCGATGTAGCTGGAGTGAAAACCGTGACCCTTGAAATAACCGGTGAGTTCGCCTTTGGATATTTGAAGGGGGAGAATGGGGTTCATCGATTAGTGCGCATATCGCCATTTGATTCCAACGCAAAGCGTCACACATCTTTCGTTTCGGTTTATGTATATCCATTGGTGGATGATACAATCGAGATTAAAGTCAATCCTTCCGATATTGAATGGGACACTTTCCGTTCGAGCGGGGCCGGTGGACAGAACGTCAACAAGGTAGAAACCGGAGTTCGATTGAGACACAAACCATCAGGGATCGTTATTGAAAACACCGAAACTCGCTCACAGCTTCAGAACCGCGAAAAGGCGATTCAGTTGTTGAAGTCACGACTTTATGAACGTGAACTGGAGGAACGAAGAGCGAAGCAGGCTGAAATCGAAGCCAACAAGAAAAAAATTGAATGGGGAAGCCAGATTCGTAACTACGTGTTGCATCCTTATAAGCTTGTCAAAGATGTGCGTACGGGGGTAGAAACGACAAACACAGATGCCGTTTTGAACGGTGAAATAGATGAATTCCTGGAAGGATTTCTGATGTGGTGGTCTGGAAAATTGACCTACGAAGGCGAGGCGGAATAGACTAGACGTCCATTTCCTGAGCTATCTCTTCTTCCTTCTTTTTGAACATGTTCGGCATAAGGCTGTTTAATGCCCCCATTGTAGCCCAATATCCAAGAAAACCAACAAGGAAAAGCAACAGCCAGAATGCCATTAAAAAGATTCCAAGGAAAATAAATAAACCGAAGTATTCGCCCATGGCATTTTACATTTGGCAGCGAATATAAATCAACTTGTACAATAATTACAGCGATGGATTTCAGAATTGAACATGACACGATGGGTGAAGTAAAAGTGCCCGCGGACAAGTACTGGGGAGCGCAAACTGAGCGTTCGCGAAACAACTTTAGGATTGGTGCCGAAGCGAGCATGCCGAAGGAAGTAGTTCACGGGTTTGCGTATTTGAAGAAAGCCGCTGCTCACGCCAATTGTGACTTAGGTGTATTGAGCCCAGAGAAGCGGGACTTGATTTCTAAAGTGTGCGATGAGATTTTGGCTGGAAAGCATGATGATCAATTTCCATTGGTGATTTGGCAAACAGGATCGGGAACACAGTCAAACATGAACGTGAACGAGGTGGTTTCTAATCGTGCTCATGTGTTAGACGGAGGAAAATTGGGCGAAGGAAAAAGCCCAATTCATCCGAATGATGATGTGAACAAGTCGCAATCATCCAATGATACTTTCCCAACAGGAATGCACATTGCCAGTTACAAGATGGTGGTGGAGACTACGATTCCCGGAGTTGAGATGCTTAGGGATACTCTTGCAGCTAAGGCAAAAGAATTCATGGGAGTGGTGAAGATTGGTCGCACTCACCTCATGGATGCCACACCGTTGACTGTTGGTCAGGAGTTAAGTGGATATGTGAGCCAATTGAATCATGGACTTAAGGCTCTTAGAAACACTTTAGATCACCTGAGCGAGATTGCATTGGGCGGAACCGCAGTTGGCACTGGGATCAACACCCCAAGAGGGTATTCCGAACTGGTTGCAAAGAAGATCACAGAGTTTACAGGTCATCCCTTCAAGACAGCAGAGAATAAGTTTGAAGCACTTGCCTCACATGACGCTATCGTTGAAACACATGGTGCGCTCAAGCAATTGGCTGTGAGCTTGATGAAGATAGCCAATGACATACGCTTATTGGCTAGCGGACCACGTTGTGGAATTGGCGAATTATCGATTCCTGAGAATGAGTCAGGTTCGAGTATTATGCCCGGTAAGGTTAATCCGACTCAAGCTGAAGCCATGACCATGGTTTGTGCTCAGGTGATTGGAAATGATGTGGCTGTCACAACTGGTGGTGCAAACGGGCATTTTGAGCTTAATGTGTTCAAGCCAATGATGGCGCACAATCTGCTGATGAGCGCAAGGCTGATAGGTGATGCGTGTGTTTCATTCAACGAAAACTGTGCAATCGGAATCGAGCCGAATCACGCTCGCATCAAGCAGAATCTGGACAACTCATTGATGTTGGTGACCGCTTTAAATACTAAAATCGGATACGAGGCAGCCGCTAAAATCGCAAAGACAGCGCACAAGAATCACACTACGTTGAAGGAAGAAGCCGTGAATCTGGGTTACCTAACGGCCGAGGAATTCGATCAGTGGGTGGATCCTACTAAAATGATTGGAAGTCTCTAGATGTTCAGACCCAAGTACAAGCTCAATTTAAAAGCGTTGTGAGCTTGAATTTGAAATTGAGCTTGCTCTCTTATAGATACCTCGACTCCTTATCCTGCTTAAGGTCCTGAACGAATTGCTTGATTTTTTGCTCCTCGTCTTTTTGACAAATAAGGAGAACGTCTTGCGTGTCAATTACGATGTAGTTGGTTAAGCCCTGAACAACTGCTAGCTTATCTTTTGGCACCATGACGATGCTTTGGTCAGTGTCATAGGTTCGGATTTTTCCTCCAATGGACACATTAGATTCAATTGGTTTTTTGAGTTGTTCGAACAAGCTTCCCCAGGTGCCAAGGTCAGACCATCCAAAGTCGTTACCAAGAACTACATCAACGTTTTGCGCACGTTCCATAATGCCGTAGTCAATGGAGATACTTGTGCATTCAGAATAGATATTGTTGATCGCAGCGGCTTCTTCATTCGTATTCAAGGCACCAAGCTGTTCTTCAAAACTCTTTGCCAAATCGGGCATGTGTTTTTCGAACGCTTCTACTATGGATGCCGCTTTCCATATAAACATACCACTGTTCCAATAGAAGTCACCGCTTTGCAAAAATTGTAATGCAAGATCTACGGATGGTTTCTCGGTAAATGTCTTTACTCGTTTGATCATCTCGGATCCATACTCTGATTCTCGATGAAATTGGATGTACCCATAGCCTGAATCTGGACGAGTGGGTCGGATGCCCAACGTAATGAGATGACCGGTTTCTTTTGCATGCTTGATGGCTGTCGCCACAGTTGACTTAAAGTGATCCTGATGAAGAATGATGTGGTCAGCCGGGGTAATGACCATAACGGCATCCGGATTGGTTTTCCACAGTTTATAGGCAGCATAGGCCACGCAAGGAGCTGTGTTTTTTCTTGATGGCTCTGCAAGAATCTGATCAGCGCCAAGCTGCGGCAAATGCTCAGCTGTGATATCGTAGTATTCCTTGGACGTAACCACCAAAAAATTCTCGTTTTGACACAGGTCGTCAAAGCGAGTTTTTGTCAATTGGATAAGTGAGGATCCGGTTCCTAAAATATCTAAGTACTGTTTCGGCATATTTTGACGACTCATTGGCCAAAACCTGCTTCCAACCCCTCCAGCCATGATTACACAATACACATTGCTATCCATTCTTCTCCAATTTAGGCGCAAATGTAACCTTATGCAAGGTTTTCAATTTGAACTAAAGGTTAGGGATTGACTAGTTCGACTTCACTTTGTCCGTGAACTAAAAAGACGCGTCCGGTGCTCACTTCCGTGCACATGTAGCGTGTTCTCCTCAATTCGCCTCGCTCAAAGACCCTAGAATTTTTTAGGCGGAATTTTGCGCCATCATGAATTTCTTTGAGAATCAATGAACTACTTGAGTCGTACTTCCTCAGCTCTTCAAGAAGAATGGGATCAGAGCATGAAGCAGCTTTTGGCGATTTAATATGGCGGTCAATGATAGGAACTAACTCTGGTGGAAAGGCTTGGTTCTCCTGCAATTGATTCAGCAATTCCACATAAACACTTTTCCATGAATCACCGTGTGGGTTTTTGAGTGACAATCTCTCTGTCCAGTCAATGAGATGAGCGACTTCATGAGTGAAAGTGATGGTAAATGAATACGGATTCAAATCTCCATTCACGCTGATAGCGGGAATCGACTTTCTATCCTTAATGCGAAAGTCTCCAAGCTTTGAGTTTCGTGGCTTTGTGATTCGAAGTTTTGAAGGGTATTTTGAAAGCCACTTATAACCCAATTTGCAGGCGGGCTCGGGCATGTATTGAGACATTCGCTTCACAAATGTCGCTTCGTCCATCAGCACGCAATGGTTTGAGTCGACTCGGCTTCCACCTTGCTCCAATGCGGACAGTCGCAATCCTTGCCTTTCAAAGCCTTGCATGAGCTAAGTAAGAAACAGCACACTATTCCTGTAATGAGTAATAATCTCATGGTGTAAAGCTAAGGCTTATGCCAACTGCTCGGGCATAGATTATCATTTACATTTGTGCACATGGCGTCATTCCTATTTCATCTGGGTAAGTATGTGATCCTGATGTGGCGCGTCTTTAGTAAGCCGGAAAAGCTATCGATTTACAGAAGAAGATTGTTCGATGAGATGGTTTCATTGGGACTTGACTCTTTAGGTATCATAATGGTCATTTCGATCTTCATGGGGGCAGTTATTACCATTCAGACTTCCGCCAACCTTGATAGTGCGTTGATTCCTGCTTACACCATTGGCTTTACAACCAGGCAGTCAACCATTCTTGAGTTCAGCCCAACCATCATGGCGTTGATTTTAGCAGGAAAGGTCGGGTCTAACATTGCTTCAGAAATTGGTACGATGCGCGTTACGGAGCAGATTGATGCATTGGAGATAATGGGTGTGAATTCCGCTGCATTTCTTATTCTACCTAAGATTGCAGCTGCGGTCTTGTTGAATCCATTTCTGACGTTGATCTCTATGTTCGTGTCGATCGGAGGTGGATACGTGGTCGCGATGATGACTGACATTGTAACCGTTGCAGATTATGTGTATGGCATTCAGTTGGACTTCAAACCATTTCATGTAACATACGCCATGGTGAAGACAGTGGTGTTTGCCTTTTTAATTACTTCAATTCCCGCTTATCAAGGATATTACGCTTCAGGTAGCGCATTGGAAGTTGGAAAAGCAAGTACCAGAGGAGTTGTGCAGAGTTCGATAATCATATTGATTGCGAATTACATCATCACTCAATTATTGCTGATATGATTGAGGTTAAGAACCTTTCAAAATCATTCGGTGAAAAGACCGTTCTTGAGGACATTTCTGTCGTTTTCGAAGCAGGTAAAACGAACCTGATCATTGGTGCCAGCGGTAGCGGTAAATCTACATTAGCGCGATGCCTGATCGGTTTAGTCGCACCGGATTCTGGCGAGGTTCTGTATGACGGTCGCGACTTCCTTAAGATGGACATTAACGAGAAACAAGAACTCAGAACAGAGGTTGGGTTTTTGTTTCAAGGAAGTGCGCTGTTTGACTTTATGACCGTTGAGCAGAATGTTCGGTTTCCACTGGACATGTTCACCAAGATGACATTGAAAGAAAAGCAACAACGCGTAGATCAGGTTTTGGAACGGGTTGAACTCTCTCACGCCAACAAATTGTATCCGGCTGAGCTCAGCGGTGGAATGAAGAAACGCGTAGGTATTGCAAGAGCCATTTCACCAAAACCGAAATACCTGTTTTGTGATGAACCCAACTCAGGGTTAGATCCCCAAACGTCTATCGTCATTGACAACCTGATCCATGAGATAACGGTTGAGAACGAAATGACAACGGTGGTGATCACTCACGACATGAATTCGGTGATAGAAATTGGCGAATACATCCTGTTCATTCATCAAGGTCACAAGGCTTGGGAAGGCAATAATCATGACATCCTTCGCACCGAAAACAAAGAGGTTCTTGACTTTGTCTACGCATCCGAGTTTATGAAAAAGGCCAGAGAATAAAAAAGCCTCGCATTGCGAGGCTTTTTTATTCGATTCAACTTTACTGTTTTTCTTCAAAGTCGTTCATCAAGAGCAGAGATCCTTCCTTGTGAACATACTCATCGTGATCGGTGAACAATACAATTCGGTAAGCATATGATCCCATTGGAAGGCGCTGTCCCTTGTATTTTCCGTTCCACTCAAAATTCTTGTCCGTTGTTTCAAATACCTTTTCTCCCCAACGATCATAAATTTCGAGTTTGAGTTCACGTATGCCCGTACTCTCGATTTTCCAAGTTTCATTTAGACCATCGCTGTTTGGAGTGAAGCTAGTTGGAAGATATAGATGATATTCAGGCATTATCTTGGCAACTGATCTTCCAATACAACCGAACTCATTTATCACGGAGAGCGTTGCCTCATACGTCTTACCATCCGGAAGTGAAACTTGAGGACTTTGTTCATTGGATACTACGCCCGCTTGAGGAATATTCCATTCGTACCACTTGATGGAATCCGTAGACCATGAACCATCAGTGAGAACAACTGAATAATCATCAATGTATTCAAAATCAAAGTTTGATGTTACACTCGATACATTTAATGACATTGATGCGGTTCGAGCAGTATCACAGATATCAGTCATACGAACAGTATACTTTGTTGATTCTGTTGGATTGACAGTTAGGAATCGACCCGTACTGGATTTAGAACCATTCCAGAAGTACTTGAAATCACCTCCGCCATTTTCACCTTCAGCTTCAAGTGTGAACACGTCTCCCAAGCAGATCGTAGTGTCACCAGTTAATTTGAGCTTAAGGTCGCTATGCCCACGAATAACTGCCCAAACTGTTTTCTCTACAGTGTCAGCATGACAGCCATCTGTAAGCTTAATGGTGAAGGATGTGTCATGATTTATGATCTGCTGCATGTAAGACTCGTTGGATTCAAAGTCAGTCCATGTTAACTCATAGCCCCAGCCAAAACCACCGCTCGGGACAGCTGGACCAAAGTGAGCCTTTAAGTTTTCACATGGAAGCGTATCGTTTCCTACACCTCTTATGACCAATGGTGAGGGAACAGGCACAGGCACGACCACATGATCCGTATATTCAACAAGTCCACAAATGTCTGTAACGGTAACAAAGAAAGTATCAGTAGCAAATGGCGAAACCATCATATCCGGAGTGGTAACACCATTGTCCCAGAGATAGGTATAGGGTGGGTATCCACCACTCGCTTGCACTTCAATCTGAATCGGATCTCCGGGACACGCTATGTCTTCTACATCTGTATCCTCTGTGTACAACACTACAGGATCATTGTATACCAATAGATCAAAGGTTTTTACGACTGATTCGCCTGTACATCCTCGAGTGATGGTTACAGAATATGAGGTGTCAACTGTGCTGAACACGTTAATATTTTTAGTAGTCGCTCCAGTGCTCCAAGCATAACTGATATCACCATGCCAGACACCATCATTGAACTGCACTTGAACTCCAATAGTTACAGGAGATGACGTACAATTAATCGTCTGCTTATCTCCAATCTTGGTAACAGACCAAGGCACGTTGAAAACACCAACTGTTACAACTCCTGTTTCCACCTGCTGGCCGCAGGCATCCTGAACTTGAACCGTGTAAGCCGTAGTTACGTTGGGGCTCACCACTTGCGAAGCAGTGGTGACACCATTGTTCCATAGATAGGTATATGGTGGAAGTGCGTTGGGTGCCACGTTCAGCACATTGACCCCAATGGTTGGAGATGGATCATTACAATCCAGAGTGGTGTTCCATACATTCCAATCTTTAAATCAGGTTGATCCACGATATACAGCCTTAGTGTCGTCGTACACCGCATAACGTAACATTTGGATCATATCCGATGAGAACAAAAATGACTCAGAACCCTCAGCAGTAACGTTGTCGTAGTAAATCGGAATGTGCAAGTTTACCGTGGTTGAATCTGCTACTGGAAATCAAAGTGAAGCACTCATAAACACTCATTATTGAATGTGTACAATTGCCCACATTCCCGTAATCTGCACCCATGGTTGAAGTACCCGTGATATAGTAAGGACAGTTGGTATGGAGGATACAGATGGAGATCATGCTGCTCAAGTATTCAAGTCGAATGCTTCACACCCTTCAATAAGGATGGAATCCTTAACCAAAGGGATTATAGCTTGGAGCTGGGTTTGCACGAGGAGATTCCCCTGAATTCAAACTCTTCACTTTTAAATGCACCAAGTCAAAAAATCCAATCTGACCGTCACAAATGGCAGGATTCAACGTGATACGTCGCAAGCAAGAACAGCCACGGTTTTGGTCAAACATCAGTAAATGCTCCACTTCCATTACCAGCATTTGATCCGAAAGCGGAAATACGAAAAATGGCACAGGACCTGTATTATAATATTGCGGAAATGATGGATTTCCATTACATGGGGGAACCTCCAGTTCCGTTGTGAATCGATGAAATGGCCACACGGGTAGGCTGGTCGTACCTGGCACAAATATAGAAATGTTCGTACCGGTTCCTCCCGTGTATGGACCAGTGATACGGTCCGCTGATAAAAAAGCCGAAAGCATCGTTAACGACCGTACATGGATAGCTGGGCCACTCTTCTGAAGCAAAACAATATTCCGAATGCTACTTTGCACTATCATTTGTGGAGGAGCCACGAAGAGGTAAACTCCAGAACAGCGCGGCGATCTCATGATAGAAGGAGGGTTAGTTACCCATACGCTGTTACCGGGCTACAGCTAATACGTCTGCATCTCCAACACCGCCAAAACTTGTGCTAGAAAGCACATTGCTCGGAATGGTTGTTATGTTTCGATGAACCATAACAATTCCACTGCTCAATACCCTATGATATTTCACCTCGGTGAAAATAGCCGGTCTTGAGCATTCACATTGCGTGGAATGCCATTATGCGAAAAAGTTGAACGCGTTGATGGCGGAACTCGCTTGAACACATTCTGAATAAGGTGCGCAGGAGAATTGTTAGGGGCGGCATTGGTCGTAACCATTTGGGCTGAACTCCGAGGGAGTGCTATCGCCACGCTAAACAACAATAATGAGGAAAATACCTTGATAAAGCTAAACAATTTCAACCTGATTAACGATGGAAAGCGTCCCAACCTTGTCTATTTTATTACCATCCATTGTTGATGCTTCAATTCGATGAACAAACGTATTCCAAATCCTGACGCAGTTGCTGTTACCATTCATGAAATACTGGTCGCTGCTGTGATAAACAAGTTGCCCCAGCGATCAAATATTTTTATGTCAAAAATCAAGAAAAAGTGTCATCAAAAATGATCTCGAAAAAATCGTTTTGTCCATCCCCATTTGGAGAAAATGCGGTCAGGATAGACAGGTTATCCTCCATGGCAATTTGTTCCGATGTTCGCGAGTTGCATCCATTTTCATCATCAATCATGACAATTCGAAGGTGGCAGTTGATCCCTTTTGAATTTATGGGTGGTGGATTCTCCTCCCCAATCAAAACTTTTCATCTTAAGCTCCATTCTATAGTGGTATTCTGGCCGAGGTTCATTGGCGCGCAATTCAATCTCTTCGGTAGAAGCATGGACATCGAAACTGAAATTTGCATCTAGAATTTGCAAACCAAATGGTTCTGTCTATACTTTGAGGTTTCACCACATTCATCTACATAGATCAATTTCATATTCTCCAGACCTGGTTCAACATGGAAAGAATAATCTAGATTCATTCTTTGCCCATCCCAATAATAAAGTCTCAAATCATCATTATTGACGCATACGTTTATCTCCTCACCGGCACAAGCGGTGATTGGATCAACTATCGGAATTTGTGGCGCGACATAACTAAGTGTAAATTGGCTATTTACTTTTTGAATTCCGCAGGCGTCAGTCATAAATACTTCTAGCGAAGCACCATCTTGGGCTGATATTGTGGTGCTTTTCCCAGCATTTGACCAATCAGAGAATGTGTATTTATATCCGTATCCTACACCGCCAGATACTTCTCCAATAGAGTTAGGGGAGATTTCAATTTTGGAACCTAAACAACTAAATGAAAGTGATTTAGAAGGAGGCGAAAATAGTTCTGCTTGAGGTTCAACATCAATTTCAATTGTGGCAAAATCAGAGCTGCCACATGCGTCAGTAATTGTGACAGAGTGACTCTCGGTTTCTCTCGGAAAAAGGGTAATATCTCTGGTGAAAGTTCCATTGTCCCATTGAAATGTGTAGGGTGGATAGCCTCCCGAATAATTTGCTGAAAGAACAAGTGGTGTGCCAGGACAGATGTTAGAAGCAATAGTGTGATGCTCTTCTAAAGCAATTACAGGATCGTTCGACACCGTGATGACAAAAGCTCTGGTGGCTTGAAAGCCAAGAGTTGCATTGGTTATTTGAACTGAATACACGGTTGTGGAATTGGGCTTGACAACTATAGAGGGAGTGAATTCACCATTACTCCAATCATAGATGTAATCCTGATGTTCAGGGAAAACCCTCACTCCTATTTCAATGGGCTCAGACTGGCAATTAATCGTCTGGGATTGACCAATATTTGTGACTTTAAACTCTAAAGGATCGTCTCCTTGGGAATAGCTTGCAACCGTGGTGAGTAGAACTACGAAGAGTGAAATGATGGGGCGCATGTTCGATTCCATAGGTGTTTGGATTGAAAGTAACCAACAAGTTTAACCAATATTTGTTGAAAACTAACTGGTTTAAGGAGATTTAAAGGAGATGGTTATCAAAGCCTTATCACCTCAGATCATAACTATATTTACCCGCTCAAATAGCAAGAAGAAAATGCCGGAAATAGAACAAATTCGAGATTACATCGATCAAAACAAGGACAGGTTTGTGGATGAGTTGTGCGAGTTGTTAAGGATTAAGTCGGTTAGCGCTGATCCAGCCTACAAAAACGATGTAAAACAGTGTGCGGAACATGTTCGCAGATGCCTTATCGAGGCAGGTGCTACACATGCTGAAGTTTGCGAAACGAAAGGTCATCCCATTGTTTGTGGAGAAAAGATGATTGACCCATCAAAGCCAACTATTTTGGTTTACGGCCATTATGATGTGCAGCCAGCGGATCCGGTGGAGCTATGGAGTTCCGAACCCTTCAATCCAATCATAGTTGATGGGAAGATATATGCACGAGGATCCGCTGACGATAAGGGTCAATTTTACATGCATGTGAAGGCGTTTGAAATGATGAACGCAGCGAACGACTTGCCTTGCAATGTGAAGTTTATGATTGAGGGCGAGGAAGAAGTAGGCTCATCTAACCTTGGGTTGTTTGTCAAAGAAAACAAGGAAAGGTTGAAAGCTGATGTCATATTAATATCTGATACATCAATCATTGATAATGATACACCATCCATCACTGTTGGATTACGTGGACTTAGTTACGTGGAAGTGGAGGTCACAGGACCATCCAAGGATTTGCATTCTGGAGTTTATGGTGGTGCAGTGGATAATCCGGTGAATGTTTTATGTGATATGATCGCGTCACTTAAGGACTCAAATGGACATATCACCATTCCGGGCTTTTATGATAAAGTGGACGAAGTGAACAAGGAAGATAGGAAGGCTATGGCAGAAGCTCCGTTTAATGAATCTGAATACATGAATTTTCTCGGGGTTAAGGCATTGCGAAGCGAAAGTGGATATAGTCCTCGAGAAGGGGCTTCTATTCGCCCAACGTTAGATGTCAACGGAATATGGGGAGGATACATTGGTGAAGGTGCTAAGACAGTTTTGCCGTCAAAGGTCAGTGCCAAAATTTCAATGAGATTGGTGCCATATCAAGATCCAACGGAAATAACCGAACTCTTTAAAAAGCACTTTGAAAGTATCGCACCCGCCACAGTCAAGGTTAAAGTTACTCCACATCACGGTGGAGAAGCGGTGGTTATTCCCACAGATTTTCCTGGATATCAGGCCGCTGCTCGTGCAATGAAGGATACCTTCGGTAAAGAGCCAATTCCTGAAAGAGGCGGTGGAAGTATTCCGATTGTGGCACTATTTGAAAAGGAGTTAGGATTGAAGTCTATTTTGATGGGATTCGGTCTGGATTCGGATGATATCCATTCTCCAAACGAACATTACGGGATTTTCAATTACCTGAAGGGAATCGAAACGATTCCCCTATTTCATAAGTACTTCGCTGAAGAATTTTCGGCTTAGCGCAACAGGCTGAAACTTCCTTTGAAGGTTGTCTTCTTCCCATTGATGTCCTCAATGGTTACTTGGTAGTAGTAAACTCCTTCGGATGCGGGGTGTTCATTATATATTCCGTCCCAGCATTGGTCAATTTGAGTTGTCTGGAATATCAATGTTCCCCAACGGTTGAAAATCATGGTTTCCGAGGAAACTACATTGTCAAAACCAAGGCAGTATTCATCGTTGATGAAGTCATCATTAGGAGTGAAAACGTTTGGGGCGTAGACTTTTGCCGGACAGTCTTCTCCGAGCGAGAGTGTATCAAGAAATATACACCCGTTCTTATCTGTAATTTTAACTGAGTAAACTCCTGGTTCTTCAACCATAATGGTGTCACTGATTTCGGTGGTTGACCAGTAAATGTCGGATGAATCTGCATTGACTAGGAAAACTTGGAATACTTCGCCTTCACAGATGTTTTGATTATTTGGTTTATCGATGAATGCTCTTGGAGCAACTCGAATGTACTTGTAATCGGAAAGGGTTTCGCAGCGATTCGAAATGGTGAGTGCGTAGATTCCGGCAGGGGCAGTCACGAATTGTGAGTCAGATCCATTTTCCCAATTATATGCGAATGGGTAGAGATCGTCTGACCAACCAAGTTTAATCGAAGTTGAACTGTCACATATTACGGTATCTCTGCCAAGTGAAAATTGATATCCTGTATCCCATAACAATACTTCTATTGTGTCTGAGGAGACACCACAGGCATTTGAAATCGTGGCCCAATAAACTCCTGGTTTTGTTGCATTGAATAATCTCGCATTGGAACCATCGGACCAAAACGCCAATGGCTTATGCAAGTTGGCGACCAAGGTTACTTGGTCATCCGAAGTATTACAGATCAATTCCTTGTTCGGGAGCTCAACGATCGAAAGAGAATCAATAGATACATTTACCGTATCTGAAATGGTATCGCATATGTTGCTCACTCGAACCCAATATTGACCAGGCGAATTAATTTCTAATTGAGGGGCGCTGCTTCCATCAGACCATAGATAGGAAGCGTCATCAAACGTTACATCAACCAACCATGGCATAGTATCGCAAAGAGTTGTGTCAGCGGGAAAGTTCAATACTGGTTGGGCGGTAATATTCACGGTCACACTTAAGTTATCAGAAGTGGTTCCGCAAGCGTTAGTTGCCGACAGAGAATGTATTCCTGTTTGGGTAACCTGAAAAGTTGTGTCGTGTGATCCGTCTTGCCATGTGTAGTAAGCATTTGGCAAGTTTGGATCTATGATAAAACTAAACGAATTGCAAACAGACGTATCTGGTCCTAAATCAAATACAGGTGGTCCGTTCACTTCTTCTACATATATTGAATCTCGGAAGTAGCAACTTTGATAATAAACGTCTACCCAGTACCAGCCTTCAGTGCTCACAGAAATCGTGCTCGAAGTGGCTCCCGTAGACCAATAAAGACAAGAGTTGTACCAACTGCCGTCCAAAACAGCCGGACTCCCTGTTGAACAAATGGTAGTATCGTTTCCGGCATGATTCGAATCAATATCCCAAATCACAACGTTTCTCAAGAAGGTATCAATGATAGTGCCTGCGTTGCGATAAGTTACAAGGGTGATCGTAAAGGTGTCCGAGGTCGAATAAAGGTGAGAAGGTTTTATTAGCGTGCTGGTATTGGAAGAGCTATTCGGGTCACCAAAATCCCAAAACACAGAATCCGGGCTGAGTGTGTCCTCGGGAAACATAACTGTTTCCAATCCTTCGCAGGTGGTACCAAAAACTACGTGGATTCCATCAGAAACGAATGTGCTCACTAAACTTGTAAGGCCTTCGGTAATAGCGTGACTGGTGGGGTGGGCCTTCACTTCCAAGTCAGCATCGGGTCCTAACAAATTCGGATGGTTAATTACTCCCAATGTGTCATATGTTGGGAAATAGTTGGTGCTCAAGTAAATTCTACCATCTATTCCTAGCTGCATGTTAGATGGTATTTTCAATCCTGTATTGTCTAAAGATCCAAGAATAAACTTTGAATCCAGAAGGCAGTTAGTGTCAAGATGGTCTAGGTCGTACTGGAATATCTTAGCTGTTGGAAACGCAGAAAATCTTTGATTGTAATATACTTTTCTGCTATCTGGACTAAATTCAACACCGAACGGAAAGTTTGCCGTGAAATTTTCTAAAGTCAATGGATGAGATACTATACCTGTCTCATTATCAAAGCGGAATAGTTGCATATGACCACCGGCAAAGCTCGCCACAGCCACTTTGGTTCCATCGGGTGAAAATTTCATCTGCCCTTTTGCCGCATTTCCATTGCCGGAATGTACCAAACCGACTTTACTAATGACAGTATTAGAAATCCCGAAAGAATCTATATGATATGCAATGAAGGTATCGGTGAGCATTTTATGTGTCAAAACCCAATAATCAAAGTCATTGGCGTGTTTGGTTGCACATAGTTTTTCGCACATGACGGTATCTAATTGCCCCATTGGAATTACCAACCCATTGCCTATTGTCGGGTCGACAATGTAGCTGTGAAGTCCGGGTCCTGAGATTTCGGACATGGTAAAAAGGAAATAGCGATCGGGGTTGTTTGGATAGGGAACAGCCAGAACATTTTGAGTTGCCAAAACGTTCCCATTAAGACCTGAACCATTCGTCATCACTACGTTTGATGAATTCCAAATTGTAGTGCCGTTACTATAGAATAACAAGTTGCCATTCTCATCAGACATGGTCGTTGTATTCATACTTTGAATTCCGGTGTTGGGAATTGTACTCGTGGAATTAACCGGAAATCCATTCGAAAAATCCAATCCGTTTTGTCCTGGAATCTTCCAATGCATGGCTCGCTCTCGCTGAGCATTCAATTGCACGAAAGTCAAACATAAAATCACACTCAAAAAGCTTCGGAAGACTTTCTTTGTAGTCAATAATTCGCTGAATGAGGTCATCTGTTTATTTGTGGAATTTGAAGCTATTAAGTTTTCTTGTAGCCCTAACTTTCATTGTTTCATCATGCAAATTCGAGGATGTTGAAATAATTCGTGTTGAAGATGTAAAGATAAGTTCATTTACGAAGTCTGGTTTCGCTGGCGAAATCACCGTTCTGATTAAAAACCCAAATGGCTTTCCAGTGACCATTTCGACTGCTGATTTTAAAGTCTTGCATAAGAACAATGAAATTGGCGTTGCCCAACTGGAAGAATCATTTAAGATCAACTCGAATTCAACGGAGCCATATCCCATAAAGGTAAAGGGCGATTTGGGCGGGTTGTTTGCAGGTGGTGTGTTGGGAATTGTGGGTATGCTCACAGGTGGTGATCCAAAGGTTGTTCTTAAAGGTGCAGTTAAGGGCAAAGCATTCTTAGTCAGCAAAACTTTTCCAATCGAACTTGAGACCAATTTGCCAATATCTGGGTTAGGTCGGTGAAAAACTCATTCCGAGGCAAAGTTTTAAGCGAATAATTCGCTTCACACTTTCCTCGACCTGTTTTTTGAATTCAGGATCCACGTTCATTTCTTGAAGAATGTCTTGCATAACGGCTTTTTCATCAGGTGGCATCAAAATCATATCGCAACCAGCTTTCGCGGCCAATAGGCCAGAATGCGGGATAGCAGTAACTGCACCCATATTCATCGCATCCGTTATGATGATTCCATCAAAACCCAGTTCATTTCTCAAGAGGACTTTGACAATAACAGGACTCAAGGTAGAGGGCATTCCGTTGGTTGAATAGACCTCGTTATTCTCTACTGCGATATGGCCTACCATCACGCTGAGGACTCCTGCTTCAATCATCGGTGGATAGGTTTCCAGTTCACGGAGTTCTCCGTTGATATAGACCAACTGTTTGTGAGTATCACCTGCAACCCGGCCATGTCCGGGAAAGTGTTTTGCAGTCGCCACGATTTGATCTTCCTGAGTTTCTTTAATGAACTGAACCGCTTTCGGAACTACGGTGGAAATCTCCGTTCCGAAGGTTCGGTTTCCGATGGCCTCGTTGTTTGGAGAAAGATCAATTACAGGCGCAAAGTTTTGATGAAAACCAACGTGGTGAAGCACGCTGTCGATGGTTGAAACGGCATGGCTTATTTCTGCTTCCGAGGTTAACTCGGCTGTTGGTTTCATCGGTGGTGTGCCCGGCATGCGTCTATTGAGCAGACTAGGTTCGGCATCCATACTCATGATCAATGGCCAGTCTTTTGACATTGCATTGATGGCCTCGATTTGGTCATGAAACGAGTTTGGGTCACCACTTAAAAAGATAATACCTCCAATCCTCCGCTCTTTGATTAAGGGCTCCACAGTTTCGTATGGTTTTCCGAGTTTGCCCAAAGAGGCAATGATCATTTGAGCAACCCGTTCCTCTTCTGTCATGCGCTCATAAACTTGGTTTGTTTTTTCCGTAAGACCATTGTTGTTGAGGTAGAAGTGCTGCAGACCGTAAGTGTGTTTGTCTGAAACCTTGGTTGCTCCAACACGAGTGTTGGTTGTTTGAGCCGTGCACCCTAAAGAGAAAGCGGTGAGGGCAATGAAAGCGATTTTTTGCATGACTGTAAACGTAGCTTGCCAAATGAGCGCTGTTTCACGGTAATATCCAAAATTTTGAACCAAGGGCTGTAGATGGAACAAATCACATTTGACTTAGGTTTGCGTCAAACAAGAAGCATTGGTCGGGAAAATTCAAAAATCAATCAACGAGCAGATTTGGAACGTTCGGCTTGAAAACAGAAAGCCCTTCATGGCATTTATAATCAAGCAACTTCGAATAATCATCATTGTTCTGAGAAACTTCACCAAGGATAAGCTGCAGCTTCAGGCCGCAGGTCTGACTTATTACACGCTATTGAGTGTAGTCCCAGTTGTGGCGTTGATTTTTGCGATTGCAAAAGGGTTCGGATTTAAAGAAGCCTTGGAGGAACAACTGCTCACTGTTCTTAAGGGTCATGAAGAGGTGGCTGAGCAGATCATGGTATTTGCCACTAAAATGTTGGAAAATGCCAAGGGAGGCGTCATTGCCGGGGTTGGCGTAGCCATACTTCTCTGGAGCGTGATGAGATTGCTTGTCAACATTGAACTTTCATTCAACGACATATGGCAAGTGAAGCAAGGCCGATCATGGATCAGACGATTTACCGAATATATTTCCATTATGCTATTAGCACCGGTTATGATGGCTATGTCCGGTGGTGTTACTGTAATCGTGTCTTTCATTGAAAGCTTTGTTGAAGGATTGGAATTCTTAAGCGCAATTGGTCCTTTTATTTTCTTCCTGATTCGAGTGATTCCATACGCGTTAATTTGGTTACTATTCACGTTGCTCTATATGGCTATGCCGAATACGAAAGTGAACTTTGGTTCAGCATTCGTTGCTGGTGTAATTGCCGGAACGGCATTTCAGTTATTGGAATGGGGCTACATCAACTTTCAGGTAGGTGTGAGTAAGTACAATGCGATTTACGGAAGCTTCGCAGCATTGCCATTATTCTTGGCTTGGGTTAATTTAAGTTGGCTGATAACCCTCATTGGGGCCGAAGTAGCTTTCGCGAACCAGCACGTTTCAGAAATACAGAATGAAATTCAGGACAATCAATTGAGCGTTACCCAAGAACACATTGTCGCACTTATGATTTGCAAGCGACTATTGTTGAATTACGATGCGGGTTTAGATCCAATGAAGATCAGGCAGATTTCAGATTCACTCAGACTGCCTTATGGAATCTCACAAAAGGTAATCGAGCATCTTAAAGATGCTCATCTTTTGAGTGAAGTTATCATTGGTGATGGTGAAGTGGGTTTTCAACCTGCCAGAAACTTTGAAAAAATGCGTGTGTCTGATGTACTCGAGGTGTTGGACGACCTACACAAAACGGAATTAGATACGGACAACAAGGCCCCATTTAAGTCTTATCATGAGGCCTATGCTACCTTCCTGCATGATGCGAGCACAGCAGAACACAACATGCTCCTGAGGGATATGCCGGAATTTGGTTAATCTTTACCTCAACACGTACTTTCTTTCCGAATCCAGTTTGATGAAAGTGAAAAGCAGGATGGTAAACGACCATAGCGATGAGCCACCGTAGCTGAAGAATGGTAACGGAATTCCGATGACTGGCGCAAGACCAATGGTCATGCCTATGTTGATGGCAAAGTGGATTAACAGAATGGAGGCTACACAATAACCATAGATTCTTGTGAACCCGCTGCGCTGTGTCTCTGAACGCCAAATGATCCTTCCTATCAAGAACATGAAAAGCACCACCAAAACAAGACTTCCCATGAATCCCCATTCTTCACCAACTGTACAGAAGATGAAGTCAGTGCTTTGTTCGGGAACGAAGTGAAATTTGGTTTGAGTTCCTTGTAAAAATCCTTTACCTGAGAAACCACCTGATCCAATGGCAATTTTAGATTGATGCACGTTGTATCCCGCTCCTTGCGGGTCAGAAACGATACCTAAAAGTTCGTTGATACGATTCTGATGGTGAGGTTTTAATACCTTATCGAACAGGTAATCTACGGACATGTAGTAACCTATCATAACGAGCAAGGTGGCGACAGTCACAAACAGAATTCCCTTTGTTTTTCTGAAAAAATAATAGATGAAACCTGCGAGTGTAATAAGACCGAATAAGAAGAGCAGGTTTCCTTGAATGACAAAATCACTAAGCAAGGTCAAAGAGACGGTCTTCATATAGAGCGCAGCAATGAATAGGATAGCAGCTCCGAAACCAAGAATAAAGAACCAGCCGCTCAGACCTTGTCGATACAAAACCACGAGCAGGGAAGTAAATACAAGGACCGACCCAACATCTGGTTGCAACATGATCAATGTACAGGGAAAGAAAATGATGGCCAAGGAGTAGAGCTTGGTGCGAAGGATATTGAACTTTTGCTCGTGCTCGCGGATGAATTTGGCGAGTGCCAATGCCGTTCCATATTTGGCAATTTCAGATGGCTGAAAGCTCACAGGTCCCATGACAAACCATGACTGTGCGCCTTTTACCTCCGAACCCAAAACCAAAACAGCAAGCAGGAGAAATACCGCCACGGCATATATGATGTATGCGAAGGCCTCGAAGAATCGATGGTCAAGGAGTAAAATAGAAATGGCAAGCACGGAACCTAATCCAATCCAGATCATCTGGCGACCGTGGCTTCGAGAAAAATCGAAAATTCCCTGATGAGATTCATCGTAGGTGGCGGCATAAATGCTTATCCATCCGAATGCCACTAAAGCCATGTAGATGAATACAAGAATCCAGTCAATATCCTCAAATATGTTCCGCTTACTCCTCAACTTCTACATTCATTAAATTGGCCCTTAAGATTCTACCCTGTTTTGCTGTATCCGCAATGGAACCCTTGATGTATGATTCCATCATCAGGCTGGCAATGGGCGCAGCCCAGGTTCCTCCAAATCCGGCATTTTCCACATAGACGGCAATGGCAATTTGCGGATTATCTTTTGGAGCAAAGGCGATGAAAACACTATGATCTTCGCCATGTGGATTTTCTGCAGTTCCGGTTTTGCCGCAAACCGCTACACTATCAATTCGAGCTCTTCGAGCCGTACCGCCTGGTTTTTCCACTACCCACTGCATCGCATCAACAATTGGCTCGAAGTGTTTCTCGTCAATATTGGTGTATTTCAGAGATGGCGATATAACGCTGTCTTTATCGCCATAAATGATCTTCACCAGGTGAGGGTCAATATAATAACCTCGATTGGCGATGGTCGCTGCTAGGTTTGCCATCTGCATAGGCACGACTTCGACCTCACCCTGGCCAATACTCACACTATAAATAGTGCTGAACGCCCATCTTCGGTGGCCATAAATCCGGTCATAAAGGGCCACATCGGGAACACTACCTGATTTCACGTTCGGTAGATCCAACTCTAGGCGCTGGCCAAGACCAAAGGCCTTCACGCGCTTTTCCCATGAGTCAAGGCCAAGTGCGCTGTCTTCGAAATAGCTGTTTGAAGTTCCACGATTTATTAGTCGCTTAAAAACCTGATGAAAGTATGGATTGCATGACATTTGAATGGCTTCCCTTAAATTATTAGCACTCGGATGATTGTGACAGCCCACAAGCGATTTGTTGCACACGAAGCCAGTGTTTTCGGTGATTACCCCTTCTTCCAAAGCAATGAGTGATTGAATGATTTTGAAAATTGATCCGGGAGGGTATTGTGCCATCAACGCTCGATTGAAGAGTGGATTCAAACTGTCGTTTTCTGCCAAGAGCTGATAGTTTTTCGCGCGTTTGACCCCGACTAGCAAGTTGGGGTCATATGTAGGCGCTGATATGAGGCATAGTACTTCCCCAGTCTTGGGTTCGATGGCTACAATACTGCCCCGCTTATTTTGCATCAGTCGTTCACCATATTTCTGAAGTTGAAGATCGATGGTAGACATGAGGTTCCGTCCGGCTATTGCATCAACATCCAGTTCACCATCGCGGTATTGACCTTGAACCGTGTTGTGCACATCAACCATCAAAACCTCACGACCGCTAAAACCCCGGAGTTCTTTTTCGTATTGCCGTTCAAGTCCGCTGATGCCGATGAAGTCACCCGAATGATAGAACGAATCTCGTTCTATGTCTCGGGCATTTACTTCTCCGATGTATCCTAGAACATGGGCCGCAACGCTGTCCGGATACATCCGCAAACTGCGTTTTTGGCCATAAAACCCATTGTACTGATAAAGTCGTTCCGCTATTCGATAATATTCATCTGCTGTAAGTTGCTTTTTGAAGATACTGGCGCGATAGCGAGAATAGGATGATGCTTTTGACATGCGCTCATCAAACTCCTCTCGGCTCATATCTAAGAGCTCACAAAGAGCAATAGTATCGATATCGATTGCAGACTTTGGCACAACCATGAGGTCGTAGGCTGCTTGATTGAGTACAAGGATTTCGCTATTTCGGTCATAAATAATCCCGCGCGCTGGGTATTTTGTTACGTATCGGAGCGCCTGGTTGTCAGCAGAAGATCCATAAGAATCATCCAGAACTTGAATATAGAAAAGACGCAGTAGGAAGATTAATCCAATGGTGGCCATGCCGCCCAATACAATAAATTTTCGGTACTCCTGATTACTCATAACCCGCTTTTGCCCGAGTGCTGCTCACGAATAGCATTTGGACAATCAAAACGAGGGTTAGGGTCATAAATGTGCTCCCGAGTGATTTGCCCAGTGTGAGCCAGAACCCTGACATCCTGAACATTTCTACAAAGAACAGCACAAAGTGATGGAGGAAAATAACAACGGCTGAATAAGTTATAAACCACAACCATCCCATTTGGCGAATGCCTGGGACGCGCGAAAATTCGTATCCATCTCTGGGGGCCATGTAGCGCATGATGTATGGTCTGCAATAAGCAGCGAACGTAGTTGCAATGGTATGCATCCCCAAGGTTTGGCAGAAAAGGTCGAGGGTTAACCCAAGTAAAAACCCGACAAATAGTCCCCCGTTGGGGGAGAAGTCTACCGGCAATACCAGCAACAAATAGATGTACAGGTATGGATTGATAATTCCCAGAAACTGGATGTTGTTTAAAATCAATACTTGAACAATCACGAGTAAGAGGAAGCGAACGATATTTTGGAGAACTATTCTGTCCATTCCTCTGTGGCTTGAATGAGTGAGTCTAGTTCTGGCTTTCGTTCATTAACAATAACGTACAGACTGTTTAGGTTTCTGAAATTGGTGGCCAACTTTACTCTGATTTCCTGAAATCCACTGCTTTCGTCACGTTCGGAAGTTTCTGCAAAACCTATCAAAAGCCCCGGAGGAAATACTCCGCCACCACCGCGGGTAATGATGGTGTCACCTTCATAGAAAGTAACGTGATTCGGGATGTTTTCCAGAATGAGATACTGATCGTCATCTCCATCCCAGCGACATTGACCAAAGTAGTTGGTCCACTTGAGCCTTCCGCTGATCTTGCTATCGCTATGAATGAGCGGTAGAATTGCTGAGTAATTTTCGCTTACAGAGTGAACAATGCCGACTACTCCCTTTGGGCCGATCACTCCGCTTTCCTTTTCAATACCACTTGACGATCCTTTGTTGATGATAATCGCATTTTTTTCTCGATTGTAGGAACTACTGATGGCGATTGCTGGAATGCACTCAAACCCATTGCGCGCGGCTTTACCGGATTCAATAGTGTTTATACCAAGCGATCGCAGTTGAGCGTTTTCGTCTCGAAGCTCTTCGTTTTCTTGTCGAAGACCTAAGTATTGTGTGTAGCCGTACTGCAAATCATAGATGTAACCGGAAATCGCGGTCGCCATCGTATGAAGCTTTGTTTGTTGGTGATGGTTATTAGTTCCAAGCAAGTAAAACCCAATCAATTCCAACAGAAGGAATATGAGTGTGAATTGATGTCTCCAAATGAATTCGAATAGGTTTCGCATGAACCAATGGCGTGTTTGCGCCTTTCAAAACTACAAGAGTTCGTTATCTCATCAAGAAAGGGAAGCGGTGAGCATTTTTCAGAGCAATGCCAGTTCCCCGAGCAACGGCTCTTAATGGGTCTTCTGCCACATGAACAGGAAGCTTGGTTTTCATGCTGATTCGCTTGTCCAAGCCGCGAAGCATTGAGCCGCCACCTGCCAAGTATATACCTGTTTTGTAAATGTCAGCTGAAAGTTCGGGCGGGGTCATTTCCAACGCACTCAAAATCGCTTCTTCAATCTTAGAAATTGACTTGTCCAAGGCGTGTGCAATCTCAACATAAGAAACCTTGATCTCTTTTGGAATACCTGTCATCAAGTCGCGGCCATGAACGGCCATTTCCTCTGGCGGGTTGTCTAATTCTGTAATAGCAGCTCCAACTTCGATTTTGATCCGCTCAGCACTTCGTTCACCAATCAGGATGTTATGCTGGCGCCTCATATAATCTTCGATGTCATTGGTGAATTCATCTCCAGCAACTCGAATCGATTTGTCGCAAACAATTCCTCCAAGCGCGATAACCGCAATTTCGCTTGTTCCTCCACCGATATCAATGATCATATTACCCATTGGCTCTTCCACATCAATACCAATACCGATGGCTGCCGCCATTGGCTCGTGAATCAGGTAAACTTCTTTGGCACCAGCATGTTCAGCTGAATCTTTAACGGCACGCTTTTCAACTTCAGTAATGCCAGAAGGAATGCAGATCACCATCTTCAAGCTTGGAGTGAACAGTCGACTTCCGTAATTGATCATTTTGATCATCCCGCGAATCATCTGTTCGGCCGCATGGAAGTCCGCGATCACACCGTCTTTCAGAGGACGGATCGTACGAATGTTTTCGTGGGTTTTGCCGTGCATCTGCATGGCAATGCGACCAACAGCGATGATCTTTTTTGTGGAACGGTCTTCCGCAACTATCGAAGGTTCGTCAACCACGACTTTGTCATTGTGGATGATGATCGTGTTTGCGGTTCCAAGGTCGATCGCGATTTCCTCGGTGAAAATGTTCATGAACCCCATGTGCTAGATGCTGTGCTTAAGTGAATCGTGCGAAGTTATACTTTATCACAAGGTGGAAGGTTAGTGCTTGAAGTGCCGCATTCCTGTCATCACCATGGCCATGTTGTGCGCATTGCAATAATCAATGGACTCCTGGTCCTTTATCGATCCACCCGGTTGAATGACAGCCTCAATGCCTTCTCCGTGGGCGATTTCAACACAGTCCGGAAACGGGAAAAAGGCATCACTTGCCATCACGCTTCCCATTATATCGAATCCGAAGCTTTTTGCTTTGTTGATGGCTTGGCGCAAGGCATCAACGCGCGATGTTTGGCCAACTCCACTGGCTAATAATTGCTTGTTTTTTGCCAAAACAATGGTGTTTGACTTGGTGTGCTTTACCAGTCTGTTGGCGAACAACAGATCTTCAACTTCTTGCGCGGTTGCTTTTCTGTTGCAAACATTTTTAAGTTCAGATGCCTGAATTGTTTTATGATCAGCATCCTGTTCGAGATAACCGTTCAGCGCAGAGCGCAATGTGACATTTGGAAAGTCATGCAGCTTGTCAACGAGAAGAATGCGGTTCTTCTTACTCTTGAGTAATTCTAGTGCCTGTGCGTCATAACCAGGAGCGATTACTACCTCACAAAACAACTTGTTGATCTCTTCGGCAGTTTCAGAATCGATCGCCTTGTTCGTAGCGATGATGCCACCGAATGCGGAGACCGGATCACCAGCCAAGGCATCCAAATAAGCTTGCTTACCGGATGAACGGGTGGCAAATCCGCATGCATTATTGTGCTTGATCACAGCGAAGGTTGGGTCATCATGTTGAAAATCTCGAATCAAACGCATGGCAGCATCTACATCGAGGAGATTGTTGTACGATAGCTCCTTGCCATGTAACTGTTCAACAAACTCACCCATGTTGCCAATGAAAGACCCTTGTTGATGTGGGTTTTCACCGTAGCGTAAGGCTGTTTTTCCGGTTTCGATTGACTCGCCATTGAAATAGGCTGAAATGGCAGAGTCATATCGCTTGGTAACTCCGAATGCTTGCGCTGCCAATTGCTTGCGTGTTTCGATGTTTGACTTACCGCCATCTTTTAGGATGGTTACCAAATCAGCGTATTGATCTTTGGATGGAATAATGACCACGTCATTAAAATTCTTAGCTCCGGCTCGAATCAACGAGATTCCACCGATGTCAATTTTCTCAATAATGGCTTGCTCATTAGCACCTGATTTCACGGTGTCTTCAAATGGATAAAGATCCACTACGACTAAATCAATGGTCGGAATTCTGAATTGTTCCAGTTCCTTCAGATCGTTTGAATCTGCTGTTCTTGCGAGGATGCCTCCAAACACTTTAGGATGAAGCGTTTTCACACGGCCGCCCAAAATGGATGGGTAATCGGTGATACTTTCCACTTGAACTACTTCTAGTCCTTTACTTTCCAAGAAAGAGGCTGTTCCTCCGGTTGAATAAACGGTGATGCCACGCTCTTTCAACAACTGAGCGACCTCATCTAGCCCGTCCTTGCTAAATACAGAAACGAGGGCCGACTTAATTTCTTTCATAAAACTTGTGGGATTTCGTTGAAAACGAGGATGCAATATTATCTAATCACACTCCCTTGGAGGCTAAAACTTTTGGAAGATTTTACACAAGATTTCAATGGTAGGCGTGACCGTTATCTGTGTGAATTTTTTCGTCAACGCGACCTTTCTTAAACACGTTGCGAGCATCTCCCTTGTTTTGGCCTTTTCTTCGAGCGCGTTGCTCCTCTTCCGGAAGGTGAATTATTTCCTGACAATCGTCCGAACAACAACCTTCGTACCGCTGCTTGCAATCATCACATTGGATGAAGAGCAGGTGGCAATCTTCATTTAGACAATTGGTGTGATCATCACATTCAGCACCGCATTGGTGACAATGCGACACGATGTCGTCTGTAATTCGTTCGCCCAGACGTTCGTCAAAAACGAAGTTCTTGCCAATGTACTTGCTTTCCAGCCCTTGCTCTTGAATTTGGTGCGCATATTCAATGATGCCCCCTCGAAGCTGATTCACGTCTTTGAAACCCAAATGCTTGAAGTAGGCGCTGGCCTTTTCGCATCGAATGCCACCTGTACAATACATCAATACCTTCTCGTTCTCCTTTCCGTGAAGGATGCCTTCCACCATTTTCAACTCATCACGAAACGTATCTGCATCCGGTAATATGGCTCCCTTGAAATGACCAACTTCACTTTCGTAGTGATTGCGCATGTCCACCACGATGGCTCCGTTTTCAATGGCTTCATTGAACTCCTTCGCACTCAAGTGGTTTCCGGTATCCCAAGGATTGAAAGTCGAGTCATCTAATCCATCCGCTACGATCTTCTTACGCACCTTGATTTTCAACTTGTAAAAAGACTTTCCATCGTCTTGCACGGCAATTTTGAGTGGCACATCTTTTAGGTATGGATCATTGTTCAGGGACTCAAGGAACGCTTCCCAGTTTTCGGTTGGAGCACTCATTTGAGCATTGATTCCTTCGTTGGCCAGATAAATTCTGCCAAGGCATCCTAGAGCCTCCAATGAACGATAAAGCTGATTTCGATATTCATCTGGATTTTCGATGTTGACGTAGCGATAAAAGGACACCGTAGTGCGCGGAGTTTCATCATGAGCCAGCCTCTCTTTGAGCAATCGCTTATCAATCCTGTTGTGCAGAGCCATGGCACGAAATTACGAGTAGTTCCAAAACTTAGTCATGACTTTGATCATTCGCGCGATTCCAATAACGTTTTGCATGGCGTTGAATGTCCACTTCAGGTATCAGCGGTTTTCCATCCAACATATGATCTACTAGATGCTGTGAAAAGTAGGGTGCTAGCATTACTCCTTTTGAGCCAAGACCATTGAAAATGTATAATCCTCTATGTTCAGGATGCTCGCCCAGATAGGGTCTGCGGTCTGCCACCGTTGGGCGAAGTCCTGCAGCACGATCAACTATTTCATAGTTGCAATCATAGACTTCTTTGAAGGCCGAACACAATTCCTTTTCGGCTTCAGAGGTGCTATTCCAATCCAACTCCTTCCATGAACAAGTGCTGCTCAGTTTGTATCGCCTTTCACCCAATGGAATGATGTTGACTACATTATTAATAACAGCGCTGTCGAGTTCTTTTTCGGTTTTAATGATTATCCATTCTCCTTTGCAAACATTGAACGGAAGCCAATTGAAATAGGGGTTCTCCACAGCATGCGGTCCTTCGCAAAAGAAAACTGTATCGTATGTTTTGCCTTTATAGGAAATGATTTCACCTAATTCAAGATGGTTGTAACCAAATGATTCATTAAGCAGAAACCCATTTTCTGAAGCGTGCTTCTCAAATGTCGAAACCAATTTGTGACAATCAATAATCCCCGCTCTTTTTACATTACCAAAACCATTCTCAGCTTGATCTATAAATGACTGGAAGTCACTCTTGAGTGCATGTTTGTTCCACATCCCTTCATAGTCAGAGTTTGGAATTCTGCGTTTGAACTTTATCGATTGATTAATATAAATGCCAAAGGTTGTTTCCAATTCACTGTAGAATTCATGCAGCACAGGAAGCAGATCATCGATCATCCAGCTTTTTGCTACCCTGCGAAAAACGATTGGGTTATACATGCCTGTAGCGATACTGGAACTTGATCCCAAGGATCGATAGGAAATAATGGTTGCTTTAATTCCTCGAGATCGCAGACGACAAAAAACAGAAATTCCTGCAAGGCCTGAACCGACAATTAACGCTGTTTTCATCAGGGTAGCAAAGGTGCGAGATTTAGTTTTTTCTCTACCCCAATGCAACTTTTTCTAGCTACATAGAATCTTTAATAGAAACCAAATCAGATGAGAACAATAACAATTAAACTACTTCTTCTACCCACCTTACTTTTAATTGGTTATACTTCTCAAGCATCTCACATTCAGGGGATGAACATTACCTACAAGCATCACAATGGAGACACTTTTATTGTTCATTGTGACTTCTTTCGCTATTGTGGTGGTACAGCCTTCAATAATGGTACCGCGACAACTGCTGCCCCGATGCCAACATCAGCGAGTTATTATATTTTTTGTGAAGACAACTATTATAAGTTGAATCGAGTTGCTCAAATGGATACGCTAAAAGAAGCCACTCCAATTTGTCAATCGTTAAACAACTCTATTAACTCTTGTGTTGTCGGTTCATCGGGCTTGTTGGGTATTCAATGGGGTGTATTCACGGATACGTTAATACTCGACAGCAATTTAATTGGCGGACTTCAGTGTGATAACTGGATGTTTGTTTACCAGTCTGGTGCTCGTAATACCGGAGTAAATTACCTGTTGGGCAGTAATCCTTCAGGGGTGAGCACGTATGACAAGTTGAATATTGCTCAGTTTCCAAACAACAGCTCAGTTCAGTTTAACTCGGCAAAGCCAATTCCATTTTTCTGCGATGGGCAGACAGTTACTTACAACTGGAGTGCGTATGACCCTGATGGGGATAGTTTGTATTGGGATCTTGATACCTTAAGAGCATTTCATGACGCAACTATTAACGAATTTGACAATACTGTTTTCGCAAGTGGTTATTCGATAACCCAACCTATGCCGGGGACTGTGACAATTAACCACAATACGGGTCAGTTAAACTTTGTTGCTACGATCCCAGCGGGCTACAATTTTGCGAACTATGCGATAGCGGTTACGGTAAAGGAGTATAGCAAGTCTACCGGAGCATACAAGGGTGAGGTTCATCGTGATGTTCAGTTCATAGTATTGGATAGTTGTGACAACACAGCCCCCTCGGACACGGGCGGTATTACGGGTTTTATAGGTGATGGAGAACTGTTGGACTCTAACACAATAGTTGTATGTTCAAGGTATGATAGTTTTGAGTTTGACCTGATTTTCTTTGACTTAGACACCTCAGGTAACCTGTCAGGCGATTCGATTACGGCCTACTGCAACATTTCTGAGATCTTACCTGGAGCCACCTGGACCTCATCCAATACGAACCCTGACACGGTTCATATTAAGTGGATACTTCAGCCTACGAATCAGTCGTTTGTTCCTTTCAACGTAACCGTAGAAGATGACTTCTGTCCGGTGACAGGTTTCAACGTTTATTCATATGTCATTAAGATTGTTCCCAGTACGTACTTGGGAAATGACACGGCCATCTGTAGTTTAGACTCGATTACCCTGGATGCACACGCAGGAGATACATTTTGGTGGGAGACAGTATACGGAGACCCGATAGACGTTGGTGTAAACTTTGGGTGTGAGTTGTGCCAGAAGCCGTGGATACATCCATCACAAACAACGATGTATGTGGTAACCAGTAATCTGGATTCAGCGTGTGGAAACAGAGACACGATCATCGTAGAGGTATTTGACAAGTTTCCATTAAACTTAGGTCCATCGCATGGTGGAACAGCCGACACCATGGTTTATTGTGCGAGCGATGGATTGGATACGATCATATCACAGACTCCCGGAGGTAAGTACTTGGGGGCAGGTATAGTCAATAAATTTGCCGGAGTTTTTGCCCCTGACGTAGTAGATCCGGGATCTGGTCGCGACACGATTATACAGGTGGTTTATCTGTTAGAAGGTGTTTGTGCCAATAGTGATACGTTAAGTTTACGTGTTAAGGGAGCACCTGATGCAAGCTTTGATCTTGGTCCCTATTGTAAGCTGATCGATACGGTTACGTTCAATGGTAATTTCGAAGGAATTCCGACTTCACAGATGTGGTGGCCGGCAGACAGCGGAGTAAACCTGTCCGGAGTAGGATTTTTCAGTCCGAAATTGCATGCAGCCGCCTTTGGCGCACCTGACACATTGTTTGTGTATCATGAGTTGAATGATAGTGGATGCGTCAATATCGACTCGGGGTATGTTCGTGTGATCGACATTTACGATTCATCGATCGACAGTTTACCGAAGATTTGTGAAGGCGAAGAAGTAGAGGTTTACCTGAATAATTTCCAAGGTGATGACGGAGGAGCATGGAAAGGCGATGGTATATATCAAAACCCTGAAGGAACCCCTAACTATTACTTCAGTCCTTCAGGTTTGGATGCCGGCACCTACAAGATCACGTACAAGATAGCGGGCGATTGTGAGTCAGAAACAACAGAGGACCTGATAATCCACGAGTTACCAGATGCTACGATCTTTGGAGCAGACAGTGTGTACTGTGATAATATATTGGACAGTGTATTGTTGGAAGCAGCGACACCATCGGGAAGATGGGGAGGAAGCATGACTTCGTTGCATGATGGCTACTTTGTTCCAAACCGCATAGGCGAGGGAGTATATACGATCAGCTATGAGTTGTACGATACGTTGACAACGTGCTACAATAAGAATGTAGTTCCTGTGAGAATCGCCAGAACACCTGTACAGCCAAATCTATATGGAGGCGGCCCATACTGTCAGGGCACAGAGTTGAACAACCTTCGAGGCGATGGATTGTTGAGCAACACGTATAAGTGGTATGTATGGGATGAGAAGGACAAGGAGGCAGCCTTGGAAGAAGACTCAAACTATATTCCAGGAGTAGAAGACTTTATCTTGTTAGGAGCAGGTAATCCATTCAATTTCGGAGAGTTGAACACACTTCCATACGAAGTGGTTTATGGAACTCAGATGAGCAAGTATGGATGCGAGAGTCCATGGTCAGTTCTAAGCATAGAAGTGTTGCCTGCACCAATAGCGAAGTTTGGCGCGAAGGATTCGATCAAAGAGGCTAAAGTTCCAGCAGAGATTACGTTCATCAATCAGAGTGAGATCGGAGCAGACAGCAGCTTGAGAGATTTGACCTACTACTGGACATTTGGTCCGTTTGGAGAAAGCGTAGAAGAAAATCCAACCTTCACATTCAATGAGATTGGAAAATACGTTGTCACGTTGGTAGTAGATAATACAGTATGTACAGATGAGTATCAGTATACGATCATTTTGGATCGCTTGGTTAAGTTCTTCATACCGAACGTATTCACACCCAATGGAGATGGAAGTAATGATGTGTTTGATTGGGAATTAGAAGGTATCAAGGCGGAAGACTTCAACTTGAAAATCTACAACAGATGGGGAACCAAGGTGTTTGAGACAGAAGATGTAGATGCCACTTGGGACGGACAAGATGCGTTTTTGGGAGGTGATGCACCTGAGGGCACATACTTCTATGTAGTTCAAGGTGTGGAAGACACCAACGAACAAGAGAAGGCCGAATACCGTGGTGATCTTACGCTGATCAGAGAGTAATTTCCATTCCCAAGTTAACATTCAATCGCGCCTGTATCCATGGATAAAGGCGCGATTGCTTTGTATGAATATTAATATTTGAAAGGCTAGGCAACTTTTTCTTAATTATGCAGGTCTTATGCCTACTAACTGAAGAACTATGAAAAAATTAGCGCTACTCATCCTGCCTCTTTTGTTCCTTATTGCCATTGCTAAGGAATCGAATGCCACGCACATTATGGGAATGAACATTACCTATAAGCACCATAATGGGGATACGTTCATTGTACACTGCGATTTCTTCCGATACTGTGGGGGTTCTGCATTTAACAATGGCACAGCAACCAGTGCGGCTGGAATGTCTACCTCAGCTTATTATTATATCTATTGCGAGGACAATGGTTGGCAAACTAGCAGAAACGCACCAGCAGATACCATTAAAGAAGCAACACCAATTTGTGCAGAGTTGAATGCAACTCAAAACTCTTGTGTTGCCGGATGGCAGACAGGCTTGTTGGGTATTCAATGGGGAGTTTACACGGATACAGTCGTTATGGATAGTAATCTGTTTGGTGGCTTGGAATGTGATAACTGGATGTTCGTTTACTCCTCAGGTGCCAGAAACACCGGAGTTAACTATGTTAGTCAGCCGAGTATTGTCGCTTATGACAGATTAAATATTGCTCAGTTTCCAAACAACAGCTCAGTTCAGTTTAACTCGGCAAAGCCAATTCCATTTTTCTGCGATGGGCAGACAGTTACTTACAACTGGAGTGCGTATGACCCTGATGGGGATAGTTTGTATTGGGAGTTGGATACTGCATGGAATACGCATAATACTGCCACAAATACATTAACATCAATTACTTATCAAAGCCCCTATACTGGTCCGCAGCCTATGCCGGGCACGACCACAATTAACCACAATACGGGTCAGTTAAACTTTGTTGCTACGATCCCAGCGGGCTACAATTTTG
>JAWKNJ010000013.1:0-1143 GCA_041391765.1 Flavobacteriales bacterium | reverse complement strand
CTTCCGAATAATCTGGACTACTGGTAGACGTGCTGCGTGACGAATTGCTAGTTCATAAAACACATTTGGATTGTGAAAAGATAAATCAGCAACTACAAGTCGCGACCGCATCAAATAGTCGATGACTTGCCGTGTTATTACTCCCGGCTTATCGATAGCGTCTGCACGAACAACCTTTAAGCCAAATGCTTCTTCAAGTGCAGGCTCAACAATAGAGCCCAATATGAGATCTGAGTGACGCCTGAACTCACTATCTTCGTCACCGATTGGGGTTACATAGAAACAAGTATTTTCGAAATTTGCTTGTTCCAGTGTAATAAGATGTCCCTGCTGCGGTTTTGGAGGAGGATCTTGGATAGATTGTCTTTCTTTGACGGAAGGGAGGGAATCTAACAAGTGTTCAATAGTTACAATTCTTTCTGCTCCTGACAGAGTTTGCAACAATCCCAAGTCTCGGAGATTAACGATAAAAGTATCTACAGCCTCGTCTGCGAGGTCCTCTGGCACTTCGAATGCTTGTATTGCGTCAACAAGCGCGGCCCTAGCTGGAAGCTTGTTTCCAGAAAACTGTTCGTACAGCTTGTTGAAGGGGTCAATATCCTGAAGCCCAAGCTTTAATTTTGCTTTAGTTCTTTCTCGAATCGATATTTCTTCATCTACCGCTCGTGAGCCTTCTGGAGTCATCTCCAATTGGTCAGCCACGTAACTTCCTTTAGTCAATCCATATTTGCTCGCATTGATGATTAGTTGTCTTGACGCGCCACTATCTGGAGATTTTCCAAGGTGATCAAAAAGAGTTAGTCGTCTAACTGGTTGCCCACTACCATACTCGAATACCTCTTTAGCAAATTCGAGTGCTTCTGAAAAACCGCAAGCTGGAAAAGGACGAGTTGATCGCTTCTTCCTTGGTTTCTTAGGCTTTGCTTTTTCCGCTTTGTCACTCATCTATTATCTCCATCTATGATGTTACAGCTAACGCCGCGCTCTGCGGCAAGTTTGGAGCGCAGCGGAAAATTTGTCCGACAGCAGCGCCTTGTTATGCGAATTTTGCGTCCGTGCTATATCATGCTTTGCTGGACCGGACTTCGCGCCATGACGACAGTGCTTGAACAAATAATTTTTTGAAGTGCTGTTGCACTGCTT
>JAWKNJ010000012.1:0-1087 GCA_041391765.1 Flavobacteriales bacterium | reverse complement strand
GGCAGCGATCGTAACATCTTACCGATGCTTTCACGACGACGACTATCGTCGTCAAGTATCAAAACAAATAGTGTTGACATGATTGAATCGCTCTTGCCTATTTCACACTAAAATCGAATCGAGTCCAAATTGCGGATTCTGCCACAGACGTTTTCGGACGTTTTCGTGGCGACTTGCTCACAGGATATATTCCAAGCCGTATGGGAAGCTTAAATCGAGATATAACCTCTGTGACATTCAAGACTCGTTGTACTGCCTCTCCATCGCATCCATACTTTAAGAATAGGATTTTCTCCATCAAACTTTGCGAACTTGTGGTTCGCAACGTACAGTCAAACTCAATGTCAACTTCGAGATGCAGCGTTGTTGCAGTAGCCGAACTCGGCCCCTCGTTGCGCACCACAAAGTTGACATCAAATGAATTGTCTTCCTTCGTCTCTTGATTCGTGGAGAGATGAATGAACAAACTGGCAATGGTGCCAAAAAGCTCCCTCAATGGCCGGACGCTGTCGATAGCAATTTCCTTTTGAGGTGATGGCCATTCAACCTCTTCGAGCCATTGCTTGTCAGCAACCGCATACGCAACCGCAAACACTAGCGCCTGAATTGAAAAACGCTTACCTTGACCATCACCCAAGTGAATAAGCGCCCAGCCCCCAATCGTTCGTTTTAAGGTTTCGTACACGACCTCTTGCTTCAACAGCTTCTCAACAAGGCAATGGTTTAGTCCGAACTTCTTTTGGAGGTAGACGGCAAGAGGGTGATGGCTGCCATGGCAAACCAACTGCGGCAAGAATTGCTCATGATTGTGCGGAACAATAACGCAACCCTCAGTGAACCATTCTAGTTGGGGAATATAGTGTCCCTTGGTTAAATCAGAGGCACGCGCCTCCGAAGAAACAGAAGGAGCCCTAGTGTCAACCCAAATGTTGCCTTCCGAAGGCCACCATACTGCAGCGAATTTTTCACACGCTTCTTCGACGACGTGAATTAGGTTTCTGTAGTTAACATCACCCGTAAGCGAATGATTCAATTTACGGACGATATAGTGCGATGACTTCTTAACTAGACCAAGAAGGATGTCGGA
>JAWKNJ010000011.1:0-3598 GCA_041391765.1 Flavobacteriales bacterium | reverse complement strand
ATCTAGATATGCCGCTTTAGCGGCTAACAAACAGCCCCTTTGAGGGGCTCAAAAAATAAGCCTCCGGCTCTGCCGGAGGTCATTTAACTTATAAAATTAAACAATACGGTAGTGCTGATATGAGCTTTAAACATGAAGGGGGTGGCACCAAAGCATGCTGGTTTGTCGGGGCCTCATATGGTGGAACAGAAGATCAAACAACACATTTTCTGAACGAAGGTATATGGAAGAATGGTTGTCAGGATAAATACTTGGATACTGTAAGATCCATACAGGCAGGAGATCGTATAGCGATAAAATCAGCTTATACACGCAAATACGATTTGCCTTTTGATAATCGAGGTCAGACTGTTTCAGTCATGGCAATCAAAGCCATTGGCACGGTAAAGGAGAATCTCGGGGATGGCCGCACCTTAAAGGTTGACTGGGAACCTTCCAATTCGCCGCGTGAGTGGTACTTTTATACCAATCGAAGTACGATCTGGCGCGTCTTGCCCGGTGACTGGACTACGGATGCTTTGATCGGATTCGCATTCGAGGAAAAAGCGCAAGACATCAATCGGTTCCGCAACGCACCTTACTGGCGTGAACGTTTCGGTGATAACGCCGTCGACAAACGCCGCTTCAACTGGACACGTTTTTATGAGGCGATAGCCGACAAACTTCTCACTTACCGGAATCGTCGAAATGAACTGATTTCCGAGATTCATGCCATCGCCTCCAAGGTTGATGGCATGTCCAAAATGCAAGATCAATTCGTAGATGGTTCATTTGGTCCACTAAAGGACATCTGCCCATTTACGGTCATGGGTATATTCAACCGAGGGATCACCGATGCCAATCGCAAAATTATTGCGAATGAACTGGCTAGACTATTGGATGTATCCGAACGTGTTCCTGATTTCTTTGAAGGAATTCCGGTTCTCAACAATCAGAAGTCATGGTTTTTCGGTTTCGATAACAAACGTCAACCTGATGACATTGATACCCTCTGGGAAACTTTCAGCCAGGCAATTGCTTTTGCGGAATCGGATAACGAGGAAATTCGCTCAGCATTTATCGCTGCCTACGACAATGCGACACAGCAGTATGGTGTGGGGTGGAATCTTACTATGGGGCTTTACTGGATTCGTCCCTGGAATTTCCCGACACTGGATGGACAGTCCCAACATTATATTAGCAATAAACTCAATATTCAGATTGGCATGAACGGTCCTAAGGGACGCTGTAATGCCCGTGATTATCTGGCAGTACTGGACACCCTCGAGGCTCGCTTTCAAGAGAATGCCTATCCAGTCCACTCGTTTCCTGAGCTGTCCCTTGCCGCCTGGCTTTTTAAGGACAGTGGAACATCCATCCATCCGAATGCAACAGACCCGGATGTTCAGGTTGACGAAGCAGATGCAGTGCCCGAGGAAGAAGTCATGGCCGCACCTATTGAACCATATTTAATTGATAACATTATCAACGATGGATGTTTTATTGCACGGGAAAAACTCGAAAAAATTCTCGAACGCCTTCGCACCAAGAAGAATCTGATTCTCCAAGGGCCGCCAGGAACTGGAAAGACCTGGTTAGCAAGGCGATTGGCTTTCGCTTTGATGGGGCAACGCGATGACAGCAAAGTCCGAGCAGTCCAGTTTCACCCGAATCTTTCTTACGAGGATTTTATTCGTGGCTGGAGGCCAGTGGGCGATGGCAAGCTCACGCTGGTGGATGGGCCTTTTATGGAGGTAATGAAGGCTGCCGCGAAAGTTCCCACATCAAGATATGTCGTCGTCATCGAAGAGATCAATCGCGGAAATCCTGCACAGATTTTTGGTGAAATGCTGACGTTGCTCGAGGTTGATAAACGAACGCCGAATGAAGCTTTGGAACTTTCCTACAAACGATCGGATGGCGAGCGCGTTTTTATTCCGGATAACCTCTACGTCATAGGTACAATGAATATTGCCGACCGCTCCCTCGCTCTGGTCGATCTGGCACTGCGCCGCCGTTTTGCCTTCATTGATCTGGAACCCACGCTTGGCAAACTTTGGCACGACTGGGTTCAATCCCAGTGCAACATTGATTCAGAAATTCTTGTAGAAATTGAACAGCGTCTCATTACTCTGAACAACGAAATCTCAGCCGATACCGATCTTGGTCCTCAGTTCCGAGTAGGGCACAGTTATGTCACACCACCATTCGGTGCTCCCATCAGTGATGCCAGAGAATGGTTTCGCCAAGTTGTTGACACCGAAATCGGACCACTGCTCGATGAGTACTGGTTCGATGCGTTCGGAAAATCCCAAAAGGCGAAAGAACGTCTGCTTGAAGGATTCTGATCATGACACTTGCTGCAGCGAACTTGATATCAGACGCCTATGATGGGATTAATCGGATTGGTCGCATCCCGGTACGCAACCTTTGGTTACTCATGCTATATGCATCGAATCTCTTCAGGGATCTTGAAAAGGCAAAGGTCACCGTAGAAGATAACCCGGATGATATTCCAGATTTGGTCGCAGAAATGCTCTGCCGTCAGGTTGATCGCCGTATTCAACGCAACTTGAGTTACGGATACCAGTCGCAGGAGGTTGTTCTTGGTCGTGTGCGCGGACGCATCGATTTGCTGAAAACCGAAAGACACCGATTACTTGATCGAGGGAAAGTTGCTTGCCGGTTTGATGAATTGACTATCGATACTCCCCGAAACCGCTATGTCCGGACGGCCTTAGAGGAAATATCCAAAATAGTTCTCCGCAACGTATTAGCTCACCGATGCAGGTCGTTAGCGGCAAGCCTGAGACGTATGGGTGTAACCGGGGAACGACCAGGTCGTAACGAAGTTTCCCTTGATCGTTTCGGAAGGCACGATGTAGATGACCAGCCAATGGTAGCCACAGCTCATCTGGCCTTCAATCTTGCCTTACCTACAGAAGCCGCGGGTACAAAACATTTATCGCTGCCAGATAAAGAAATTACCTGGATTCGGAAGCTTTATGAAAAAGGGATCGCTGGCTTTTATGATGCCGTACTTTCCCAAAGTGGATGGCGTATAGAAGCTGGAAAAACAATTGACTGGCTGATTGAAAGCAAAAGTCCGGGTATAGACAAAATCCTACCATCCATGCGTACCGACATCATCATCGACCATTTGGTCACGGGGCGCCGTATCGTCATCGACACGAAATTTAATTCTGTAGTGACACGTGGCTGGTATCGGGAAGAAACGCTGCGAAGCGGATATGTCTATCAGATTTACACCTATTTGAGGTCTCAGGAAGGTAATGGTGATCCTCTTGCCGAGAAAGCCTCGGGTCTGCTCCTTCACCCATCGGTGGGCAATATGGTTAACGAGGTCGTCATGATCCAGAACCATGAGATTCGATTTGCCACCGTTGATCTGGCTGCGACGGCAAAGAAAATTCGAGAACAGCTTTTACAAGTTCTGGAATGACATCGGCAATGCCAAATCGTATGGCCATGTGTGCAATTACCTCGATGCTGCTTGGGTGTAGAAGAAAGATATTTAACCCGAATATTGCACGAGCCTAAGACAGTCGGTTAATTTTCTTAAATTTTGATGCCGAATTGTGGAATTGGATTTCATTCA
>JAWKNJ010000010.1:0-4267 GCA_041391765.1 Flavobacteriales bacterium | reverse complement strand
CCGGACACGCGCGCGGATCAGCAGTTTTTCGACGGCGTTGCGGGTGATTCCCAATTGGTCGGCGATTTCGGCATGTGACAGGCCATCGAATTTATGCAGAACAAATGCACGATGGCATTGTGGCGGAAGTTCATCGATGACAGCGCAGAGTTTTTCCAGGATTTGCCGCGCAAACAGGATTCGAGCGGGATCGGATGCATCGGTGAACGGTATGTCGTGTGGCGGCAGCTCATCAATAGAGGCGTGCTCAGGCAGTCTAATTTGCATGCGGTGATAGTCAATGGCCAGATTACCGGCGATGCGATAGAGCATCGCGCGGACGTTCTGCAAGGTTTCGCCGGGCTGATAATGCATGATCCGGATAAAGGCTTCCTGAGCCAATTCCGCAGCCACTTCGCGACAACCCACACGCCTGAGCAAAAAAGCGCGCAATTCGTAAATATGCCGAAGATAGACCTGAGTAAGAAAAAGACTGGAATTCATGAAGCGAATTGAAAATGACCCATTGTGCGTGATACCTGCCACACGGCGGATTATGCTTGACATGGACATTGATTGGAATGCGGCAAAATGCCGCAGTTGCGGAATACCGCTCTATGCAAGGTAGGTTGAAACGGATATTTAAGGCATCAAATTTCCGGAAAATACTTATCGAATGGCGGATTACTACAACTAAGCCTATCGCCTTAGGCTGCTAAATTGCATCAGAAAATCAAATTTTGAGTCTGTTCATTGCTGCGCTGTAAACCTTGTTATTTTCTCTTTTTCCAACAGCAATAACAAAGATAATAATTTCTTGATTATCAACCTCGTAAACAAGGCGATAACCTACTGAACGTAAATTTATTTTATAAGCACACTCAAAGCCAGTTAATCGATTGGCTTCAATACAGGGGTCTTCTAAACACTTTTCCAATTTATTCTTAAACTGTTTTTTGATGCTGTTATCGAGCTTGTCCCATTCTTTTTTTGCACTGGGCAGAAACTTCAATTTATAAGTCATCAAGCCTGACTTCAATTGCCAAAGACTTTTCGGTTTGCCGTGCCTTCACGATTTCACCTAATTCGTAATCTTCCAATTTACTGATGAGTGATTCATAAGTATCAGCCGGCACAAGGTAAGCAGTAGGCAAATTGTGGTTAAGAATAGCAATTGCTTCACCATCCGCTTTGTTTAGTAAAGCTGTCGGGTTTTTCTTTAATTCAGAGATGCTTGCGCTAAAAGAAGCCAATATTTGTTGCATGAACAACCCCTAATAAGTACCAAATTAAGGGCCTATTCTAGGCTATTATTAGAAAAACACAATATAAAAGTTAGCTATAGTCATCGCCATGGCACGCTTACAGAGAAGGAGCGGATGATTTGCCTGGCTGAATATGCTATACAGGGTACGCGTACCGGCAGCACACAGATCAACCGGATCGACATCCCGCCCAATCCGGCCCGCCAGCATCCATCGATACATCAAAGCCGACATATTGTCCGCCGATTGGGCCATCTCCTCTCTCGAAAACGATAAACGATTCGGGGAACGTGGAGCATAGGTTGAAGTAAAGCGCAAACTCCAGCACAACAACTGCTCCATTAGCCCCCCTGCCTCCAATAGCAGGACATCAGTCCACGAAGCGGGCCGGTCGGTTCCATAATCAGCAGAAACAGCGCTAGCAGCAGACCGGTATACCGATGAACGGTAATAAAATAATCACGCATGATGGTGTGGCGGCGCATTCAGGCAACCGTCACACCGATTGCATGCAAAGCCATTACATCGCATAATGAATCGAACCGATAAACATGCGCGGAATGCCGACATTCACAGAGTTACGATCATCCAAAGTACCACCAAAAAGATTATCGTCGGCCAGATTATAGGCATTGAGCTGCAGGCTCAAACGCGATTTCATCAGCTTTGGCTGGTAGCGCACCATGGCGTCGACGCGTGCCTGTGACGGCAGGAAATAAGTATTTGCGTTATCGCCTGGCCGTTTGTTCTGCACGTACACACCCGCACCAAAGCTTAATCCCCGCAATGTTTCATTTTGCATGTCATACCGCGCCCATACACTGCCTGCATGCTTGGGTACATTCCACAGTCGATTGCCTTTATTGTTACCTTCCAGTATCTCGGCATCGGTATACGCGTAGGTCAATGGAATGGACTCCTCCCACTCAACGGCATCGTAATGTGCCAGACTAAAGATTTTAGTAATCAAATAGCGGGAGGAGAATATGACTATAGCACGTGTGGGAGTTGATTTGGCAAAGCTGGTGTTTCAGGTTCATGGCGTAAACAGAGCGGAGAAGGTACAACAACGCAAACAATTGCGTCGGTCACAGATGCTGGGTTATTTCGGCAAGCTTGAACCCTGCCTGATTGGCATGGAGGCCTGCAGCAGCGCTCACTATTGGGCTCGTGAACTGAGCAAGCTGGGTCATGATGTTCGGTTGATGGCGCCGCAGTTTGTGAAACCTTACGTGAAGAGTGGCAAGAACGATGCCAATGACGCGGAAGCGATCTGTGAAGCAGTTGGACGTCCGAGTATGCGCTTTGTTGCGATCAAGACGGTCGAGCAACAAGTCATACAGGCAGAACATCGTATCCGTTCACGGCTGGTCAAATCCCGCACGGCGTTAACCAATGAGATACGGGGTTTTCTGGCCGAGTTTGGAGTTATTGTGGCGAAGTCGTTAGGCCCGTTGCGACGTGCATTGCCAGAACTGCTGGAAGATGCCGAGAACGGTTTGCCGGGGGATTTTCGTGTGTTGCTGATGGGTCTGAGTGAAGAGTTGCGTGCACTGGATGAACGGATTGCAGCCTTTGACGCCCGGATTGCCCAGGTGGCCCGTGAAGACGACCGGATCAAGCGATTGCTCGAAATCGAGGGGATTGGGCCGATCACAGCCAGCGCACTGGTTGCTGCAGTGGGCGATGCCACACAGTTCAATAGTGGTCGAGACATGGCGGCATGCTTTGGTTTGACCCCGCGGCAACATTCCAGCGGCGGCAAGAACAGGCTTGGCAGGATCAGCAAACGGGGCGACAAATATATACGCATGCTGCTGGTGCACGGCGCGCGTGCTGCCCTCAAAGCGGCCCAAAATAAAGAGGATGGCCGCAGCCGGTGGGTAAAGAACCTGGCTGGCCGGCGCAACAAGAACATTGCAACCGTGGCATTGGCCAACAAGAATGCGCGTATTGCCTGGTCGATATTGAGTCGTGGTGAATCTTACCGGAAGGCGGCATAGCAACGAAGCATTGTCACCGTAATGACAGTCAATTTTGTTTAGTAGAGAGGAGAAGTCACTGGTAATTGCGTAGCAAAAGAATTGATGGCAAACAGGTCAGACCGGCGTAGGTCATTCAGTCTTATCCATAGGCTCCCTGCCCAACACATTACAAGGCAAAGCCGCTAGGTCGATATGAATCTTACGTGCGAATTCCATCATGGCTCGGATAGAGAAGCTATCCAACGAGAAGCCGGATATACGGAAGCAGTTGCATCTTAAAACTATCACAATTTTTGCTTGCAAAACGGGAGGAGTCCATATACAGAATCAGACTCAATCCATCTGTAATTTGGCCCGAAACATCCACTTCCACACCTTGGCTGCGCGCTTCACCGACTGCTTCGGAGAAAAGTTGTCCAGGTACCCTGACAGATAGATTTTGTTTTGTCAGATGGTAATAAGCAACAGTTGAATTTAATCGCCCGCCAAAGAATGATGTTTTGAATCCGCCTTCAAATTGCTCGCCGATTTGCGGTTTGAGTGTATTACCAAATGCGTCTCTTGCAGCATTCGCAGCACCTAACGACTGCACGTAGTTGCCGTAAAATGACAGCCACTCCCACGGATGGTACACGATCCCTACGCGTGGACTGAAACGCGCATCACTGATTTTAGTTGAAGCCGCTCTTGCATCAGCAAGTGACTGGCCAATACCAGAGGCAAAACCATTATTTTGGATCGCCCAGTCATAGCGCCCTCCGCCCATGATGTGCAATTTTTCAAACAACGTAATTTGATCCTGGAAATACACACCGTTCCAGTCTGTATTAAATACCGAGAAGTCGTTAACTTGTAAATTATTTGACTGGATGGGATTATATTGTGGATTAAATATGTTAATTGGATTTGCATCAGCCACAATTGAATTGAATTTGCCGAAATTACCATAGTATTCCCAACCAGCTAGAACATTATGTTCGATACCCGCAGTATAAAACCGGCCGGTCACATCAACAGTGCCTTGATACACATTGTTAG
>JAWKNJ010000009.1:0-7219 GCA_041391765.1 Flavobacteriales bacterium | reverse complement strand
AAAATATTCATTAATGTGCGATTGTTTCACATAGTCTAATAATTACCTATCACTAACTGTTGATTTTAGAAAAATTAAAAAACTGGCATATTAAAAAAAGATAAGCAATTTCCGTGCCAGAAATAATGCAAGCTCTAGGGCGTCTCTAAAAATGCAAAGTTTTAAACAGAAAATGAGCAAAACGCGGTGCGAGCAAAAAATGTTGACGCGGCACAGGGTTGATATGTAAGGAAACATTTTTTGTGAGCAACAAAGTGTTGTGACAAAGTCTGGATTTTTAGAGATGCCCTTTATTCAATGAATTGATTGGTGTAATGCCGGATACGAGTACTTTTTTGTCGCCAATTCAGAGCACTCTTTACACCAAATTCAGCAACATTATGTTTATATTGATTTTTATATGTCTCCGCATGGAGACAATTATCAATAGCCAATGATTTATGGACGTCTCTAAAAATTCAAAGTTTTAAACAGAAAATGAGCAAAACGCGGCGCGAGCAAAAAATGTTGACGCGGCATAGGGTTGATATGTAAGGAAACATTTTTTGTGAACAACAAAGTGTTGTGACAAAATCTGGATTTTTAGAGATGCCCTACAGCAGCTGGCGCATTAATTTATACTTTAATAATGGAAAGCCTACCATGACTCGATCCGTAGCAGAATTTCAAGAAAAAATGCTCCTGTTGTCAAAAGCATTTTTAACAGAACTTCCCGTTAAAACCAAAGCGATTGAAACTGCCTGGCTTCAGTTTCAAGACCAGAAAAACCCTGAGGCATTGCGGAACGCTCAGCGTAAGGTGCATGGCCTGGAAAGCACGAGCAAAATTTTCGGCTATCGGGAACTCAGTCAAACCGCAATCAATCTCGAGTGCGCTTTAAAGCAGTTACTCCAGGACAATCCGGCATGCAATGGCGAGCAAGATCAAAGCATTCATCAGCAAATCGCTGCACACATTACCGAACTGAATCGCCTTACCGCCAAACCCAGGCAGGATCAGGCGCTTAACTACACGAAAAAGCTCAAAGACGCCGGACATGTCGATTACGAGACAGCGGTCAGAGTTTTCGTCGTCGATGACGACCAGGAATCGGCGCAGGAACTGGCCATGCAATTAAGCTACTACGGTTACGAGGTTGAAGTTTTCGGCAAGCTCACAAAATTTTGCAGCGCAATTCAGAAAAATCCGCAGGCGATAGTATTAATGAATATTGAATTTTCCGATGACGATCACGCCGGTTTGCGCACCATGAAAGAAATTCAACAGAAAATGGACGAGCCTGTTCAAGTCATATTCCTGTCCTCCGACGATGATCTCGCATTGCGGCTGGAAGCAGTGCGTGCTGGCGGCATTGCCTACCTGACCAAACCGATCAATTCAACCGATCTGATAGACCAGCTTGATTCGTTCGCCGCGCCGCACACACAGGAGCCTTTCCGCGTGCTGATTATCGACGGCAGTGATGCCGTGCTGGCTTATCATGCCGCAATTCTCGAACTGGCGGGTATGACCGTAAAAACAGTCAATGCCGCTGATGCGGTGATGAAAACCCTGCTGGAATTCAGCCCCGATGTCATTCTGATTGATACCTACATGCCGGAATGCAGCGGCATCGAGCTAACCAAAGTCATCCGCCAGATTGACGGACTGCTCAATCTGCCGATCGTGTACCTTTCATTGGAAAACGATTTCAATACACAACAGGAAGCCCTACAGCTGAACGGTGACGATTTTATCGTCAAGCCTGCCGAACCGAAGCGCCTGATATCAGCGGTTACACTGCGCATCAGACGGGCGCGCCTGCTGCGTGGATTGATGGTGCGCGACGGACTGACCGGGTTATTCAACCACACGGCCATCAAGGAGCAGCTCAACAGGGAAATCGTGCGCTCAAACCGGTTAAAAACACCGCTGTCCTTCGCCATGATCGATGTTGATTTTTTCAAGAAAATCAATGATAAACATGGACATGCCGCGGGAGATCGCGTGCTTAAAAGCCTGGCGCGCCTGTTGAAGCAACGTTTGCGCGGCACCGACATTGTCGGCCGCTATGGCGGAGAGGAATTCGCCGTGATTCTGACAGATACTGACGCGCCTGGCGCATCCAGAGTCATTGACGAAATCCGTAACGTGTTCTCGCGTCTGATCCACATGAGCGATAACAAGGAATTCACCGTCACTTTCAGTTGCGGTATCGCCGATATCAAGCACTTCCCGGATACCAAAAGCATCAGCAATGCTGCCGACAAAGCGCTATACAAGGCCAAGAAAAAAGGGCGCAATCAGGTGATGATCAGCGCCGACTGATCGGTTGCAGTGCTCGCATCCCGCACCGGCCCGGCAGAAAAAAACGGCCAATCACCAACCTCGCAGTGATAAAAAGCCGCTTCCTGAAAAGAACAGGGGCGGCTTTTTATCATGGCGACTGTGATCACTACCGTTTCCTGCCGCTGCATTCAAATCATAAAACCAGAAGCAAAGCTGATAAGTTCGGAACACTGTTGTTGGATCAGTATTAAAATTGGTATTTATCTTCTGCAGAAACAATGATCAACAAAGCTCTTTGCTTTTTTCTTGCTGTTTGTAAAGTGTGAAATCAAGCTGATGTCTTTGCAGCAATTTGTAAAATTCAGTGCGGTTACGTTTGGCTAACTTCGCTGCCTGCGTAACATTGCCGGAAGTGATTTTCAGCAAACGCACCAAATAGTCTCTCTCAAACTGCTTACATGCTTCTTGAAAGGATGCAAGTTCAGTTTCTTCCATATGCATCGCATCGTAAACCAGTTTATGAGAAATAAGCGGGTTGGCGCTCAGAACGATGCATTGCTCGATTACATTCATTAACTGTCTTACATTACCTGGCCAGGCAGCACTGAGTAGCAGGTTGATTGCTTCGGGAGAAAAACCGTTGATTTTCTTTTCATATTTTTCAGAGAAAACACGTAGAAAATGATTGGCCAGCAAAGGAATATCTTCTCGGCGCTGGGCAAGTGAAGGAATCACCAATCCCACAACATAGAGACGGTAATACAAATCTTCACGAAAATTTCCCGCAAGGATCTCAGCTTTAGGGTTCCGGTGAGTTGCCGAAATGATCCGGACATCAATTGGAATTGTTTCCGTGGAGCCAACAGGCCTAACCACGCGTTCTTGCAAGGCATGAAGTAATTTTACCTGCAAGAACAACGGCATATCTCCTATCTCATCAAGAAATAAAGTACCGCCCTGGGCTAATTGGAACAATCCTTTGTGGTCTCTGATCGCACCACTGAAAGCACCCTTGACATGCCCGAATAACTCAGACTCCAATAGTTGTTCGGGAATGGCAGCACAATTGATTGTCACAAAAGGTTGACAACAACGCCGGGAGGCGCGATGTATCGCACGTGCAAACAATTCCTTCCCAACCCCACTCTCTCCCATGAGCAGCACGCTGGCATTACCTTCGGCGACACGCTGCACTTTGGTAAGAATGTTTTCCATTTCGGCATTTTGGGTAATGATATCTTTGTTCCACTCATTCTGTGATTTTTCCCTGGATTCACTATTACTGTCAGAGCAGACCAGCTTGAGCGCCTCATTAATATGCTTGAGCAGGATACTCGGATCATAAGGCTTTGTTATATAACCAAAAACACCTCTCTGAACAGCCCCAACTGCATCGGGAATAGTGCCATGAGCTGTCAAAATGATTACCGGCAAAGTAGGGATAATACGATGGATATTTTCAAACAATGCCATACCATCCATACCACTCATTTGCATATCGCTAATAACAAGATGAGGGCGTGCAATATCTAAACAATTCAACGCATTTTCTGCGCTGGTCGCCAAGATAGGTTCGAAACCAGCGGCTGCTAGTCTTATCGAAAGCAATTTGAGAAGATCTGTGTCGTCGTCGACAAGTAAAATTTTCTTACGTTGCACCATGGCAGTATACTTAAGGATTAATTCTTCGGAATGGTATTCTTTCCATATTCTTGATTGCGTCAATTCTTTTTTGCAAAGTTTTCACTTGTTCTTCCGATGTTTTCAATTGTTGCGATAAATTTCTAGCACGAGTTCTAACTGTTTGTTGCTCAGTGAGGAGCATTATCAATAATTTCCTGAAACTGATCAAATTAGGTGAGAGTAAAGCTTCTTGCGGCCAGTTCTTCAATAAATCGAGTGCACCTTTAATGTCAGTGTGGGCTGTATTAGGCATACTGATGAGCAGAATGTATTTGAAACGGCTTTCAGCGTCGGAGCTAACTTCCAAATTAGTTTTAGCGAAATCATACTCCTCAGCCAGTTGATGCGTTTTTTTTTCATGCAAGGAATCATAATAGCGCATCAATTCACCGAGTCTATTAATGTTTCTGGCATTACTGAATTGAGATTGCTCAATATAGACGAGTGGCGTACGATTCGTATCTGTGCTTGCACATCCAGTGATGGCAATACATATCAGTGATGCCAATATTGCATTAAAAATTACATTCACGACTTAATATCACTATCATGAGCAGGTAGTGTTAGACGGAAATGAGCACCTCGTCCAACGTGATCAACAAGCTCGATATCCCCTCCATGTGCAAGTGCATATTCTCGCGCAATTGATAAGCCCAACCCCGTTCCTTTAATACAACTGTCAGGCATGCTACGTCCCTGATAAAAAGGCTCGAATATTTTATTTCTTTCATTTTTTTCGATACCAATACCATTATCGATAATATCAAACTGGATTAAGTGACCAGTTTGCGTTGCTGAAATTTTGATGCAACCGCCGCAGGGTGAAAATTTAATGGCGTTTGAAACAAGATTATCGATTGCGACGCCGATTTTCTGTTCATCACACTCGATAAGCAATCTGGGGCACATTAAATCAATTCTAATTTTTTTGCTAATTATAGAAAGATTTTGGTCTTTTAGCACGTTGTCAACGACTTTGGCGATGTCCACACGCTGTTTAATGAGAATAGTTTTGTCTGCTTGAAGCGCACTGAAACTTAACAGATCTTCAATGCGTTTTTGTAATTGAATGCTGTTGCCACGAAGAATGTCAGCGATCTGTTGCTGTTTTTTATTAAGATTGCCTGCCACACCTTCCACAAGAAGATTAGCACCCTCGCGAATGGCAGTGAGTGGCGTTTTAAGTTCATGAGAGATATGTCGCAAAAATTGAATTTTTTGCTCCTCCAATTCCAGTAAGCGTCGACGCATCCAATCCAAACGAGACCCAAGATACTTTAAGTTTTCCGGGCCGTCGACACGCACCACTTCTGATAGCCTACCCTGCCCCATATTATCAATAGCTTCATCTATCTGGCGTAGCGGCCGGGCAATTACAAAAGAGAAGACAACAGCAAGCACGATAACAAAGGGAATAAGGATGAGCAAAATCCATTTTATCAATTTGTGGGTTTGAGTTGCCATTTCAATCATTTCATTTGCTTGATGTCCAATTAAACGATGGTTCACATTAGAAAAGCTTTTGGCAAGTGTGAGTAGCGAATCAAAGCGCTCGATCAATTCCGGAAAATTCTGCGGTGCGTCATATAAAGTCATTACATCCCGATAAATCGTAATCTCCAATAATTTCAACTTTTCTAATATGAGCTGTTGCTCCAAATGGGGAGAAATTTCTGTAAGCTGGGATGCAATTCCCTCGAAATTGGCATGCGCTTGAAAATAGCCTTCAAGCAAGGCGTAATCTTCCAAAATATGGACATGCTGAATACTGCGTCCCATGACGATAATTTCATCAATCAATATACTGCCGCCATGAGATATCTGTGTCGCCTGATAAATTGTTTCTCGACTATGCTCAGCCAGCCGATCAATGCGTGCGGCACTGTAAATAAGCGCAATGATGAGAGGCAATCCGACTATTGAAAAGCCAAATAAAATTAATTTCAGGAAAGATCTGGGATTGTGCCGAAATTCTGATGAGTCGGTAACTTCTGGTTGGCTGTTTATTTTTGGTGTCACAGAATTCGGAATAAAACGCATTACAGCTGATTTTCAATATAAAAAATTCTCTTTTCATAGAAAATGAAAGTACTGGAAAGCACATGGATTGTCAAACATATACTCACTGCACTTCAAATTTCCACACTCGGGTGCTATCGACATACCCTTTGCACATTAAATTTCGTGCAGCGATTTATATATTTTCAAATCAAAACAGATAATTACTGTTTGATGAAACCAAAATCTGAAGAATAAAAAGTATAATTTGGTGAATTCGTATTATAAGTGCATAACCCGTTTATCAAACTAGGATGCCTGCCAGCCGAAGCAGTCAAGAGCAAGGTATGGTAAAAGGTATTCTGACATACCACTGACGGGAAACCTTATGGCTTATGCACAACTCACCTTTGTGGAAAGGAATGGTCGCGATAGGAATGCCAGTTACCTGGCACCCTTCGCACAGATCTCAGCGTGCACTACTAATGCACTGGGCTCCTGCCTTAGGTTCTGGCGGCAAAGCGATCGAAGGGTAAGTCATGACATATCCGAATTGGTGGGGCAAAGCGTCTCCACAAACGTCCAAATCGCTCCCATGTCATGCGCTGGCGCTGGCTTCTGCGTCTTAGCGTTCGAATCCAATACCAGGCCACACGATTGAAAAAGCATTTTAAACTGGCACCATTTCCTGGAACCGCGTAGTAGTTCAAGTGACCCATGAGGATTCGCCTTAACCATAACTCCCGCTTCAGGTATTGGCGCGTGTAAACGCTCCCGAAGCGCGTGCTTGATCTCTAGAAGTTGAGTCCGCATTCGCTTCTTAATTGTCTTTCTTCCGACAACAAACCACTCTCTCTTTTTTGATTTCGTACAATAATGCGTAAAACCCAGAAAATCGAAAGTATCCGGTTTTCCCTCACCCGGTTCCTGATGCTGAGCCTTGGCAAATCGCCCAAACCGGATTAGTTTCGTTTTATCCGGATGGATTTCCAGATCGAATTTCTTCATCCGTATTTCAAGCTCTTCCAGGAAACGATCGGCATCCGTTTTGTACTGAAATCCCAGCACGCTATCATCAGCGTAACGGATAATGATGATATCACCATTTGAGACCTTTGCACGGTAAAAATGGCACCGGGCATGCGATAATGATATAATTGTTCTTTTATTCATAAGGTTATTTATCGTTGGTTTAAGTCTGGCTGATAGTTTTGTTACTCGAAGAACACGCAAAGGCAAGATAGACCAGTTGATCGACTGGGCGCCCATA
>JAWKNJ010000008.1:0-11771 GCA_041391765.1 Flavobacteriales bacterium | reverse complement strand
CGGCAAGGCTACCTCGCTTGCCGATGCAACCTTGCCATTTACCCTGGTCAACTTCAATCCAGCATAAGCGGGAGTTACGATCGCTCCAGTAAATATGGCTACCTACGCGGAGGGCTGCGACGGGTTCGGGATCGGTTTGACAGTCATCAGCAGATTCTTTTTCATCACAAGTCAGCTTCGGTAAATCATAGTGACGCTGGATGCGTCCTTGCATATCCAGCGTTGTTAAACGGCGCCTGGCGGTATCGGTTACCAGAAAACCATCCTCCATGGCGGTAATATCCAGAGGGTTTTTGAATGTTTCTGCTGTCTGCAGCAAAATCTTTTTCGAAGCTTGCAATCGCCACAGATGACCACGTGCATCCAATGCCATGATTCCGCCTTGCCGGGTAAACGCCACACCCACCGGACGTTCAAGTTCATTGTAGGCAACTTGCTCGTTCGCTACCGGTCTAGGCGCGGCCTGGAGTACAAGCGGCAATAGCAAACCAGACAAAACAAAGAAGAAAAAGTATTGCTGCATTTTTGATGCCACCGCGATCATCGGGTCAAATCAAGGATGCGAATCTTTTGTTCCTTGTTTTGGTAGCGCTTAAAGAATTGCGGAAGTACATGGCGTTGGATTTGCTTAGCCTGGTCAAGGTCCGCACCAAGAGCTTGAAGATCGAACAATGGCTTTTGCTCCTGGTGGCAACCATCGCACGACAAGCCTTGTGGTTCAAGCGGGCGATGCAGTTGGGCATGTAGCTGGATCTTTTGTTCGATATCGCTGTCGCGCCATTGACGGGCTATGTCCTGTGCTTTTGAGGACGAAGGCAGGGGAACGGCTGGCTGATCTTGCCAGAAAGGTGCGATTTTCACATTTCCATCCGGCAGGTTCTCGTTGTCCAGATCACGGTCGGCACGAAAACGCGAAGAATCGGCTTCCAGCGCCTGTCCATTGGAAAAATCGAGCCATCGATAAGTAAAAGTAACGCTTTCCGGGCGGAAATGACAGGTGCTGCACGCAATATAGCGGCTGTGCATGTTGAGCAAAGCGCGCGTCCAGAGCGAATGCCGATGCGGCAAGGACAAATGACAAGCCTGACAGAATGTTTCACCTTGACCGATTTGCTGCTGCGGACGACGATGAAAAGGAGGCAATTGCTGATCCAGATCATCGCGAATCTCGATTTCTCGGTAAGCAAGAATCGTTTTGCGCGACTTGGCTAGCTGTTTCTCGTCGGGATGCTCTTCGATGGCCTCCAGATACATCGAATTTGCCTGTGCGCCATTGATCAAACAAAACGATACCACCAGTCCTATGAATCTAATAAACATCGCGTTGATACCTTCCTTCCTGTTCCATAATCTTGACATACTCCACAGCCTGTTCGCGCGAGCGGCTACTGGCTTTGATGACAACATCGATCAAGGCGGTATGGACATCCTTCGCCATGCGCGTTGCATCGCCGCAGATATAAAAACTTCCACCTTCCTCCAGTAACGCATAAAGCGCTTCGGCTTCCTCACGCATGCGCTGATGGACATAGATACGCTCGGTCTGATCTCGTGAAAAAGCTAACGATAGCTTGCTTAACACACCCCGTTTGAGCTTGTCTTCCCATTCTTGCTGATAGAGAAAATCGCTGGCCTGATGCTGATCACCGAAAAACAGCCAGTTTTTGCCCGATGCCCCGGTTGCTTCGCGTTCTTCGACAAACCCCCGGAAAGGCGCGACGCCCGTTCCCGGTCCTACCATGATCATGGGTAAAGCAGGATCTTTGGGTGGACGAAAATGTGAGTTTGTCTGGGTGAAAATCGGAATACGACTACCGATCGGGCGTTGAGCGAGATAATTGGAAGATACGCCCTCGCGGTCCAGGCCGTGAGCATGGTAACGCACCACGCCTACGGTGACGTGCACCTGTCCTGGGTGCATTTTGGGACTGGACGAAATGGAATATAGCCTGGGTGGAATGGCACGAAAAATCTGCAGAACTTCTTCAGCCGCCAGCGCCTCGGGCGGAAAGTCTCGCAGTATATCCAGCCAAAGCCTGCCGTAGAGGTAATCCTGCAAAGCGGTATCATTCGTCAGCCGTTGCGCCAATTCTGTATTGCCGGTAAGGCTTGCGTATTTTTCCAGCACAGGACGTGTCACGGTGGTAATCTCGAGCCGCCCGAGCAGCATTTCATGCAAGCTTAAACGTTCTTCATTGTGAATGATTTCACGGCCGGGATCCCAGCCGAGTTGCCGGATGAATCTTTCCACGTAAGGGCCGCTATTGCGAGGATAAATCCCCAACGCGTCGCCAGCTTCATAGATCAACCCCGAGTCGCCCAGTTCAATTTCGACATGCCGGGTTTCCTTGGATGAATTGGCGGCATTAAGATTAGTATTGTTCAGTATCTTAGCCAAATAAGGCCGCTGCTTTCCATAACCTGTAGATACCGGCTTGACCTCCGGTGGCGGCTCGACACCTTCATGACCGCTAAGCTGCCGGTAGATTGCAATTACTTGCGCCATCCACGCAGTGGCGGCTTGTTCATAGTCTACGTCGCCATCGACCCGAGGCAATACAGGGATGGCTCCAAGCTTGCTCAAATAAGTATCGAAATCCTTGCCACATTGGCAGAAATCACGATAACTGCTATCTCCCAATGCAAACACGGCATAATGCAGGTGGCCGAACAAAGGCGTAGCATGTTCCCTTGCCGCAAGTTCCTTCAGATAATGGTACAGTGTCTGTGCGGTCAAAGGAGGTTCTCCTTCACCCTGCGTGCTGGTCAGCACAAACAGATAACGCAGCCCGACCAGTTCCCGAGGTGCAAATTCCGCCATATTGATCAGGCGCACCGGAAGCTGCCAACGCTCGGCCAGATTGAAATACCGTTCGGCCAATTCTTCGGCATTGCCGGTCTGCGATGCATAAAGAATGATCAGAGAATCGTTCAGTTCGTCCGGTTTGGTTTGAAGCGACGTGTCCTGACCGGCTGAATTCTGCCATGGCCACGGCTTTTCTGGCAATTTCATTCCCAGCATCACTCGACGAAAACGATCCGCACCCAGCAGTGGCTCGCTTGTTTCGCGCCGCTCCCACCACCACCATCCTACCTGCCCCAGCAGAAACAGTGCGGCAAGCGGCCCCAATATCAGTGATACAGCAAACCACATCGATTCTTGATTAACTGCCGCAGGAGAAAAATTTATGTCGCGCAATTTATTCGCATCAACCCAAGCAATGTCATGCATGTCCGTTTTGAGAAAACCGGCATTTCTGGAATCACGAGCATAGTCGAGATGGCAACCCGACTGGCCGCAAGTTTCGGGTAGTTTATCTTTGTGAGTGGATGATTGGGCTTCGCGTGCACGCATGATGCCATGGCGCGCGCCATTTCCTGCGGGAGCGTGACAATCCAGGCATGAGGCGCCGTGTTCATTGCCAACTTCTAGCAATCTTCCATGAAGGAATTTGGCATAGCTTGCAGCTGCCAGTACAAAGCGCGGCCCGGCTGGTTCGAGTTGGTGTGTACCTTGCTTCGTTTCGCTTTTTTCCGGATTTTCGATTTTTACCCTGTTCATGGCTTCGATGTTGCCATGACAGTTGATACACATCTGGTTTTCCTCATTCTTGGAATAGTGCTTGCCGACCAGACGCCGCAGAATGTGGCCTGCATACTGATCACGCCAGACTTCTCCTTGATGGCAGTTGCCGCACTGCATGTCGACATGACCAAACGCCTCAAAGAAGATAGGCAGACGATCGGGCTTGATGTAGGGTTCATTGAAATGGCAACGTCGGCAGGAAGGATTTTGCTGCTCCTCTACTTCCTTAAGCCGGTTGCCGCCATGCAAATCTTTTGTCCATCCGGCATGTTGACCCTTGCCATGCGCTGATTGTTCGAACTCATCGACAACGTCCCGGTGACTGAAAGCTTTGCCTTGAGAAGGTTCTTCAATGTGACAGCTTTGACCGCAATCGACATAGCCATTTTTGGGATCATGAGGATAATCCTGAATGTGGCGATGACAATCGCGGCAGGGCACGCTGCCATGCAGCGAAGCGTAATAATCCTTGCGCAAAATACTGGCCGTGCGCCGCGTTCCTTCTTCATCGATATATTCGAGCCCCGGCAGGCCGTGACAGGAAAAACATCCATCCGGATCACTGTGACGCTCGAGTGCGCCAAGCGGCCAGGAAATCACCAGCAAGGCAAAAAACAAACTCCATTTCATGCTTAAAGCTGTTGCATCGTTGCATACATAATGAACATCAACATGGTTGTAATCGTGAGGTAATGCATGGTTTGTTTGACCATCACCCCTCTTACAGGATCGGGCGCAGGTGCGGGCGGGAAAGCTTCCCATTGCGGTTCAGGATAAATCTGAACGTTTTTCTTGATTCGCTTGGGTTGCACGTTCCTGGGACCGGTAGTCCATTCAATAGCGTTCCACTCGCAATGATCCACGCAATCATGACATGTCATACACGAAGTCTGATCAACCTGGGCGATGCCATTGACAATCTTGATCGATCCGGTCATGCAAGCCTTGGCGCACTCATTGCAACCGGTGCAGCGGCTGCGCTCCACCCGGATCCGGTGAGCCATGCGCAACTTGGCGCCTGCACGGTTGACCAAACCATCAATAGCGCCAATCGGACACATGAATTGACAATAGGCGCGCCCTTTCTCCGCAAAAAAACCCAGCATCAAAAGCAAGCTCAAATTCGCCAATCCGATCGTGGAAAAAATGAAAGAAACCCCAGCCACACCACCTGTGAGCGCGCTAACCAGACGCGGCACCGTGATGAAATTGCACAGCGTGCAAGCGCTGATTCCAACCATCGGCATCAATAGAATATAGGTTGCAAGATAGCCGTAGCGAATAGGCACTTGCGGCAAGGGACGGTAATCGATTTTCCAGCGAGAGCCGAGGATACGGCTTACCAGCTCACTCAGCCCGCCTACCGGACAAATGAATCCACACCACATCCGTCCATAAAAGAAAGTAACGGTGAGAATCATGAAAAAAAAGATGGTTCCGATCCAGGCCACTGACATGTGCATCCATAAGTCATCAACACTCATGCCAGGAAAATAGAGATAAAAGCGGCGCATGCACAATACGCCGCAAAGATCATCGTTACCGACCAGGCCAGGTAAAATGGCTAATGGTCCCAGAAAGGCAAGACAAGATAGCGTAATCATTGCATAGCGGAATTTCTGGAATTTGGGCACCGCTTTAAAGCGACGCCAGAAAGACCAATTATGTATAGAGGCTGCTTGGTTCATTTTATTATCTCCTTCTTCAATCTACAAAAGCATGACATGCACGGCACAGGGTGCCGTCTTTGGCGGCAAGGCGAAGTAAAGCTTCCCCCTGAATTTGCTGGTAGACATAAGTCACCGGTCGCCCGTATCGGGCGCTGATGGTTGCCAGACGAGGCGCTTTATCCGCAGTAATCGTTTCTTCCCAGAAACTATCGCGATACAACGGTGCTTCATTCACTTTGGCGGTACTGACCTGATGCGCGGCTGGCAATGATGCATCGATGACACCAGGCGGATGCGGTGTATGACAAGTAATACAGGTAACGCGGTTATCTTCAGTCAAAGGCAGGATCACTTCGGGGTGTTCTTGTAAGAAACGCTCGCGCTGCTTTTTAACTTTCTCCGAAGGTTTGACCTGATGCTCCAGCGCGTTAAAATGAGGCGTCTTCAAATGACAGCCATAGCAGAGCGTATCCATCGCTGCTCTGAGCTTGAGTTCGGATAACTCGTGACGCTGATCGCGTGCCAACACTTCCTGATGGCAATAGCGGCAATAATCTTCGTTCGGCTTGCCTTGAGCATCCAGCATGTCGTGGATATTCGGTCGTCGGTGTTTTTCCTTATCGTGGCAACGGTAGCAAAACTGGTTCAGGTCAGGATAGGGACCACCACGAAGAAAATCGGGGTGTTTCTTGTCTATCCGGGCGAAATCCTGCTTGTCGATATCTTCAATCCCATGACATACGGCACACTTGAGCATCCGATTGGTTTGCAGCGGCAGCCCGGAGTCCATGTGCATCGAATCAGGAACAGCAATATCGACCAAATGATGCAATGGCGGTATTTTGGGTTGTTTTTCCTTTTCCATCTTAGCAGCCCAACCAGGCAAATTGACCGTGAAACCAAACGCCAAAACGAAAAAAAACCATCTCATAATCCAGCCTGAGCGGCGCGCCCATGAGTATGGCAAGCGGTGCAGTTGCTGCCGACCTGATGCACCCCAAAAAGACCGTTTCCGGTATCTAACCCGGCATCTTCAACCAGAATGTCCATCTGATGGCACAGTACACACAACTGGGAGTAGTCGCCATCGAAACTACGCACTGGCACACCTTCATGGCGAAAAGCGGAATAGAACACCCCCTTACGGCTATCATCCAAAATTAACTTGGAATTTTCTGTGCCATGCATAGCGTGGCACTCGGTACACGCCAAGGTCACACGGTAGCGATAAGGCGAACGCAAACCGGCATAAGTCCGCTCGCCACTGCCCGATGCAAATCCATGCTTATCAATGTAATACCAGCTGTCTTCGATGGCGATGATGGGATCCCGATAGTCTCCGTGGATCGGAAAATCGGCCTGTTGATGATCGCGGTTATGGCATCGCAGGCAAAACTCCGATTCGTAGGTGTATGCGCTCTTCCAACCCCATTGATCCGGCAGCCTGGTCAAGTCGACATTGATTTCCCAGTTCCCATCCATGTCGGAAGCTTCATGACAAATCAGGCAATGCCGGTCACTCAAAGTATCAGTATCATTTTGAGTTTCAGCATTATCTTGATTGCGCAGGAAGTTGTGAGTATGCTTACCCGACAGAATCGGTGTAGACGGTAAATCGTCAGGGTTGTGACAAATGATGCAGCGGCGTTCTGCTGGCGTTCCGTTGCTGCCATGACAACCGGCACAGGTATCGTACCCTTTGCTTCGCACGATGCCACGAATATTTGGCGCGTTTTTGTGAATCAGGCTCAGGACGTGGCAGGACCGGCACTCCTCTTTCCCCCACCCTTCATGACGTTCACTCATTATCAGACGCCCTTCGTCAGGGGAAATGTCGATAAGATTTGCCGCCCAAACAATTCCCACGATAATCCCCGCACAAACAAAGAGCAGCGTTGACCAGAACCATTGCATCATTTATCGCCTCCGTTCATGACATTGATCGCAATAACGATTGTTATGACATCGTCCGCAGTTACCTGGCATGGCACGCGCCTCCATACCATGCAAAGTAATATATCCCAAGGGGTGATAGCCAATACCCGAAGCCTCCCGGCGGAAGTGGCAGTCGGAGCAAAAAGACAGCTCGATATGGCATTCGCGGCATGGCTGCTCGTTTTTGCGGGCCACCGTACCGTGATGCTGAACATAATTGAAATTGTGATCTTCCGGCCAGATCGTGGTTTTGTCAGTGTGACAGATGGTGCAACGCCATGGTGCACGTCGTTCGACCACATGACAATCGTGGCAAATGGACTTGAGCGGCTCGTTGATGACCATAGTCAATTCCTTGATCAGTTCCAGATCGGTCTCGCCGGTTTTCTGGAATGAATGACACAGGGCGCATACATCCCCTTCTTTTTTGAGTGCTTCGATGTGAAGGTTATGCGGAAAATAAATATCCGGTTTGCGTTCTTTCCGTTTTTCCCACCAGCGTTGCTCCGTCTCTGTTTCTGTTTTACTTTGTAACGGACTGCTAATCAAAACCGGGGCGCTAATGGCCAGCATAGCGATCAACACCAATCGAACAAACATTTATTTTCCTTCGGCCGGAAATGATCCAGATAATAAATCACACGGAATGCGCCGATATAGTCGGGCTTACGCTCGCTATTGGCAATGTAGGAAAAGCTGCCGTTGATTGCCCAGGCACTGCTGATATGATGGCGAAAACCGCTTTCACCGCCATAGCTCCAATTTATCCCGTAAAGACGCTTGTCCTCGTGGCGAAGCGCCCCATTAATCCAGACTTCTAAACGTGAATTCAGAGCATGGCTTGCATGAAGATATCCGCTGTGGGCAGAATCCTGGCCAAACTTCAACCAATCATAAGTGGCGGATATGCGCCCACTTCCCGTGCGATATTCAAATCCGCTTCTCGCTCCAAGTCCGTCGTGATTGTCTTCTCGGGTGGAACGCTGCCAACCGATGAAGTAGCTGAGCTTTTGCCGTAATGCATGCTGCGCCTCCATACGCCATAAGCTTTGCCCGCCGGTGGCATAGGCATAAACAAAACGCTCACGGAAGCTTGGTAGTGGGTTGCGTGGCTGGTAATGCTCAAAGTTGCTGCGAAGGCGCACTGTACGGGTAAGATCAGCGAAGCCGTGAAACCAGGCATTCTCGAATTGAGAGCGGCTAATGTTATAGTTTCCCGACAGGTTCATTTCCCAAAAGCGCTTCTCGTCCAGAGAACCCTGGCTGGACAAAACAGCCTGCATGCGATAAGAAGAATTATCGTTGTGATGCACCTGCTGGGAACCGACTTGTACGCGATAATTGCGCCATGTCACCGGTCCCAGGCGGTAGTCCGGAGCACCTGAATAAGCGACATCGATTCCATAAATTGCATCGATATTGGCTGTAAAAAGTTGATCAAAACGCTTGGCCTGCCCACCGTAGGCTTGTAGTTCCCACTGATTCCGCTGTGTATTCCATTGACCGCCGTCCAGTACATAAAAACCGGATAAATCGGTGCGCTGGAAGCGTCCTAATCGCAGATTGCCTCCCCAGCCAGTCAGTTTCTTTTCCCAGTAAGCCTGATAGAGCCGACTGCCCGAGTTATCCTCCAGACTGGAAATCTGACTTGCCCAGGTAAAGTGGGCACCCCACTTTCCCCGGGGAGCCAATAAATCGACATCACCCCAGAGCTCCCACAAAACGCGCGGATCATGAGTAAGCCGGTTATCGACTTGCATTTTGTTCTCCAGCACACCGCTCAGACTGATACCCTGAGTGTTGATGCCCTGGGCGCAGGTCGCCGTTACCCATAATAAAAATCCCAATAGCCGCCACATCAGTCCTTGGAATGAACCACCCGCGGTTGAGGTAATTGTGGGGGTGATACCTGCAGTTCATTGTGTGCATTTTCTTGGGTTTCAATTTGTGGCTGTTTCTTGGATTGAATGGCCCAGGAAGCGAGAGAACCAACTACTACAAGACAACTGCAGCATCCCACGCAGGTACCTTGTTCCGGCACTGTGCAACGTGTTGCTACAGCGGCTTGTCCAACGGCCATCCCCATGCCGGCAAGCCATGGCGCGGTTTTCAAAAATAGTGTTTTCATCATGATGTCTTTCTCCCAATAACAAGCTAGATCAATATTTATTAGCCAGCACTAGCGGTTCCTTCAAGCTGACTGAAAAGAAAAAAACGCGTGATTGCCCGCGTAGACCGGAGAGAAAAACTTTTAAGTCTTTCTCTCCGCGGCAACTTACTTTGTGGTTACAGCCGGTCAGTCAGGCCAAAAAAGCCCGGTGCATCGGTTTGAAATAACACATAGCCATCTTCCATTTCCAGATCCGGATTGCTGGCCTGTCCACCCGGCAAGCTAATGCCATCGACTCTGCGCGCCGGTGCAAAATGCAAGATGTCTTCTGGGTTGATACGATGTATCTCACGACCGTCGAATGATGCGACAACCGCTATCTGGCCGATTTCTGTCGACCGTCCTCGATAAGGCATCTTGACGATCATCGAATTGCCGAGAAGACTGGTCATTTGTTGCTTGGTATCGTCAAGCATGCTGATGTGCACTACGTCCGATGCAAGTTCACCAAAATTGCGATCCCGCAAAAACGCACTGAGTGCTGGCGAACGCTCGTATTGCAAGAACTCGACCCGCCACTTCGACGCCAGTGCATCCGTGACGGTATTGACTGGCATGGCCACAATACTGCCTTGGAGTGCGCCTTTTCCATAGCGCGGTGCCACGCCATAGAATTCGGTCTCAGATCCAAATGTATTAAGCAGCTTTTGGCCATCCTGGATGCCGTTCTTGGCCATTTCCCCGAGTGTCATTTTTGTGAGGAATCCGCCAAAGAAACGGCTACCAGGCGCATTATTGATGGTCATGAAAGGATCGACGAGCGTCGTAAACAGGATATCTTCCTGCGATGTGGAAATCGTTCCATCGTTGGCCACTCGCATGTAAGGTAATCCCAGCTGAACAACACCTTCATCCACCAATGCCGGATCGGGAAGTTTGCTGACAATTTTTGTGTTACCCGAACCAAAAACCCCGTCAGCACTCAGCAAGGAACTGAATGAACCGTTTTGTTTGCGTGCATGGCATTCGGCGCAATCCAATGCTTCATTTGCCGGGCGTACGTTGTGGGAAATGATATATTCATTGGACTCAAACCATACCATTTTCACATCGGGTTGACGGCCATTGAGCAAAGGTCCATGACGCTGAGCCATCAGACTGTCATAAGCCACCTTGAGCGAACGATAGCTTTCCGCATCCACCGGGTCTTTGAGCGTTGCACTGCCATGCGACATGGCGCCCTCTAAACGGCCTGGTAACTGCGAACCAGTCTGCGGATCGATGATATCCAGGTAGTTGTTCTCTTCACCCTCCTTCTTCTCGGCTGGCCTAACCACCGAACCACGCTCGAATTTAGACAATGCCCAGCCGGTCACGGTATCGATCCACAAATAGCGTAAATATGGATTGTAAGGAATGATCTTGCGCTTGCCTTCCTGGTTATCCCGGTAGCGATACATGACTTGCAGCGGTTTTCCGCTGCTTTGCACATTGGTAATGTGGCAGGATTCGCAGCTCAGAACATCTAAGTGTGTTTGCACGACCTTGTTCAAACTGTCTTCCGTGTAACCGGCAAGCGACCCACTGTTCTTCCAGCGTTCAAGGTGCGCACCCAGCATGGTTGATTGCCCAGAAGGGATAATTGGTGGTTCACCCATGCTATTTTTGTTCTCAGTGTGACAGTAATCGCAAGTACGTAAATCCGACGAGAAATCCAGATCATTGCGTTGATCCATATCCGAATTCCCCTTCATGAAATCATGATTTTGATCGAGGTTGATGCTCGCTGTTCGGGATTTCAGGTAACTGCGGCTATGACAGATGTTGCAGTTGTCCATCACCCGCGATTCACCTTGCCAGTAGGGTGTCAGATCGGCGCCTTTATGTACGTCGTCTTTGTAATCAGATACCAACGTGCCGCCGTCCTCGCTAAGTTCCATGCGCGCTTCCTCGCCATAGCCGTAGAAACCGCGGCGGGAATTACTGGTGACATGGCAGGCCATGCAGTTTTCGGTTTCAGGATAGCGCAGCATCGAAACACTGACACGCCCGCTCTCATCGAATGCTTCCGGATTCCAGCTGAAAATTGGATTGCCGGCGTCATCGGTCATAATCTTATAACTTTTCTCGTTCACCCACTCCCGTCCGATGGACACAATCTGCTTTCCATCCGTAGTCGGTAAAAATTCCCAGGCAGTAGTCGCCGCGTCACGAAACCAGCCGCCGCCAGTGAGCTTGCTTTGAACACTCCGGTAGTTATCCATCACCCCCCCTCTGCCGGCCAAACGCTGATCAGGGAGCACTGCCTGCTCTGGACTCATGTGGCACGTCATGCAGTCGGCTTCATACAAACCGCTTTTGCTCCAATTCCATTTACTCAGCAATGAATTATCGTGGGTTTTATTGTTGTTCTCATCGTGTCCGCGAGAAAAATAATCCCCTGAAAACATGGAGATACTCCCCGGATCAC
>JAWKNJ010000007.1:0-42097 GCA_041391765.1 Flavobacteriales bacterium | reverse complement strand
GAATAAATGATCGAACTATACTGGCTAACGCGGGCAATCTCAAGGTTAGGTGGCAGCGGGGCGGCGTGCAGGAATTTGCCGGAAAACTGATTTACAGCTTAAGCAATTTGCAATACTAGCGTAAAATTACGTCCACGCCTTGGTAGCTCAGTGGATAGAGCGACCCCCTCCTAAGGGGTAGGTCGGACGTTCGATTCGTCTCCAGGGCGCCATTATCAGGCATTACTTTGTTCTAAAGCTTATGTAAACAAAGTCGTAAATCGAATTGCTTGTAACATAAGAAAGATGTCGGTCCGATTTTAAATGAAAATCAAACCATTCTGTCAGCCACAGAATCGCTGTTCATTGATTATGTTGATCTTGTTTAGTAGAATGCACTGAAACGCACAGATTCTATATCTAATTTTTAGATGCATAAGTTTTATATTCCTCCATCGATGAGATACTTAAATTAGGCCTGAATAGTGATGAGCGGCGTTCAAGAACAGTTGTTTGATCTGCAAGTAGCTCAGCTTAAGCATGATGAGTTGTTTCATAAAGAGATTACTCGACTAGGTATTCATCAGCGTCTAAACCATATGGCTCTGCATTTTGCCAAGTATTCTGGAAAAATTTGCGATTGCGTCTTAAATACTCCAGATGAACAAAATCTAAAAAGAATCATTATTGATTCATTCATCATTTCAGTGACATGTGCCAATATCCTCAATTTCCGGATTTCCGATAGATTAATCTCTCTTGAAGAACAAAAGTTTTCGAGTTTAGTTGATCTGGGGGACGATTTGATCAACCGATTGGGAATTGATATGCATGACCCCTTATGGTTGGTAAGAGTTTTCCCTGTTGTCGTGGGCGAGTTTGCAAAAGCTTGCGAATCGGTTGATCATCTTGAATCCTTTAGTTATAGAGAATCAATGATTGATAGTGCTGCACGAATATGTTCACTCATGCTTGTTGCTGCATCACAGTTAAAGGTTGATTTGGTTTCTGAAGTGTCATTGCGATTGGATGAAGTCAAGAAAAAATCTATTTTTTTTGACTATTACATGACGTCGCTTGATCAATAATAGGTCATCAAAATGGCATTTTGGAGCACTCAAACGCTTAAGGAAAGACTTCCAGATTTCATTGACCCTTGTGATAAGACTAAAATAAAAGAAGCATCTTACGAGCTCAAAATTGGTTCTGAAATATATATCAGCAAAGATTATCACGATAATAATAGTCAGCACACTAAACGTTTTCTAACCAATAACGAGCCATTTACAATTCCTCCTGGACAATTTGCATTTTTGTTGACTGAAGAATGTGTTTCAGTTCCAAATGATGCAATTGCTTTTATCTCAATGAAAGCAAGCTCCAAATATAAAGGACTGGTCAATATTTCTGGTTTTCATGTCGATCCAGGCTATAAAGGGAAACTATTGTTTTCAGTGCATAACGCCGGGCCAAGCACAATTCACCTTCAACAAGGTAGTCCAATTTTTTTAATATGGTATGCCAGTCTTGATCAAGTAGACTCTATTCCGCGAACTAAAGCAGGATTGACGGAAATACCGAGTAAAGTGCTGAATGAGCTTTCTACAGAGACAATTTATTCAATGCAAACGCTTACTACACGAATGGCCAAAGTTGAGAATGAATATTCGACCATTAAACTTTGGGCGCTTATTATGAAAAGCGTCGGAGGTATACTTGCCTTTATAGTTCCTGCAATTCTAGTAACATTTTTGAATTATAAAAGCACCGTGGATGAACATGATAAAAAGATCGAACGGCTTATTGAAAATATAAATTTGCTGAAAAGTTCTGCCAGTATTCCAGACACTTCCGGAAATGATAAAAACAAGTGAGCTCTATGATCAATATTGGAGATTCGCAGCAGAAAGACAGAACATTTTTTTTAAACGTTTAACAGGACAAAATAGTAGTTTAACAAAAGATGTTATTTTAGAATCTTATCGCTTTACCAACGCTTATCGCGCTTCTGATAGAGTCAGTCAGTATCTTGTCCGTCACGTTATTTTTTCCGGCGATCAATCTCCCGAAGAAGTTTTTTTCCGCACTCTACTTTTTCGCTTCTTCAATCGTATTTCAACTTGGGAAAAATTGTGTAAAGCATTAAAAGGACAAGTCAGCTATGCTGGTTATGATTTCCGGCTGTATGACGCTATTCTGACATCGTTTATTAATGACAAAAATAAAATATACTCCGCAGCATATATCATGCCATCTGGTATCCGAGAATTTGGTTATCCACGCAAGCATCAGAATAATCTGAAATTGCTCGAATGCATGATGCGGGATAATGTTCCGGATCGTATTGCGGGTATTGGGGATCTTGAGAAAACTTTCAATATTTTAAGACGCTACCCAACCTTGGGTGATTTTCTGGCTTATCAGTATGCTATTGATCTTGCTTATAGCGACCTTGAATGCGGTTTAGAAAGTGATTTTATTGCTCCGGGGCCGGGAGCCTTACGCGGGATAAAAAAATGTTTTAGTGATATTGGAAAATTTACACCAAACGTAATTATTCGTTATGTTGCTGATCGTCAGAGAGAAGAATTTTTTATTCGCGGTATAAGCTTTAAAAATTTATATGGCCGTGATTTGCAATTAATAGACTGCCAAAATCTTTTTTGTGAAATAGATAAATATGCCAGAGCATATCGCCCTGAGCTCACGGTTGGTGGGAGAACCCGAATAAAACAGAGATTTGCGCCAAGTAAAGAGCCAATTAAGCTTTTTTATCCTCCCAAATGGAGAATAAATGATTTGATTCCTGGGCATTATCGCTCATGAAATAAGGCAATATCATCTAAAATACAGCGATCTCGAATTGAGCGATCCGTATTGAAGTAAGTGAGATTTGTACGCAGCAATATTTTTCTCGTATCCATAAGTACGACTGAGCTACCTTGTTTCAGAAGAAAAATATTTTCTTCGCATTACGCACAGAAAAAACAAAAACTTCTGCTTCTTTTAAGTGTTTGTTTAATCTGGCGTCCCCAAGGGGATTCGAACCCCTGTTACCGCCGTGAAAGGGCGATGTCCTAGGCCTCTAGACGATGGGGACGTAGAGGAAATTGCTTTAGCGCTAAATTCTAAAAACTGGTGGAGATAAGCGGGATCGAACCGCTGACCTCTGCATGCCATGCAAGCGGCTCTCCCCAACTGAGCTATACCCTGATCCCAAAGGAACGGGGATTATACTGGACGCAGTCCTGCAAAGTAAACAATTCTATGCAGATGGAAAATGATTTATTTGCGTGTTCATGCGTCTGATCGTTCTTAAGGCCAACGCTCAAGCACCGCGTCGATTGACGGCGTATGCGTTTCCGCCTGTGACCATGACCGCAGCAGCATCGCAACGGCGGGGAATTTGATGTTATGTGTCTTGACCGTATCCTTGATGATGCGCTGGATCGTTTCTCTCGTCCAATCCTGTGTTTGCGTCAGCCGTTCCAGCAGGTCGAGCAGGATCGGTTTGTTGTCCGCGATGAAATTATTGTTTTCAGTTCATCGGCGGGTTCCAGCGGGCGGAAGAAGAATACGGCGGCATCAGCCAGTTCTTTGATGGTGTTGACTCTTTCTTTCAATAAATCGACCACGGCGTTCAAATCGGGGCCGGTGCGCGTATCACAGTCATCTTTTTCCAGAAACGGGATAACGAGTTCAGTCAGACGGGCGTTGTCGGTGATTTTCAGATATTGCTGGTTCAGCCAGTGCAGTTTTTCGGGATTGAATTTTGCGGGCGACCGGCTGATCGATGTCAGATCAAACCATTCCACCAGTTGATCGCGGCTGAAAATTTCTTCATCGCCATGCGACCAGCCCAGTCTGGCCAGATAATTGACCAGCGCCACCTCGGGCAGATAACCGTCGTCGCGGTGCGTCACCCGAAACCGCGCCATGCCGCTTGGACAGGCGCTCGCCATTAGCGCCCAGTATCATCGGTATGCGCATATTCAGGCAGTGGCGCGTCCCAGGGCTTTGATGATGTTGATCTGCCGCGGCGTGTTGTTGACATGGTCATCACGAATGACATGTGTGATGTTCATGTCCAGATCGTCCAGCACAACGCTGAAGTTATAGGTCGGCACGCCGTCGCTGCGGATTAGAACAAGATCATCGAGTTCGTTGGTGATTTTCCCTTGATCAGGTCATTAAACGTAACCGACAGCGGATTTTTTGAAGCGGATAACAGGTTTGGCTTGCCGGCGGGTGGTGTTTTCCGGAGATAAGCGCCAGCGCCTAACGTCGCTAACATTCAGGCTTCAATCCGGCGGCCAGTTGCTTTTCACGCATTTCATCCAGTTCTTCCTTGCTGGCGTAGCAGTAGTAGGCAAGGTCATTTTACCGGTAATTGCCGGGCGACTTCGTGATAGCGTTGCAAACGTTCCATTTGATGAACGGCCCTTCGTAAGCGTCCAGTCCGAGCGGGCCATACCGTCATGTATAGCCTGGATGGATTCCTTCAGTTGAGCGTTCAAGATCGGTATCTTCGATGCGCAGTATGAATTTGCCGCCATGTTTGCGGGCATAGGCCCAGGAAAACAGCGCGGTGCAGGCACCGCCAATGTGCAGGTAACCGGTTGGACTGGGTGCGAATCGAGGTGCGTACGGACATGATAGTTTGTTTCTCGGTGTTATAAGATAAGCAGTGTTTTTACCTTATTTATTTTGAGGGCATCTCTAAAAATGCATGTTGTTACAATACGCCGTTGTTTACAAAAATATTTCTTTGCATATCACGCCGCGTTTTCTATTGTGCGTGTCAATATTTTTTTGTTTCTTTTTTCATCTTGCTTGTTTTTATTTGAAATTCACGAGTTTTTTAGAGCACCCTTTGGTTCGGCGCCAGGCGTTAAAACTTCAGGTTCAAGCTATGGTTATTTTTCGTAGATTGCCTGTCCTCGATATCTGCGGTTTGCGCCTTTCCGGCAGCACGGGATAGGGTTTGGGTCATTGATACAGCCGTCCTTCTATTGTTTTATCACCTGCGAGTCATGCGCAACTGGCTCCTGCCAGGATAAAACCTTCTGTAGTCGGCATCGGTACCTACCAGAGAATGAAATCACCTGCGTTGACGCTGATGGGCACAGGGTTTGCGGTCCGGTGACGGCCTGCATATGTTACAAATGCACGTAATATTAAATTTCCCGAGACGCTGAATGGAACTGTGGAAAAGCAGGTTGTACAGGGCGCGATAATGAACCGGGATCAGGGCAACTGCGGTGATTTTAGAGACACGGCGCATGATCTGGCGCTGCTGAGAATCAGCGGGCAACTTGCCTGTATTGACGCTCGGTGATTCGGAATTGATCAGGAGAGGCGTGTGGCTTATACCGGCACCAATCGGTATGGTGCTGGGCTTCTACTTACATCAGGCCATTTGTGTCCTCAATTACCGCCTATTATCAGACCGGTAAACAATGCGGTGCAACTGGATGCCAAACTGATCAGCAACTGAAAACACCTTTCATGGTTTCCAGCTTGACGGCGTCGCTATCCGGGAAACAGCGGCAGTCCGCTGTATGACTGAATACGGGGGTTGTCTATGGCATTATCAATATGGTGTATGTCAAAGGAAAAAAGGAGGCTGCATTATCAGCGCCAAGCGGCATCAGTTATGCCATTCCGGGCAGACATATTGTTCATATGCTGAACAGCGCGCGTTAGTAGTGTAAGGCAGTATCGCCCGGCGTGCGATGCTACGGGTAAAAATACCCGGAATTATTCGGATAATCGCTACACCGCACAAAAGATCACATCTACTTCCTTTACCGTCAGAGATGCTGGCCGGACAGCGTTAACCCGAATATTGCATGAAAGAAAGAGGCAATTCCTGTTAAATCTTTTATAATTCAGTTATCTAAGCTGTATAAAAGAAAGGAATTGCCAATGACAGATTGTACCCAGAGATCGTTTGATTTTCCAGCCGTAAAAAAGCGTGTTGTTGAAGTGAATTTTGAAGGTGGAGACATCACCTCGGATGGAGGTGTCATGCTGCTGCGCCAGGTCGACCGGTTGATTGGACTGAGTCAGGCTGTAGCCAATGTGCTGAAAGACAACCGCAGGCAGGCAAGCTGCAAACATGATGGACTGAGTTTGTTACGGCAGCGGATTTATGGATTGGCTGCCGGTTATGAAGATTTGAACGATCATCAAAAGCTGCGTCATGATGGTGCAATACAAACAGCGGTAGAGCGAACAGAAACGTTAGCGAGTAGTTCAACGTTGTGCCGCTGGGAGAATCGTTTCAACAGTCAATCGGCATGGCGTATTCACGAAGTGATGGTTGAACAGTTTATTGCTTCGTTCAACGATGCACCCACAGAATTGATTCTGGATTTTGATGCGACCGATGATGCAGTTCACGGAAAACAGGAAGGCCGTTTTTTTCACGGTTACTATGATCACTACTGTTTTTTGCCGCTGTACGTTTTTTGCCGTGATCAGTTGCTGGTCAGTTACCTTCGGCCGAGCAAGCATGATGCCGCGCAACACACTTGGGCCATTCTTTCATTGCTGGTGAAGCGGTTAAGGAAAGCCTGGTCAAAGGTTCATATTATCTTCCGGGGTGATAGTGGCTTTTGCCGCCATCGAATGCTGACCTGGTGTGAGCGTCATGATGTTGGTTATATTGTCGGCATCGCCCAGAATAAACGGCTCAACGCCTTGACTGCGCAGTGGCAACAGGATGCAGAATCGGATTTTGAGCAGTCCGGCGAAAAAGTGCGCAGGTTTTACGAACTGTACTATGCGGCGAAAAGCTGGAGTCGGCACAGAAAAGTCATCGCTAAAATCGAGCACACCGACCAAGGCAGTAATCCACGATACATTGTGACCAATCTGACAGGCGAGCCGCAATTCCTCTACGATAAACGTTACTGCGCACGCGGGGACATGGAAAACCGTATCAAAGAACAGCAGCTAGCTTTGTTTGCCGACCGCACCAGTTGCCACTACTGGTGGGCCAATCAATTCCGGCTGTTATTGTCTTCCCTCGCTTACATCTTATTGGAAACCATCCGCCGTGTTGCACTGCAAGGCACCGAACTGGCACGGGCCTATGTGAGTACATTACGCCTGAAATTAATCAAAATCGGCGCCGTCATCTTGCGCAACACACGCCGCATTCGTTTTCTGCTCGCAAGTCATTGCCCGTACCAGCAACTGTTCTTTCATGTCGCAGCCAGGTTAACCCCTGGATAGAACTTTTCTGCCACTCCAGGCTGATTTTTACCGCGCAAAATACCATGCGCGCGGATAAACTGCGCCTTCTAATTGAAAAATAACATCATAATTCCAATTTTCCACCCAATACGCTGAGATATTCGCCAAATCTGGATATGTGTTGGGACGAATGAAATCTAATTTTACAATTCAGCATCAAAATTTAAGAAAATTAACCGACTGTCTTAGGCTCGTGCAATATTCGGGTTAACGTCTTGTCATTCAGGCTGGCGACCTTTGCCGCATGGCAGTAACCTCAATTTTCGAGCCATTTATCCGTTTTGTCATTTCAGTTATGAAACAAGGCTTGAAAGAATCAATTAATCTGCTGGTTTTATTAATTCTTGATATGAGGTTGCGACAATGGAAGTTTCTACAATCGTTGTTCTGGTGGTCTTAAGCGTCGTCAGTGTCTATATTATTCTGATTTATAACAATCTGGTGAAACTGAAACACAATGCTTCGAAAGCATGGTCAAATATCGCTGTCCTGTTAAAACAGCGTCATGACGAATTACCCAAGCTTGTGAAGCGTGCAGGCAGTACATGGGTTACGAGAAGGCGGCGCTGGAAGCTATTATTAAGGCGCGTTCAGCGGTTGCAACCGCGCAACCGGGGTTAATATGGCCTTGGGTGCAGCGGAAACAACTGCGGTTAGGCTTGGGGAATCTCTTCGCACTGGCGGAATCATATCCTGAACTCAAGGCCAATGAATCATTCCGGCATTTACAGACCCGCATTACCGGATTGGAGCATGACATCGCCGACCGGCGTGAGTTTTACAACGATTCGACCAATATTAACAATATCCGGATAGAACAGTTTCCTGATATTCCTGGTTGCCAGTTGTTCGGGTTTTCTGCCTTTGATCTACTTGAATTTTCCGAATTTCTGACAGGCGGATGTTCAATTGAAAGCCTTGTGTTCAATGATTCCAGTACAGAGTGCGCCAATGCACTGACAACCAGCTTGTTTTCTGATCACCGCTGGTCTGGCGGCGCTTTGGTTTGCTTCTGGTTTTGTTTTTTTCATTATTTTAAGCGTGCGCGACTGATCGAGGATACGCCTACTTCCAGAATCCGTTCAGCCGCGCAAGGCTACATTGAAATAGTAGGTGCGGTTTCGTCTGCCAGAAATAAGGAGCTTGCGGCGCCACTATCCGGGTAATCCGTGCGTCTGGTACACTTTTAAAGTCCAGCAACTCAGAAATCAGGCAGGAGCAATCAATGGAAAACGGTTGAAGAAGGCACAAGCAATCAGTCTTTTACTCTGTTTATCCGATGACACGGATGCCTGCATTGTGCATCCAGAAGGCGCAGGTAATGACCGCGCATTCCTTTGGTATGGAAATACGCCCAGACCGGGTCAAGCGGATACGGAATATTCTGTTAAAAGTATTAAGCAGCCGGCGCTATCGCTATATTGAAGCTTATCCATGTTCATGACATTATTTACGCACTGGGGTCATTTGGCAGTAGCGGCGGTGGAAGAAATATCCCGGATACGCATCAAATGACTGGGCAGGTTATTCGCGAATGGCGGCAAAATTATGACCGTTTTTGATCAGGACAAAAACTGGTGGAAATCGATTTGCAGGAATGGGAAGCGGTGCGTGAAGCGGCCAGACAGGAGGCGGAGGTGCGGCGTCGAGATGGCGCGGTGCCAACTGCATGCGCTAAGCCGGACATCCGATAAACATCACCCGTTTATCATTTCAACATACAGCAGAAACACTGGCGAAAAAATTTCGATGCTATGCACTACTTAATCTGGCCGGTGTGATGGTTTCCGTTACAATTCATTATTTGCGGGATTTTCAGAATTTTTGGTGCTGGCATCGATCAATTAGAGCCATTCAGACTGGCGCGAATGTATTCGATTCGGAAGATTGAGTTTGAGCGCTTCATTGATTTGATTTGCCCAGGCTGCGGCTTCAAGTTCCATTTGCGTCAATTCGTGCATTTCAGAAAACCCAATTCGTGATATCGACTGGACGTGATCAAACTCACCGCGTTCCTGCGCTTCAATCAGTTCAGGTTGACGCCCCAGGTAGCCGCGCCGCAATAATGCATCACACATGTCTTTTTGTATGCTGAGTGTCTTGACAAGCTCCTGCATTCCATGCCCAGCAGAGGATCAGTAATGAAAGAATACCGACCATAAAAGCGCAGTCCTGATGGTTTTTGTCATGGGCGATCACTTTTGCACAGGCAATAAACTCCAGCTTAACCTCTGATGGTGGCTGTCTGCATTAAAGCATCGGAATCACCGCTGGAATTTTGTCTGGCGGTATACAATAATATCTGCACCCAGCGCGTTGCAATTGTTTGCGGCCAGTATCATAATGGCGCGCTTAGTGAGTTCACGGTTGTGGATAAACCCATGGATGCTGAATTTACCATGCGCAGCAGGTTGTAACTTAGACCAGGTTGATATTTGAGCTCATTTTCTATTTCTGAAACGTCCTTGTCTTTGACGATCAGCACCATCAATTTAAGCAAGGATAATTTTGCGGGTCCGCGCGTTGCCGGTGATAACTTCCGGTTTGCGCAAGTAAGCCGGCATGTCAGATCCAGATCAAGACAGTGTCGCGCGGTTTCCCGGTTTTCACTTTCCGGCCAGCAACAGAACCGGCCAGCGCTTAAGTTTTTTAATCAGATTAAGTAAGGCTTGTTCGCTCATCAGCAAGCTTCGAGTTTAATCTTGACGACATTTACTAGCGATGAAATCTGTTCGAGTTGGCTATCCAGTCCGGTCACATTGGAATCGCCAGTTGATAGCCCTTTGCCTGAGCTTTTACAGCGCTTGTATGATTTCGTCGGTAATGGTTACATTTCTGAGGATTTCGAAAACAACTTGATTCCTTGGCAGTAAAAAAAGCGCGTCATCCATCAATAATTCCGCATCCACTTTAATGAAGCCGCGCCGTTTTCCCATGACTTTATCGATGCCTAATTGACCATAGGTGTCGATGATGACATTTGCCGATGCAACTGAATGATCGATGACATCGGCTTTGTTGTGCTCGCTGGTGCGGAATAAAAGCTCAAATGCCGCCAGGTTTTGTTTACGATCAAGAATGGGCAATCTGCCAAGAAATGCTTCCTTCATGTTGTCCTCTACACTAAGTATTTATTTCCATTTCTTTATCGTACTAAACAGGTTTATCTTGAGCTCCATTCATTTGAGACACTTCGCGCACCGGGTTTCAAAGGTTGGTATTTCGTTCTGGTGTACAGCATATTCCTGCGATGACACTTCACGGTATAATCAGATTTTTAAAAAACAGCCATCCCATGCAAGAAAAATACCATCCCCGAGGAAGTGAAAAAAACGCCCAGCAATACTGGGAAAAAACTGCTGCGTTCAAGGCGACAGAGACTTCAAGCAAATATTACTGCCTGTCCATGTTTCCTTATCCATCCGGGAAACTGCATATGGGGCATGTGCGCAACTACACTATCGGAGACGTTTTGTCGCGTTACCGGCGCATGCGGGGTTATAACGTATTGCAACCCATGGGCTGGGATGCTTTTGGGTTGCCTGCCGAAAAACGCACGGCGATGCAGAACAATGTTTCGCCCATTGAAATGGACTACGACAATATCGCTTATATGCACATGCAGTTGAAAAGTCTGGGACTCGGTATCGACTGGGATCGCGAACTGGCTACCTGCGATCGGATTTATTATCACTGGAATCTACAATGGTTTTCTTTTGCACTGTAAACAGAAGGTCTGGTGTATCAGACCACAGGCACTCATCAACTGGGATCGATTGATCAAACCGTTCCTGGCAGATGAACAGGTGATCGACGGTTGCGGCTGGCACACTGGCGCGCCGGTCGAAAAGCGCGAGATTCCGATGTATTATGAAAATCGCAATACGCCGACGAATGCTCGAAGGCCCTGGATACGTTGCCTGGCTGGCCGGAACGGGTCAGAACCCATGAGCCAACTGGATCGGCAGAGTCATGGCGTGTATCGTTTTCCCCGCCGATACGGCTTCCGGTACACCACAGGATCTGAAAGTATTCACCACGCGCGCCGATACTCTACCTGATGGGCGCTACCTATGTCGCTGTCGCAGCTGAACATCCGATTGCTTTGCATGCTGGGGATAATCGGCCTTGCACCGTTTTATTCAGGGTGGGCGGGCGCGACCAAAGAAGCCGATCTGGCCACCGGAAAAGAAAGGCGCATGGATACCGGTCTGTTCGTCATTCACCCGCTCAGCGGGGAACGCCTGCAGTGTGGATTGCCAATTACGTGTTGATGGGGTACGGCGAGACGCTGTGATGGCGGTGCCTGCGCGATGAACGTGATTTGGTTTTTAGCTAGGCATATTCGCTGCCGGTTAAAGCCGTAATCAGACCTGCTGATGAGGATTTACAACAGCCATTGGCGGAAGCGCATCGAACATGGGTTACCTTCGATTCGGGTGAGTATTCCGGTTTGGCGTTTCAGGCAGCCCGGTGGATACTGATACCCGCGCCGCCTTGCAAGCAAAAGGACTGTGGTGATAAACGCGTGCAGTATCTACTGCGCGACTGGGGGATTTCCCGTCAGCGTTACTGGGGCTGTCGATTCCGCTGATTTCATTGTGAAAATTGCGGTGTTGTGCCGGTGCCTGACGATCAATTGCCGGTCGTTCTGCCGCAGGATCTCGTTCGGATGGCGGTAATCCGCTGGCAAACGCCGTCGTTCTACGAATGCGCCTGTCCGAAGTGCGGACAGCCTGCGCGCCGGAGGACCGACACCATGGATACCTTTGTCGACTCTTCCTGGTATTACGCGCGTTACACCTGCGCCCCGATCGGGATCAGGCCATGACCGATGAACGCGCGAATTACTGGTTGCCGGTCGATCAATATATCGGCGGTATCGAGCATGCCATACTTACACTTGCTGTATTCGCGGTTCTGGAGCAAGGGTCTGCGCGATGCTCGGGCTGCTGAAGATCGATGAGCCGTTCGCAATCTGCTGACACAGGGTATGGTGCTCAACGAGATTTTTTACCGCAAAGGCGGCAGCGGCCGCGATACCTACTACAATCCGGCGGAGGTCGACGTTTCAGTGCGATGAATGGCAAACGCAGCAGCGTGTTGCTGTTCGCTGAGATCAGCAGCCGGTTGAATCCGGTGGCATCGGCACGGTGTCGAAGTCGAAAAACAACGGCGTTGATCCGCAAAACTGGTTGAAACATACGGTGCGGATACCGCGCGTTTGTTCATGATGTTCGCCAGTCCGCCGACGCAAACGCTCGAGTGGTCGGACCTCGATGGCGCTTACCGCTTTCTCAAACGCCTGTGGAAGCAGGTGCATGCATGTTGAACGGGTGTTGTCACCCTTGATCCTGCTTTTTGCATGCTGCATCAGCGGGAGTCGGGCGTCTGCGTTTTCAGCTCGCACCAGACCATCGCAAAGTGACCGACGATCTAATGACGTCTGCATACATTCAACACGGCGATTGCCGCCATCATGGGTTGATGAACAATCTGGCCAGCTGCAAAACCGGTCACGGCAACCCGCGCAACCTGATGCAGGAAGCGATGGAAAACATCGTTTTGCTGCTGTGCCGATCGTGCCGCATATCTGCCATGCAGTGGCGCGACCGAACCGGTGCCGAATTGCTCGATCAACCCTGGCCGCAGGCCATTCGCATCGGCGCTGGTGCAGGATGAAATCAAGCTGGTCGTGCGGGTTAACGGAAAGCTGCGTGGAAAATCCCAGGTTGCGCAAGATGCGGATAAAACCGTTATCGAGCAGACTGCGCTTAATGAGCAGGTGGCGAAAAATTCGTAGAAGGTGCGGCAATTAAAATCATCGTTATTTGCCAGGCAAATTGGTTTAACCGGAGAAAAACCGTCTCGGCTGGAAGTGCGCGAATCCCCTGTCGATCGAGTACGCAGAACAGAAATTCTCAAAAGGGACTCAGGTATCATCCTATACATTGTAAATGATAATAATTATCATTTACAATGATCCAATTATGCAACAAATAATTGACGCTGGCGCATCACGATTCACGCGCAGCAGTGGCTATCTAACTGTGCTTGCTCATGTTTAAGGGCATCCGCCAAATGCGTTGGATCAGCTATGCAGGCAAGCCGTGATCAGGAGCTTTCAAATGAGATTCGTTAAAAAAATGGTTTCCAGTCTAATTCCATCTGCCGCATTGAATCCCAGCGGCAGTGATCCTTCCGGCGGCTTTCATTCGGCCTGAAAAAATCAGGCCCAGTCGCTCTGAACGTACTGAAAATCTTGGGCGTTTCATTCTGGACGCAATCGACATGCAAACGACTGTTGCAAATCCCGTCAATCCTGTAAAGCCGCGCTCAGTGGATGCGCAATTGCACGCCATGCCGCTGGTCAAGGCGTCTACAGCGATTGTGAAACGAATCCGGGCTGTCTGGAAGGAAAATGCGTGCTCTGCGTTGGCGGCCAGTTGCAAATGCCAACCGGCCTACCGTCAGATCGTTGAAGATGCCGGCGGACGATTTCTGAGTTTTCATGGCGCTGCCAATGCTGCGATGGCGGAACTGCACACCTTGCTTGCCGATGCTGATCTGATTGTATGTCCGCTGGACTGTGTCAGGCACGAGGCGTTTTTTGTGACGAAAGATTACTGTAAACGCGCGCGCAAACCGTGCGTCATGCTGGATAAATCAAGAGTTACAACATTTTATAATGGTGTTCGAATGCTCAAGAAGTGTGTTGCAGAGCAAACGGTAGTGCCAGTCCCGAGTGCGTAGTCACTATAGGGCACCATTGAAAATCCGGATTTCGTTATAATGCTATTGTACAACCTGTTTTTAAAATGGAATTTTTCGCACCAGAACGCTTTCCGGCGTCGATAAATTGTAACTACTCACCCCGTCCCGTAGTTTGTCCAACCAAAGCCATCTGAATGGCATGCATTGGATTGATACCTTTATTTGCCATGGTCTGTAGATAGCTGGTGATGCGGCAGTAGGCCTGTGCATATTGTTCGCTTCTGAAACAACCCGACACTTTTTGCTTTACCTTGGCCATACGTAAATCCCGCTCACTACGGTTATTGGTGAAAGCAACCTGCGGGTTTTTGGCAAACAGTAATACAGCCGACTCATATTTGCGTAAACGTTCGAGCAGATTGTGCGCATCAGATTTGGCCATTTTGCCACGCTTTCCCGCAGCTTTGGGCAGGATGGGCGGCATTTCTTTTTCACCACGTGTCAATAGATTGCGGTAATGTTTCTGCAACCTGTTATAAGCAGTTTCTTCAAGACATTTGTCATCCGATTGCGATACCGCATGACAGGTCTTTTGCAGCAGGTTTTTCATATTTTTTGCCCAGGCATATTGGTTGGCATCGATAATGAAGGTCAATTCACGTAGCAGATGCGCACCGCATAATCCATGATCGCAATGCTCATAACTCAAATAGGATGCCCGGCAATCATGGATGATAATGCCGCCGTAACGCGGGATAATGTGGATCGCTTCAATGGCTGCCTTGCCACGCCTGCTATGCAATCGTTTCAATGTGATATCACCCGAAGCATAGACATGAATCCACTGATTCTTCCGATCAACGCGCAACCCGGTTTCATCAACATGGATCACCGGACTTTGCATCAGTTGTTGAATGGCTTGCTCTTCCCAACTTGCCAGCGCCTCGTGCAGCCGTAATACATACTGTAGCATGGTAGCCTCTGACAGCGCTTCATCAATCATGGACTGTATCATCTGGCCGGCCCGGTTCAGTGCAACCATCTGACATAACAGCAGGTTGATCACCAGCGCTTTGACACCGTTACCATATTGTTTCCTGCCATGCAGATCAGCAGGAAAGCAACCTTTGGTAGTATGCTGGCAGCGGGGGCATTGTTTGATTTCAGCATCAACATGCTCAATGACTTTCTCAAATACAATATCAATCCGCGTTCTGCGTTCCAGTTCTGTACAAGCCGTTTTGCTCAGGTCTTCACCACAGTCACTGCAGGTCTCTACTCGCGCAACGGTTATGGTCTCATGCGTACGCCGGTTATTCAATGCCGCGCCACGTAACGGTTTCCCTTTGCGGTTACTGCCTACTGTTGTCTCGCCATGTCTGGCAGTCTGTGAAAATGGCATACTGGAATTCTTGTTCGTCTTGGATGTAAGGCGCTCCTGAAAAATCGACAGGATCAAATCAATGATCAGCAGCATGCCGTTCATTAACGCATGCACTTCTGGCGCTATCTTGCCCTGGCTGTGCAATTGCTCAAATTCAGCTTTAATGGCATCGGTTTGTTTCCGGACGCTAGTCTTGTCGATATTGGCCATTGAATATACGCATTAAAATCACTAATGTAATGATAACATGCGTTTTTTTGGCCACTTGTATGCCCGCTTTTGCAGCTTTTCAGAGAAATTTTATATTTCAATCTACCTTGAAACGTTAAAGGTGGTTAAACATGAATCTGAAGCGAATAAAAGGCTAGAATTTACCAAGATGTGAGGCTTGGATTTTCTCACCCCAAAAACCTGTCAAGTGTTTTTTGGATTTTTTTAAAGGAGCGAGTAGTTACCTTTCAACAAATAACCTGGGTAATCTTTTCAGGTTATATGCCATGGCTTGTAGAACATGCCATGCATGATATGGTCTAATAGACCCGGACACTCCAGTTAAGAGAAAATAGACTTAATTGGAGGAAGAGATGTTGAAGAGAAAACAATACACAAAAGAATTCAAACTGGATGCAATTAGTCTGGTTATGGATCAGGAGTTGACGATCGCAGAAGCAGCCAGGAGCCTTGAAATTAATGCCAATATGCTTGGACGCTGGATCAAGGAAAATCAAGCTGATGACAAAGGCCAAGCATTCCGGGGTAATGGTAAGCTAACACCTGAACAAGAGGAAATCAGGCGTTTGAAGTTGGAAAATAGACAACTCAAGCTGGAGAAACAGATATTAAAGGAGGCGGCGGTCTTCTTTGCGAGAGAAACGAAGTGAAATATTCGTTCATCACCCAAAAGAAGAAGACCTGTCCGGTCGGCACAATGTGTCGGCTATTGGGTGTCAGCCGCAGTGCTTATTATGGCCATGAGCAATGCCGTAGCAATCGTCCAGACGATTTGTATCACAGGCAACTGCTTGATGCAGTGCTGGATATTGCAAGATCGTGCGATTACACTTATGGCACTCGCAGGATGAAACGGGCGCTGAATGCGTCAGGTTATCCGGTTAGTCGCTGGAAGGCGAGAAAACTCATGCGTGAAGCTGGAGTGGCTGTACGGCATCGGAAGAAATACAAGGTAACGACGGACAGCAATCACCAGTTACCGGTGTTTGAGAACCAATTGAATCGGCAATTTACTGTGACCGGGCCGGATCAGGCTTATGTTTGCGATATCACGTACATTTGGACCCGGGAAGGTTGGTTGTATCTGGCGGTAGTCATTGATTTGTTTTCCAGAAAAGTGGTCGGTTGGAGTATGAGTTCGCGGATGAAAGCAAGCCTGGTGTGCGATGCATTGCGAATGGCTATCTGGCTGCGCCGACCCAGGCCAGGACTGATAGTACATTCAGATCGCGGATCGCAGTATGCCAGCAAAGCTTACCGCAATCTACTGAAAGCACACGGTTTCATTGGCAGCATGAGCCGTTTGGGAAATTGCTGGGATAATGCGGTTGCTGAGAGCTTTTTTGGTAGCCTCAAGCGGGAACGTTGCCAGTGGCGACACTACCAAACCCGCTATGAAGCACAGCAGGATATATTGCAGTATATCGCCGTGTTTTATAACAGCCAGAGACTGCATTCATATTTGGACTATAAAAGTCCAAACCAATATGAAGCAGAAGCAGTAAAAGGATGAATGTTGCTTAACTGATGTGTCCGGTTTTACTTGACCAGGTCAACAAGGCGGCTCGCTGCCAGCCGAGCAGGCAAAACACTATACTGAACGCTACCGAAATCTACTCAGGCAGGCCGAAATCGAATGCCCGCCACCGGATGAAAAGAAAAATCCCAAACAGCGCGGACGAACGAAACGCAGCAAAGCCCGGAATCTGCTCGAACGCCTGCAGCTATACGAACAGGATGTTTTGCGGTTCATGACCAACCCTATCGTTCCTTTCACCAACAACCAGGGTGAGAACGACCTGCGCATGACAAAAGTGCACCAAAAAATATCGGGGTGCTTTCGATCAAAAGATGGCGCCGACATTTTCTGCCGGGTGCGTAGTTTTCTGTCGACTTGCAGAAAAAACAGTCTATCCGCCAGCGAGGCGCTTACACTGCTTTTTGCCGGCAAATTGCCTGATTTCTTATAGGGCTGTCTTTAGTTTTTTGATTACGCTGAATAGTTACAAAAAATGTTTCCTTACATATTAGTTATATGCGTCGCCAATATTTTGTTCGCGCCGCATTTTGCTCATTTTCCGTTTAAAATTTTGAATTTTTAGAGACGCCCTGAATATCTTTTGCGATTACGCGATAAAGTGGACGAAAAATCCAACGCATGTTTTTTATTACTTCATTGATATCGATTACAGAAGGAATGCGTTTGCCGCGATGTTCTATTGGTTTACCAATAAAATTAACATTTGCACCCAGCCGCATAAAATGTACGGCCAGCCTTCTTTCTGTGAGCATTAATAAATGCGTAATCCCGTTAAGCCGTGCAAGTTCGATCGTGCCAATGAACAATCCAACAGGAATATAAGGGAAACGTGGCCTAAACAGAGAGCCAAAATCATTTTTAGAAATATTTATAGGCTTGTCTTTGTCACCGAGACGTCTTCTATATTTTTTTATTACTGCAAGCCTTGATACTTCAGCCATATGTTGACGAGGGAAATCAGGAAGATTGAAATTAGAAAAATCCAGTGAGGATGCACAATGTTCCTCAAGAGGTAAAACAAAATCCTTATCTCCATGCTGAGCAAGTATCAAGCGCGTACAGCCAATAAACTCGCCTGTTTGAATGTTACGTATTAATAAATGTAATGCATGAGAGTCATATTCATCTATCTCTAATTTATCTTGCTTTTCTGGTTCAAATTTTAACTCTTCGCAATAAACCTGATGACGTATATTAAACACTTCGTTTCTTAAGTTTTCCGAAAAAGCAGGAATAATCTCAAAACATTTTTTGAAAGATCGGCCCAGATTAAAATAATTTATACAAAACATAATTTTTATGGAACATTTTTTTATAGCATTTCAATCATTGCGCATTGTTTCCATGCATTATTAACTCTAAATTTTTAGCGGTACCCTATACAACTTTTGATGTTCTTTTTTCACCATCCTTACCGGATTTTTTATTCTTTTGATGTAACTATTCAGCCTTATTTGACAAGGCGTTTGATTATTCTGTCATTTCGAGCGGCAGCGAGAAATCTTGAGCGTTTATTAATGCGCCCAAAACCCAGGATTCCTCGCGCTGCTCGGAACGACAAAGTGCGCTGAATAGTTACCTTTTGATTATTCAATTCTCTTGAGATAGTTTTTAGTAAAAATCTTATCCGGCAAATCGCGCAATTCCATCTGGAAATAATCGAGCACGGAAATTTCTTCCTTGCGCAGTTCGTCTTGCATGATTAGCCGTGCAGGACGTAATTGGCCGAGTATCATCTGAAAGTTTTCATAGTGCGCTGTTTTTATTAAACGATTTGAAAGCGAATAAAATTCAGCGCGATAAGGCCAGTAATTTGATTTTTGTACCCATAAAACAACTTTTTGATAAGTCACACTACGATCTCTAGCAATAAGCTCAAGAATATAATAGTCTTTTTCATCAATGCGATCCGTTCCTAGAAGTTCAGGATTGTAATCGCCAGAGAAGTTTGCTCTTGCTATATCGCCATTGGCTACTTGCCCTGTGAGCCGCTGAGAAAGCGACAAGCGTATCGGTTGTGAAACGTTTGGCATGAATATCCATAAATCCCGCCCACGCATAAGCATCGTTTGACCACGTTCAGACGCTGGTTCAGTTGTCATTACAATACTGTTTTCATTTCCCTTGGACAGTACACGGAAAGTGCGCTTTTCAGCCAAGCTTTCCGAAGACGTTGTTTTTATGGTTACATCGACTTGAAAGCTTTCTCGGGGAAATCGTATTTCGTCCGCTTTTTCAAGTATACTTTGAGCAGTCTCGGCACCTTCAGTCATACCGGCACTTCCCGCAAATGCATTGCTTAAAATGCAAGCAAGAGCAATCAATAAAACCGCTGTCAATATAGTTTGTTTTCTGATACTTATCATGCTGACTTCTCTCATAAAATGATTGATACAATGAGACTATTGTTTTTTCAAGGATGAATGCAATGAGTATTGTCACATTAAAAAATGTTTCTAAAGAATATATGCTTGGCGAACAACATGTCTGGGCTCTGAGAGATGTTTCAATAAATGTTGATGACGGAGAATTCTTAGCTATTGCCGGACCATCCGGCAGCGGTAAATCCACATTGCTGAATTTGATTGGCTGCATTGATACACCATCAGAAGGTACTATTTTAATTAATGGCCAGGATGTCAGCGGCAGGACACCTGATGAACTCTCTGATCTTAGAGCACGCACCATTGGCTTTATTTTTCAGACATTTAACTTGTTTCCAGTACTGACAGCACTGGAAAATATCGAATATCCTCTTTTACAATTTAAAGAAATAAATAAAGTTGAACGACGGACAAGAACTGTAAAATTTCTCGACATCGTTGGATTAACAAAATTTTCCAATCATCGTCCAAGTCAATTAAGCGGGGGGCAACGGCAGCGCGTTGCCATAGCGCGCGCACTAGCGACACATCCTAAAATTATTCTAGCGGACGAACCAACCGCAAACTTAGATCACAAAACAGGTGAAGGAATTTTGCAGCTGATGAAAGAAATCAACGACAAATTCCAGACAACCTTTATTTTTTCAACGCATGATGCACGTGTAATGGCCATGGCCAATCGATTAATACATGTTGAAGATGGCCAAATCGTAAAATGAATCGTTTTTTCAGAAAAAAACTGAAAGCCCTTCATTCACACATCGATATAAAAGAGGGAGATAATGGAAGCAAATATTATTACGAATGTTTTTCCGTCGCATTGTTTGTTATTTTCTTTTCAATTAACTTGCAAGCCGCTCAAAGCACAAATGACGAGAAAAAGAATTCCGTTCTTTTCACCAAGGAAACCATCACAAGCAGCAGTCAGACTTCCGACTCATTGAATGCCTTATTCGGCCTCGAACAGCCCAGCTCGAAACCGTATCCGGTCACTTCGGGCTGGCGAGGATTTTCTCAGTATGAATTAGCGTACACTTACGCAGATCCTGAGCACTTTTCCAAATCGCGCTTAAGAACGGAGCTCTCTTTGGCAGGCCAACTCAATAGAAAAGTGAAATGGAAAATCGGCGCCCGTTTTGATTATGATGCCATACATGATCTGTCGCGCTTTTATCCTCATGCGGTTCGGCGGGATCAACGCGCCGAGCTTTTTATAAGGGAAAATTATCTGGATGTTTCCGCGGGTGATTTTGATATCCGCATAGGCCGCCAGCATATTGTTTGGGGAGAAATGGTAGGGTTGTTTTTTGCTGATGTAGTATCGGCCAAAGACATGCGTGAATTCGTCCTGCCTGATTTTGATATTTTGCGAATACCGCAATGGGCTGTTCGGACCGAGTATTCCAAAAATGATTTTCATGCCGACTTGATTTGGATTCCGTTTGCTTCAATTGACGAATCCGGCAGACCAGGGGCCGAATTTTTTCCGCTCGCACTTCCGCTCCAGGCCGCTTTTTTGAAGGAAGACCGCTCCGGTCATAATCCATCAAATTCAAACTATGGCATACGGCTATCGCAGTTAATCAATGGATGGGATCTGTCGGCCTTTTATTACAATAGTATAGATGCAGCACCCACTTTTTATCGCGTCAGCAGTCTATTTGAACCGTTAACCTTTCAGGCGCGCCATGACCGTATTGACCAATTTGGCGGAACGCTGACAAAAGATCTTGGAATATCCGTTCTAAAAGGCGAATTAGTCTATACGGATGGCAGGAAATTTAATAGCCTGAACCCTTTTCAACAGGATGGCCTGATCAAACAGGACACATTGGATTACGCACTCGGCCTCGATTTCAATCTGCCTGCGGAAACACGTTTTAATCTCCAGTTTTTTCAACGCATCTTCTTCAATCACAACCCGGATATTATTCCCGCGGCAGCTGAAAGTGGCGTAACCTTCTTTTTGCACAACGCGTTTAAACAAAACTGGGAAACACAAGTGCTGCTCATTCACAGCTTAAACCGCAGCGAATGGATGCTCAGGCCAAAGCTTATTTGGAAATTCCAGAAGAACTGGCGCTTCGCGTTAGGTGCGGATGTTTTTAATGGCAAATCTGCGCGTTTTTTTGGTCGCTTTGATAATAATGACCGCGTTTATACAGAAGTACGTTTTTCTTTTTAATCATATGTTTTGCCGCAAGGCATCAACAATATTGGTGCGGGAAACCTGCCTTGCCGGCAAAACAGCCGCCAGGATCGTAGCTAACAGACCGACAGCGAAAGCCAATACCAAAACTGAAGGAACTATCTGGATTTGCGCGATATAGCCAATATCCGCATTGGGTGGTGGTGGCATGGGAATACCAACGGCTGAAATTATTAACGCAAGCACCACCCCGCACAAAACCCCGCAACCACTCCCAATCAACCCCAGCAACAAGCTCTCGCAAAGGATTAAATTAAAAACCTGTCCAGAGCGATTACCCAAAGCCAGCATAGTGCCAAATTCGCCAGTCCGTTCAAAAATACTCATATTGATACTATTAGCAACACCTAACGCAACCATCATTAAAATGATAATCTGCAAAACACCAAACTGCCCTTTATAAAGCTCGACTGTTTTCTCATAGAAATCATTGAGCTCCACCCAAGTTCTTACCTCCAGACCATCTTTATCGAATCGTTCAGTTAACAACGTTGCAATAGGATCGGTATCCCGGGTATGTTTAAGCGTGACAACAATTGCATTTACACTTTGTGTATCCAATAACGCTTGCGCTGCCGCCAATGGAATTCTTATTGCGCGAGCATCATAATCGTTGGAGAAACTCTGAAAGACACCGACAACCACCAAATCCAGACTATTTAACGCACCATCCAGTGTATTGGCCATCAAGGTCACATGATCCCCCGGAGTTAACTGTAAAGCTTTTGCAACACCCTTGCCCAGCATGACGCCAAATGCATCGGCATCCGTAAGCTGCCTGCCCGCCGTAAGCATCATATGCGTTCCAAGCTGCGCTTCTTTATCCGGTTGCACACCTTCTCCCACGATGGACAAATCGCTGCGGCCATTATTCAGTAAACCGGAGAAATTCAAGCGCGCCATAGTACTGTAAAATTTTTCGACACCTGTTTCATTCCGGGTTTTTTGTGCTAATTCATCTGGATTATTGATGAGGTATTTTTCTGGAGAACGCCTGCCGGTTTCAAAATAACCCGATTTGTAGATCTGCAGATGCCCGGATTGCGAATAAATTAATGCTTCTCCAAGTTTAATATAAACATCATTGACCCAGCCTCCGGCTAGAACAATACCTATAACACCCGTAATAACTGCTGCCAGCGTCATGGTGCTATGGATTTTTTGCCGAATAATATTCCGCAATGCAAGTTTAAACATAATTAATTACCATGGGCTTATTGCTTGACCATTAATCAGTATGTGCAAAAGACAGCCCCTGGGTACGATGTTAGTATAAAAGCTTAGCGATTATGCCGTAAGGCATCAACGATTTGCATGCGCGATGCCTTCCAAGCCGGATGAACACTGGCAATTAATGTCGTTGCCGTGACGAGCATCAAAGACTCAACGGCCATGTCCAACGTAACGAGAATCTCTCCCGTATAACCGCGCGCCATACCAGGTGGAGGCGGCATCGGAATACCGATGCCCGAAATAATTGCGGCGAGTAACCAGCCCATTAAAAGCCCAGAGCTACCGCCAATCAAACCAATGAGTACTCCTTCGCTCAAGAACTGGCCCATGATGCCGGAACGTTTCACGCCGATTGCCATGGCCGTGCCGATTTCTCCGATTCGCTCCATCACGCTTATTGCCATTACATTTGAAATACTCAGCAAGATTATAATTGCAATAATCAGCTTAATTCCAAGGACTTGTTTACCGAATAAAACTACAGTTTTGTTATAAAAATCAGATAGCGCATACCAAGGCACCACCTCATACTGATCATCCGGCAAAATATTTCGCAACGCCTCTAGAACCGAATCGGTATATTCAGTGTTTTCCAGCAATACAATCCAGCCATGAACACCGGTAGTACGCAACAACTGCTGCGCAGTCTCAAGCGGGATACGTATAGCATTTTCATCGTAGGATTGCGTGACCGTATTAAACAAGCCGCCAACCATGACTTCAACGGCATTAATACCGCCGCCGATGGTGTTGACCATCAATACCACCTTATCCCCCACAGTCACCCCTAGATTGCGCGCCAGTCCCTCGCCCATAATAAATTGATCCGGCTGTTCATCTCTCAAATGCTTACCTTTGGAAATCTGCAATGCATCGCCGAAATGCACTGCTTCCGAGGGACTGACCCCCTCACCAATGAAAGACAGCGTGGCCTCACCATGGCTGATCAATCCACTGAAACTTAATCGTGGAACAATCGCCTTGAGAATGTGTCCTTTCGAATCACTTGTAAAATTTTCCGACAGTTCTCGAGCAATATCGCCGGAGAACAGAAAACGATGGGGATCGGCTTTACCAGATTCAACAAAGCCAGGCCGGGTGATTTGCAGATGGCCATAGTGCGAACGGATGGTCACTTCGCGCATGTCCAGAAATATCCATTGGACAAAACCACTGGCGATCAGAAGTGCGACGATACCGAATGTGGCGGCACCAATTGAAAAAGTGCTTCGCCGCGCGTGGCGCTTTAGGTTGCGAAAGGCTAGAAGCAGGTTTAAAAGAAATTGCTGCATTTGAAAAATTTAAAAATGCTTGAATTCAAGTAGATTCTTGCAGTTCAATTATGTTATTACGTTAGCAAAAAATAGAATTACTCAGTTTACAATTTACTAGGAATCTGTCGAATAGGACAGAAAATGGGACAAAAATGGGATTTTGTATCATAAAACCTTACAAACTTAGAAGTGCTGTTCCGGTAACGTTCTTGTGCCGCTTGAAATTCTTATTGAATCTTTCGTGGATAAGGCCTTTTACTCTTTGCATGGAGTGGCTCGCAGCAATATGAGGCGTTATTTCCGCGAACATATGAACATGATTGGCCAGCAACACACCGCTGGCGATCATAACCCCCATTTCTTTACAGAAACCTGATGAACAATTGCTCGAATTCTCTCACACATTCTTTCTCATAGGATCTTGTATCAATATTTTGGAATGGCGAATTCAAACAATAGGGTAACGGTTATGAAAAATTGTGTAAGGTATGTTGCACAACCTGACGATGATTTTAGACCAAGAAGCACATGGCAATAAATTTTCATATTGATACATGAGCCTCTAAAAATTCAAAATTTTAAACAAAACAAGGCGCGAGCAAAAAACACTGACTCAGCATATTGTTGATATGTAAGTAAAAATTTTTTGTGAGTAACAAAGTTATTGTAACGAAGCTTGGATTTTTAGAAATGTCCACATGGTTTTGATGGTTTATTCATATCAACAAGTATCTTGGGTTTTAATTAAATAGGTTTTAAGTTTAAATTGTTTTGAAACTCGAAATATTTCTTAAAAATAACCTCAACAGGCTGTCTACGGTTTTTTAAGTTCCAAGTTAATTCGTCCTCAAGATCGCCAAATTTACTATCAAGCTTTACCAATTTTTTTTGCAAATGACCAAGCTCGTGCCAGGGCAAATTTGGATAAAAGTGATGCCCTACATGGTAATTAAAATTGAGTAACAAGATACGATTGAGGCCCAAAGGAAGGGGCTTGAAACTTTTTGAATACCTTTCTTGTTGCCAGAATGCGAATGGTTTGCTGGAATCTTCAATTAATGAATCCACATGATGTGGAAGATTAAGAAACTCAATCAGAATCAAATAAATCAATAAAGCTGGGAGCATGTCTACCAAAATTCCAAATGCATTAGGCAAGCACAAAATAGAGGCATAAATGATCAACAAAAAAATAGCAGAGAATAATCTTCTTTTTTGGAAAGCATCTTTTTTCACGCATTTTTTAAAGCTTAATTTCCATAGTTGTATATGTTCGTTAATAGCAAAAATAGGTATCCAGAATCGCCAGCAATAATTAAGTAATTTTTTAACATGATCATTAAGGATACAAAAGGTTCTTAATGCCCTTTTAGTTGATGGCTCCTCAAAACTGCCCGCCCAGCGATGATGACCGCTATGCTCAAATTGACGCGAAAAGAAAGGTAAAAATGCAAAAATACTCGCCATATGGCCGACAATGATGTTCATTCTGCGATTTGAAAAAAAACTATAATGACTTGTCTCATGTACAAGCAAATATGCATGATTAAAATGCAAGGCAAAAAGAACTTGACTAACACAATAGCCTAAAAAGGAATCATGTAAAAAGAAGAATACCGCAAGAAGAAATAAAATAATATTAAAAAACAATACATTTAAATTCAAAATATTGTTTGGAGCAAAATTTAGATTTTTCCTGATCCTATCGTAGTCAATCTTTTCCATGGAGTTGAATCCTTATATCTCTTAATTTCATAAAAAATGACCGAACAGAGCTTGATTAATTCCAATCTTATTTATGTCACCAAATATAAAATATTACTTCTTTACCAAAGTTTAGTATTTCTCTCAATACAAACGTTTTTTATCAGCTAATCAGCTATTTCACTATTTCACTTAATTGGCAAAAGATTAAAGATGTTATTGATAATCACTCTTATCTAACGACGTAATCATAAATATTTTATTCCGATATAAACGGATAATACCAATTATTTTTTAATTTTTCTGAACCTCAAGTAACTCAAGTTTAGACATTCAGCATCAAAAAATCGGCCATTAAGGCAAAAGCAAAGTAGCGATACGAGACTTTAAAAATATTCACAAAATGAGCAAAAATCACTTGACAGAAGGCAAGGTTTGCGCGGCCGCCGCCCTGCAAACGCGGGTTTAGCGTACGCAGGGCGGCGGCCAATGAAGGAATTTTTATTCCTCATTTGGTGCTCTATGTCCTACGCTCAAACTGTCCGACTTTGCCTGTCAAGCTGGATTACCCATTTGCTCACCGCCGTGCCGTTGCGCGCTCGCGCCACTTTCGTCGAATTACTGTGCGGCTGTTTGATTTCTCCAGAAGGTTGGGTGACACGCGCGATCAGTGCTATTACCCGAGGCCGTCACTGGACGACCTATTACAAACTCCTGGAACGCGGCAGCGTCCGGACGCTACGACTGGCAAGAGCCTTATTCGAGGTGGTCAACGATGCATTGCCAATGGAGACGCTCAATCTGGTTATCGACGACACGTTGATTCCACGCCAATCCGAGAAGGCGCCGGGCAGCACCATTCGGCACGATCATGCAAAGCGGAACAACCGGCCGCAGTTTCTGCTGGCGCAATGCTGGGTTACGTTGGGCGTCAGCGTGCTGGGCAGCGCAGGCAGGAAGTATGTGTTGCCGATTGTGTCCCGCTCAGTTCCCACCACCGGCAATCGCAACAAGCTGACCATCGCGCTGGCGTTGGTGCGCAGCCTGGCGCCCGTGATAATGAACAAGCCTGTTCGGCTACTGTTCGATGCCTGGTTCATGCGAGCACGCCTGGTATTGCCACTGCTGTCGCGAAAGATGCCTATCATCGGTCAAGTACGGTGCGATACCGCATTATTCCTGCCACCAACCGTTGTGCTCAAGCCTGGACGCGGACGACCCAAAACCTACGGGATCAAAATGACGCCCAAGGCAATCCGGAATTTGCCGGCAACCGAAGTCAAGCTGACACTCTATGGCAAGGAACAGCTGGTTCGTCTGCGCACCGTGGTGGCAATGGCACGTTTTCTCAAAGGGACGCTGGTGCGCGCGGTATGGTGCGAATTCTACGATGCGGACAAACAGCGTTGGTCAAAAGCACGTCTGCTACTGGCGACCGAAACGGATTTGCGTGCCGAGGAGATACTATATCTGTATGCGCGCCGCTGGGGCATCGAACCCTTGTTTCACAACCTGAAGCGTTGGTGTGGCGTGAACAACTTGTGGCAGCAGAAACGCACTGTGCTGGAGCTATGGATGCAGATTCGCTCGACGGCGTGGACACTGGTTCAGTTATTGAGTCTGGTTGCGGAAGAATCTTTCCCTATCGATGTCGTGGCGCCGTGGCGCGGCAAACAACCACTGACCGGCGGTCTGGTAGCGCAGTGGCTACGAATGGAATTTACCGGACTTTCTTTCAGAGACAGTTTCAACCGGAAGTCCTCAATATTCACTTTCCCCAAACAGCGCGGCGACCCAAGATTACGGATGTAGCAGCACTGTCAGCAGCAAACGGCATGAGTTTCGTTCGTATCACTCCCAGTTGTGTCTCGTTCGGGTGACGCAAGGTTGGGGCTGGATGTCTAAAGTTGAGTCAAGTAAATATTCCACCGGTCACAAGCCGATGGGGGTATTTACTTCATGCTGTCAGCCGGTTTGCGTTATTTGTTTATTAGCAGCGAAGCAGTGTCGAATTTTTTGACAGTTTATGATTGATAGTTCATTCCTTAATTATTTAAATTTAAATTTAAATTTAAATAATATTTAATTTCATGTAATTACAGTCAGAAAGACTTAATTGGCATGATTCGTGCTTGTATATAATTGTCGGTATCTTGAAAGAAAATTAAGATTAAGATTGGGACTAAGTAAATTTGATTTTAGGAAGTAGTTTTTAACTTGACGAGGATGATAGTATGAAAAATTTTAAAAAAACATTGCTGGCAGCAACACTGGGTACAACATTTGCAATGGCTGGATCGTCTGCTTTCGCGCTTCTGACTTGGCATGACCCGGTTACAAAATTCGAAGACGACAACATGGAATGGTTTTTCGATAGCAACAGTAATGGCCTTATTGATACTGGTGATCGCATTGTGTCAGTGTTTGAGGTCAATCAAACAGTTGCCGTAATTGGTAGTGGCGGTCCAACGAATATTTCGCCAGAACAGGAATTAACCGGCATATTGGATTTAACGGTTACAAACACGCTTGCTCTTGGGGGAGGCCTTTTTCAATTTCAGTTTGGTTCCACAGTGGGTGGTTTGCTTGATGCTACTTATGGTGCTGGCGCGATAGCGGTGGTATATCTTGACAACACACCCAATCTTGACATTGTCAGTCCGACAGGATGTGCGAGTTTAGCAGCTTGTACGGCAGATGCAATGGATGGTGCTCATTGGCTTACTGCCGGAACTGGTGCATCCATCGAAGGTAACGGCCCTGACAATGCTTACTTTACCCTGACGACCATTGTGCCAGGAGCGAACAATCCTACAAGCGTTCTGGGTATAGATGGTAGTAGCAACGTTGCCACTGCTAATTTTGGCCTGAATATTATGGCTAACAATACAGGAAGGACATTTATTGAACAAAATGGACTATTCGGTCCGGTTGATCTGATTGGTACGGGTACAGTTCAAGGTGGACAAGGTTTAGTTAACGGCGCGTTTTCACGCAGTGACTTTGATTTCCAATTACAAGCAATCCCGGAGCCTGGTTCATTAGCGCTGCTGGGTATAGGTCTCCTTGGATTAGCTGGATTACGCAGACGTAGCGCATAGTGTCGAAATAATTTACACTACTGTTTGACTTGTAGAAAGACCCCGCAGCCGATAAGGTGGCGAGGTCCAAGTTTTAAAAAAGCTTGGTTTATTTGCAATAATCTTTTGCTTAGCACGCGTCGACAAGAAATCACCTCGAAAAACGGGGTGATTTCCTATAAAGTTTCGCATTTTTCCACAAAAATCTATAAAAAATTGAGCGAATCTGATAGAGCAAGGTAGGGGGATAAACGAAGTGCCATCCACCACACCCCTTCATCAAAAAATTTCGAGTTGCTTATCCATATATGGGCTCCTCCCGTTTTGCAAGCAAAATTTGTGATGGTTTTAAGGTGCAACTGCTTCCGTATATCCGACTTCTCGTTGGGTAGCTTTTCTACCCGAGCCATGATAGATTTCGCGCGTAAGGTTCAAATCGCCCTAATGGTTATAGTCATCACCCCGATTACTAAAATCTTTAGTTTGGCACATTACGATACCGTTGAGTGGGAGGATTCCATTCCATTGGCCTACTCCGCTGCTCCGCCTTTTTATGCGCGATGCGTGTAGAATATTCCGACACATAGCGTCTCATCGCTGGGATTCACTGGGTTCGCCGGGAATAACGATTTCTCCTGTTTCGAGCAGCAGAATCCGGTCAATGCCTTCCCGACAGGCCGGCATAGCCGGCAGCAACAGAATCGTTGTGCGATTCCGCATTACTTCTGTAAGCGCTTTGAATACGTCGTCAGTCAATTCCTGTACATGCCGCGGCCAGAGATCATCGATGATCAGGATCGGTGGATTTCTCAGAGATGCCCGTGCGACAGCAACAAGCTGCCATTGCTTGCGCGTCAGGCTCGCGTCATTGCCGTCGATTCGTGTTTGCAAGCCCTCCGGCATGTCACGCACAAAACCTGCAACCCCGGTTGTTCGGATTGTCTGCATAATGTGCGCTTCATGCGCGCAGCGGGCATCACCATAAGCAATATTACCCGCGATGCAATCGCTGATATCGGAATACCGGAAATGACGGCAAACTGCGCAAGAAGCAAATCGCAGCGTCTGATCTGGTTGTAATCCTGTCCGTCCAGTTTTATCCGTTGCCGGTGGGCTGAGACCCAGCAGCAAATCCATGAGCAGCAATCTTGCCACGCTGTCATCAACAACTTGAGCGATCGTCTCCCCTGGCCTGATGTTCAAATCGAGCGTATACGTCTGGCAAGACGCTTTTTCACCACCGCACATGCACCTGATTCAGTATTAATTCTCCGCGCACTTCCAGTTAAGCTGACAGCGCCATGCGTTGATACTGGGGAAGATCAAACACTGCAAACAATTGTTCCAGTTGTCGCTGCATCAATCCAGGCACATGGGACACACCGGCCAGACGACTGACGGGCATTATCAGTAACAGCATGATGGCGATAAAAGCGCCGGCCTGGTCGATCGATAATGTCTTGTCAATAACCTGTTGCATCAACAAAAATAAGCCATCACTAGCGACGTCAGGGCAATCAATAACTGACCAGAGCATTGCAACGAACGCCTCATAGTCATTTTGCTGATTCTCACTGTTCAGAATGGATTGTGCATTACTATCGAGGTGCTGGCACTCCTGTTGCTGTCCGCCAAATAATTGAATATAGCGAAGATTCTCAAGACAACGATGCAAACGGCCGGCCAGTCGGTCTTATCCGGCCCGGCGTTTTGCATCGCGGCATCAGGATAGCGATTTTGCTGGCCGGCTGTAACCTGAAGCATCAGAAAAACAAAAGGAATCAGCAAGCAAATCAGCATCGCAATTTCCCTGTTCAAATAAAAAAGGCATGCAATCAATCCTGAAACCGCAAACGTATCCCGCATCAATACCGTCAGTGCCTGCATGCTCGTCGTTCTTGTCGATATCGTCGAACCTGATGTAATACCGCCTGAGCAGCATGGTTACCAGCAGGATTGATATAGTACTGCGCCGGGCAGATGAAGCAATTTGTCAAACAATACGCTGTTCAATTGCATAACGAGCTGCTTGTCACCTTTTTCTCATCCAGTACTGACCGACATGTCCGGAAACACTGTAAATAATGATAAGTACAATAAAAACGAACCCAGCGCAGTTTGCCGCACATGATTCGTCCTGCTCGACAAAAGCGGCGCGCAGTATGTGTTGAATCTGTATCGGCAGGAAGGCCATTATTACCGCCATGATCATCATGGTCGACAAAGGCCTGTATCAAAAGAATGCTTGCAGGCTGTCATCATGCTTACAAGACGTCGATGACAGTGTCTGAATCATGGTAGCTGCGATTATTCAACACCCCGTTCATGTTTCTCATTGCGATGCCTAATTTTAAGTCTGAAGCAGCGATTCTCGCTGCAAGTTAATATAGTATACAATGCGTGCATTTCACTTAATCAGTCAGCGGAGTCACTCCATGCTGCTTATGTTGATCAACATCCGGCACGCGCGTCTGAATTGACATCTGCTCGCATACCCTGTGCTGAATTCTGATTTAACGGAATAAACGAAGTGACGCAATCAACACAACAGACCAAAGAAAATAGTATTCAACAACAGATACCGCACAGAAAGGGAATTGTGCTTGCCGGTGGTTCAGGAACAAGACTTTACCCGGTGACCAAGGCCGTTTCCAAACAGCTGTTACCGGTTTTCGACAAGCCTATGGTGTATTATCCCCTCAGCACATTGATGCTTGCTGGCATACGCGATCTGTTGATTATATCAACGCCGCAAGATATCGCCGATTATGGTGCTGCTCGGTAACGGGCATCAATGGGGATTGAATATCGCTTATGCGGTTCAACCCGAGCCGGGTGGACTGGCACAGGCTTTTCTCATTGGTGAATCTTTCATTGGCAATGATTGTTCAGCGCTAGTTCTAGGTGACAATATTTTCTACGGCCATGATTTTGTCACTTGCTGGCCAACGCCATGCAGAAAACATCCGGCGCCAGTGTCTTCGCTTATCATGTGCAGGATCCCGAACGTTACGGCGTAGTTGAATTTGACACACAGGGACAGGTACTGAGTCTGGGCAGAAAAACCGCTGAATCCGAAATCGAACGCTATGCCGTGACCGGATTATATATTTTTATGATCGTAACGTTGTTGATTACGCCAAAAGCATCAAGCCTTCGCATCGCAATGAACTGGAAATCACGGACGTAAACCAGCGGATTTACATGGGCATTCAACGCTGAATGTTGAAATCATGGGGCGCGGTTATGCCTGGCTGGATACCGGAACGCACGAATCACTGCTCGAAGCGAGTCATTTGTAGCGACTTGATAGAGCATAGGCAAGGATTGAAAATTGCTGCCCGGAAGAAATTGCTTTTCATCAGGGCTGGATTGACGCCGCACAGCTGGAAGCACTCGCAATGCCCCTGGCGAAGAACGGTTACGGTCAGTATCTGCTGCAAGTTCTCAACGCAAACATTAAAGGGCATCTCTAAACCTATAAACCCTCAGTTGACCAATATCCGTGGTGACTAACGATATGAATGCGACACAACTGGCAATACCCGATGTTTATCTCCTGCAACCCAAAGTTTTTGGCGATACGCGCGGCTTCTTCTATGAAAGTTTCAATCAGCGGCAATTTGATCAGATCATCGGCAGGCATGTAGCTTTCGTGCAAAACAATCACTCCCGCTCGATAAAAAATGTATTGCGCGGCTTGCATTACCAGATAAAGCAACCGCAAGGGATACAAACTTGTGCGCGTCGTCGCGGGCGAAGTATACGATGTGGCAGTAGATCTACGCCATGCTTCGCCGACTTTTGGTCAATAGGTGGGTGAAATACTGAGCGCCGAGAACAAAAGCAGCTCTGGATACCGGAAGGGTTCGCGCACGGATTTGTCGTGCTTTCGGATTACGCCGAATTTCTGTACCAGACTACCGACTATTGGGCGCCTGAACATGAGCGCTGCATTATCTGGAACGATCCCACCCTCGCTATTGACTGGCCTATTGACGGGGAACCGGCTTTCCGTCAAGGATGCGCAAGGTAAATCATTCAAAATGGCGGAAGTCTATTAGGACATAAAGGCTTAGCTCACTATTTCCCTATCGCCTGGCGGATTGCTGATGGTTAAACAAAATCAGTCTATGTATGCACCGAATGCGGCGGACAAACCTTGAAATGGCAGGGCCAATGCCCCCAATGCCAGTCATGGAATACACTTGTTGAAACCGTGACCGAAAAAGAAATATCACGTTTCAGTCCGGTATCCGATACAGACAGTGCAAAATCTGTGTGATATTGAAACGCAGGAAGAACCGCTGTCCACCGGCATCTCCGAATTGGATCGCGTGCTCGGTGGCGGCATGGTGCGCGGCGGCGTTGTGTTGCTCGGTGATCCAGGTATCGGTAAATCCACCCTTATTGCTGCAAGCGCTGGCGCAAATGTCTATTGACTGCAAAGTACTGTATGTCAGTGGCGAAGAATCGCCCAACAGGTAGCGCTTCGCGCCAGAAGACTCGCGCTCAATGTCCAATCCATTGCCCCTCCTTGCAGAAATACAGCTGGAAAGAATACAGCAAACGTTGAATGAGCATCAACCCCCGCATAGCTGTAATTGACTCGATTCAAACGATTTATTCGGAAATACTTCAGTCCGCCCCCGGCTCAGTCGCGCAAGTACGCGAATGTGCCGCGCAACTCACACGGCAAGCTAAATCAGCGGCACTGCGATCATTCTCATCGGTCATGTGACAAAAGAGGCGCTCTGGCAGGGCCCCGTGTTCTCGAGCATATGGTTGATACCGTTTTTATATTTCGAAGGCGATATGCATTCAAGCTTCCGCCTGATCCGCCCGCTCAGAACCGTTTTGGCGCGGTCAATGGGCTGGTGTCTTCGCCATGAGCGAGAAGGGGCTACGCGAAGTCGAAATCCATCGAAAAACTGCTAACATCATGGTGGTCAGGTGGCGGATTCATGTGTCATGGTGACGCAGGAAGGCACGCCCGCTGCTGGTTGAAATACAAGCCCTTGTCGACAGACGCGCGCACCGCATTCCAAACGTTTATGCGTTGGTCTGGAACAAAACCGGTTAGCCGCTGCTGGCCGTGTTGCACCGTCATCAGCATTCCCTGTTTTGATCAGGATGTTTTCGTCAACGCTGTCGGTGGCGTCAAAATTGCGGAACCGGCGGATCTGGCCATTTTGCTGACATTGTCTCTTCGCTGAAAAACAAACCGTTGGCGGAAAAAATGGGTTGGTTATCGGCGAAGTAGGACTCGCAGGTGAAGTCCGTCCCGTTCGAGGCGCGAGGGCAGGAGCGATTAAAGGAAGCCGCCAAACTTGGATTTTCCCGTGCCATCATTCCTCAGGCGAATAAACCGAAACAATCCATCGCCGATATGGAAATCATCGCTGTTAATAGTGTACGAGATGCTGTTGGGCGAGGATGTATGACTGAAACTGATTATACAAAAGGCCCGCATAAACTGAATCGAGAAACACTGCGGCTATTATATTTTCTGGGCGCATTTTCTTTTTGTTATACTGAGCGCAGCTGTACTACCGCCGATCGCGCAGCCCCGCGGTGCAGTTTGCCGATCGGCGGCGGCTGCTGGGCATGCCTAATTTCATGAACGTGGCCTCCAACCTTGCCATTTTGTTCAGCGGCATCGCAGGTCTATTTTGTCTTCGAGATGTAGCAGGCAGCAGGCATGAATTCAATCGGCGGCGTTTAGAACTTCCGTGGAAGTGTGGCCGTATCGGATTTTTCTCGGCATTACTGGCGACGCCCTGGGATCAGCCTGCTGTTACCATTGGCGCCCCGATAATACGGCACTGCTCTGGGATCGCCTGCCCATCGCAATCGGCATTATGTCGCTGCTTGCGGTATCCGAGCGTGTCGATCCCAAACTGGGGTTTCATTTATTGCCGGTGCTCGTGTCAATCGGTGCGGCAAGCGTATTGTACTGATGTTGGAGCGAGCAGCAGGGTGCCGGTAATCAGATTTTTACTTATTGTTATACAGTTTTATTCACTATTACTCATAGCGATTATAAGACTTGATGCTGCCCACCGCTTGCACACACAACAGGGTACTCCAGGCCATTGGGTTTTTACGCGCTTCCCCTGGCAAAAGCGTCTGAAACATTGGATCAGCAGATTTTCACCCTGGGACAGATAGTCAGCGGCCACACGCTGAAGCATTTGATAGCAGCGCTGGCGATCTGGTGGATTGTCCGCATGCTGCGGGAAAGAACATGCGCTGATCAACAAAACCTATGTTAAGGACTTGACGGATATGCGATAATCCGCTTGCATGACAAGTCAGAAATCACAAAATGAACATCCCCGGTCATAATGCAAAAATAGTCTGCTGCAAACCAAGCTCGATGATTTGATCCGGCATGCCAGGGATAACGAAAAAAGCAGACGCAGTACAGGGACTTTCGGTTTTGGAAATTATCGATGCGAACACGCCAACAGAACTGCGTTATTTATTATTTTCACAACTGAAAGTGCGTTTTCAGTTGCAGGACGTTGTACTGTGTCTTATTGATCAGCATAAGGATACGGCGCGCCTGTTCTTCGATCAGGATGAAAAAACCCGAACAGACCACAGAAAACAGGCTGCGGATACTTGATACCGTCAAAATTCCAGAATTATTGATACATTAGACGAAGTATCAAAGCTGAAGCGCGGATGTCCTTGAAAAATGCCATTGGATGATCACTGGCCTGAACAATAAAGCACCTTTCCAAAAGTGCCGCATATCTTCCATTGATGCGGAGAAGCGTATTATCGGTGCCTTACTGCTTCTGGTATTGATGCGAAACGCTATCCACAGGGCATTGGTACGTTTTTTCTGCAAAAATTATCCGCCATGATCGCAGTCGCCATTGAAAACTGCCTCAATCAACAACGGCTCAGGATCAGTTATCAGGACGTATTGACGCGGGTTTATAACCGCCGTTACTTTGATCTGCGCCTAAAGGACGAAATCGCTCGCAGTCTGCGCTGGAAAGACGATCTGGTGTGCATGTTTCTCGATGTGGATTATTTCAAACGCATCAATGATACCTATGGTCATCAGATCGGCGACGATGTTTTAGTACGCCTGGCCGATTGATAAAAATGCAGATACGCGCCTGTGACATTGTCGCGCGACGCTACGGCGGAGAAGAGTTTGTCGTTGTGCTTCGGCAACATCACTGCAATCTGCTCACGAAATAGCCGAGCGTTTGAGTCAGTCGGTTTACTCAAATTTATACGATTTCCAGGGTGAACAATTTCGAGTATCCATTTCGGTCGCCTTGGCCAATCTGAAAAATTTCTGCCCATCATCGCCGCAGGAGAAACCGAATTGCGAATCAATCGGCACACTATTGCTCGCCAGAGCAGATGCAGCCACTGTATCAGGCCAAAGAAGGCGGCAGAAATCAGTTGCGGTATTTACAAATGACGATTTGAGACTGTAACTTTTCACCGACTTTCTTCAAAAGCTGCTTTATTCCGCTTCGCGTAATTTTACATTCCACTTCCCAAAGTTATTGCAGTTAAGATCAATATCACTCGGAATCTTAATCGATAGTATGCACCTGCTATTAAAAGCAAATTCAATAATGCGTACAAGGGAGTTTTATGAAATTTAGAATTTTTTTAGCTTTATCGATCGCTCTGATATTGATTGCGTGCGGGGGGCGGCCCACTGCCGGAAACACCTGATCCAGATGCCTATGGCAAAACCATTCAGCCATTCCACCAAATACCTTCGGGCGATCAGGAAGGAGGCGGAAAAGCCAGATCAATTGATTCAGATTCGGCCTATTAGGCTGGTTTTTATTCCATAACTTTTGTTCCATAGCGTTTCTTCTTGCTAATTAAGCGCTATGGAATTCAATAAATGAAAATGAGCGAATTCAATGTCTTTTGCAAATAATGCAGCGGTGTGCTGTGCTAGGCAGAATCGCTTAGCAGCTTCCCCTGCCGGACACGATTGTCCCACTCATGCATCCACGATACAAAGTCATCCGCCAGTAACGGTTTGGATACAAAATTACCCTGCGCATAGTCACAACCTGTCTGTTGCAAAAAAAGCCAGTCCTTTTCATCCGCAACACCTTCCGCCACAACTTCCATACCCAACTGCTTAGCCATGGAAAGGCTTGCATCATAGATGGCGCGCAATGTCTCATCCATCCAGGCGTGATGGACAAAGCCTTGATCAATCTTGAGTTCATGCAAAAGGAATATCGCGTAGTTGCGCCATGGACGAATAGCGGTGCGAAATCATCAATCGACAGATGAAAACGTTTCAGCCGTAATCGCGTCAAGAATTTCGAGGGCACCCGCGCGTCACGCACTCATTAATTGACTTTCCGTCACTTCGAGTACAATGTTTTGGAGCGAAAGACCGTTGTCAATCGCAAAGATTGACAACAAGATCAGAATTCAGCGATGCATGGAAACATTGATCGCCACCCGTAATGCGTAACCACTTTCATGCCAGACTCTGGCCTGCGCCAGTGCTTGGCTCAACACCAGCAAGTGAGGTCGTTGATCAGCCCTCTTGCTCCGCCGTTTTGATAAACTGATCTGGAAATACCAGCCCATCAGTTGGGTGCCGCCAGCGTACCAGGGTCTCAGCGCCAATCGCTGCACCAGTCTTCACGGCTACTTTGGGTTGATAATAATTCACCAACTCTCGATTGGATATCGCGCTTTTCAAAGCTGCGGCGTCATAATTTTTTTTAGCCGTCGAAGTTACTTGATGATTTCCCTCCGGCGGCATTGTTTTTTTATCAGATTAACCAGTTTGTCCGGACTGACCGGCTTGTGGAGATATCCCAGCATCGTAATCTGATGGGCATACGCAACTTTTTCTGCTGTTTTCAGCATGCGCTCGTCTTCTCCGCTGACAGCACCAGACTGCCTTGATAACGCCGTTCGACCAAATACCTAACAAACTCAATACCATCCATATCCGGCATATTGAGATCCAACAGAATCAAATCAGGACGCGTTTGAGGATGGTCGATTTTAGCGCATCAGGGCCGTTATCACAAGCATAATTGATTTAAAACCATGATTGACGAGCATCTTGGTCAACAGCTTCAGTATAAATGTGTCATCGTCGACGAGCAGAATTTAAGGTCGGCAACTTCCATTTTCTTTTTATTCGCGCTGTGGCATCAGTGACATGGAGATTAATTTTTTTATTCTTATAAGCAGATAGTTATCATTTAACTGTTCATGAGCATAACAGTCAAAATTGATTTATACCAGTTTTTATTCTCTCTTTTTACTTCTTGAAACAACTCTGATTTCCCGCATTTCCGCTTAAAGTGGGAAAAACCATAGAAAAGATTGTTTATTTTGAGTACGCTGACAGTCAACCAAATGGCCTCATGTTTGGCCTCCAATCTGCGCAAAGATTTAACATTGGTCGCTTCAAATCAGGAAAAAATATGAAAAAAGACGCGAAATCATTTTTTCATTCCTTGCCGCCGGACTATTGGCGGGAGGAATAACGCATGCCGTGGCGACAGAAATCGGCAAGGAAGTTTCCGTTAAAGAACGTTTACAAGATGGCGACGAATTCCGGATGAACTTGCAGGATCTCATCGGACACGGCAAAAAACTGTTTGAAGCTGACTGGACCATACAGGAAGGCGGTGGCCGGCCCTTGACCAAAGGGACTGGCGCGCCACTGGCAGACTCATCTGCACCGCTTAATTTTCCGCATAACTTTAACCGGATTTCCGCGCCGGACGCCAATTCCTGCGCCGGCTGTCACAACAAGCCGCGATCCGGTGGCGGCGGCGACATCGTTGCCAATGTTTTTGTTACCGGCCAGCGGTTTGATTTTGCCACTTTTAATCACAGCGATATCGCGCCGACACGCGGCGCTGTCGACGAGAAAGGCAAGTTCGTTCAGTTGCAGACTATCGCCAATTCCCGTAACACGCTGGGTATGTTCGGTTCCGGCTATATCGAGATGCTCAGCCGTCAAATGACGACCGATCTGCAAAACATCCGTAATTCTGTTTTGCCCGGTGAAAGCAAGGAACTCATCACCAAAGGGGTTTCTTTCGGTACTTTATCCAGAGACATGGATGGTAACTGGAATACCAGCGAAGTCACCGGCCTGCTCGCATCGAGCCTGGCGAGTTCAGGCCCCGGCAATCCGCCAAGCCTTATTATCAAACCCTTCCATCAAGCCGGTGGTGTCGTATCATTACGCCAGTTTACCAACAATGCCTTTAATCATCATCACGGTATTCAATCCACTGAGCGGTTTGGTGTCGGCACGGACAACGATGGCGACGGATTTACAGACGAAATGACAGTCGCAGAGGTTACCGCGGCAACACTTTATCAAGCGCAACTTGCCGTGCCCGGTCGTGTTATCTCCAATAATCCTCGGATCGAGGCGGCGGTTTCCACGGGTGAGGAAGCTTTCAAAAGAATCGGATGCTCCGGTTGTCATGTGCCCGAGCTGCCACTGGACAACAATGGCTGGTATTTTACCGAACCCAATCCATTTAATCCGGACGGTAACCTGCAACCGGGCGATACCGCTGATTACAGCATTGATTTGAACAGTAAACAGCTTGACCGACCGAGATTGAAAGCCAAAAAGGGTGTAGTCATGGTTCCGGCTTTCACCGATCTGAAGCTGCATGACATTACCAGTGGCCCGGATGATCCTAATCGCGAGCCTATAGACCAGAACGCGCCAGGCGGCTCGGATGCTTTTTTTGATGGCAATTCACGTTTCATGACACGAAAACTCTGGGGCGTGGCCAACGAGCCGCCGTATTTCCATCATGGCCAGTATACAACCCTGCGTGAGGCCATCGAGGCGCATCGCGGCGAAGCTTTGGAAAGCTATCAGAACTGGACATCGCTTAGCGATTATGAACGCGATTCCATTGTCGAATTTCTAAAGACATTACAGGTTCTGCCGGAGGGTACAGAACATTTGATCGTGGATCAGCGCGGCAAAAAGAAAGACTGGAAGGCATCTTATTAAACAGAGACCTTTGCACGGTGTTATGAGCGGTGCGAGAATAAGGCAAAAATTTGCGAAAAAGCGGAGTTTGCACGGAGTAAATGAGCATTTTTCACAAATTTTTAACGCGATTATCGTACTGCGTAGTAACCGTGCAAAGGTCTCAAACAATGTACATCAAAATAATAATCCGATAGTATCCTGATTCGTATCAGGTTAACTGAACAATAAAAAAGCCAACTTAACTTGCCATTAGAATTTCCAGACCAAGTAGTTTTCCGGCTGTGCTTCTGAATTAATATTTGTAGCTATTCGTTATTTGACTTAATCATCAATCTTGAAATCAATCTCAAGAAGCCAGATTGCATCCATCAAAATTGTCCTCAATAGGCGACAGCGATAAATATTTATAAACATGGTGTTACAATTCTGTCGTCATGTATTGCATTGAAATAGCGACAATCAGGTGTTGGGTAGTAAACATCGGCACGCATAACTTATTGAATAATATATAAAATGAAGTGTGGCATGAAAATTGCTTCAGGGAGATTGAAACAGGCTCTGATGAGTCGGGGCAATTTCTGTCATAACGTCTCGTGCCATAAACCAAAAAGGTTGGCAGTCAATACTTTAGCTTGAAGGAGTGCAATGTGTTTGATAAGAAGAAAAAAAATATCAATAATATGATTTCAAAAAAACAGATATCTTCTGAAAATTCTGAACTAAATCAGATTGGTGGATTTTATCTTCATCATTTAGCCATGCTTTTGGTAATTGGCTTTGTATTTTTCTCATTATTTATTCCGACATCACTAACAGCCGCACCGCCATCACATGCAAATGATCATGCGCGGGGTCATTTTAACGGTGAAACATTTCCCGGGAATGCACGTTCCAGTCGCGGTAATGGTGAGGAATGGGCCAAGGGCCGAATTCTGGTCATGCCACGCGCAGGACTGCCCGCGCAGGCATTGGCCAATATTCTGAAAGAGCATGAAGGCAAGCCCAGGAAAGTCGGGCAAAGCGATTTATATATCGTCGATGTGCCGGAATATACCGAGGAAGGTGTCATCGCGTGGCTGGCGAACCACCCGCATTTGAAATTCGCGGAGCTGGATGAATATGTCTATCCGGCCTTGACGCCAAGCGATCCATTTTTCGCCAATGGCTGGCATCTGCCCAAAATAGAGGCGCCGCTGGCCTGGGATGACGCGCAAGGCGCGAATGTCACGGTAGCCATTCTGGATACGGGCGTTGATGACACACACCCGGATTTGGCGTCAAAAATGGTGCCGGGTTGGAATTTTTACGAAAACAACGCCAATAGCGCCGATGCGCACGGTCACGGCACCAAGGTTGCTGGCGCGGCCGCTGCGGCAACCGATAATGCGCTGGGTATTGCCGGTGTTGCGGGTCAGGCAAGAATCATGCCGATACGAATTGCCAGTCCAACGGGTTCGGCGACCTTCAGCGCCATTTCGCAGGGAATCACCTGGGCCGCCGACAACGGCGCGCGTGTCGCCAATATCAGTTTCCTGGGTGTTTCATCAAGCTCCAGCGCGAGAAACGCGGCGCAATACATGAAAAACAAAGGCGGACTGGTTGCTGTGAGCGGGGGCAATACTGGCGCGCTTGAATCGTTTACTACAACGGCAACCATGATCCCGGTTGCCGCCACGGATGGGGGCGATAACCGGACGAGCTGGTCAAGCTACGGCAACTACATCATGCTGGCCGCGCCGGGTTCGGGCATATGGACGACAACACGCGGCGGCGGTTATGGAACAGCATCCGGGACTTCTTTTTCCAGCCCCATCACAGCTGGCGTCATTGCATTGATGATGTCGGCAAACCCCGCGATGAAAAACACCGACATTGAAAATGTCCTGTTTTCCACGGCGACTGATTTAGGCGCATCAGGCTGGGATCAGTTTTACGGTCATGGTCGGGTGAATGCGGCTGCTGCTGTACAGGCCGCGGTTGACAGCGCACCTGTTATAGACAGTGAAGCACCCGTGGTGGCGATTCTTGATCCGCTGACTGGCGCGACGGTGTCAGACCTGGTACCGGTGGATGTGGATGCAACCGATAACGTTGGCG
>JAWKNJ010000006.1:0-1944 GCA_041391765.1 Flavobacteriales bacterium | reverse complement strand
GGCGCGCTGGTTTGGCGGCAAAATCCTGCGTTACCGTGGTCTGGCAAAAGCCCATGCATGGCATGTTCTGCAAGCCATGGCATATAACCTGAAAAGATTACCCAGGTTATTTGTTGAAAGTTTGATGAGACAGGAGAAATGCGCCTTTTAAACAGAAAGGCGATAAAAAATACCAGAAAACGGGGTGATTCCGTATCAAATTTCGCATTTTTCCACAAAAACTCATAAAAAAGTTGAGTGAATCTGATTGAAATCGCCAATTTTTTGCCGGGCTTTAAGAAGTCAGAGGTTTTGCAAAGGTCTCTGCTGTTGTTTTGGTACAACATAGGTCGAACATTGCCTTGACACATAAAAGCTCCTTATATAAGCTGCGCTTTGGTCAAATACGACACACTTATTAATAATTAAGAGTAATGTCAGCGGTCAGCGTTTGAGTTAAGAATTCCAGCCTGCAAAAAGAGAATCATAAAAAGAATCAAGTGAAGGCAGAGAATCAAGGTTGGCACGCGATATCGGGATTTCTTGCCAGGAAATGCAAGATGAAGAAAAGTACAAGTCATATTACTTCGAGGGGAAGATCTTGAGTTCGACAATAACCAAGTTGAACGCTCCGCTTATGCAGGCGTTTGATTTTCAGCCTTCCAACGAAACGCAGCTAATACCAACACCAACAAGGAATACGCTCGTACAGCAATTAGCGGGCTTTGATACTTTAATCAACGCACTTGAGTATGCTGCGCAAGGAACTACCGGATACAATTTCTACGACGCAAGAGGCAATCTGCGTTCGGTGTTACCCTATAGTCTACTTAGAGATAATGCGCGGAGGTTAGCGCAGTGCTTGTCTGTTTTCGGGTTAGAGCGCGGCAGTCGTGTTGCGATCATAGCCGATACATCACCTGAATTTATTGAGTTATTTTTTGCTTGTCGATATGCCGGGTTAGTTCCATTTGCAATGCCTGTGCCTGTTAATTTGGGCAGTCATGGAATTTACGTTCAACAACTGAGAGGGTTGCTTGAAAGCAGTCAGGCAAGTCTGGCACTCGCAAATCTTGATTACATCAATTTTCTCGAAGAAGCAGCAGAAAAAGTAACTGCTTTGAATTGGATTGGTACGCCTGCGCAGTTAAGTGAATTTCCGGCACAAGAAATATCATTGCAGTCCAATAAACCTGATGAAGTTGCCTATCTGCAATTTACATCAGGCAGTACACGAATGCCGCGAGGTGTGGTTATCACTGAACACGCACTTATGTGTAACTTAAAAGGAATAGTGCGTAATGGTCTGGAAGTAACGCCCGATGATCGTTCTGCATCCTGGTTGCCTTTTTACCATGATATGGGACTGGTTGGTCTGGTTCTGGCACCGATGGTTACACAGATATCGGTAGATTATCTGGCGACACGCGATTTTGCGATACGACCCTTGCAGTGGCTCAAGTTGATCAGTCGTAATCGCTGTACAATAGCATTCAGTCAACCTTTTGGACTTAAGTTATGCACTATGCGCGCACGAGAGTCGGATTTGAAGGATCTTGACTTGAGCTGCTGGAGGGCTGCAGGAATTGGCGCTGAAATGATTCGTCCGGATACGCTAAGAAAGTTTGCTGAAAAATTTTCGTCTTCAGGATTTAATGAAAATGCGTTTCTTCCCTGCTACGGTTTGGCAGAATCAACACTGGCTGTAACATTCTCAAAAGTAGGTAACGGATTTGATAGCATACAAATCGACAGTAAAACACTTGTCGATAAACGAATGGCTGTTAAATTGCAGACTGAGGAACGTAAAAGCAATGAATTTGTCAATTGCGGAAAACCATTGCCCGAACACATCGTTAAAATCATCAATGATGAAGGGCAACAGCTTGACGAAGGAATGCTTGGCAGCGTTCTCGTGCAAGGTGCTAGCGTCATGATGGGTTATTTTAATAATCCGGAAGAAAC
>JAWKNJ010000005.1:0-2965 GCA_041391765.1 Flavobacteriales bacterium | reverse complement strand
ATTTCCTTCAGATCAAAGGCGATGTATCTGTGATCTGAAAAGGACTCCTCATCTAAGACACACCATTTAGTCAGCATGTCTCTGATGCTTGAGCTACAGACAGTGATATCTATAACTTCTTCTCTAACTCTATTTACAAATGTTGGTTCTGTTCCAGCATTTAAGATGTCTAGGTTTTCCGTCAGTAGATACTCTAACAGATGTTCACCTCTTTTGTTTATGTCTGTGCTTCCCCACACTGTGTGATGAGAGTTTGCGTCACACCCCACAATAAGTGGTAGCTTTCTTACTTTGCAGTATTCTACTATGTCTGTCAGCTCTTTGCTAGGTGGGGGTTGGTTCACATCATAAGGCAAGTAAACAGAAGCTACAATAAGTCTGCAAACCTCACCTCCTGACTTGTACTGTATACCCACAGCCACAGTGTCTCTGTTGGTCAGATGACTGATATTCCAGCATTCCACCTCCTTGTTCACAACGATAGCAGTGCGGGGTGCATTGCCATCGCAGTCACTTGAGCTGAAAGTATAACTATTACAAGAATTTAGACCACATATTTTATTTTTATAAACATATGGTTCCTGTACTAGTACAATATCATATTTATATAATGATATGGTTCTGCAAAGTGCTGCAGTGGCACTTTTACTATGTTGTAAATTAATCTGCAAAAATTTCAGTGGTTTCACAGTGAATTAAGTATATCACCCACTAAAACTTACATCTTATGAATATATATAAAGATATATACTCGTATTTACATACTATTTACATAAACTATTTACAACTAATATACATGGTAGTCCAAGCTAGGTCGGTCTGGCCCTGAGCTTCACCTGTATTCGGCTTAGCTCGTAGAACAGCTGACAGTTCCTAGCTTTAACGTACCCTACTGAATCGTCATCTAGACCAAATAGGAAGCTTTGCCCATTGGTTCTGCCCTCCTTTTTGTAGATGACGTTGTACTTCCTCCATGAGGAGCAGTCTAGGTCTGGATTTTGGTGCTCCAGTGTCTCAGTCACCACCCGGAACTCCACCGGTGGTCCTGGGATCCACACAGTGGCGGTCGGGAGCTTTAGACTGCTTTGTGAGCAGACTATAAGACTGTCGTCACCTAGATTGAAGTCACTGACAGCCTCACGCAGCCATTCCAGAGACTCAGCATCGCTGCAAGAGACCTTGAAGACACCGCCGCACAAGCCAGATTGGTTGAAACGACCAACAGGCCTGTCCTTTGGTGCCTCCCTGATCTTCGCAACGAGCTGGCTGCGAATGTACTCCGCTTCCTCCTCTGTGATTACTGACCTTGGATCCAGCACTCGAACAACAGCAACCTGTAGGTGTTTGGGGAGGCCAACAGTATCAAGTCTTGCCATCTTTTTGGGCTGGGGTGGCGTTGCACTTACTTCTCTGGCACGTTTACCAGTCTCAGGTCTACTGGGGGCAGGACCAGGGGCATGGCCGCTGTTGTGAGTGCTGTCTCCCCTGTCTGTACCAGATGGGCCAGTTTTGCCTTTCCTTTTCCTTTTACGGGACCTCTTCACCCGGAAACCCTGGTTCCCAGTGAGGAATTCCCTTGGTTCACTTTCAGAAAGGGCTGATCCTCTGTTGGCGCTGGTGCCACATTCCCCAGAAGTGGGTCCTGCAGGCTCCGCAGCACTTGGACCAGCCGTCCTACTCGATCCCTCAGAGAACTCAACTCTCTGTTCACACAGGGTTCCTGGCGAGGGTTCTACTTGTTGTTCCCCCACTGAGTGGGGTTCTGTTATTTTCTCAGCTAGCTGAGGTACTGGTTCGGTGGGAGCCACCTTTTGAATTTCCACTGTTGCGGTCTCGACAAGTTGTTTGTCGAGTCTCGCTTTAGCACTTGTTTCTAGAGTAAGGTGCTCTAAGCCCGAAGAAGGACTGAACACCTCTCTCATTCTTGGGTCTAGTTTGGGTTCTGTTTTGGTTTTTTTAACATTCTCCATACTTTTTATTAAAATTTGGTTCTTTCTCGGTGAGCCTTGGCCTTACTCCGACCACCCATTCGGGCACGGACAATGTCCGATCCGGTTACACCGAGAGTATACTCAGGTTCAAATGCGTCCTCATGATGTCATGTCTTGCGAGATAACACCACTCTGCATTATCCCCCAATTGACCCTTAGCCACCGCCTTCCTGGATATCTGGAGGTGTGAATCCAGGGGCTTGGCGTGACCAGCCGATTGACTTTGGACGGGCCGTCCCAAAGCCTCCCGACTAGAAGAATGAGCCCTGCAGCCAAAGCAACATGTTGCCGCCACTTCCCCGCAGGTAGGTTTTGACTCAATTGCCAGGTCCACATCATCCTCCATCACGGGTTGCAACCCACGGCAAACGGGTTGCCCTCTGCCTTATCTAATGCTGAAAACAGCTCTGTAAGGCATCGGACGTGGATAGAGGGTATCTCCACGCCCTGGGAAAGTGTCCTGGCTCCCCATTGAGTGTTACACATCAATATTTGGATGCACACTCTAGTATGGTTTATACCAGTTTTAATCTAACACAGGAAATAAAATTGTAATGCATATATAGGTCAGGCTATGGTTAGAGCTGTCTATATTATTACAACCCGTGTAACCGCCAGCGCCCCGTTAGCCAGCTAGAGCGGAGCCCTGGCTGTTACACCCCCACACCACTGTGAGGTGGGGTTGGACTTCTGTGGGGGCACTGTTAGAGCAAGTAAACAAGGTTTTGGGTAAATAAAATGCCAAAACAAGCAAAACTTGTCACCTTAAAAAGTAAATTATGCCCCCGGTTTTACCAAAAGTGGGGGGTACAAAATCGCGTACCCGCCCAATTTTGCCAAGCTGGGGGTCACAAAAACTTTTTCTAGCTCGACATCATGCTGGCGCCGCTGGCAAAGAAGCATTTAGAAGAGATTTGGCGGAAAAACTGGTGATAACCAGTTCATTTTGTGAGGTGGGTCATTTTGACCCTGTC
>JAWKNJ010000004.1:0-3850 GCA_041391765.1 Flavobacteriales bacterium | reverse complement strand
ATAGATAAACTCAACAAAAAAATATCTAAAGATCTCTTACTTGTATCAGAAAAGATTGACAATAAAACTAACGAAGTTAAACTGTACAGTGACACTGTTAAGGGCCTTACTGAAGAACTAACCCAAATCAAAATTAAAGATCAGTCTGAAGGTCCTCCTCCCCAACGTATGACCTCATCTATAGTCAGTCAAACTGCTGCAGAACTTAATGAGATTGAGAAAAGAAAACATAATATAGTTGTTTTTGGTCTTGAAGAAAGTCAGGATGATCGGAAGAACTTTGTCGACTTCGCTAATAGATTTCATATCCTGAGTACCCTTTTGGAAGAGGATGACATTGATGAAATTGATAGACTTGGCAAACCCAACCTAAATCCCAGCAAACCTAGACTACTTAGGCTCAAATTTCGATCCCAGGCAAAAAGGAAGATGACATTAACTATGCATAAACATAGATTACCTATCGAAAGCGAAGGTGAGATGATAACTACACACCAAACCCCTACACACCAGACCAACAAGGTTTTTGTCCGACCGGATCTAACTAAACTGCAACAGGAGTCGGATCAAAGACTCAGAGACGAGCAACTGCGACTGGGAAAAGATAATTACATCATCAACAAGGGTAAAGTTATACCAAGAGACAACCATGATGCAGCATACAGGCTTAGGAGAGACAACCCTATTAATGCCGACTCTTCGCGATCACTACCCCCGACAGCTACCACTGGCAATCATTGTACAAACAACATGAGAAGCGTAAGAACTGAAAATAACAGATTAGATGATGAAATCACCTTCAAGAACACTCGAACAGTCACGTTCACTAACTCGACGATTAAGGCTTCTCTTCCAGGACCCACTTTCAAATGCCAGACCAAACCACCCAGCCACAGCAACGAAGGCGCTAATCTGATAACTACCCACAGAACTGTCAGGCGACTAGCCGATCCCCTAGCTCCCACCCAATTTTCGTTGTGACTAGCCACTTGGAACGTTAACGGTATTAGAGCTAAGTTTGAGCAAATCCGACAAGAAATCACAAAATTTGACCTAGTAAGTATTATCGAAACTAAGATTGATGCCAAAACAACAGATAAGTCCTTGGAATGTGATGACAAAGTCATTCTCAGAGCTGATAGAAATGTCAACGGAGGTGGTATAGCCCTCTACATTAGAAAATCACTTCAGATTAAAAACATAGAGGACCTCCAAAACAAATATAATGCAGAAAGAGGACTTGAGGTGATTATAGTAGAACTACAAATACAATCAGCCCAGCCTGTTATTATTATCGCTACTTATAGACCTCCGGACAGTAAGACAGATTGGTTTGACAACATGATTGAATTACTCAGTGATGCTAAACTTAGAGGGAAACTGATCCTAATGGGTGATCTAAACTGCAACCTACTTAGTGACAATCTGGCCAATGCTAAGGCACTTAGACGAATCCTCGAACAAGTGAATCTCCATATCCCTAGCGAACTTGAGGCTACTAGAATAACGTCTACATCATCCACCTGCCTTGATGTAATAGCGGTTGATGCAAGTATTGAGATTCAATCTTATTCTACGATAGACAATGCCGTTAGCGACCACTTACCAGTTACTGCTATGATTAGTGTGAGGTGTGTTCAGCATGCAGTCAAGCCCGTATTATGCAGACCGTGGAGAACTGCCAATTGGGAAGCAATCAATCTTAAGCTCGCAGAAATTACACTACCAAAGACAAGTAATGTTGAAGAGGTTGCACAGGAATGGTACTCGTCAATACAAGCTGTCATAGAAGAATTTGTACCTGAAAGGCGGCTTCCTATGCGCAAATATCGGTCTCCGTTCATGACCAGTGAAATTAAGACTATTAAATTTAAGCGGGATAAGCTTATTCGAAAAGCCAAGAAATACAATCTCACGGATGAAGAGTGGCTCAATCTTAAAACCCTAAAAAAGCAAGTAACCAGCAGACTTCGAAGGGAAATGAAAGAGCAAGGTAAGCAGGCACTATCCAGTCAAAGTACCTCTTCAGGTTGGAAATTTATCAAACAAAGTATGTTCTCTGTCAAAGATAGGCCTAAGGCCTTTATCGAACCAAAAGAACTGAACCTACACTTTGCTAGAATCGTCAAATCACAGGCTGACAACTTCACTCTTGAGTCCATCTCCACTTGTGATGAGGAAGATGCCTTCGCGATTCTTCCTCCCAGCCAGCTAGAAGTAGAAAGAACGCTCAAGAAAATAAAATCTAAAACCGCGCCTGGACACGACAACATCCCTGGCTTTCTGCTAAGCAACTGTGCTAAATCTATTACACCTAGCCTCACGCACCTATTTGATCTCTGTATCTCCACTGCAAGCTTTCCTACAGCATGGAAGAAGGCCAACACCACAGCCATATGGAAGGGCAAAGGTAGCAAGTATGATGCCAATAATTATCGACCTATCTCAGTGCTACCTATTGTGGCTCGCACCTTTGAAAAATTGGTATGCAACCAACTTAGTCAATTCTGTGAAAACAGATCCATTCTTCCTTCATCACAATATGGCTTCAGACAAAGATCCAGTTGCGAAATAGCTCTCATCAAGGCAACTGATACTTGGATGGCTAAAGTTGATCAGGGGAAAATAGTTGGGGCTCTTCTTCTTGACCTTTCTAAGGCATTTGATACTGTACCGCACCAGAAACTCCTCAGTGAACTAAGCAAAATCAATATGGCATCAACTACACTCAATTTCTTTAACAGCTATTTATCCAACCGTCTACAAAGAATAGTCTCGTGTGACCAACTCACCCCGTGGCAATCAATTGGCAGGGGGGTCCCTCAGGGTAGCTGCCTTTCACCATTGTTATTCAACATATATGTCAGAGATCTACCTAAAGATACTACAGGTGATCCCTTTCAGTATGCAGATGACTGCACACTGTCTGCCTCAGGAGATTCTACTGAGAAAGTCATAGACATTCTGACAGAAGACTACAACAGAACAAGCAACTTTTGCGAAGAAAAAGAACTGATACTTAATGAGAGCAAAACTCAATTCATCATCTTCAAACAACCAACGAAGAAACTGGATACTGATACCATCATACAACTGGGAACTGCGGCATTACAACCCCTTAATGAAGTGAAATTGTTGGGCTTCATGCTAGATAGACACCTCACATTCGAGAGTCAAATTAAAGCTGTGACAACGAAAGCCCGGGGTCTTCTGAGTATTTTAAGATTGGCAGCCAAGTCTCTCCCACAGGAGTTAACTCTATTAGCGTATCAGGGCCTCATTCGGAGTCATCTAGAGTACTGCTCAGGGGTATTCGTGGGTATGGCCGAGACACATGCACATAAACTGGAGGTCATCCAGAAAATTGCAGCTAGGATCATATGTGATGCTCCTCGTGATGCACATGCACAACCGTTACTAGCTAGTTTAAAGCTCGAAGAGCTTCGTTCACGTAGGAATGCCCACACACTGAACATTATCACTGCAATCCGTAGCAATCAAACCCACCCCAGCTTTCTTAATTTCTTTGACACTAATGATACTGCCCCTCGAACCAGAATAGGCAAACGCAGATTCTCAATGGCTGCAGAAGCGCTTCTAGAAGACTTGATCTCATAATCTACATCCTACCATACACTCCAGGAATATAATAACAGCCGGCTACGATGAAGATATAAAGTTTTTGGCATGCTATCAATCAAGGCTTTTGTCATATGCTTCCCAGTAACCAGACACAGACGCTGATTTTCTAATGGAGTCTAAACGTGAATAGAAGAAGAAGAAGAAGCCCAAATTCTGATCGTTAGAGCAGTGTTTACCTTGGGTTGGAGAAACTCGCCAACATTCCGAC
>JAWKNJ010000003.1:0-5475 GCA_041391765.1 Flavobacteriales bacterium | reverse complement strand
GGTTGATGGGCTGAATCACCGGAGGAGGTGGGGCAGTCATTCCAATGTCATATGGCTCATATGCGTGTAGCTCAGCTAGGGCCACCGCAGCCTCTCTTTCAAGCTCTAACTGCCTCCGTTGCAGTTCCATATCGGCTTCTGTTTTCAGGAAGCTTCTTCGGGCTTCGAGGGCAGCCAAACGCGCCCTGGCTTCAGCCGCTCTTGATGAGGTACTACTGGCTGACGTCACAGATTGGTTATCATCGAAGTTGGACATTGCATCCAGCTGTGAATTTACTCGTGTTGGGGGTAATGTGCTGTATGAAACGAGAGTTAAGTTGAATGTACCGGTACTTTATTACACATAATCATACAGGCAAGGGGGGTAGACAGAATAATCGACAAGTGTAGAAACAAGTAATCAGTTAGGCCGTTGATCAGGCAGGGGACGGGCAGAGCAGCAGCAGCAGCAAAGCTGGGGACGGAGCAGTAGCAAAGCAGTAGGGCAGGCAGGGAACGGGCAGAGTAGCAGGGAACGGGCAGAGCAGGTACGGTAACTGCGAACAACATAAACACAAGTTAAATACGGTAATTGTGGGGAATGCAATACAATATAAATAAATCAATATGCATGCCATATAAAGCCAATACAAGTAATAAAGGGGTGTGTTCATGACGTCAACATGTGACCCATTGGAATAGTGCCATGAACGCGATATAAAGGACTAACACAGTGTTACGGCAGTATAGCCCTATAAGGACATACGCCTCTTATGGTCTGTCAACAGAGACTTCTATCGAGGGTTCGAATCCAGGTGCTCACCACACAACGGCGCCTCGACCATAACCACACAATTTATATAAATATAATTTACGCTACTCAATACATTAAAGCTGTACATTAACTGTAAATAGTATTATATAAAGAAAACCACATACATTCACATTTGCTATACATATGTCTGACAAACTTCAAAGCACGAGATCTTTCAGGACGTCGCCATTATTCAAGAAGGAAATGTAAGGAACAAGAAGCCAGTATAACCATAAAATACTAAGTTTTGGGAAATGGGATATTTGGCGCTAACATCCTCCCCCCCAATCGGCCACTAGGTCGATTCAAAACATCAAAATTAGCTCAAATATCTTATAAACTACAACTTAATAAAGGAGCATCATCGAACTGATGATCAACACAAACACAAACATCGAAACAATACAAGTGAATCATAATGAAATATAAATCATCACAATAAACAAAAATAATAAAACGTTCTTCAAATAACGATAAACGACATATTATACACAAGTAAGTTAAAGTTATACAATCCAAGTATATCCATTAATTTCAACATTTGCAACTTCTTATCAATATAAACACAAACGAATAATAATGATATTTATCATTAAGCCTTTGGATAAGGTAATCAAATAAACAAACACCATAAGATAGAAATATAGAACAGTCAAATATTAAACATTATTCTTTATACAATGCACTAGATGCATTACAAATGTTGCACAAGTTCAGTTCATATCATCATCATTTGCTTCTAATAAGCATAACTTGTGAATAGGTCTATCAAATAACCCATTCTTGGTCTTGATTGTAACAGACCGTACCAACCCATCGGTTCCCGGAAATACCTCTATAACCCTTCCATACAACCAACAATTTCTTGGCAGGTTATCGTCCATCAACAGAACGAAGTCATTAACTTGAAGGTTTGATTTTCTTTCTATCCATTTAGCTCTACTCTGGAGCATGGGCAAGTATTCCCTCTTCCAACGTTGCCAAAATAGATCGGCTAGGAATTGAATCTGCCGCCAACGACGGCGTACGTATAAATCTTGTTTCACAAACTGTCCAGGAGGAAGGCCTGAAGTCTTTCTGAACAGCAAGAGGTGATTTGGAGTCAGAGCCTCTAAGTCTTGCGGATCATTTGACACAGGAGTCAATGGTCTGTTATTTAACATATTTTCGGCTAAACAGAGCATGGTAGATAAATTTTCTTCTGTCATCTTCTGATCACTTACTAACACAAGCAACAATTTTCTAACAGATCTGATCATGCGCTCCCAAGTACCTCCCATATGTGATGCCGTGGGAGTATTGAATTTCCAAGATATTTCTTTCTGCAATAAGAAAGACTCCAAAGTACTCTTATTCCATTCCTGGATTGCACGCTTAAGTTCTGCCTCGGCTCCCACAAAGTTTGTGCCATTGTCGGAGCGAAACTCTACTGGCATACCTCGACGACACATGAAGCGCTGCAAGCAGTTTATGAATGAATCTGTATCTAAGCTGTGAGCTAATTCTATGTGCACCGCTCTCATGGTGAGGCAGGTGAAGATGCACCCATAACGCTTCACTTCGCTCCGATTCACCTTGACCAGAAAGGGGCCAAAATAATCAATCCCCACGTAAGTGAAAGGTGAAACATCTACAGCGACTCGGTCTTTGGGAAGAGAAGACATCTGTTGAGTCAATGGCTGATTGAACAGCTTGCGGCAAGTAAAACAATTGCGTCTTACATCTTTAACTAGTCGACGAGATCCAATGATCCAATATCTTTCACGAATTAAGGAAAGAACATACTCAGAACCAGAATGCAAACTCTGTCCATGAAAGAATTTGACAATTAAGCGACTAACAGGACTGTTCTTTGGCAAAATTGCTTGATGTTTACTGCATTCATTAAGCGCTGACTTCTGTAATCGACCGCCAATAACAAGCAGACCAGTTGAATTTAATGCTGGAGTCAAATTGAACAATGCACTGGATAGTTTAATAGGCTTGGATAAGCTTACAGACTTCAATTCTTCCGGAAATGCATGCCTCTGCACATATCTTATGACAGAAACCTCAGCGTCTTTCAAGTTAGCAGTTGAAAGACCTAAACACAAGTCTCTAGGTTTAGTACCACGGCTGCGACACAACAAGTTATTCATGCAAAGCAGAATCCAAGCTACTAAGCGTTTCAGTTTAAACCAAGAGTCACAATAAGCTATTAATCTATCGACTGCATCACCGCCAAGATGAGCTGTTTGAGTAACCAAACTCTTGACATTCTGTTTCACCTCAGGATCACTATCTGGGATAGTGTTCATACTTGATGCCATGGGAAACTCAACCGTGCAATTCCATAGGAAGTCTGGACCTTTAAACCAACGATGTTGATCGGTTATTTCATCAAAATTCAAGCCTCTGGATGCATCATCGGCTGGATTCAATTTGGAGCAAACGTAGTGCCAGGATGCCAATTCTGAATTCTCTCGAATCAGTTGAACTCTGTTTGCCACAAACACATGATACCTCTTACTGGTGTTTGAAACATAGCCCAAGACAGCATTACTATCAGTCCAGTGGAAGCATTGAATATTTCCAAACTCTAGCTCTTTGACAAGCATGTTAGAGATCTTAACAGACATAGTGGCAGCCACCAACTCCAATCTCGGAATAGTAACAGGCTTAGAAGGAGCAACACGTGACTTTCCCATAAGCAAACAACAGCTGATTCTATCATTGGTATCAACAAGTCTTAAATAACTGCATTGACCATATGCATAAGAACTCGCATCTGAAAAACTGTGGATGCTGACAGATTCGATTGGGCCAAAGTCAACAGGCTTATAACATCTATTGACTGTCAAGCTTTCAAGCAATGGAAGCTGCAAACGCCATCTCTCCCAAACGATTCTGGCTTCATCATCCAATTCGTCATCCCAACCAATGTTAGCACAGCACAAAGACTGAAGCAATTTCTTGCCCTTAATAAGGAAAGGAGCAACAAACCCGAGGGGGTCATAAATCGAACTCAAACTAGACAAAATACCTCTTCTAGTCAAAGGTTTGTCCTTCAAAACAATTCTGAAATTGAAAACATCATTTTCAATGCACCAATTAACGCCGAGTGCTCTCTCCATGGGTAAGGCCATCTTAGAAAGATCAACACTCTGAATTTCCTTGGATCTATCCAGAACAGGAATGCTATTTACAACTGCTTTGCTGTTGGAAGTGAACTTGGTCAACTTAAATCCTCCTTCAGCACACATATCCTTGACCGAGGATATTACTTCTATCGCCATGGCTTCATCAGGAACACTTTTAAGCATGTCATCTACGTAGAAATTACGACGTAAGGTTTCTGCAATTTCAAGTCCATATTTAGCTTCGAATTCCTTGGCAGTTTGGCGAAGAGCGAAGTTCGCACAACTAGGCGAAGAAGTGGCACCGAAAAGGTGCACTGTCATTTGATGATCTACTGGTGTCAATGAGGTGTCACCATCAGGCCACCACAAGAACCTTAAATAGTTCTGATGGTTCTCGGGTACAGATACTTGATAAAACATGGCTTCTATATCAGCCATAACTGCTATTCTTTCTTGACGGAATCGCAGTAAAACACCCACCAGGGAATTGGTGAGATCTGGACCAGAAAGGAGAACCTTATTCAATGAAATGCCTTTACACTGATAACTGCAATCAAATACAACACGGAGTTTATCAGGTTTGTGGGGATGATACACCCCGTGATGCGGAATGTACCAGAGTCCTTCGTCTGCTCTCATGGACTTCTTGGCATAACCATTTGACAACATGCCATTGATGAAACTGACGTAATCAGACTGATACTTGGAATCACCATCAATCCTGCGCTTCAAGCCTTGCAAGCGTTTTAGCACTTGTTCTCTGTTGCTAGGCAAACATACATTAGGATTATCAAATGGTAACGGAAGACAATAGTGCGAATTATCACGTACAACACTTGCATTCATCATGGTTATGAATCTACGATCATTCTGAGACATGCCCTTCTCAAATGAGCCTAAATTAGAATTACAACATGATTGACAATTCAATCCAGATTCTACAAATTCAGCCTCATACATAAGCTTGAACATATCAGACAAACCATGATCTTTCACACTAATTGACATTTCAGGTTTTACAAAATTGCACAACAAGGTAGTCATTTTGTCAGAATCACGAGAGCACACAGGACCAGCAATACACCAACCTAAGGGAGTCTTTATTCCGCAAGGACTATCATCAACCATTGCTGGAATGCAATCAAGAGGTTGCATAGCCTTTGGACAATTGCTGCCAATCAGCAATCCAATAGGAACATGTGCATTATTTACAGGTGCCACAGGAGCAGACATAGGATAATGGTTGTGGTTGATGGGCTGAATAACCGGAGGAGGTGGGGCAGCCTTTCCAATGTCATACAGCTCATATGCGTGCAGCTCAGCTAGGGCCACCGCAGCCTCTCTTTCCAGCTCTAACTGCCTCCTTTGCAGTTCAATATCTACTTCTGCTTTCAGGAAGCTTCGTCGGACTTCGAGGGCAGCCAAACGCGCCCTGGCTTCAGCCGCTCTTGATGAGCTACTACTGGCTGACGTCACAGATTGGTTATCATCGAAGTTGGACATTGTATCCAGCTGTGAATTTACTCGTGTTGGGGGTAATGTGCTGTATGAAACGAGAGTTAA
>JAWKNJ010000002.1:0-8025 GCA_041391765.1 Flavobacteriales bacterium | reverse complement strand
ACTGAGGCCCTGGTTCAACAAGAACCTTGTGCGTTCAATGGTACCATCAGGCTGCGAATCGGGTGATCCCTGAGTCTTCAAAGGCCGTGTGCATACTGAGATGCCAGGCTGCGAGTCAAGGGGACCCAGAAACTTCAAAGGCCTTCGGTACGCACTGACGCTAGGTTGTGAATCCGGGGAGCACTCACGAGGGTGTCTGGTGTGAGCTCTAAGTAGAACCTCGCCACTAGGCGACCCCTTGATGTAGCTGAAATTCTGTTGATCAACATCAAAGTCATCTGTTGCTGACATCTCGCTCTCGTCTAGCTCACCTGGACAATCATCCTGGTCACGGCACCATTTTGTAACGGAACTGTCGGGTCGGTCAAGGTTTCGGTCCCCTCCCGAGCCTAAGTTCGACTTAGGGAGGAGGGTTCCACAGTCCAGGTTTCGGTCCCCTCCCGAGCCTAAGTTCAACTTAGGGAGGAGGGTCCCACAGTCGTGCGGACAGGTGAGACTTTCTTCTGACGAGCTGTTGTGCATTTTTATTCTAAAATGACAACTCAATTAAATATAAATATAACGAGATTTATTTACAACAAATTATATACAGCGAAATATACAAGTCAGCACAATAAAATAAACTGTAAAATAAAAGAAATAAAGAGTTCACCAATTTACATTTACTTACAAGTCTTTCTCGAGTTCTACGAGCCTATAACGACTTAATTATACTAAAACCAGAATTACGTAAGACTGCGTAATGTCTATCGTTTCGATTACGTAACCGTCCCTGACGTCACGAATCGCGCCGTGGAATTATCGCTCTGCCGATAATTCTCGATCGTTGAATTTCTTTCTTCCTGTTGAAATTCTTTCGTCCCGTTGAAATTCTTTCTCCTCGTTGTGTAGATCTTGACTCTGTAGATTTCGACGTTCGTTGATGTAAGATTTCTCCTGAAGATTCTTCCGTGATTTTTCCCTCGACCGACCCCGAAAGTCCAGAAACAGCGCTTTAAGAAGTGGTCCTGGCCCCGCCTCTAATGGGTTGTCCTCGATCCCTGGGGTCCAATGAAATGTCTAAGATGAGATGCTTTCGCTTGATGAAGGTGAAATTGGCCAATTAGGGATAGCGTGGGTTCGATTCAAGATGGTGGCTATTTTTGTTGTGAAAGAGAGGTCAGTTTTGTAGCGTCTAAGCCGCGTCCTGCCACATTCCTCCGTGCTCGGGATTAAGCTTTCTGACATTTTGGGTGGTTCAAATTCTACTGGTAAGGGCGAAGTGGGTAGTGATATAGCTGTATGTATTAAGGGTTTATAGAATCGCTGATAGGTGGGCTTATTAGTAAAAGGGGAAACTCTATTCATTCGGAGCACGTGCTCCCCCATGAATAGGAATCTCGTTCACACCTCGGTTTATGGCGTCTGACCTCTCAATTGAAGGGTTGAATGAAATGAAATTAAGTAGGACCAAGGAACTTGACCGCATGAATCACTGAAAAGAATGGAGGAATGACTGAATGAATGACTGACCGAATGAATGCCATCTCTTAACATAATAAATTAATATAACTATAATTGTACTGCGCCCTAATGAAACGTAATAATTCTCAAAATTATTACACTCTCCCCTGCTGTCTCCTCGAGCAGAAAGCTCCTGCTGTAGGTTCCCTCAACCCAGCCAAATCATCCCACGTCTGAATCATATATACATCTCATGATATTTACAATACTATTTACATTATATTCTTAGGATTATGTTCTAAGCATCGTAGCCGATTAATCGCGAAAGCGAGCTGGCTTCCTAACGTTTCTTCTCGGCCTAGTGGCTCTCTGGTCTCTAGTTTCATCATTATTAGTACCAGAAACAGCTTGCATCGCGTTATCTTCTGCTTGTTCTTTATCGTCAGCATGGTTGCTTGATCTATCATTGTCTGATGATTCATCTGTATTATCTCCGCTCATTTCATCATCATCATCGTCGTCGTCCTTATCCTTCAGCCAAGAGATTGGTGGATTTCCATAGTATCGCTTGACTTTATCTACGTGAACTATCTTAGGTTTCATCCGTTTCGATTTCTGAATCTTCAAGTTGACTTCTCCAATAACTTCAATTATCAAGTATGGCCCAAAGTACATTCGCTGCCACTTTGGACTTCGTTTCTTGTATCTTCTGGGGTAGTAGAACCAAACCCAGTCACCAACGTTGTAGGTTGCCCGCCTCACTCTGAGGTCATAACGGGCCTTTTGCCTGGCCGCAGCTACGCCTAAGTGTGTACGGACTAAGGCATACGCCTTCTCCATAATAGCCTGCCGTCTAGCAGTAAATTCGTCGTACGTCTTTACTTCACAAGTGTCTGGTGGCGATCCCAACACCAGGTCAATTGGGGCACGGGTTTCATGCCCAAGTATTAGAAAGTTGGGCGAATAAGAGGTAGAACTGTGAGGGGTTGCCCTGTATGCGGCCATGACATGGGGCAGCAGCTCATCCCAGTTGCGTTGATTCTCGTTCACCATTTTCCCCAGCATGCTATTCAGAGTTCTATGAAAGCGTTCAATGGCTCCATTTGTTGAAGGCTTGTAGCCACTTGTGCGCAGCTTCTTTATCTCCATCAATGAGCAGATATTCTGGAATAAACGGCCTTCAAATTCTGGGGCACAGTCTGATAGGAGCTCTTTGCAAACACCAAAATAAGCAAAGACCTTTTCTACTAAAATTCGCCCAATAGTAGAAGCCTCGTGATTCCTTATAGCAAATGCAAAAGCCCATTTACTGAAAGAATCAATTACGGTCAATATGAATTTATAGCCACTGCTTGATTTTGGAAAAGGCCCACATACGTCAATGGAGATTCGTTCCCATGGTTCACCCATTAATTCAGTTTGCAGCTCACCCGTTCTTGGTAGGCTACCCCGATGGTATTTTGCACAAGGTTCACACTGTTTTAACCGATTTATCACGTCTGCTCTCCAACCAACCCAATAGGCTTTCTGACGAACTTTTTCACAAGTTCTCTTATTGCTAAAATGACCGCCATTCCATCCCCCATGACATTCATCTATAATCAAATTTCTAAGCTTCACAGGTGGAATCACTTGCCATACATCTTTTGGTTCATCGATTGTATAGAACTTTCTGTAAATAATGCCATCATGAATCTTTATTCTGTCTTTCTGCGCATAATAAATTTTAGTTGCGCCATCTACCGAATTCACGGTCTTACTGTTCAGTGGCGCATTATCATTAATCAGTTGAATTAATTTAGCCAACTGAGTATCGTTTGCAGTCTCAGTGGCAAGTTCTTGCTTTGAAAATTCAGTCATAATCTGTTGTTCAAATTGAATACGATTCACTTGTGCAGTTCTGGTTTCATCTTTTGCAGCAGAGCATTCATCACAATCAAAGATCTGCTGTGGAATTCTGGACATTGAGTCAGCATTAATATGCTTGTTGCCGCTACGATGCTGTATTGAAAAATCAAATTCTTCCATAATCTCAAGCCAACGGGCTTGCTGCCCGATGGGTTCTGGCGTCTTCCGCAGCCATTGAAGGGCTGCATGATCAGTTCTAGCTAGAAATCTACGCCCAAGTAGATACTGTCGGAACTTCTTTAGGTAAAATATAAATGCGAGTAACTCTTTTCTAGTAACGCAATAATTGCGCTCCAATCTATTTAATAGCCTTGAAGAATAAGCTATAACACGTTCTTCTCCTGATTGAATCTGGGACAAGACAGCCCCTATGCTGAACTGACTAGCATCAACATCTAGTATGAAATTACCATCATCAGTCGGCAAGGCCAACACTGGGGATGTAGTAAGGGCCGTTTTTAAGTTGTCAAACGCAACTTGTTGTTCTTGGCCCCATGCAAATCGCTTTCCTTTTCCGGTCAATGAGTGCAGTGGCGCCGCTATTGCCGCAAATTCAGGAATAAATCGTCTATAGTATGAGCACAATCCGAGGAATTGGCGGATGTGCTTTATTGTAGTTGGAGTCGGCCACTCAATAATTGCTTTGATCTTTTCAGGGTTGGTCTCAACGCCATCTTCCGACACTACGTGGCCTAAAAATTCTACTCGTTCTTTCATTAGTTGACATTTGCTGGGCTTTAATTTCAAATTAGCATCACGTAATCTTTGAAATAAAATTTTCAATCTTTCAAGGTGGTCATCTATTGTGCTCGAAAATATTATGATGTCATCAAGATATATGAGGCATATGTTGTAATTAAGACCTCTCATTACTACATTCATGACTCTCTGGAAAGAACTGCTGCTGTTACAGAGTCCTTGTGGTAGGCGCTTGAAGGAATAGCTTCCTTTTCTGGTTATGAAGCAAGTCTTTTCAGATGAATTTTCATTCAATTTTATCTGGAAGAACCCTGATCTCAGATCAAAGGTGCTATAGTACTTTGCCCCACTTAACGCGTCTAAGCATTCATCTATTCGTGGCAGAGGATAGGTATCCTTCCGGGTTACCTCATTTAGTTGACGATAATCTACGGTGAATCTTACTGAGCCATCCTTCTTCCTAACTAGTACTATGTTCGAGGCCCAAGGAGAATTTTCTTCCTTAATAACGTCCGCCCCTAGCAGCTGATCTACGTACTCATCTATCTTTTCAAGCATTTGGACAGGATGTCTCCTCAGACTCTGTCTCACTGGCTTGGCGTCTCCGGTTATTATCTCGTGATCTATTAAATTAGTCTCGCCCAGGTCAAACTCATGTCTCGAGAAAACGTCTTGATATTCTTGGAGCAGCTTCACAATTTTAGTCTTGTTATCACCTGTTACGTAATCTGGTATATTTTCAATCAGTTCTGCTATATGGGAATGAAGGTCGTTTCCAGAGCAGGTTTCATTAATAATTCTTCTGCAATTGTCGCCCATTATAGAATGTTCTTGGAGAACAAGAACAGGCTCCAGGTCAATTTCTAGAACTTCCGGTGTAAATTCTAACGCGTGCTCAGTAGTATTCATAATTCTAACGGGAATATTTTTACATTTATCTGGAATTAATGAATGGGCCACAAATACACCATTGGCGATTTCCCTACCCCCTGTCATCCAGCATTTATCATTGGCATCAGAATATAAGTTATTTAATTTTAGATCAGCGCCGACAACTTTCTCCGTCCACGGTTCTATTACGTAATTCTTGTCAATCGTTAATCGTCGACACGAGCGCATTGAGTTAGTTTTTGATCTCAATTCAATTGATGCTCCATTGATTTCGATGACTCCCCTGTGAAAGTCCCAATTGCATTGGTTCGAGCTTAGCCATTCTATGCTTAGCATAGGCTCAGTAACGTGCCTAGACACTAGCGTTGTTGTTCGGATCTCAAAATCCCGGACTCCAATACAAACTTCCGTTTCACCGTCAACGTCAATCTCTGTCCCGTTGGCAGCGAATAGCTTTCTATTTGTTGGCCTTATGGCCCTTCCACTGATCATGGATGCCGGCATAATAGTTGCTTCACACCCAGAGTCCAATAAGAATAAGTATTCTGTCCCTTCCACGGAGGCCGGCAGGTAGACTGGGTTATATGTAGGCGTGCCGTTGTCAGCACCATTGCATCTGGCCTGATAAGCGAAATCACTTCTATCAAGCATTTGATCAGGTTCGTTGAAACTCACTTGGCGCGGTTCACTTCCAATTGATTTCACAGCAGTGTTCATCCCGTATGAATGGTTGCTATACGGCGTAGAATAATAGCTATTAGCCGTAGGAAACTGCTGATTATATTCATTGAAGTTTTCTGCTGGATCTGATCTAGCAAAATGGCTACCATATTGCTTTCCCGGACTCTGTGTATTATCGCTAGAATTAGAATTTCTAGAATAATAGGATCTGTTGAAAGCTGATTTAGGCTTTTTCTTTGAGCGGCATTCTCTAGCGAAGTGTCCTAGCTTCCCACAATTAAAGCATTCCGCCTTTGATTTATCCCTAATTTTAACTTCTAGTTTATTCGACGATTCACTAAATTTATTTCTCTTTAGCCCGGCTACATCAGCTTTTAGGTCGTTCAATTCGTCTGTCATTCGGCTAGATTCGTTAGCGGCTGTCAAATCTTTTGATGACGTCATACGTACTCTGCCGCCATAGTCTCTGTAGGATTTTCCTTTCGTGTAGGATTCAAGTGTCAGAGCTATGCGGAAGGCTTCATCTAGATTCTTTGGCTGCCTATCTCTTATGCGGATTTCAAAGGTGTCGTCATCTAAGCTTTCTAGGAACGCGTCTACAGCGATTGCATCTCTTAATTCTGACATCTCGCCTGGATATGCTAATGCGATTAGCCGTGTAATTTCGTGATACAATTCCTGTAGAGATTCGTTTCTTCCCCTTCTTTTAGTTTTCAACTGGGCTCTGTACATTGATGTCTGGCCGTCTGTTCCGTATCTTTTTGTCAAAGTCTGGACGATTTCTCGGTAGCTGGCCCACTTGTTGCAACTGCTGGCTACAAGTAGAGCAGCGTTGCCCCGAAGACTGGTTCTCAGATATGCTGCCTTATCTTCACGTTGCCACTCATTGTATGTGGCGCATGTATCAAAGTGTTGCAAATACGCAACCAACGGCTGGCTGCCGTCAAATTTCTCCGGTTGTATAGTATTCTTCCTTCTATATCTAGTATTATCATGTTGTCTTGTGCGGCTCTCCGATTCATCGCTGCTATCACGCCTAATATTTCTAGGTCTATTTCGCTTAAAACTGTCTCTATAATTTCTTCTACTCTCTAACTGAGTATTATACGATTCATCTGACGAGTTTCCGCTGGTCGGAGAATGCGCCATCTTGCGATTTCTACGAAGCTCATTCTTTGATGAAATTTTCTTTCTCGTTCTTTCAATCGCACGAGATTGTCGCTCATACTGCGGTTCCGCGTCGCTGGTTCCATCGCAAAACTTGTGTTCGGAAACGCTGACTTTCGATCGGAAATTATTATTTCTTTCATCGCACTCTTCCGATCGCAAATTTTCGAATTTCACGGTTTTCTTGCAAGCCGGCTCATCCCCCACTATTTTACGGCTAGCCTGACGCTGTTCCCTGGATTGCCACATATAATCATCGGTTGTCATTTTAGGCTCCCTGGCCCAATTAGTCCCCGTTTCATCAGAACCGCGGTAACTTTCATCGTTAATTTCTTCTTTCAGGTTCATATTAGCCTTGCGAAATCTACGTACAATTTCGTCGACCATTGGGCATTCACTTGAGTTTCGCTCTTCTGCCACAGCATCACGGGAGGGCAAGTGTTGATCAGGGGCGTTCATGCTGACCTGCTGGTCCCGCAAAGCTTCCCGAGCGTTGCGTGGCTTAATTTCGTCGGCCATACGATCATACGACGCGTGGTCTGGCCAACCGTGAGATTCAAAGCCAGTTGCTACGCTAGGCCGGGTGTCTCCGGAGAAGCCAGTCTCCATTCCCCCAATCATAGCTTCGGGCCAATGCTGTCTGGGAAACCAACCGAGAGAGCTCGATCCGGGCCATGGGCGCGGTTGAGTCCCTGCGGCTAGGCCAGGCATTGTTTCGTCGATCATACGATCGCTCCATTGTTGTCTAGGCTGTCGCACGGGAGACCTGGCTCCGACCCTAGGGTTCGGGCAAGCCATCCCGGTGACACCGTGCCACGATTCACTGATCCGTCGATCAGGAAGGTCTTTTGCACTGATCCGAGGATCAGGAAGGTCTTTTGCACTGATCCGTCGATCAGGAAGGTTGTTGGCTCCGGCCCGCAGGCTGGGCGTTGAAGAGGCCGCAAGCGACCCGGCGACGAGTTGCGTAAACTCTCGCCTAATCTCACTGAGGCCCTGGTTCAACATAGACCTTATGCATTCAACAAGAGTACCATCAGGCTGCGAATCGGGTGATCCCTGAGTCTTCAAAGGCCGTGTGCATGCTGAGATGCCAGGCTGCGAGTCAAGGGGACCCAGAAACTTCAAAGGCCGTCGGTACTCTGTGAAGCTAGGCTGTGAATTTGGGTGACACTCATGAGTCTGTTGCTGTTGGGGGTTTGTTCTCTGTAGATACTCGCCACCTGGCGACCGCTC
>JAWKNJ010000001.1:0-1076 GCA_041391765.1 Flavobacteriales bacterium | reverse complement strand
AAGGGCAAGAACATGGATGAGGGCCTGTGGAAATATAGTCGGCACCCGAATTACTTTGGAGAAATGCTCACGTGGTGGGGCATTTACCTGATTGCGTTGAACGCTGGCCTCGACCACTGGTGGACAGGAATCGGAGCTTTGGCCATTACGGTGATGTTTGTATTCATCAGCATTCCGCTGATGGACAAGCGTTCGCTAAAAAGACGCCCGAATTTTGATGAATACATGAAACGGACAAGGATGATCGTTCCGATTCCGAGGAAATAAAAAAGCCTCGTCCGCCTGAGGCGGACGAGGCTCGCTGTTCTGACCTCTTGAGCTCAGATTGTCATAATATCCTTTTCCTTTTCGTCTACCAAGGCATCAACCTTGTTTGAATACTTTGTGGTCAGGTCTTGGATTTTTGATTCCGCATCTTTCGCAAGGTCTTCAGAAAGTCCATCTTTTTCTAACGATTTGATTTCATCGTTTGCATCCTTTCGCGCGCTTCGGATAGAAACCTTAGCCTGCTCCGCCACAGCCTTTGCTTGCTTTACAAGATCACGTCTCCTGTCTTCCGTTAATGGTGGAATATTGATGCGAACCACCTTTCCGTCATTTCCAGGGTTGAAACCAAGATTGGCCCTCATGATTCCCTTTTCAATCTCTTCCAATAGTCCTTTTTCAAAAGGCTGGATCATCAACGTTTTTGAGTCTGGCGTGGTGACGTTCGCCAAATTCTTCAATGGTGTCATTGAACCATAGTATTCAACTTGAACACTGTTCAACATCATTGGGCTAGCTTTTCCAGCACGGATACGTGCCATTTCATGCTCAAGGCGCTCAATGGCCTTGCTCATTCCTTCTTCTGCTGAATCGAAAACGAATTCTAACTCTTCGTCCATAATTGAAATTTGGTCGAAAATAGGGATTCTGACGAATCAGCCTTCCACAAGCGTACCGACTGATTCTCCTGTAACCACTTTGGCAAGATTGCCACCCTCGTCCATATTGAAAACGATGATCGGCAATTTGTTCTCGTTGCAAAGCGTGAATGCGGTCATGTCCATCACTTGCAGTCCGCGGTTGTAAACTTC